>JAPLQT010000071.1:19045-23131 GCA_026399515.1 Pseudomonadota bacterium | reverse complement strand
ATCCGCCAGATGCCTTGATGCAGTTCTTGATTGACCTGTAATTATGCATAGCTTGCCGCTGGCTCAGCGCATACCAATGCTGGGCCGGCGTGCAATTCCACTCTCAAACTCTGCATAGTTTCGTTCTCTGCATAGATGGCGTAATGCAGAGCTCTGCATTACGCCATCAAGCGGACTTACTACCGAATCTGGTGACTGGCGAGTCATCGGCCTGAGGGGCCACCTCGGTCGACACGCGAAAGCTGGGTTTGAAAGTCTGCTTCTAATTCTCGCGAATGCGTACTTAGTGCCCTCAACGGACTGATGACGTTCGCGTAGCCAACGTCGGTTTATGACGTGACGGGCATTTTTGCCGGCCTGGCGCCACCGGCCGCTGCACCCCGAATTGCGGTCACTCCCGCTGGGCTGGGTAGGAAAGCTCGGCAGCGAGACTGAACGTCAGCTCTGAAATATGTTGGGTGACTCTACCAGACCCACAAGCGACTCGTGACGTTTTCAGCAGCAAAAACCTAGGTACTTCGAATTCGAGTGGCCGCTTACCTTAATCGCAATCGGCAGGACTAAAACGGAGCCAGTGGCGATACACCACCGGAGCCATTTCAGTTCTGCATAAGCGACAACTGGAAGTGCGGGAGCAGGGCATAAACTCGGGTGCCGAGGAAGCCCGGGTCTTGACGTCGGATGTCGTCAACGCAAGGTGGATTAAGCGGCTCCCTCCGCTGGTCTTGCAGCTTTACCGCTAGCTATGAGGGATTGACAGTAGTTCATGTCGCTGGTCATCACATGTCCAAGGGAAAAGCCAAGAATAAACCGCATTACTGACCAGTTCGGGGACAACACTGATCCCCCGGGGGAATCATCATCGTCGCCGATGGTTTCGAAGTGATCGCGCATGCCCTGCAATTCTTTGAGCATGCTCCGATGTTCTGCCACATGTTGCTTAAGATCAGCGTAGCCGATTCCAGCGAGGAGTCGTTCCTCGTAGACAAAATGAGCACGAAGCAGCTTCAGCAGCCTGTCGGCCGCGAGTCGCAGTTCTCCAACCCGTACACCATCCCGCCAACTTTCGTAAATCTCCGTGCCAAATTCATATATTTCCTTATGCTGGGCATCGATTTCGGGATGGCCCACCGATAGGTGATCTCCCCACTGGATTAGGTGATTGATGGATTGGTTTTGAATCTGGGTCCGACCAAAACTTTCTTGGCTGGTAATCGACATGATGGGCTCTCCGAGTTTGAATTTGTGATTACAAATAGTCTTACAGCGGGGGCGCGACCTATGTTCTACAAGGCGGGTCTCAAACTGAAAGGTGGTCTCATTCGATCTACTCTAGCATTCTTTCCGCCAGAAGCTGGTCGTAGCTGCAAACACGGTTGCGGCCATGTTTCTTTGCGTAATAGTGCGAACTATCCGCATGTCCGATAATTGTGGTTGGCGTGTCATTCGAGGTAATCTTCGCGTATCCGGCGGAAACGGTGATTCTACCTATGCGGGAATCAAATGCATGGCCTTCGGCATTTGCCCGGAACCGCTCCAACGATGTCGCAACGTGACGAGAATCGGTTTGGCGAATCAGGATAACGAATTCGTCCCCTCCGAACCGAAAAATGCGATCTTGGACACGAAAGGATCTTCGCATGATGTCGGCCAGTTGGATCAGGACTTTGTCGCCCATCAAATGGCCATGGCAATCATTGACCGTCTTAAAGTGATCAACATCTATGATCGCCAGCCAACTTTCTCGCCCTGTGGCCTGGCGCCTTTCATTTTCCGAGGCATCTTGCGCAGCAACCGTTGTTAGTAGGCGTCTCAAAGACCGATCAAATGCTTTCCTGTTCGCTAGTCCCGTAAGTCCGTCGCGTTGGCTGTCCTCAAGCAGGCTCAGGAAATTGAGATAGACGCCCATGATCCCTTCGACCATTCCACGATTTGAAATCGTCAGTTGTCGTTCAGAGACGATCTCGACACTCGCGTATGGTGAGCCACGCATATATACAGGAAGCCAGTGATGATAGGCGCGCGTTTGCGAGTCGCGTTCCGAGAACGCACCTGCTGCTTCCAAGCACTTCTTTAACCCCGGCAGGTTTTCGACCGCCTCAAAGTCGCTATCCGTTGGAATGTCCGCAAGCGATTGAACGTGGTCACCGTCACTCCACGCAGTGGTTACTGCGGCCAACCCAGTTTCGCGGTTATACAACTGGAACACGCGCACAAATCTTGGTTGGATCAACTGGATCAAGGCGCGCGTAATTGACGAGTCCAGAAGATTGACATCACGTTGCCGCGTAATATCTTCGATGTGCTTGAGAATCAGATTTGCCACGTTATGACATCTCCATTAGATTATTTGCGCATAACATTTCGTACATTTCTTTTATTCTTTTGCACATAGTATGTCAAATCTGCGATTGCCGAGGGCGGTCCGTGGAGCCGTGCGCTCCATTGCGGCCAGTGGAAAATAGTAGATTGCGGCAACGGCATCAATGCGGAACACCGCGCCACAGGCGGTTGCCGGCCATTTCCCGACGTTCGACGATGCCATTCCATGCGCATAATTGGCGTTAGGTCTCTCCAGTTTGAACGGCGGCTTTGTGGCAACGAATCTAAAAATGCCGCGGACTCTTGTCAGCAAGTACCGGCCATTGGCCAAACTGGGACGACGGTCCGCAATCTGGTGTACAGCCGCCATTGGTTTGCCGCCTGCGAGAAATTCCGCGCTGGAGGTTTCAGCGGCCGCTTTCAAAAACTCTGTCTGGCCGGATCCGACCCTAAGCGGAAGTAGCTCGACTCGGATAGCGGACGTTCAACGGAACGCGATATGGCAGCGGTAAATGCATGAAGTCCGGAACTTGCTCCACGGTCACTCAACTAAGCGATCCGCACGCAAAATGAATGTCTTCGGCAAAACGATGCCAAGTGATTTTGCGACCTTTATGTTGACCACCATCTCGAATTTGGTCGGTTGCTCGACAGGCAAGTCGGCTGGCTTCGTACCACTTAATATCTTCTTGATGAAGACACCTACTTGACGGAATATTTCATCAAACGAAGGGGCGTAGGAAACCAGGCTGCCGGCATCGACAAACTCGCTCTCGGGCGCAAAAACTGCAAGGCGCTGTGCTTGCGCTAACTTCCCGATCCGTTCGCGTTCCCCGTAGTACATCGGCAGGGCCATGATGAGAAGGGCATCCGGTCTGTAGGCCTTGATATCGGCAAATGCGGTAGCGAGCTCCGTTGGAGTCGACGCGACGAACGGTTTTACGCCGATACCAAAGCTGGTCGCTGCCAGATTGGCTGTTTTAAACATTCGGTGGTGAAGTATGGTATCGGCTTGCAATACCGCAATGCGGCGGGCACGTGGCAGAGATTCGTGAATCATCTCAACCCTTTTTGTCACGAGGTCTTCAGATTGCCCTGAGAGGCCGGTGGTGTTTCCGCCAGGCCGAGCCAAACTGGCAACAATCCCATTCCCCACGGGATCAGAAACTGATGCAAACAGGATCGGTATCGTTGATGTCATTTTTTGTGCTGCCTTTATGGACGCCGGAGTCACGACAAGGAGAATTGCAGGATTGCTCTCTAAGGCTTCCTTGGTCAACGTCAGCAAACGCTCTGGCTGGCCATCGGCATACCATGATTTAAGAATGAAATCCTTCCCTTCGATTAAGCCGACTTCACGCAGGCCTTGCTTGAGCTTTGCGAGCCTCGGCCCAGCCTGTTCTGCCGTAATCGGCGAGACACTTGCAATTAATGGGGGTACTTGTGCAGTGACCGTCGACGAAAGAACGGCGAGCATAAGGACGCAATAGAGCTTAACAATTTCAGGAAAGGACATTTGGGCAGCTCCCGAAGGGTAAGGCGGTGGTCCAACAACCGTGCAAGGTTACTCGAATATCTTGTCGGCACTAACCAACAGCGACTGCGGAATGGTGAGGCCGAGGGCCTTCGCAGTCTTGCGGTTTATGACCAACTCGAATTTCGTGGGTTGCTCAACCGGCAGATCAGCGGGCTTGGCGCCCTTTAGAATTCGGTCCACATATAGCGCCGCCCGGCGGTGAATATCAAGGATGTTTGGCCCGTAGG
>JAPLQT010000071.1:0-19032 GCA_026399515.1 Pseudomonadota bacterium | reverse complement strand
CACAAAGCCGCGAATTTCGAACATCGCGGGCAATCGCTGCTGTGCAGCGAGTTCGACGATTCGCTTGCGGTGATCGCTGGTAAACGGGGTAAAGTGCACAAGCACCGCCTGGGCACGTTCCCGCGCCATCGCCGCAAAAGCGCCAGGGAGTGCTTTATCCTCGCTCGGGAATTGAACCACGAGCGTGATGCCCATCTCTTGAGCGGTCGCCTGGTTTTGCTTTAGAGAAAGCTGGCTACCGGTGCCGTCCTTGTCAGCAAGCACCGCGACGCGCGTGGCCTTAGGGAGTACCTCTCTTAACAACTGTAGCCGTTTTCCGGCAAGCTCCGGCGCGAGAAGCGTCGAACCCGTGACGTTGCCGCCTGGATGGGAGAGGCTTGCGACAAGTCCTTGGCCGACGGCATCGGATGGTGACACCATCACGATGGGGATGGTGCTGGTCGCACGCTTGGCTGCTTCAACGGAAGCGGTGGCTTGCGCTACGATGACATCCACTTTGAGCTGCACCAACTCTGCGGCCATCTTCGGCATGAGATCGGCATTGGCGCTTCCCCAGCGGTAAACGATGGAGAGGTTGCGCCCTTCGACGTATCCCAGGCTATGGAGTTGATCGCGGAATGCTTCGACTTGCTCGTCCGGACCGGACCGGGGCGACAAAAAACCAATGCGCCAAATTCTTTCCTGTTGTAGTGCGAAAGACCAGAATGGCGCTGTAAGAATCGCCGCGCCAAACGCAGAGACTAGTTTGCGACGATTGTTCATTGATTCTCCCTAGTGTCATCGGGCGGCAGCTACTATTGGCTGGTCTCTTCGATTCTACGATTGACTGTACCATCAAGCACCGTCCAAGGGCTGCTTTAGAGGCTGGCACTTGAAGGTCCGGTCATGGCCGAAAGGGTGAGTACAGCAGATTGCCGCATTGCGGTCATTCGCCAATCTCGCACCGATCTCGGCGAGCGTCCGCAAAGGCCGAGGTTCTGACGGTCATATCGCCTTCTTGCATGACCGGTCATCGCTGCCAACGGCTGTTGGCGAACGGCGGCATTGGAGACGCCCGATCAAGCCGAAAGTGTTGCCAACCAATCCGCGGCTCGCTCGACCGAAACGCGGCCGCGCAGCTCGGGTTGCCGGAGATAGCGCACCAGCAGACTGGCGCCGGCGGAGGGGAAGCGCTCGGCGATAGAGGCCAGGTAAGGCGGTATCGCCGGATCGCTCAACTTGCATTCGGCGAAGCCGACCGGTTCGTCGTTTTCACACAAGGCGAAGTCGATTTCGCGGCCTTCCTTGTCGCGTACGTAATGCAGGCTCATGGCGCGCCCGGCGGAATCCTGCAAGAAATGGGCGTGGCGCAGGAGCATGGCGGCGCAGGCGTTTTCAAACCGGGCGCCATCGTCGCCGTTCACCAGGCCGGTGTCGAAGAAATACACCTTCGGTTCCTTGAGCAGGGCGCGGGCGATGTTGCGGTGGAAGGGGCGAACCGTGAAGACGATATGCAAGGCCTCCAGAATTTCCAGGTATCGCCCGAGCGTGGTCGGGGAAACCTGTAGATCACGCGCCAGCGAAGCCAGCGACAGCGGAGATCCAACGCGGGTCCGGAGCATGTCGACGAAAAGTCGCATCGCCCGAATTTCACCGATCCGCGAGAATTCCAAGATGTCCTCGCGGATCACGTCTTCCAGATATCGCTGACGCCATCGCTCGGCATCGACGGGCTCATCTGCCAGGAAGGGTTCCGGAAATCCCCCGCGTTCGAGGATTCTTCCCAGCGCCGCTTCGGGCGTGGCGCCGGAAGCGGCGACCCATTCCTTCACCGTGATTGGGTGCAAGCGCCAGGCGAAGTATCGGCCGGCCAGAGATTCACCCGACTGCCGAAACGTCTCGAGGCGGGCGCTGCCCGTGACGAGGATCGCCTGCCCCTCTTGGCGGCCGTCGTAGACTCCCTTCAGCCAGACCTTCCAGCCCCTCATCTTGTGCAGCTCGTCAAAGACCACGAGTCGAGCTCTTGGCGACCAGCTTTGATGGAGGATAACCCGGCGATCGTCGGCTACATCCCAGTTCAGCACCTGCGCGTCGGGCCAGGCGGCCGCAAGCGAGCGCGCCAGGGTGGTCTTCCCGGACTGGCGTGGGCCGGAAAGAAACACCATCTTGCGGCCGAGGTCGGTTTGGATAAGGGGCGTGAGCGTGCGTTCCATGCTGACCATTGTCTCGGATTGTGGAAAATAGTCAAGACTATCTTCCAGTGTGCGGCGAAATGGGTGGAACGGGCGCGTTATTCCCTCGGCGGCTTCGGTCGCTTGGCGACATTCACCGTCAGGTCGAACTGCTTTCCGGCGCGCGAAATCTTGAGTTGCGCCGGTTGTCCCGGGGTCTGCGCGGCGATCACGCCGAGCATGCTCTGGGCATCGCCGATCGGCTTGTCGGCCACCGAGAGCAGGATGTCGCCGGGCTTGATACCGGCTTTGTCGGCGGGGCTGCCGCGCATCACGCCGGCGATCAGGGCGCCCTGGGTATTGGACAGCTTGAAGGTCTCGGCCAGTTCGGGGGTGATTTCCTGAACTTCCACGCCTATCCAGCCGCGCGTGACGGTGCCGGTCTTGATGATCTGTTCCATCACGCTTTTCGCCAGTGACACCGGGATGGCGAAGCCGATGCCCATCGAGCCGCCGCTTTGCGAATAGATCGCGGTGTTGATGCCGGCCAGGTTGCCGTTGGAGTCCACCAGCGCGCCGCCGGAATTGCCTGGGTTAATCGCGGCGTCGGTCTGGATGAAGTTTTCGAAAGTGTTGATGCCGAGGTGGGATCGGCCCAAGGCGCTGACGATACCGTGGGTCACCGTCTGGCCGACGCCGAAGGGATTGCCGATGGCCAGGACCACATCGCCGACGCGCAGCGATTCGGCGGGCGCGAAGGTCACCGCCGGCAGCTTGGTGCCGTTGCCGGCATTGACGCGGACCACGGCCAGATCCGAATCCGGATCGGCGCCGACGACGCGCGCCTTGAGTTTGCGGCCGTCCTGGGTTTCCACTTCGATCTCGTCGGCGGCCTCGACCACATGGTTGTTGGTGAGGATGTAGCCGTCGGCGCTGACGATGACGCCGCTGCCCAGGCCCGAGCGGCGTTGCGGCTGAAGATCGAAACGATCGCCGAAAAAGTGGCGGAAGAATGGATCGTTGAGGAAGGGATTTTGCGGCGCCTTGATTTCCTGGGTGGTGTAAATATGCACCACCGACGGCAGCGCCTTCCTGGCCGCATCGCTGTAGGAACCTGCCTTGTGGAGTTCGCCGGCGGAGCCCGGCGCCGCCTCCTGCACCGCTACAATGCTGGTTCCGCCGCCGACGCTGGTGCGCGCCAGCCATTCCGGCTTGAGGGTCTGGACGGCGAACAGCATCGCCACGCTGATGGTGACGGTTTGAGCAAAAACCAGCCAAAGACGGTGCATACTTCGTTCCGTTTTCAAAAATGTTGGAGGGGCTCATGCAACGTGACGATCTGGCCGATTATCTCGACGAATGTCTTGAAGTCGCGCGTTTCCGTGATTATTGCCCAAATGGCTTGCAAGTGGAAGGCCGCGCCGAGGTGCGACGCGTCGTCTGCGGCGTCACCGCCAGCCAGGCGCTGCTCGACGCCGCCGTGGCGCAGGCCGCCGATGCAGTGCTGGTGCATCACGGCTGGTTCTGGAAATCCGAGGACGGCCGGGTCACCGGTTTCCGCAAGCGCCGCATGGCGACGCTGCTGGGGCATGACATCAGCCTGTTCGCCTTTCATCTGCCGCTGGATGCCCATGCCGAGTTGGGCAACAACGCGCAATTGGCGGAACGTTTGGACTGGTGCGTGGACGGACGATTCGGCGAGCAGGAGATCGGCTTTCTGGGGACTACCGCCAGCGCCACCGCGGGCCAGCTTGCCAGCGAGTTGGAGCGCGTGCTCGGCCGGGTGCCGCAACTGGTGGGCGATGCGGGGCGCTCCTTGAAGCGCATCGCCTGGTGCACGGGTGGCGCGCAAGGATACTTCGAGCAGGCCATCGCCAGCGGCGCCGATTGCTTTGTATCGGGTGAGATTTCGGAACAGACTTTCCACCTGGCGCGCGAGTCGGGCATCCCTTTTATCGCCGCCGGCCACCATGCCACCGAACGCTACGGTGTTCAGGCGTTGGGCGCTCATCTGGAGGAGGAATTCGGCCTGGCCTGTCCTTACATCGAGATCGACAACCCGGTTTGAGGCCGTGCGAAAGAGCACGCCATCAGCAGATTTGCCGCATGCCGGAACCGCCGATATGCGATTCGGAAGTAAATGGTAAGCAATTGTTGCGAGACCGAAATATTCCGGAATTCAAGATCAGAATTAGTGTCCTAAAGTTCATTGGGCTGACTGGTGATTTGAAGCGATTCGGCGCCAAATCCCCTTGGACAGCGAGGAGAAGATCATGAAACGGATTGGGTTGGGATTGACCCTGCTGCTCATTCTCGGAGCAGCAGCAAGCTCTCCGGCATGGGCGGATTATGTTCCGCATCGCGGCCATCATCATGGCGGGGGCGTCGTCTATATCGGCGGGCCGTGGCCGGGTTATTACTATGGCTACCCGCCGTTCTACTATCCACCGTATCCGTATCCTCCTGTGGTCGTGTCGACTTCCGCGCCGCCGGTCTATATCGAGAAACAGCCGGCTGTAGCCCCACAGGCGCCGGCATATTGGTATTTTTGCAGCAGTCCCGAGGGCTACTATCCTTATGTCAACGAGTGTCCTGCCGGCTGGCAAAAAGTGGCACCTCAGCCCCAAGCTTCGCCACAGTGAAAGGAACGAGCGATGAAACCCGGAAAAATTTGCCTGCTGACCGCCCTGTTGTTGCTGGGCGCCTGTACCGTCTTGCCGAGCGGACCGAATGTCATGGTTTTGCCGGGGACGGGCAAGAGCTTCGAACAGTTCCGCGGTGACGACGCCAGTTGTCGCCGGTTTGCCGGCGAACAGATCGGCGTGAATACCCCGAATCAGGCCGCCGCGGATAGCGGCGTGCGTAGCGCCGCGCTGGGTGCCGCTCTGGGCGCCGTGGCGGGTGCCGCCATCGACGGAAGCCGGGGAGCCGCCGCGGGCGCGGGGACCGGCCTGCTGGTGGGCGGACTGGCTGGAACGGGCACCGGCCAGGCGTCGGCATACGACGCGCAACGGCGCTACGATTATGCGTATCAGCAATGCATGTACGCCAGCGGGCATCGTATTCCGGTTCGCAGCCGTTTCTCGACGGAACCGTCTCCCTATACGGAAAACATGCCCCCGCCACCCTCGTCTCCATCTCCGAGCGGAAATATGCCGCCTCCTCCACCTCCGGGAAACCCACCACCAGCCCCACCGGGAGCGGTTCCGCGCTGAGCGCGAACTTGGGTAACTTTCCCTGAACATATCGCAGGAGAATTCCCAGATGAGCCGCTTGATCGATAAACCCGTCGGACGGACTCTGGTAGTTTTCTTCGCCGCCATGTTACTGATGCCGCTTCTGGTCCGTCCAAGCCTGGCAGATGAACGTGGGCGCGAGTATCGGCGCGAAAGTCCGGAGCGTTGGCACGGCGGCGATATTCATCGTTTTCATGAGCGCGACATCGCAATTTGGCGTGGCGGCCATTGGCGTCACGGCCGTCACGCCGGTCGTCAGGGCTGGTGGTGGGTGGTTGGTGGCGTCTGGTATTACTATCCGGTGATGGTGAAGCCCTATCCGGATCCCTATCTGCCGCCGCTGGTTGAAATGCCGCCGCCTCCGCCGGCGGCTCCGGCAACTTCGCAATTCTGGTATTACTGCCGGAATCCGGCGGGCTATTATCCTTATGTTCCGAGCTGTCCCACCTCCTGGGAAGCCGTTCCGGCAAACGCGCCTTCCGCCCCGCTGAAATAGCGCCATCCATCGTGGCGGCGTAAGCATGCTTTCGGTCTGATAAGATCGGGGTCGTTGTCGGACGTCGAGTCTTCCGTTTCGGATTCTCGTGGTCTATCGTTCCGAAACATTCCAGCGCTCATGACCATGGAGGGATCGGGCATAGCGTGAAACGAACATCATTGGAAGGAGCCTCAAGTGAACTTTGTTTTTCCACTGCCGCAGTCCGCGGTGCCGATCGCCGGCAGCAACGCGCTATTCCCGGTGCGGCGTATCTACTGCGTCGGTCGCAACTATGCCGAGCATGCCAAGGAAATGGGTTTCGATGCCCGCGAACTGCCGTTCTTCTTTTGCAAACCGGCCGACGCCGCCGTTCCGGTGTTGCCGGGCACGGTCGGCAAAATCGCTTTTCCGCCGCGGACCGAGAACCTCCAGCATGAAATCGAACTGGTGGTGGCCATCGGCAAAGCCGGCGGCAATATTCCCGTCGACCAGGCCAATGCCCATGTGTTCGGCTATGCAGTCGGCCTGGATATGACGCGGCGCGACCTGCAATTCGCCTTGCGGGACAAGGGGCGGCCGTGGGAGCTGGGGAAAGCCTTCGATGAGTCGGCGCCGATCTCGACCCTCTACCCTTTGAGCGAGACAGGCATCATCGATAAAGGCGGCATCTGGCTCAAGGTGAACGGTCAGGAACGGCAGAACAGCGACATTGCCAAGCTGATCTGGTCGGTGCCGGAAATCATCAGCAATCTTTCCGAATATTTCATGCTGGCGCCGGGCGACCTGATCTTTACCGGCACCCCGGAAGGCGTTGGCAAAGTGCAAAAAGGTGACGTGCTGGTCGGCGGCATAGCGGGCCTGGGCGAACTGTCGATCGAATTCGTCTGACGGGGGAGATTGCAGCCCAGGCTTGTGTTTTCCTATCAGCCGAGCCAGACGCGGCGCGGCTGGCGGCATGCCCGGAGGTCATCGAAGGGGGAGGCATCGAGCAGTACGGCCTCGAAGGGCGCTCCGCGTTCGAGACGGGTGTGCGCGAATCCGAAGTGGCGGCGTGCCGCGGCGGTAGCGGCGGCGAGCGTTTTCTCCAGCGATAATCCGGCTTCGAGATAGCGGTCGATTTCCTCGAACAGCGCATGGCCGTGTTCCACGCCCATGCTGCCGGCATCCGTACCCATGAGCAGCGTCACGCCCATCTCGTCGGCCAGGCGCAGGTGTTCGGCGTGAGCATCGAGTATGCGCCGCAGATTGCCGACGGTGTTCTGCGACCAGCCCACGGCTTGGGGCTCGGCCCACTGGAAATGCACTGGGCAGAATGTCGGCGTCCAGGCAACGGCGTTGTCGCGCATTAGGGCCAGGGTTTCCCGGTTCATGAAGAATCCGTGTTCGATGGAGCCGACCCCCGCGCGAGCCGCAATCGCCAGACCCTTCTCGCCGCTGCAATGGGCGAAGGTCTTGCGGCCATGAGCCTTCGCGGTATTGACAACTAGCCGCGCACTTTCGAGGTCGAACTGCGGCTCGTCGGTGACGGCGCCGGCGTCGAAATCGATGATGCCGGTGAGGATCAGTTTGATCTCGTCGTTGGCTTTCGCCAGCTCTGCGACGGAGGCGCGGATCGCATCGTCGTCCTCCACATCGCCGGCCATGAAGCCGCCATAACGCTTGGGCCGTTTCACGCCGAGACCGCCGGAGCGCACGCGGGCGAGACCCGTGGGGCCATTCCTGACCTCGTCGCGCACGCGGTTGTTGATGCCGTGGCGGTCGCCCGCGTCGCGGACCAGGGTGACGCCACAGGCCAACGACTGGCGGGCGCTGGCCCGCGCCGCCTCGGTCAGTTCGTCCACCGACTTCTTCAGATGGGCCGAGCGGGTCGGGCCGTCCGTCGGCGCGCCGTCGAGAAAGAGATGGACATGGGCATCCACCAGGCCGGGCATGAGGAAGACGCCGCGTTCGACGGGAACGCCCCGTGCCGCGAAGTGCGATCCGAAATCACCCGCCACGATATGAGTGATGCGTCCCAACTGCACCAGGAAGGTCGCGGGATCACGATGGCGGGTTTCGCCATCGAACCATTCATCGACCACAACAGCGAGTTCCTTGATCGGCATGGGATCAAGCACGGTAGAACTTGCGCACGGCGCGCAGCGCGTTGCTGCCACTCTGTTCGAGGAAGTTTCTGTAGGCGCTTAGCACATAGTGGTCCTCGGCCAGCGCCTCATAGCCGCGCCAGGGCGTGCCCAGGATGTAGTCGAAGCCGTGAGGGACCGTCAACGTAAGGAACGCGTTTTCCAGGCAGTGTTTCAGGTCCGAACCGTCCGCCGCCTTGGGTGGCAGTTGCTGGCCGATGTTGGAGAGTCCGCCCATCATGTGCACCCCCTTGAGTTCCGGGTCGCCGCCTATCATCCGGATAGCCTCCACGGTGCTGCGATTGAGCCCTTCGGTGTCGGCGATGATGGCGGACACCGACATGTCGATGAAGATGTGGTCGAGCGGCATTCCATAGTCGTTCTTCAGGCGCAGTGCTCCACGGCGCGCCGTGGCGTAGATCTCGGCGGCCGTCTTGTTGCCTTTCGCCACGCCATTTTCGACGCGCTCCGAAGCCATCAGGATGACCTTGAACTTGTAGCGGCCGTATAGATCCATCAGGTCCCAGCGGTGTTCGGTGATCGAATTGACGATAGGCAGCTCGCCGTCGGCCTTGGCCGGGTCGTAGCAGGACAGGCAGATTTCCTGCACCTTCCGGCTGGGAAAGTCGAAAGACAGCGGCGTGGTCACGACCTCCTGGATGGCTTCGATGACCCGCGCCATCCATTGCGGATCGGTGAGCGCCTGGGCGCCGATATTGACGTTCTGGTACCGGGCGCCCGCTTCGGCCTGCTTCACCGCCAACGCCTGGATGCCGGGCAGATCCTGGTTGTCGAACAGGGCCTTGGTGGACTTGAAGCCGGGGTTGATACGCTCGCCGATGATGTCGATGTTAAAACCGTTGTTCACTTGCCGCTCTCCTCGATGGGGGATTTCTTGAATCCGATGTGATGCAGAAAGATCTTCTGGAAATCGCCGCGTGAGCTGAGCTCCATGTAGCGGCAGGTGTCGGCCAGTTGCCGCGCCCGCAGTCGCGCCTGGCCGGATGCCAGCATGCGGCGCACGCCGATGCCGGCGGCATTGCCGACCTGGAGGAACCGCTCGCGCGGTAGATCGGGAAAGAGGCCGATACGGATACCGCTCTCGATATCGATATAAGCGCCGAAGGAACCGGCGATGATGAAGCGCTCGATGTTCGCCTCGCCGACCCCGGCCCCGGCCTCGTCGAGCAACAGATCGACGGCGGTGCGGATGGCGGCCTTGGCAAGCTGCACGGCGCGCACGTCGTCCTGGGTGAACAGGACATCCGGCGCCAGTTGCACGGCGCGCTTGCCGCCACTCTTGCCGGGCTGAGAAACGATGTCGGGATGCACGGCGGCAAGCCGGCCCTGGTCGTTGACGAGGCCGGCGCGATGGAGCGTGGCCAGCGTATCGAGTACGCCGGAGCCACACAGACCGATGGCCTTCTTGTGGCCGATGGTCTCGACGGTTAGGCGGCCGCCGGTGTAGGCGACCTTCTCGATCGCGCCCTCGGCGGCGCGCATGCCGCAGGAAATGTGACCGCCTTCGAGGGCCGGCCCGGACGGCGCCGAGGCCGAATAGAAGCGCCCGTCATGGATCAGGGTGATTTCGGTATTGGTGCCGATGTCCATGACCAGCGCCGTGCCCAGCCCCTGCCATTCGCTCTCGGTGGCCAGCAGGGCCGTGACGTGGTCGCCGCCGACGAAACCGCCGATGTTGGGCGCGATGTGTACCCTGGCCCCGGGGGCGACCGCGAGGCCCAGTTCGCGGGCCTTGAGGTCCATGGCACCGCGCACGGCGGCGACGAAAGGCGCGCGGCCGAGCTGGCGCACCGGCAGCCCCAGCAGCAGGTGGTGCATGGCGGTGTTGCCGCAGATCGCCACGTCCATGATGTCGTTTGCCGCCTGGTCGACGCTCCGGCAAAGATCGTGGGCGAGGGCGTTGATGGCCTCGATGGCGGCACCGCGCAATTCATCCGCCGCCGCGTCGCCCTGCGCGGCGTAGTTCACGCGGCTGATCAGGTCGGCGCCCCAGGCCACCTGGGGATTCTCGATGCCGAGCGTGGCGATGCGCTCGCCGCTTTCGAGATCGACCAGGAAGCCGGCGGCATTGGTGGTGCCGAGATCTATGGCCAGTCCGAGGCTGCGCCGCCCCGCCGGGCCGAAGCCGATCAACTCGCCGCCGTGGCGCCAGACGCGCAGCGACCAGGCGCCGCTTCCTTGTCCCTCGCGCAGCACGCTCGGGAGTTGGCGCGCCGCGGCCAGATCGATGCGCAAGTCGCCGCAATCCAAGGGATCGAGTGCGACCACGGCGGCATCCAGCGGCAGCATCTCCTTCTCGCCGCGATCGGTCTCGGTCCGCACCACCGGCGCCAGCGAGCGCGGCGCCACTTCGACGCTGCAATCGGAGCGGGCGGCGATCTGGCAGGCGCGCAGCCACTTGCGCCGATCCGAAGACTCGCCTTGGTTCTCATACAGATCTTCACTTGCCGCGCCTGGCGATTGAAGCTTCGTCACTTCGCCTTCGCCGATCCGCACCACGCAACTGCCGCAGGTGCCGCGCCCGCCGCAAGCGCCGACGATGCGCACGCCATGACGCCGCGCGCTCTGAAATATGGTTTCGTTCTCGCGCGCCGCGATCTCTCGATCGAGATGCGGAAAGTGCAGGCGGTAGGTGGCGGCCGTCATTTCAAGCTTCCACGCGGCCGAGCATGGCCGGCTTCGGCAGACGGCCGAAGTTACACTTGCTCGACGAGGGGCAGGACTCGCAGCGCGACCAGCTCACGGCCGGCAGGTCGCGGCCGACGCCGAGCACCATGGAGACCGACTTGAGCGGGGTCAACAAATGGCCTCCATGCACGCGCACCCCTATGCTCTCCGCCTCGGCCAGGCGCAGCACGGCCGCCTGGGCCTCGATATCCAGGCCAGGATCGCCGGCGCGCAATTCCCCGGCCATGGAGAGCCGGCAGCGATAACATTCGGATAGCATGCGGTCCTGGACCCGCCGCCCGAGCGCCATCAGCATTTGGTTGGCGACTTCATCCACCGCCAGGGCCAGCGAGGCCCGCCTCTCGCCGAAGAGAGCGGTGACGCGCGCTTCCAGCCTTGGCCCCACTGTGCACACACCGCATCCGAGAGACGTCAGTTCGCCACTCTCGGGTAGCAGTCGCGGCGCATGCAGGGTTTCTCCGCCGACGTGGAGTGTCTCGGCCGCAGGCCGGTCGAGGGGCACGATGCGGTAGCTGTAGCTCGCCTCCACCAGGTCCTCGGCCTCGATCAGCCTCAGGGCGTCGGCACGCAGGCGAGCGCGCACTGGCGACAAGCCTGGCGCCGGATTGTTCGCCATTTCGCGCTTCAGATCGACACCACGGACGGAGGGCATGATGGGCTAGCCGGCGTACTTGCGCGCGGCGTCAAACATGGCGCGCACGTTCTCCACCGGTGTCTCGTCGGGAAGGCCGAAGGCGGCGTCGAGGATCAGTTTGCCGCCCTGGTTCCAAACGTTGTCCACCAGGTGTTTGACGGCGGCGTCGACTTCATCCGGCTTCCCGGTGGTGAGCAGCGAGGGTGAGAGGTTGCCGCGCAGGGCCACGACGTCGCCGAGCACCTCGAAGGCCTTGACCATGTCGGTGCGCTCGAACCAGTAGATGCATTTGCCGGCCGGCACGTCCTTGATGACTTCCAGGCGTTTGGTGCAGTCGGCTTCCCACAGCGGCATGGGCACAAGGCCGACGTCGATGAGGCCGATCAGCATTTTGCGGAAGGAGGGCCACCAGAAGGTCTCGAACTGCTTGGGCGACATGAAGGCGTCCGGCGCCCAGTGGATGGGGATGAAGACGATGGGGTTGCCCGAGGCCTTGGCGGTGGGGATGATCTGCCGCAACAGGAAGACGGCGACCTTGTCCAGCAGTTGCAGCAGCTTGTCCTTGTTGCGGAAGAGGTCCTTCATCATGCCGGTGGCGCCGCGGAAGTAGTCGGCGATGAAGTCGTAGGGCGAGACACCGGTGGTGCCGTTGGTGGCGGGGTAGCCCAGCGACGCCATGCGCGCCATGAACTGCACGTGGTGCTGAAAGAAACGTTCCGATTCCTCGGCGGCTTTGAAGACGTTCTCGAAGGCCGCGCGTACCCGCGGGTTGGCGAAGGAGCGGACGCTGCCGACCAGGCGAAAATAATGCAGTCCCGGAAAATTGGGCAATTCCTCGAAGCCCTCGAAGGCTTCCGCCACCCGGGGCAGGTAGGTGTGCAGATAGTAGCCGGTGGGGTCGAAGATGAACTCGTCGTACTCGTCGGCCTTCATGTATTCCCGATCGAGATACTGGAAAGGCTGGTTGTCGCCGACGCCGTGCCCCGGCCATTGCAACTGCTTGAAGCCGATGGCTTCCAGGCTGCGGCCGGAAGCCACCGTGAGGAGCAGCGTACTGATGACGTCGGGTTCGAATTCGAGCACCGCGCGTTCGGCGATCTCCTTGGTCTTCTCGTAGTCATACATCAGTTGCTTGCAGGTGATGCCGCCGTACTTGGCGAGCCAGAAGGTGGAATACAGCGCCACCGGCATGCGATCCGGCTGCTTCAGGTTGATGCAATCCTGGATACGTTGCCAGCGCTGATCGTAGGCCGCACTGGCGGCGGGGGCGTTCATGCTGCCACCCCCATCCAGCGGCGGCACAAAGCCACGGCTTCGACGGCATTGACGCCGAATGCGTCGGCGCCGGTGTAGTTCTTCACCGTATCGTCGATCTGGCCGCCGCCGATCATGACCTTGAACTTGTCGCGCATGCCGGCCGACTCGAAGGCGGCGATGGTTTCCTTCATCGACTCGAAAGCCAGGGTCAGGAAGCCCGAGAGTCCCACCACGTCGGGCTGCCAGGTGTTGATCTCGTCGATGAAAGTCCGCACCGGCACGTCCACGCCGATGTCCTTGACCTCGAAGCCGTTGATGTCGAGCATGAAGGAGACGATATTCTTGCCGATGTCGTGCAGGTCGCCATGCACCGTGCCGATCAGCACCTTGCCGTGTTTCTTCGCTTCCCCGCCGTCGCCCAGCTTGATCAGTGGCTTGGCGATGGCGCCGATGGTTTCCAGCATCTCGCCCGCCAGCACCAGTTCGGGCAGGAAGTACTCGCCCTCCTCGAAGCGCTTGCCGACGATGTCCATGGCTGCGCGGCAGAGTTCGAGCACTCGCATCGGGTTCTTTTTGTCCTCCAGCAGCATGCGTTTGGCCAGGGCCAGGGCATCGTCCTCGTTCATGTCGGCCAGCCACTCGACCAGTTGTCTTTCTTCGTCCGTCATATCGTTCATATGCGTTTCTCCGTTGGATCTTTCATTCAGCAAGGGTGCGCGGGCAGGCTTCGGCGATGATCTCGGCAAGTATGTGCTCGTTTCGGTGCCCCATAACGTGGACGCCGGCCACGCCTTCGATGGTCGCAAGCGCCCGGATGGTTTCGATGCAAGCGCGCTTGCCCTCGTCGGTCTGGTTGGCGGCGCGACCTATGCGGGCCAGCAAAACCTCGGGCACATGAACGCCGGGAACATGGGCGCCCATCCAGCGCAATGCCTTGGCGTTGCCCAGGGTGCCGACGCCGACGATGATGTGGGCGCGGCGGTGCAGCTCACGGCGGCGAACTTCTTTCATGAAGTCCTCGAACAGTTGCAGATCGAAGCAGAACTGGGTCTGAATGAAGCGGGCGCCGGCGACGATTTTCTTTTCCAGATTGGCGACGCGGTCGGCGAAAGGCGGAACGAAAGGGTTGGCCGTGGCGCCGATAAACAAGTCGGGCGGTGTCTCCAGCTTGCGGCCGGAGGCGTAAGTGCCGCGGTCACACATGCCGCGGGCGACATGCAACAGCGAGACGGCGTCTAGGTCAAAGACCGGCTTGGCCTGCGGGTGGTCGCCTTGGCTCACGTCGTCGCCGGTGAGGCAGAGGATGTTCTTCACGCCCAGCGCCGCGGCGCCGAGGATATCGCCCTGGATGGCGATACGGTTGCGGTCGCGGCAGGCGATCTGGTAGACCGGCGTGTAGTCGTGGGCGGCGAGTATGGCCGAGGCGGCCACGCTCGACATGTGGCAGTTGCCGCCGGCGCCGTCGGTGATATTGATGGCGTCGACCAGACCTCTGAATTTCGCCGCCTGCGCCACCAGGGCAGCCGGGTCGGCGGAATCCGGCGGCGCAACTTCGACGGTGACGACGAAGCTGCCCGAACGGCAGGCTTTTTCGAAGGAGCCGATATCCGGCGCGGCGACCTGGCGGCTTTCCACCGGCGGCTGGAAGGCCGGGTCGGGCCGTCCATGCACCACTTGCAGCCAGGTCGAGCTACCATGTTTTCTTACGTCGATCGCCGGCAGCAACGGCGTCGGATGCGCCCGGTGGTCCGGGGCGATGAGCTTGGTCCCGGCGGTAGCCTCGACCCAGGTGCAGCGCATCTCCGGCTTGACTTCGCAGTTGCCGTCGGGGCGTACGCCGCCGCATGGGCCGTTCCTCATTTCCTTGGCGCAGTTCATCGGGCAGGCCATTCCCGTGGCCGAGAGCACGCACTGGCCGCACATGCGGCAGTCGAACAGCAACTGCTTCGCGGCTTTCTCAACCGGTCGCAGCAATGCCGCCGCTCGCCGCTCGCCGACTGCCCGCGCCAGGGGCGCGAAATAGGGCGCGAAGCGGGAGAAGAATTCGTAGGCCCGGTGCAAGGCACGAGCGTGACGAACCGACCAGAGGCGGACGGCGTACATGGTGGCAGTGGGCGCTTGGCGGGCGGCTCAGTTGGGCAGCAGGGTCCAGGCGCCGTTCTGTATCTTCAGCATCACCACCGAGCGGTTATCCAGTCCCGTATGCACGGTGCGCGAGAAAGGAATCTGGCCTTGGGATACCGTGGTGTCGCCGATGGATTCGAGAGCGGTGCGAAACGCCAGGCGGAACTCCTTGGTTCCCGGCTTGGCTTGCTTCAGCGCCAGGGGCAGCGCCTTCTCGAGCAGGATCAGGATGTCGTTGATGTGGGCGGAGAACTGGTTGCGGCTGCCGGCGCCGAATTTCTTTTCGTACTGGTCTATGAACTGCAGGGCGAGTTTGCGCGAGGGATGGTTGGCGGGGAGTTGCTCGGCGACGGGAATGAACCCGGAGACCGCATAGGCACCTTCCACGTCCTTGCCGCCCAGGCGCAACATGTCAGTGGAGACAGCGCCGTGGGTGTGGTAGATGCGGCCCTTGTAGCCTTTTTCCAGCACCGCCTTGTGCGGCGTCACGGCGCCACTGCCGGTGGCGACGATGAGCACCGCATCCGCCTTGGAGATCACCACCTTGATGGCCTGGGCCGCGACGCTGGTGTCGGCGCGGGCGAAGCGTTCGATGGCGACGACCTTGATGCCGGCCTTTTCCGCCGCGGCAGTCGTCGCCTTGAGCCAACTCTCGCCATAGGGATCGTTGTAGCCGAGGAAGGCCAGGGTCTTCACGCCGGCCTTCTGCATGTGCTCGACCGCTCCCGTGGCCACCACCGGCACATTCTGCGCGATGCGGAAGGTCCAATCGCCTTTTTCGGGCGAGAGGTCGAGAGGGGAGGGCGAGATCTGCACGATCTGGCTTTCGGCGGCGACCGTGGAAACAGCCAGGGCCGGTGGGGTGATGGCTGACGCGATAATGAAGTCCACCTTGTCCTCTTCGAGGAACTTGCGGGCGTTCTTGATGCCCGCCGTCGGGTCGCCGGCGTCGTCGAGGATGACCAGTTTAAGTTTCTCGCCAGCGATCGATTCCGGCCATAGCTCCATGGCGTTCTTGCTCGGCAGGCCCAGGGACACCCCTGGGCCGGTAAGCGGGAGGCTGACGCCGATAGTTACGTCGGCTCGGGCCGACAAGGAAACGCCGAGAAAGACTACCGCCAGCAACGGTGCAAATTTCTTTAAGACCATGATCCCCTCCTTGGTTTAGGTCCGCGCCCCAGGTGAGGCGCGAGTCTTGTATGCGCGGCTCGCGCCGCGGATTCCTTGGGACACGTTGACGCATTTCCGGCGAGGCTTATCCCCAGTCGCGGGAGACACCTATGCCTTTATGGTCATTTTTCTTGCAATGGTCCGTTTTTCGCTATGCATCCGTCAATCCACTTTTATTTATTAGCAGTATCCATAAAATAGATGGAGGCTTGCGTAGAATCCCTGTCATCGTGATCACTGGGACCGAGTATGGACCTACACACAGTCGACCTGAACTTAATCACCGTTTTCGACGCCATTCTGCGCAACCGGAACGTGACCGTGGCGGGCGTGGAGTTGGGCCTGAGCCAGCCGGCCATGAGCTATGCCCTGGCGAAGATGCGGCGCACTTTCAACGACCCGCTGTTCTTTCGCGTCGGCAACGAGATGCAACCGACGTCTCTCGCCATGGACTTGGCCGCGCCGCTACGCGACGTCGTGGAGAAGTTGCGGGCCGACGTCTTCGGCCGCACGGTCTTCGATCCGGCGACGACGACTCGGAGTTTCGTTTACTGCATGACCGACATCGCCGAGAGCTACTTCCTGCCGGGCCTGATGACCGAATTGCAGCGCCAGGGAGCGCGCATCACCCTGCGCAGCGGGCTGCTCGACGCGCCAGCCCTAAGGGCAGGGTTGGCTGGCGGAGAAGTGGATTTCGCCGTCGGCATCTTCCCTGACCTGGACGGCCCCGATCATTTTCGGCAGAAACTCTACGAGAGCCGCTTCGTTTGTGTCGCCCGCAGCGGCAATCCCCTCGTCAAGAGCCGCCTAACCTTGCGTCGTTTCGTCGATGCGCCCCAGGTCGCCGTCAGCGCGCCGGCGCGCAGCCAACCGATACTGGAAGGAATTCTTCACCGCCTGGGCATACAGCGGACCGTCCTGCTGCGGGTCCAGAACTTCCTCACCCTGATCGAAATCGCCTCGAAGACCGACCTGATTGCCGTGGTGCCTATCGAGGCGGCGGAGACGTTGCAAAAGATCGGCCGCCTCAAGGTTTATCCGCTGCCGTTCGAGAGCGCGGGCTTCACCATCAATCAGTACTGGCACCGCCGCTACAACAACGACCCCGGCAACCGCTGGTTGCGCGGGGTGTTTTTCCGTCTGTTTCAACGGGACACCTGACGGGCATTGGGATACAAGGCGGCCAAGCCCGGCCGTGCTGTCGATTCTCGCCGACGAGAACCCCCTTGAGATGAAAACCATCTTGCAGGGTCATTCAGTTCCATAGTCTTGACCGAACAAACTGAATGAGCGATCATTCAGTCTGGCAAGTCGCTCGATACCCATGCATTCGCGAGCACGTAACCTACACCGACTGGAGCGCAAACTATGAGTGGTCAGGATTATCTGGCGTGGCCGTTTTTCGACGACGGCCACCGGCAAATGACGAACGAACTGAATGCGTGGGCCGATGGCAAACTCGCCGCGACCGAAGATACTGCGGATGTAGGCGAGACCTGCCGGTCCCTGGTTGCCGAACTGGGGCAGGGCGGATGGTTGCGCCATTGCGTGGGCAAAGCTTATGGCGGGGCGCGGGAGAACATCGATGTCCGTTCCCTTTGCCTGATGCGGGAAAACCTCGCGCGTCGCTCGGGCCTCGCCGATTTCGCTTTCGCCATGCAGGGACTGGGGAGCGGGGCGATCTCCATCGCCGGATCGGCCGACGTCAAGGCGCGATACCTGCCCAAGGTTTGCTCCGGCGAACGCATCGCGGCGTTTGCGTTGTCGGAGCCGGACGCCGGTTCCGACGTGGGTGCGTTGGCTACTACCGCCCGCCGCGAAGGTGAGTTCTACGTGCTGGACGGAGAGAAGACCTGGATATCCAACGGCGGCATCGCGGATTTTTATTGCGTGTTTGCGCGGACAGGGGAAGCGCCGGGGAGCAGGGGGATTTCAGGTTTCGTGGTCGACGCCGATACGCCGGGGCTGGAAGTCTCGGAACATATTCCTGTCATCGCCCCGCACCCGCTCGCCAGTTTGCGTTTCCGCAACTGCCGGGTTCCGGTTGCAAACCTGCTGGGTCAGGCCGGATCGGGCTTCAAGGTGGCGATGCAGACCCTGGATATCTTCAGGACCAGCGTGGCCGCCGCCGCCTTGGGGTTTGCCCGCCACGCCCTGCACGAAGGGCTCGCCAGGTCTTGCTCACGCAAGATGTTCGGACAGACGCTGGCGGACTTTCAACTCACCCAGGCGACGATTGCCGACATGGCGACCGGAATAGACAGCAGCGCCCTGCTGACCTATCGGGCGGCCTGGGTTCGCGACTGCCTCGGTGAACCGGGTACGCTGGAAGTCGCCATGGCCAAGATGGTGTCCACGGAAACCGCGCAACAGGTGATCGACAAGGCCGTCCAGCTTTTCGGCGGACTGGGCGTGAAGTCAGGAATGCCGGTCGAGCGCCTGTACAGGGAGATCAGGGCCTTGCGGATTTACGAAGGAGCCACCGAAGTGCAGAAACTCATCATCGGGCGCCAGACCATCAAGGATTTTCAGCGCGAACAGAACCGCCCCGGACTTCCCTACAAGTAGACTTTGTTGAGATCGGTGCTTGCAAACGAAAGTGCTCTGTGGTAAAAAATGAATGAATGATCATTCAGTCCAGAATTTAACTTGATGGGAGCATGAAAATGAGAGTCGATGGGAAGACGGCGGTGATAACGGGAGCGGCATCAGGGATAGGCAAGGCGGTGGCGGAGGTGCTGGCGGCGGCGGGTGCGCATGTGGTGCTCGGCGATCTCAACGAGGAGGGAGGGGCTGCGGCGGTGGCGGCTATTCGCGCCCGCGGTCAGGGCGCCGACTTCTTTCGGCTCGATGTGACCGATCTGGATTCGATCGCCGCCTTCGCGGAGAAGGCATACGCCGCGCGCGGCCACGTGGACATCGTTGCCAACGTCGCCGGCTGGGGCAAGATCCAGCCCTTCGTCGAGAACACACCGGACTTCTGGCGCAAGGTGGTCGACGTCAATCTGATGGGCCCGGTGGCGGTGAGCCGCGCTTTTGTCAGCAAGATGATGGAGAAGGGCGCTGGGAAGATCGTCACGGTCGCCTCGGACGCCGGCCGCGTCGGCAGCCTCGGCGAATCGGTGTATGCCGGCGCCAAGTGCGGCGCCAT
>JAPLQT010000115.1 GCA_026399515.1 Pseudomonadota bacterium | reverse complement strand
CGATGCCAATGTGCAGCAGGTTATCCAGAGCGCGGGCAGTCCCATACTCTACCTCGATGCCCCGGAGTTCCAGCGCTTCTGGGATGTCGACGAAAAGAAGATGAGCGACGTGGTCAAGCGAATCGGACGGATCGACTAGTGCCCGCTCTTGGGTCTGGGGTGCTGAGGGTACCGACCGTATTCATGGGAACGTAAAGATGATTGCAACGCGTCTATTTCGCAAGGGGTGGTTGCTGACTGTGGGACTGGCCGGGTTGTTGCTGACGACCGTCGCAGCGACCAGCCAGGCGACCACGGTGAGACTACAGACCACGCTGGGCGTCGTCGATATTCAATTATTCGATGTCGCCGCGCCGAAGGCAGTGGCGAATTTCCTTGCCTACGTGAATAGCGGCGCGTATGACAATACCTTCATCCACCGCAGCATTTTGGGTTTCATCATCCAGGGCGGCGGCTACGCGTTGGGCAGTGCGCCGAACAGCACCAATCCGGTCCCTGCGCTGCCTCCGGTGGTGAACGAGTTCAGCACCACCCGCCCTAACCTGAGGGGAACGATCGCCATGGCCAAGTTACCCGGCGATCCCAACAGCGCCACCTCTCAGTGGTTCATCAACCTGGCGAGCAATTCCGATCTGGATGGCCAGAACGGTGGGTTCACGGTGTTCGGCAGAGTGCTGGGGAGCGGCATGGATATCGTCGATGCGATCGCGGCTTTGCCCACAGTTAATGCCGGCGGCGCTTTTTCCGATTTACCCCTAGCCACCCCAATGACCACCACGAATTTCCAGAGGTCGAATTTCGTCATGCTGGACAAGGTGTCTTCTGACAGGGCGAATCAGGGCACTTCCGATTCGGACCGTGTATTCGCCTATCTCGAAGCCACCTTCCCCCAGTATCTGTCCCCGGCCAATCCGCTGTCGCCAGCCGGCATGATTTCGCGCAGCGCTTCAGGCATTTACTATCGCTACTACCCGTCGAGCAATGCGTATGTCGCCACTTCCAACGGCACGCTCTATTATCTTGGGCCATTGTCAGGAAACCAAGCGATCTCGCTGGGGACGCTCGCTGATGGGGTTGGGGCGGTGTCCCAGGCAGGCTACTAGCACATGCCCGGCTTCGAATTGATTTCCCTCGTCGTCATCGGCGGTGTCGTTTGGCTATGGTTTGACAGTCTGAAGGCCAGGGATTCCGCCATTGCCGCCGCCCGCAATGCGTGTGCAATGGAAGGACTGTTGCTGCTCGACGATACGGTTGCCATCGCCAGCCTGAAGCCAGCCCGCGACGGTGATGGCCAATTGAAATTGAGGAGGGTGTATGAATTCGAATACAGCGATACCGGCAACAACCGCCGCCAGGGCAGCATGGTGCTACAGGGGCACCGGGTTCTGATAGTCAACATCGGATTGCGGCTGGTGCCGGACGAGAGAGTCCTGCACTAGCCGGAAACTCTCCTCATCGATATTCGGACGGATGGGAATCGAACCGGCGACAAGGACGGCGACGAAAAGGAATTACGAGGAATAATTCCAGACAAGCTGACAGGAAAGGAATCTGTTCTGATTTTCCTTGCACTGATGCAGCCCCGCCGATTTGCAAGCTTCGCAAAGCACCGAGAAGGTTTCTTCTACACGATCACACGTACCGGCGACAGACTCATAGTGGTAGTCTTCCGCCATATCCATGGCTTTGGAAAATAATTGCCGGGAAGAATCGGGCAAACACTCGTCTTTTTCAAAGTGTTTGCCAATTTCCGCGAGTCTGTCCAAGTACTGCTGGTTCGAGATCGACATGATGAATCCCCTGCGACATTTGAATTATTTTCCGCCTTGCGTTTTCTGAAATATACCCTTGGCGCCGACAATGTCAATTGCGCAAGATACACTGGTTCGTGCGCCGCAGGCCCTGTTCCTTTTCGATGGCATGCGGACGCGAATGCTTGCAGCCAGTGGACTGGGAGCTTTGGTCGGTTCACCACGTATGACCACCATGCCGCCGGCGATCGATCAAGGGCACGACAATTTATTCGAGACCACAGCTAGGGGTTCTTGGGTTAGCAAGGCAAGCGCCTCGGCACAGGCAACACTGTGACTGATCTGTGTACACCGGTAAATTTCAAAGGCCAAATAATCGCTGGCGTCGGTATATAGGATGTCGCCTGCTCTTCCAACGCACTTATAGCTTGCCAGATTCAACCCCAGACTTGACTTGCTCTCTCCAGCCGGTGTCGCTTCGGCTTGAGGCGCTGTACGAGTTATTGTTCTGTGCCTTTCCCTGGCGGGCCTTCTGGGCCCTTCTTTGCTGCCGATATATTTCTGTTCCTGTCCATCCTCGCACTCATGTAAAGAATACTCCAGGGAGTCGTCCGAGTTGGTGCATTCGTAATACCCTTGGTTCCCAGCGTGCGCAACGCCACTAAAGATTGCAAACACTGCCGCGACCACCGCTTTCAACATACCTTGATTACTTCCGCCGTGAGAGAGTGAATAACCCTTCCAAAAGTATAAAGGAAACAAGCAATGTGCGAATCCAGCAGCCCCGTGGATAGGATTAAACCTGAAACTACAAAAGGTAGGCTGGCCTTCTTACCGATATCGACCGCGAACCGCGCCCTACAAATCGAATCGCAGTCTTACAACGTGAATCGATTGTTGATGCCGTAAGGTGCCTGCTCACATGCCCGTAGTTTTATTGTAAGCAGCCAGTGCCTGAGCGATTTTCCCCACTGGACTTGCGGCGTCTCCGCTGCCAAATTCCTTTTGCCAGCTGCCAGTATTGCCGTCGATATAAGTGACGGCACTATTGAGATTATTGAGCCGGTGTTGGATAAAATTGTCGTCGGAGGCGAGCAGATGTGCTGACGCGGCAAACTTTGTGCTGAACTCTCCCACTGCATCCACGACCGCCGATTTGTTGTTTGCCAACGCCGCGTCAAGCAGACTGGTGTTCACAGACATCAGGCCGGTATTGGCATCGACGCTGATGCCCATGTCGGCCAGACCGTTGAAACCATCCTTGGCACCGATGAACCGGTTCTCGATGACCTGGTCCAGCTCGTACAGGGGAAGCTCGCCCGCCTGGGTGTTTGCCAACACTCCACCGCTTTGCACGTCCGGTTTGAATCGTTGAACCCAGGCGTTGTACTGTTGGGCAAAGTCCTGGAGCTTGGCCTTAATGCTGTCGTTGCCGTCCGTGACGGCTGTCTTGCCCAATTGCTGTACTGCCTCCTCTATCCGGGGCAGATACGATTCCATCGTGGTCAATTCGGAATACTGGCTCTTATAGGTAACGTCCAGGGCGTTGATCTTGGTCATCATGGTGTAGGCAGATTGAGGGTCGCGCAACGACATATTGAGTCCAGCTGAAGCAGAGGCGGTGTTAGCACCCACTGACGCATTCGACTTCAACGCCGCCGGGGAATTACCGCCTCCCGCTTGGAACTGGGACATGATGTCGCCAAAGGATGAACTGGTATCGGATCCCAAGTTCATGAGTGAACCGAGCATCTGAGTACGAAAATCCGCGATGCTCAGAACAATGGACGAAGACGAAATATTCATTAGTACGGCTCCAAGATAGGTACGGCATTTGTTGCCTCGCCGCTCTTTGTTGAACGAGGCAAAGTATTTTCGGAAAGAAATAGGTTCCTTAGGTAGGTAAGAATAGTTGGCCTGAAAATCCCCCGAAACTTCGTCTTCCAATAGCCGGGATATAACTATGCCGCCAAGGGAAAATGTCGAGCGAATACAACCTTCAGGGCGCGCTGAATATGGGAGTTTGGTTGTGTCTGTAGCCAAGGTAGGCACTCGGCGAGATTCAAGGCAATCTCAACCTTTTTCGCCAGTATGATGGACTCCTCGCACAATCGTTGCAGCTCTGCTGAGCATTGTGCCTGTAAGCTGTTTGCAGGAGCCAACTCGAGGACAACAAGCGCTACGGCGAGCAGATCCGACTGATGCTCGCCTGAAAACCAAGGCTCACCGATTGCAGTCAAGGCCACCAAGGCAGGCAACTCTGTTTTGACTCTATTCTTGATAGCCAGAGGAAAAACTGCTGTCAGTCCCGAACTGGTTTTGCGCATCGAAGTCTCCCTTGAAGCTGTGTGCCGGAAAATATTGCCGCCATGATCCGATACGGTGGCAAGATTCAGCCGGGAAATCTGGTTACAGGCCGTATCGCGCGCATTTTTTGCGCTTGGTACATGCTATGCAGGGTTCGTGCCAATAATCGGAGAAGAGGTATTTTCCTGGGTCTGTTACATCTTTCAGTCCCCGGGTCTTAGGAGTATCGCTGTACGTGTTGCCTTGTATCGCTGGCAACACCGACCCAATGTTCTCCGAAGTACCCAATGACGAACCAATCCACCAAAGAAAAACGGCCCTCATCGCTGAGAGCCGTTTAAAGTTTGGTAGGCCGTCGGGGGATCGAACCCCGGACAAACGGATTAAGAGTCCGCTGCTCTACCAGCTGAGCTAACGACCCATTACTTCACTAATACCCTGTTTCGGCCTCGAGACCGATATGCTATATGACAATTTGGTAGGCCGTGCGGGACTCGAACCTGCGACCAACGGATTAAAAGTCCGCTGCTCTACCAACTGAGCTAACGACCCAAAGCGAGGCGCGAATTATAGGAACTCGTCGCCCCCCTGTCAAACTTGGCGGCGCAAAATCGCCTTCAGCGACCGGCATCCGGGCGATAGGCGGTGGGATCGATGACGCCAGCATCGACAAAGCCCGCCCGGCGCAGGCGGCAGGAATCACAGACGCCGCAGGCGCGGCCCAGTTCGTCGGCTTGGTAGCAGGATATGGTCAAGGCGTAATCGACCCCGAGCGCAAGGCCGCGGCGGATGATCTCGGCCTTGCTCAGATCGATCAAGGGCGCGTGCAGATGCATCTGCCGGCCTTCGATCGCGGCCTGGGTGGCGAGATTCGCCATGCGCTCGAAAGCGGCGATGTATTCCGGGCGGCAATCGGGATAACCGGAGTAGTCGACCGCATTCACGCCGATGAAAATGTCATTGGCATTCAACACCTCGGCCCAGGCCAGGGCCAGCGAAAGCATGATGGTGTTGCGCGCCGGCACATAGGTGACCGGAATTCCCGGGGCTACGCCGGAAGTCGGCACGGCGATGCTGATATCGGTCAGCGCCGATCCGCCGAATTGGCCGAGGTCCAGTTTTAGGGTGCGCTGTGCGCTGGCGCCCAGATGGGCGGCAACGCGCTCGGCCGCCAGGAGTTCAACGCAATGGCGCTGTCCATAGTCGAGCGATAGACAATGGCAGGCGAACCCGCGTTCGCGAGCGATCGCCAGCACCGTGGCGGAATCGAGTCCGCCGGAAAGCAGCACCACCGCCTTGGCAGCGTCCTTGGCATTCATTGCGCCCATCTCCCTATTTCCCCCGTTCGGATCCCCATAGCAGCTTGTGCAGTTGGAGCTGGAAACGCACCGGCAGACTATCTCGTAGTATCCACTCCGCCAGTTGGGCCGGATCGAGTCGTCCCTGCACGGGTGAGAAGAGTATCGGGCAAATGGCGGAGAGCTTGTGGCTATTCAGCACTTCCTTGGCCCATAAGTAATCTTGCTCCGAATCCAGGACAAACTTGATTTCATCCCGCGCGCCGAGGCAACGCAGATTCTCCCACAGGTTCTTGCCGGCCTCGCCCGAACCGGGCGCCTTGATGTCCATGATCTTCGAGACGCGTTCGTCTATGCTGGCGAGATCGATGGCGCCGCTGGTTTCCAGGGATACGTCGTAGCCCGAGTCGCATAAGGTGCGGAGCAAAGCGAGGCAAGCTGCCTGCGCCAGCGGTTCGCCGCCGGTGACGCAGACGGTGCGGCAGCCGAAGCCGGCAACCCGGTCGAGGATCTCGCTCAAGGATGTCGATTTCCCGCCGGAAAAAGCGTACTCCGTATCGCACCAGACGCAACGCAAGGGACAACCGGTGAGGCGGACGAAGACGGTAGGCAAGCCGGCGCGAGTCGACTCGCCCTGGATCGAATGGAATATTTCGCTGATCCTCAGCTTGACCGAAGCGCCGCCTGAAGCCTTCATTCCCTGGGTTCGTTGGAGACGCGTCGTGGCGGGGAAGGCGCGATGGAGCGACGACCCGCGCCCCGGAAAACTCCAGACGTACCGTGCACGCCTATTTCTTCTTGAGCTGCTGCTTGGCTGTTTGAGCGGCACTGGTGGCTGGATATTTCTCGACGAGTTGTTCCAGCGTCTTCCTCGCCCCCTTGACATCCCCGCCTTCCTGCTGGCTGTTCGCCTGGCCCAGCAGGGCATCGGGCGCCTTGGTGTCGCTAGGCCAGGCGCTTGAAACCTTGGCGAACAACTCGGCCGCTTTGGCATATTCGCGCAACTGGAAGTGCGCCGAGGCAGCCCAGTAATGGGCGTTGGCCAGCAGGCTGCTGTTGCCGTAAGCCTTGATGAAACCCAGGAAAGCCGCCAGAGCGTCCTTGTACTTGGCGCTCTTGAACAAGGTCAGCGCTGTTTCGTAGTCACGCATTTCGGCGCCGGGATCGGCCGGCGCCACGTCGCCAGGGGCGGAGGTGGGTTTGACGTCGGCTGCCGCGGTTTCAATTTTGCGCAGACGGTTGTCGAGGTCGATATAAAAGTCCTTCTGGCGCTTCTGCGTTGCCTCCAGTTCGTATGTCAACACCTCGATCTGGCCGCGCACTTTCGCCATGTCGGCCTTGATCTGCTCTATCTGGTTGGCCAACTCGATCTGGCTGCGCGATGTAGTGGCAATCGCCGCTTCCAGCCGCTTCCCCTGTTCGCCGAGGTCGCTGCGCAGCTTTTCGATGCGTATGCGCGCCTCGTCGTCATCGAACAGGCCGGCGATGGCCGGGAAGCTCGCGCCGGCTGCAATTGCGGCGATTGCAACTGTTGCCAGCCAGCGCGAAATTGCCCGGCGAAACATGATCAGAATTCGCCCGAATAGAGCATGTCATCGCGGCGGTTTTGCGCCCAGCAGGTTTCGCCATGCTCGGTGCAGCGCGGCTTTTCCTCGCCGAGGCTGACGGCTTCGATCTGGGCTTCCTTGCCACCCAGCAGGATCAAGGTTTTCTTCAAGGCTTCGGCGCGCTTCTGGCCCAGCGCCAGGTTGTACTCGCGGCTGCCGCGCTCGTCGGCATTGCCCTGGATCAACATTTTGATCTGGCCATTGGCAACTAGGAATTTGGCGTGCGCCTCCACCAGCGACTTGAATTCGTCCTTGATGACGTACTGGTCGTAGTCGAAGAAGACGCTGCGCTTGGATAGTATGCTCTTGGGATCCTTGAGCATGGCCAGGCCATACTCGTCGGTCTTGCTGGGCGACACCGTCGTTACGGGCTGTGCCTCGACTTTGATTGCGGTGCGGTCCTCGACTTTGGCGCCGCCCTGCTCCGGCGCGGGCGGCTGGGAACCGCAGGCGGCCAGGATCAGAGTGGCAGAGGCAATGAGAAACAGATTACGCATGGTTATACTCCCTTGAATTAGGACACTCATTTGAGGAACGGACCCCAGGCAGGTTCGCGAACATCCGCCGCCTGCACCGAGAGTTTCTGCTTGACGCGACCGTCGCTTGAAACAGCCGCCAATACGCCCCTTCCGCCGATCTCGGTGGCATAAATAATCATGCGGCCGTTGGGGGCGAAACTGGGTGATTCATCCTTGGCGGAATCGGTCAGGATCTGCGTTTGCCGGGTCGCCAGGTCCATCAGGGCCAACTGGTAGCGGCCGTTGTTGAGGGTGATATAGGCCATGCTCTTGGCATTTGGCGAAAGCCGCGGAGTGACGTTGTAGCTGCCTTCGAAAGTGATGCGCTGGGCCTCCCCTCCGTCGGCGGGAATCCGGTAGATCTGCGGTTTCCCGCCGCGATCGGAGGTGAAATAGATGAACTGGCCATCGCCCGAAAACTGCGGCTCGGTATCGATGCCGGTGGAACTGGCCAGGCGCGCCACGCCGCCGCCGTCGGCAGTGACCAGGAAAAGCTACGATCCGCCATCCTTGGACAGCACCACGGCGAGCTTCTTGCCATCCGGCGACCATGCCGGCGCTGAATTCGATCCCTTGAAGTTGGCGGCGACATGGCGTCGTCCGGTGGCCAGGGAATGCACATATACGATGGGTTTCTTCGCCTCGAAGGACACATAGGCCAGGCGTGTGCCGTCGGGCGACCAGGTCGGTGAAATGATCGGTTCGCGCGAGGCCAGCGCAGTTTGCGCGTTCATGCCGTCGGCATCGGCAATCTGCAACTCGTAGCGGCCGGTGCTTTTCACCACGTAAGCGATGCGCGTGGAAAAGATTCCCGGCTCGCCGATCAGTTTCTCGTAGATGAAATCGGCGGCCCGATGGGCTGCGGCGCGCAACTGGGTGGCGTTGGAGGCATAGGTCTGGCCACCGAGCACCGCCTGCTTCTGGATGTCGTGAAGACGGAAACGCGTTTCGTAACGGCCATCGGTATTGGCCGGGTCGGGCATAACGCTGCCGGCAACGAGTGCGTCGGCGCCACGGCTCTTCCAGTCGGGATAATTCACGGGCGCGCTATCGGCCAGCGGTTCGGCAACGCCATCGATCAGGCGGAACAGGCCGCTGCGTTCCAGGTCGGCGCGCAGTACCGATGTCAGCGCCTTGGCGACGATATGCTCGCCAGCGAAGTCGGCAACCGCTATGGGCTGGCGGTTGGCGCCTGCACCGGTGATTTCGATGGAAAGCTGGGCATGAGCGACGGCGGATGTGCATAACAGCAGCGCCGCCATTTGGTGTCGAAAGAATCGATTCATCATGCCGCGATTATACCGTTACTCTTCTTGCGGCCGAAACTTGAGTTCCAGTTCGCGGGCGAACAGGTCGCCTTGCCCGGGTCTGGGCAGGGGGGAGGATTTGAGGATGGCGCGTTCGACTGCCGCGTCGTAGCCCGCATGGCCGCTGGGTTTCTTGAGATTGACGCTGAGTATCTCGCCGCTCGGCAATTGCACGACGGCGAATATTGCCTCCGGATTACCCTTGATGTCGATCGGCAGGACGATGTTGCCCTTGATCTTGCCGCGAATCTTGGCCATGTAATCGGCGATTGCCTTGCTGCGCGCAGTTGCGGCTTGTGCAGCCTTCCGCTGTTCCAGTTCCAGCGCGGCGGCGTCGGTATTCTTGCGCTCGGTGACCTGTTTGATTTCTTCTTCGAGCCACTTCTTCGACGGATCGTACCTCGGCTTAGGCGGCACTGGCGCCGGTTTAACCGGCTTGGGTTTTTCCTTCGCCTTGATCGCGATTTCAGGTTTGGGCGGCGGTGGCGGCGGCTCGGCCTCGACCTTCGCCACGGGCTTTGGTTCAGGGAGGGGTTCCGGTGGCGGCGGTGGAGTTTCGACCTGGAGTGGCTCTGGAGCGGCAACCACCAGTTCGATCTCGATCGCGGCCGGCTTTTGGGTTTGCCAGCGTATTCCGTAAAACAGGAAGGCCAGCAGCAGCGCATGCACGGCCAGCGCCAGGAATATCGAGGCGCCCTTGCCGGGGCTGGACTGCTCGGTATATGGCAGGGCTGCTGCTGCGCTCATTGGCCCGTCTGATCGTTGCGGGCCGGGTTACGCGGCTGCACCAGCAAGCCGATTTTCGCCACCTGGCTGCGTTGCAGTTGGTCCATAACGTCGAGGACCGCCTCATACTTGATGTTCTTGTCGGCAGCGATCAGGACGGCTTGATTGGGGTTCTTCGCCTGGGCATCCTTCAGCCGGGCGGCAAGATCGGTTTGACTGATCACCTGCTCGATACCGCCTTGCGCGCGATCGCGCAAGGCCAGCGATTTGTCGGCGTGTATCACCACTTCCAACGGCGCCGCCGGCGGTTGCGAGCTCTTGCCGATGCTGGGCAAATCGATACTGCCGGTCTGGATCATCGGCGCGGTCGCCATGAATATGACCAGCAATACCAGCATCACGTCGATATACGGGACGACGTTGATCTGGTTCATTAGTCTGCGTTGTCTCATGATTGCTCACTCGACCATGAAACAACGCAGACTAATGCAGGAGAAATGGACCTACCCCCCGACCCCCTTCCCAGGGAAGGGGGTGACTGAATTGGTGCCGCATGATACGCGACAGCAAAAAAAACACGCTGGCGGGGAGTCATCGCAGTTGCCGTTGCAAGATGTTGGAGAATTCTTCCATGAAGCTTTCGAAGCGTACCGAGATGCGATCCACATCATGCGCAAAGCGATTGTAGGCGACCACGGCCGGGATCGCCGCGAACAGGCCTATGGCGGTGGCCACCAGCGCCTCGGCGATGCCTGGTGCAACGGCGGCCAAGGTTGCCGTACTCATGCTGGCCAGGCCGCGGAACGAATGCATGATGCCCCAAACCGTGCCCAGCAGACCGACATAGGGCGACACCGAACCCACCGAGGCAAGAAACGCCAGGTGGGCATCGAGTTCGTCGAGTTCGCGCTGATAGGTGGCGCGCATGGCGCGGCGTGCACCGTCCACCACGGTGGCCTGGTCCAGAGTCTTCTGCGCGCCGCGCAACTTGCTGAACTCACGGAAGCCCGCCTCGAATATGCGCTCCAGCGCGCCGCTGCCGTGCCGGTCGTTGGCGGCGCTCTGGTAGAGGCTGTTGAGGTCACCGCCGCTCCAGAAATCGCGTTCGAACTTGTCGGTGCGGATGCGCGCGTCGCGCAGGGCGAACCACTTGCGGAAAATCCAGTACCACGACATGAATGAGACGAACGCCAGCAGCGCCATGATGAGCTTGACCACCAGGCTGGCATTGACGACCAGTTCGATGATGGATAGGTCCTGCGTAAGGTTCATGGTTGATTTCCAATCAGGGTCTTGAGTTTTTCATGAATGCTTTTCGGAATCGCCGTGGCTTTGCCGCGCGCGGGATCGAAGCATGCGATCCTCATCTTCGCCGTCAGCAGCACTTTCCCGTCGCGTTCGACGCGCTGGGCGAAGACCAGTTGCGCTCGTCCCAGGGACTCGACGGTCGATACCACCGTCAACAAGTCGTCGAGCCGCGCCGGCACCAGATATTCGGCGGATATGGAGCGTGCTGCGAAGGCAATACCCATTTCCTCCACCAATGTCGTTTGTTCGTAGCCTAAGGCACGCAACCACTCGGTGCGCGCGCGTTCCAGGAATTTCAGGTAGCTGGCGTAGTAAACGATGCCGGCGGCATCGGTGTCCTCATAATAGACTCGCACCTGCAACATAAAGGACGGGCGCTTCATGCGGCTATTTTACTCCGCCTCCACGGCGCTTCGCCTGGGCCGGGGTAATCATCAGGGTTCCCACAAATCGCCGGCGCGGCTGGCATTCGGATTGGTCAGTCCGAAATGCCGCCAGGTTGTCGCGGTGGCGATGCGCCCTCGCGGAGTGCGTTGCAGGAAACCCTGCTGGATCAGGAAAGGTTCGAGCACGTCTTCGATGGTGTCGCGCGCCTCGCCGATGGCAGCGGCCAGATTATCCACGCCGACCGGGCCGCCGGCGAATTTCTCGAGCATCGCGCCGAGCAGTTTCCGGTCCATGATATCCAGGCCGAGATGATCCACATCCAGCATGGTCAGCGCGGCGTCGGCGACGTCCCGGGTAATCCGGCCGTCGGCCCTGACTTCGGCGAAATCGCGGACCCGGCGCAAGAGGCGGTTGGCGATGCGCGGGGTGCCGCGCGAACGCCTGGCGAGTTCGGTGGCGCCTTCGCCGGCGAGGTGCACCTTGAGAAGCTGGGCCGAGCGCGTCACGATCAGTCCGAGTTCTTCGGGCGAGTAGAACTCCAGCCGGGCGACGATGCCGAAACGGTCGCGCAACGGGTTGGTCAGCATGCCGGCGCGAGTCGTCGCGCCGATCAGGGTGAAGGGCGGCAGGTCGAGCTTGAGCGAGCGCGCCGACGGCCCTTCGCCGATCATGATGTCGATCTGGAAGTCCTCCAGCGCCGGGTAGAGAATTTCCTCCACCACCGGCGACAGGCGATGAATCTCGTCGATGAACAACACGTCATTGGGTTCGAGATTGGTCAGGATCGCCGCCAGGTCGCCGGCGCGCTCCAGCACCGGGCCGGAGGTCTGGCGCAGATTGACGCCCATCTCGTGGGCGACGATGTGTGCCAGGGTGGTCTTGCCCAGCCCCGGCGGGCCGAACAGCAGCACATGGTCCAGCGCCTCGCTGCGCTGCCGGGCCGCCTGGATGAAAATTTCCAATTGGTTGCGGATCTTCTCCTGGCCGACATATTCGGCCAGCCTCTTCGGCCGCAAGGCCCGCTCCAGCACGTCTTCCTGGGGAGACTCCGGCACGGCCGAGATGAGTCGGTCGGCGAGCTTGTCGATTTCGATAGCCATAGGCGCAGTTTAACCGACCTGGACCAGGCTCGGCATCAGGCCTTGGACAACAGCTTCAAGGCCTGGCGGATGCCATCTGGGACGGTTGCTCCCTCGGGCAGCGACTTCATTGCCGTGAGTGCCTCGCGCTCGCTGTAGCCGAGCGCCAGCAGTGCGTTGAGGATGTCGCCGGCGGCGTCCTCACCCATGCCGCCGGCACTGGCGGCGGCCGTCATGGCGGACTTGGGCAGGCGGTCGCGCAATTCGAGCAGCAGGCGCTCGGCGGTCTTCTTGCCGATGCCGGGAATCTTCACCAGCCGTCCAGCTTCCTGCATCACCACTGCCTGCGTCAGCTCGGCCACGGAGAGGCCGGAGAGCACCGCCAGCGCTATGCGTGCGCCGACGCCGGTGATCTTGAGCAACTGGCGAAAGGCGGCGCGTTCGCCCTCGGAGCCGAAGCCATAGAGGAAATGTCCGTCTTCGCGCACGATCATGTGGGTATGCAAGCTCAATTTCTCGCCCGCCGCCGGCAGGTTGTAGAAAGTGCTCATCGGCACGCCGATCTCGTAGCCGACGCCATGCACATCCAGCGTGATGAGCGGCGGGTTTTTTTCGATGAGTATGCCGGTGAGGCGAGCGATCATGGCGAGACTCCAAGGTAAGCGATAAGGGCATGCATGCGGCTACACCAGCCGGCCATTCCTGACCCGGAAACCGGTTGTCGTCAGCGCTCCCAGACCTTGTCCGCCGTGGGCATGACAAATGGCGCAAGCCAGCGCGTCGGCGGCATCCGCGCTGGGATCGCCGGACAAGGCCAACAGGCGGCGCACCATCTGCTGCACTTGCTCCTTCGCGGCCTTGCCCTGGCCGACGACGGCCTGCTTAATTTGTAGCGCGGTGTATTCCGCCACCGGCAGCCCGGCCAGCACCAGCGCGCTGATCGCCGCGCCGCGCGCCTGTCCGAGCAGGAGAGTCGATTGCGGATTGACGTTCACGAACACTTTTTCGATCGCGGCCTGGTGGGGCAGATGCGCGGCACACACTTCGGCGATTCCGTCGAGGATGATCTTGAGGCGCTCCGGCAAGGCCCCGCCTTCACCGGTCTTGATACAGCCGCTGGTAATGTAGGCCAGCTTCGTTCCACATCTTTCAATGACCCCGAACCCGGTTACCCGCAGCCCAGGATCGATGCCCAGAATGCGCTGGATTCCCGCGGCAGTGGCCACTATTCCTCGATCAACGCATTGGAGTAGACATCCTGAACGTCGTCGAGACTCTCCAGGGCGTCCAGCAGCTTCTGCATCTTGAGACCATCCTCGCCGGCAAACTCGATTTCGGTCAGTGGTTTCATCGCTACCTCGGCGATCTCGGGTTTGAAGCCTGCCTTCTCCAGTGCATCCTTGACGGTCATGAAGTCGTTCGGGCCGGACAGCACCTCGATCGAGCCATCGTCGTTGGTCACGACATCCTCGGCGCCGGCTTCCAGCGCCGCATCCATCAATTGCCCTTCGTCGGTGCCGGGCGCAAACAGGAACTGACCGCAATGCTTGAACAGATAGGCCACGGAACCGTCCGTGCCGAGATTGCCGCCATGCTTGTTGAAGGCATGACGCACATCGGCGACGGTGCGCGTCTTGTTGTCGGTGAGACAATCGACGATCACCGCGGCACCATTGATGCCGTAGCCTTCATAGCGGATCTCCTCGTAATTCACGCCTTCGAGTTCGCCGGTGCCGCGCTTGGTGGCGTTCTTGATGTTGTCGCCGGGCATGTTCTCGGCCTTGGCTTTTTCGATCGCCAGGCGCAGGCGCGGGTTGAAGTTCATATCCCCCCCGCCCATTCTGGCGGCGACGGTGATCTCCTTGATGAGTTTGGTGAAGGCCTTGCCCCGCTTGGCGTCCTGGCGACCCTTGCGATGCTGGATGTTGGCCCACTTGGAATGACCTGCCATGAATAATCCTCGATTGCGCTTAATTTGCCGGTGCCCGGGCAGGCACTCACTCACCATTTTAGCAGGTGGTCGATTGGCGACCACCGACGATTCAGGAAAGTCCCAGGCGCTGCCAGATAGTGGTCGTCAGCCCGGCCTGGTTCAAGGTATAGAAATGCAGGCCCGGTGCGCCGCCGGCCAGCAGCCGCGCGCACATCTCGGTGACGACATCAAGGCCGAAGGCGCGGATCGAGGCGGCATCGTCGCCGAATCCCTCAAGCTTCCTGCGCATCCAGCGCGGAATCTCGGCGCCGCAGGTATCCGAGAAACGCGCCAGTTTGGAGTAACTGGCGATGGGCATGATGCCGGGCACGATAGCGATGGTGACGCCCGCTGCGCGCGCCTCATCGACGAAATGCTCATAGGCGTCCGCGTTGAAAAAGTACTGGGTGATCGCCGAGTTCGCGCCGGTGTCGACCTTGCGCTTGAAATTGGCGAGATCGTCCGCCGCCGATCTCGCCTGCGGATGCACCTCTGGATAGGCCGCAACCTCGATGTGGAACCAGTCGCCGGTTTCCTTGCGGATGAATTCCACCAGCTCGCTGGCATAGCGGAATTCGCCCGCCTCGGCCATGCCCGAGGGCAGATCGCCGCGAAGCGCGACGATCCGGTGGATACCCGCCGAACGGTATTGCTCGAGCATGGCGGCGACATTTTCGCGCGTGGATCCGATGCAGGATAGGTGAGGCGCGGCAATCAGTCCCTCGCGCTGGATCTCCAGCACCGTTTCCAGCGTCCGGTCGCGCGTGGACCCGCCGGCGCCGAAGGTGCAGGAAAAGAACGCCGGCTTGAGTTGTGCCAGTTGTGCCCGGGTGGCGCGCAACTTGGCGACGCCCTCCGGCGTCTGCGGCGGGAAGAACTCGATGCTGAAAGTGGGCCGCATCGCTTAGCGCGAAATACAGTTACAAAGCGCCCCGTACCGTGACCCCAAAGTCGGGCAACAGTAACCCACGAGCGCAGCGAGCAATTTGTAGCCCCCGCCTGGGCGGGGGTTGGGGGTGGGGGAGTAAATCCTGTCTTTGAACAATTTCATGGCACGGGGGTGGTCTGACGACCATGCAAGTTAGTACCGATAGTGTTCGGCTTTGTAGGGTCCGTTCATGGGCACGCCGATATAGGCCGCCTGCTCCTGTGTCAGCGTCGACAACTGAGCATTGAGTTTCTTCAGTTGCAGCCGCGCCACTTTCTCGTCGAGATGTTTGGGCAGCACATACACACCTACCGGGTAATCGGCGTTGCGGGTGAACAACTCGATCTGGGCGATGGTCTGATTGGCGAACGAAGAGCTCATGACGTAGGACGGATGGCCGGTACCACAGCCGAGATTCACCAGGCGACCCTTGGCCAGCAGGATGATGCGTTTGCCGTCCGGGAAGATGACATGATCGACCTGGGGCTTGATTTCTTCCCACTGATATTTTTCGAGCGAGGCGACATTGATTTCGCTGTCGAAGTGCCCGATGTTGCAGACGATGGCCTGATCCTTCATCTTCACCATGTGCTGGTGGTCGATGACGTGGACGTTGCCGGTGCAGGTGACGAAGATGTCGGCCTTGTCGCTGGCGTAGTCCATCGTCACGACGCGGTAGCCTTCCATCGCCGCCTGTAGCGCGCAGATCGGGTCGATCTCGGTGACCCATACCTGGGCCGACAGTAACCGGCCACCACTGCCACTTTGCCTGCGATCATCACATCAGTCGCTCGCTTAATGGCGTCGACCAGTGATTCGCGGCAGCCATACAGATTGTCAAATTTGGACTTGGTGACCGAGTCATTGACGTTGATGGCGGGGAAGAGCAGCTCGCCGCGCTTGTGCATCTGGTAGAGGCGGTGCACGCCGGTGGTGGTTTCCTCGGTCACGCCCCTGATCTGCGCCAGGCGCGTCGAGTACCACTTGGGATCCTGCTTGAGTTTGGCCTTGATCGAGGCGAACAGCACGGTGGCTTCCTCGCTGTCGGGCTTGTCCAGCACCGAGATGTCCTTTTCGGCGCGGCTGCCCAGGTGCAGCAGCAGGGTGGCGTCGCCGCCGTCGTCGAGGATCATGTTGGAGTAACCTTGGTCCGGCCACTCGAAGATACGGTGGGTGTAGTCCCAGTAGTCAACCAGGGATTCGCCCTTGATGGCGAACACCGCGATGCCGTCCTTGGCGATGGCGGCAGCGGCGTGATCCTGGGTCGAGAAGATGTTGCACGATGCCCAGCGAACTTCGGCGCCCAAGGCGGTGAGCGTCTCGATCAGCACCGCCGTCTGGATGGTCATGTGCAGAGAGCCGGTGATGCGCGCACCCTTGAGAGGCTGCGATTTCGAGAACTCCTCGCGGATCGCCATCAGGCCCGGCATTTCGGTCTCGGCGATGCGGATTTCCTTGCGGCCCCAATCAGCGAGGCCAAGGTCGGCGACTATGAAGTCGGAAAAGTTTTTGGTATCAGCCACAGCGAACTCCTTTGCGTATGGCCGGTCAGGATGCCCACCTGCGCATCCCGTGCCGGCACGAGGTCAGGTGAGCGCCGTTCAGATTGACGGTCCGAGCCTAGGGCAGTAAAGCCTTGCAGCGCTCCTCGGAATGGGCATTTTAGCCTAAATTATTTCGACCATGTGGGTGTCAGGCGCCGCCTTCGGACAACCAGCTGTTTATGAGGTTGATCTCATCTTCGTTCAGCGAGCCGACCAGCCCCTGTAAACGGACCCGGGCCATCACGTAGAGATAGCGTGCTTGCGCCAGGTCACGCCGGACATTCATGCGTTGCTGCTGGGCATTGAGGATGTCGATCTGGGTCCGCGTTCCGGCCTGGTAGCCCTTCTGGTTCGAGAACAAGGCCTGATCGGATGAGCGCTCGGCCTGTTCCTGCGCCCTGACTTTCAGCACGCCTTCGGCGACGTTCTGAAATTCCTTGCGGATCTGCAAATCCACTTCGCGGCGCCGTGCTTCGTACTGTTGCTGGTATTTTTCCAGGTTGGCCAAAGCCTGGCGTATCTGGGAACTGTAGTAACCACCCGCGTAAATCGGGATATTGACCTGCAAACCCACTTGCGATGTCAGATAGAACTGATTGATGGTTACCTGGTTTTCGGAGATGCTGCGGCTGCGCTGAACCAGCAGGTCGACTGTCGGCATGTGCCCGGCGCGGGCTTTCTCCACTTCCTGGGTCGCGCTTTCGATATTGGCGCGCATGGCGCGCAATTCCGCATTGACGTCTTCACCGCGGGCGATCCATTCTTCCGGGTTGGCGGGCAAGGGCGGGATCAATTGCATGCGATCCGGTTTGAGCAGGGCCAGGCTATCCACCGGCTGGTTGATGATCACCTGTAGCTGGCGGCGGGTGTATCCCACATTCTGGCTGGCTTCGAGTTCCTGGGCCAGTGCCATGTCGTAGCGGGCCTGCGCATCGTCGATATCGGTCCGCGTTCCCTGGCCGGCTTCGAAAACGCGCTTGGTGGCTTGCAGTTGGCCGGCATAGGCTTCCTTTGCCGAAAGGATAAGGTCCAGTTGATCTTGCGCCATCAGGGCCTCGAAATACGCGCCGCACAGGCGCACCAGCATATCCTGCAGGCTCTTGTCCAATGTCGCCTCTGCACTCTCGACCTGGGATTGCGCCTGCTGATACAGCGCGAAAGTGAATTTTCGGTACACGGGTTGGCGCAGGGTCAAGGCGTTGCTGGAACTCAGGTACTCGTAGCTGCTGAACGATCTGGCCCCTAAAAAACCCGGCGTTTCGCTATTCGTCTGGTTCTTGCCGCGCGACAGGCTAGCGGAAAGATTCGGCAGCAACTGCGCCCGGGCCTGGGGCACTAGTTCGCGGCTTGCGGCCGTATCCGCGCGCGAGGCTTGATAGCCGGCATCCTGCTGTAGAGCCAGCCGATAACTTTTCAGCAGATCCAGCGCTTGGGCAGGCGAGCTTCCCAGCGTCAGGAAAGTGACACTCACAAGGGAAATAAGCAGTTGCGCGCCTCCCTTTACCATGATCAGTTTCACTGTTCACTCCTCTTTCATCGAAGCCGCCATACGTTTCAGCAGCGGATGCAATAGATAGGCGAGCACGGTACGTTCTCCGGTCTTGATCACCACCTCGGCCGGCATACCGGCCTGCATTTGGCGGCTACCCAGCTCCTTCATTCCTTCCGGGGTAATCGAGATACGCGCCAGGTAGTAAGCGGCTTGTGGCTCAATTATCAAGTCCGAAGAGATCGATTCGAGTTTGCCCTGCACCACGAGTGATGGCGAGTGGGCAAAAGAGGAGAAGCGCACATCGACTTCCAGTCCCATACGCACTTGATCGATCAGATGCGGCGGCACCCGAGCTTCCAGTAGCAGAGCTTCATTTCTCGGCACGATATCCATCAGCTTTTGCCCGGAACCAATCACCGCACCTACCGTTTGCACCGCCAGGCCAACCACCTGGCCTTCCGACGGGGCACGCATCACCGTGCGTCCCAACTCCTGGGAAGCTGCCTTGTATTTCTCCTCATCGGCTTGCACTTCGCGGCGCACATCGGAGAGTTGGGTGTCAACTTCCTTTCGATATTCCTGGTTGCGCTGAATCGCGCGCAGCTTCATTTCGGCGATGCCGCGCTGCCCGCGCAAAATGTTGCCTTGCAAGTCCGCGATGGTTCCCATAGCCTCCGCAGCCATGCGCTCCAGTTCCAGTTGTTTGTTGCGCGGGGCGTAGCCTTCCCTGACCAGATCGCGCACGCCTTTGAGTTCTTCCTGGATGAATTCCAGTTGGCTATGGCGAGCCTTGAGCACGCCTTCAGCGCCCTGGATCGAAGCTTCCTGGCCCCGGATCGACTCTTTAATGGCGTCCATATCGGCCTGCAAGGCCATACGCCTGGACTGGAACAACTGCTGCTGATTATTCATGGTCTGGCGGATATATGGATCACTCGCCGCCTGCAACAAGTCAGGGTGAAAACTGATTTTGCCCTGGGCGCCCTGTTCCGCCAGCAAACGTCCTTCCATGGCCCTGACCGTCAGGTAGTGCTGGCGCACGGACTCATAATTGGCGAGCGATACGGCATCATCGATACTGACCAGCGGATCGCCCTGCTTGACCAACTGGCCTTCCTTGACCCAGACCTGCTTGACGATGCCGCCGGAAAGGTGTTGCACGGCTTTGCGTTTGGTGTCGATGGTGACCATGCCTTGCGTCGGTACGCCTTCATCCAGCGGCGCCAGGCTCGCCCACAACAGGAAGCCGCCGAAACCGAGGCCCAGCACCCACAAACCGAGGCGCATCGGCTGGGAAGTGTCCGTGGGTAGAATTAATTCGCCTTCCAGGGCGGGCGCCAGGGCGTTACCTGACTTGATGGGTACTGACAAATTCTGGGTTGCCATGATCGAATTCCTGAATAAAGGTTTAAACGGGTTGCGTTGCGGGGGTTGGCGCTGTTCCGCCGCCTTCGTTCCCCTGGGGTGCTGTCTTGGGCTGCAAGGCGTCGATGACTTCCTGACGCGGTCCATAGCGCTGAATTACTCCGTCATAGAGTACGAGGATGCGATCCGCGCTGCCGATGATGCTCATCCGATGGGTGATCAGGAAGACCGTCTTGCCTTGTTGTTTCAACTCTTGCACGGCCTTGACCAGCGCCGCTTCCCCGGCGTCGTCGAGATTCGAGTTGGGTTCGTCCAGCACGATCAGGGCGGGATCGCCATACATCGCGCGCGCCAGACCGATGCGCTGACGCTGCCCGCCCGAAAGCAGGTTTCCGGCCTCGCCCATGGAGGTGTCATAGCCGCGCGGAAAACGCAGAACCATGTCATGGACGCCGGCGCGCCCGGCCGCCAGAATTACTTTCTCCGGATCGATCACGCCAAAGCGCGCAATGTTCTCGGCAATCGTGCCTTCGAAGAGCTCGATATCCTGCGGCAGATAGCCAAGAAACGGGCCCAGTTCTTCACGGTTCCAACTCTCGATCGGCTCGCCGTCGATCAGTACGCGGCCTTCCACATACGGCCAGATGCCGACCAGGGCGCGCGCCAACGTTGATTTCCCCGAACCCGAGGGGCCGATGATGGCAATCACCTCCCCGGCAGGGAAATCCGCGCTGAGTCCCTTCAAAATCGGTTGCGCGCGGCCGGGTGCGGTGGCGGATAGATTTTCAATACGCAGATGTCCGTGGGGTGAGTCGTGCACCAGGCCGGGATCGCGTTGCGGATGTTTGGTCAACAAGTCTTCCAGGCGCAAAAAGGCCTGGCGCGCGGCAAGCGTTGATTTCCAGGTGGACACCATCAGGTCGATGGGCGCCGTGGCGCGTCCCATCAGCATGTTGGCCGCAATCATGGCGCCAGTGCTGCTCAGATTGCCCTCGATCAACAGCAAGGCGCCGGCGCCCAAGGTCAGAGAATTCTGCGTGTAGCGCAGAAATTTGGTGAGTGCCTGAGCCCGGCCGGCCAAATCCTGTGCGGCATGGGTTACTCCCAGATGTCGCTGATGCCTAGCCTGCCAAAGACGGCGCAAATCGTCCAGCATGCCCATGGATTCGATCACCTCGGCGTTCTTGAGCTTGCTGTGCACATAGGCATTGACTTGCATGCCCGCCTCCAGCGCCTTGTCGATAGGCGCATGAGTCAGGCGATGGCTGAGATAGGCAAGTCCGATCAGCAGCAAGGAGAAGATGACCGAGAGCAGGCCCAGCAGGGGGTGCAGCATGTAGAGCACGAACATGTAGATCGGTATCCAGGGTGCATCCATGAAGGCAAACAGTCCCTGGCCGGTCAGGAACTGGCGCACATTGGTCAGGTCCGAAAAAGCTTGCGAGGGGTTGCGCCCGAGCTGGTTCAGATGCTCTTCGAAACTTGCATTGAAAACCCGAGAGTTCAATCGCTCATCCAGCTTGACCCCGATTCGCACCAACAGGCGGGATCGAGCCCACTCGGCAAACGCCATCACGGACAAGAAAAACAGCATCACCAGGGTCAATGCGGCGAGGGTGAACTCGCTACGACTCAGCATCACCCGGTCGAACACCTGCACCATGTAGAGGGTTGGCGTCAGCATCAGGAGGTTCACCACCACAGTGAAGATCACGCAGACGGCGAATTCGCGGCGGAATAACCAGAGTGTGGCCGACAACTCGCTGCGTTCGAAGAAAGAGGGTTTTTTCATGGTCTTGGTCAGGTCATTAAACAGCAATGAATATTCTTACTGCTACGCGGCAGCGGCGGCAGGCGGCAGCGCCCCGGCAGAAGGTGCGGTTGCGACTGCCTGCGCTCCACGCTGCAAGGCCGCCAGCACCTCGTCGCGCGGCCCATAGGCTTTCACCAGGCCGTCGTGCAAGACCAGCATGAGATCCACCGCCGCTAGTACGCTGGTGCGATGGGTGATCACGATGATGGTCGTCCCGAGGGTTTTCAGGGCGAGCAGGGTTTGCACCAGCGCCTGTTCGCCTGCCTCGTCGAGGCTGGAGTTGGGCTCATCCAGCACGATGAAACGCGGATTGCCATAGATGGCGCGTGCCAGGCCGACGCGCTGGCGCTGCCCCCCCGACAGGAAGCAGCCATCATCGCCGATGCTTGTTTCATAGCCCTGCGGCAAGGCCAGTATGGTTTCATGCAAGCCCACTGCGCGCGCAGCGGCTTCGACCTTGGTCATATCAACGTAGCTGAAGCGGGCAATATTCTCCGCCAGCGTGCCATCGAAAAGCTCCACATCCTGCGGCAGATAACCGATATGCGGCCCCAATTCAGTCTTGTTCCAGGGAAAGATATCCACGCCGTCAAGCCGCACCTTGCCATTCCCTGCCGCCCATACTCCGACCATCAGGCGTGCCAGTGTGGATTTGCCCGAGGCCGATGGCCCGACGATGGCGACGACCTGCCCGGCCGGAACCATGAACGACACGCCGCGAATGATGGCCACCGACGAGCCCGGCGCACCGGCAACCACGCCCTCGACCGAGAGCATGCCTTTGGGCGGGGGCAATGCCATGCCCGGCTGTTTGGCCGGTATCGCCTGTAGCAACTTGTCCAGCCGGCTATAGGCATCGCGCGCGTTCACTACCTGTTTCCACATCGCGATCAACTGCACGATCGGCGCCAGGACGCGTCCGCCGATGATCGATGCGACGATCATCATGCCACCACCGCCGGGGAATTGCCCCAGCACGGTCAGCCAGCAACCCGCCCCGAGCAATAGCGAACCGAGCGCCATTTGCACGAACTTGGAGGATGCGGAATAGGCGCCGCCATAATCGGAGGCCATGGCCTGCATGAACAGGAACTCCTTCTGGCGTTTCATCCAGCGGCTGTGAATATTGCCTTGCATGCCCATGGCTTCGATCACCTGAGCATTGCGCAGATTGCCATTGGCATAGTTCTGTGCGGCAATCGCGGCTCGGTTGGCTGCGGTCAGGGGCGGCTGGGTATCGCGTTCGGTTAGATATGCCAGGCCCACCGACACCAGCGCGCCGAGCAATGACATGAATCCCATGCTCAAGTTGATCATGAACAGTACCACGATATAGAGCAGGGCGAGGGGCACGTCCATGATGGCAGTCACGGCAGGACTGGAAAGAAAGTCGCGGACACTGCGCAGATCGCCGAACACCTGACTGGTTGCCCCGGGGATGCGTCGAAGATTAGCTTCGAAAACGGCATTGAAAACACGTTCACTCATTTGCGCATCGAGTTTGAGTCCTGCCTGCTGCATGATCCCGGTGCGCACCCATTCCAGTAATTCCATCAGCACGAAGCAACCGATCACCATCAAGGTCAGCATGGCCAGAGTCATATGGCTGCGGCTATTCACCACCCGGTCGTACACTTGCAGCATATACACGGTCGGTACCATCACCAGGATATTAGTGAAGAAACTGAAAAACATCGTGCGCTGGATAAACGGCTTAAGTGCAAACAGCGCGTTACGCAATTCGGAATTTTGATTGGCTGGATTCATTCGCATACTCGTAAAATGGTTAACAGGCTTTTAGGCAATTTTCAGTTCCTCAATTGGCACCGGGAGCTGATCATTTCCCAACAACACAATCACATATTCCGGAAGTTCCGCTACGGATTCAGCGGAAATACCTGGTGTTTCCGTTAGTTCGTCCTGCGACGAAAACCAGAATGAGAGCTGGTATCCCTGACCAGTATTCGACAGCACGATCTCGCGCAATTTCTCCTGATGAAAACGCGTGCGGTCTTCAGGCTTTAAGTCGAGGTCAAAACGCATACGTCCATCCAGGGTATACATCGATAATTGCCCATCCTTGAGGCTCAAGGTATGCCGATCGAAATACACCGGAGAATTGGGCAGGAACTTCAGGAGGGGGAGACCCTTCGCCGGATTCTTGGCGATATTGAAAGGGCTATTGGGCAGTTGAAACACCAAGCGGGAGGTCCGGGAGACCGAATAGATGGCGTTGCACACCATTTGCGAGCCGATTTTAGGAAAACGTTCGCGTAAGCCTTTGTATGTCAGGTGGTGCAACGTGACGCGGTTCCAACAACGCGTCTGCTGAACCACCGGCGCAAGCGCATTGCACACCTCGGCAAACGCCGTTTGCAGATCCTGCAAACGGGCTGTTTGCTCGGCAGTTGTATTGAGAGGAACCTTGAGACAAAAATTCATATAGGAAAGCATAGCAGCAATTCCTATATGAATCAATAGGGGTGAAAAAAATCCCCCTTTGCGCTGAACTTGCAGGAACGGGTGGGGATTGCAAGCCCTTATTTATATGCAGATAAAAATAAGGTGTTGGCAATCGAGCTCTATCCACCAAGGCTGGCGGCGTTTCGCTAGGCGTGCGTTCGTCGGACTAAGCCTACGGCTGGGTAAACGACACCGGACCATGCCGGAAAGGAATCCAGTCCTTGTGCTCGGGACGATACTGAAGCCCGTAGGGGGATTGCAGGAAGATCTTGGGTGGATTGCCGCTTTCCTTCTGGGTCTTTTCAATATCGACCAATCCGCTGGGTACGAAAACCTTGTCCACGATTTCCTGTAGTGGCACTTCGCGTCCGGTGGCGGCCTTGACGTAGTCGCGCGCGCCTTCGCTTAATCCCCAAGCCTGTTCGACCATCGCATAGTATTTATTGGTTGCATCGTCCGACATGAAATCCTCCTTGATTCAATTTAGACACTAGCTATTATTTCACGAAGTGTGGCCTTGATCCATTCTACAAGTTTAAGGAGGCTATCCGGCGAGTTTTTCAACCCATGCCAATTGCCTCGGCAAACATACTGCCTTCAAGTCATAGTTCGCTCGTGCAAAACTCCTCGCGTTGGCTCCCAGACGCGCCCTCGCCGGCGGATCTTCAAGGAGCACGCACACTTGGTCCGTCAGCCCATTTACGTCGAAAAAATCCACCAATCGACCTGTATCGTCATGACGAATCGCTTCGCGGAGAGGTTGCGTATTGCTGGCTACTATGGCGCAACCGACGCTCATGGCTTCAAGCAGACTCCATGAGAGCACGAAAGGGTAAGTCAAATAGACGTGAACCGTGGATAGTTGCAGCAGAGGGACGAAGTGCGCGTAAGGAACGGTACCCAGGAAGTGTACTCGACTCATATCCAGGCGATCTTTCACTTCCTCCAGAAAGACGTCCTTCCATCTTCGACCTTCGGGCGGTCTCGCCCCGTAGCTGACGTCATCGGCACCGACAATCAATACCCGCGCATTGGGACGAGCCGCAAGGATACTCGGCAGCGCACGCATGAAAATGTGATAGCCCCGATAGGGCTCCAGATTACGATTGACGAAAGTAATGATTTCGTCTTGCCGGGTAAGGGTCAGGTTGCCGCCCAAGGTCAGGCTGACATCTGGATTGGGGGCTATGGCTGCGCTGTCGATGCCGTCGTGCACCACGGTGATTTTCGACCGGAAAGGCTCCGGAAAAGTGGACGCCTGCCAATGGGTAGGCGAAATTCCTGCATCGGCAATCTCGAAATGCAGCAGGTTGTTGAGGTTCTTCAGTCTCAGTCGACACACTACGCCAGGATCCGACGCCCGAAACTCCGGATCAAAACCAACGTCGGCGCCTTCCGAATGGTAGTAGAACTCGCTGTATATCCCCAGTTTAGCTTTAGGCCACACATCCTTCAGAAACAGGCTTTCACCCCAACCCGGATGGGCGATGATCACCTCGGGAGTGAAACCTTGTTCACGTAACTGTAGTGCTGCCCTAAAGCAGGCCTCGCCGCGTATCGTCTTGGTCTCGAAGTCGCCGACCCAAGGATGTACGTTTGGAGTAGTGCCACGGCTGGCGGCATAAGGCACCAGCTTGACGCCCTGCCATTCGGTATCGCTCACCTTCTGCATGGTCATGGCGATCACCGTATGGGCAGGGTTCGATGCCAGCGTTGGCGCAAGAAACTTGAACTGGCCGGGAAAGTTTTGGTGAATGAACAGGATATTCATGGCAGTCGCGCCGTCCCAAGGAGCTATCGGCAACTTGTAACTATGCTTGGCGATAATACCATTTCGGTGACTTGGCCATCCTCTTCAAGCGCAATATGCATGGTCGTTCCAGGCCCGCGACTAGTGCCCGCCTTCGGGTCTGGGGTACTAGCGTACCAACACCGACGGCAGATTGAAGGCGGTTTGCAGACGCTCGGCGATTTGCCGGGCCTCCAAGTGGTCCCGCCAGGGACCCAGTTGCACCCGATAGACGCCGTTGCTCGCCTGCACCAGCAGCTTCTCGCCGAGTTCGGAAGCACCTGGCAATCCCGCCATTTCACGATTGAGCCGGGACTTGAGATTTTCGGCGTTGTCGGCGTTGCCGAACGCGCCTAGCTGCAGGAAGACGCCGCGGCTGTCCTTCTCTTCGGGCAGCGCCGAAGGTGATGGCTTTTCCCCAAGCTGCACGGTCGATGACCTGAGTTGCAGGAGTTCGGCGAGCGGGTCGGTCGATGTCGTCGTATTGCCGGAACCGTTCGAGCGAGGTCCGGACGCGAGTAGGGCAGCGCCGGGCAGGACGCTCTCGACTTCAAGCAGAGCACTGCCGCCGTCGGCATAACCGAGTTTCCATGCCGCCGCATAGGAAAGGTCGATCAATCGTCCGGAATGGAACGGACCCCGGTCGTTCACGCGCAGCACCACGGATTTGCCGTTGGCCGGATTAGTGACCCGGACGTAACTTGGGATGGGAAGCGTGGCGTGGGCGGCGCTCATCCCGAACATGTCGTAGATTTCGCCGGAAGAGGTTTTTTGACCATGGAATTTTCGTCCATACCAGCTGCCCATGCCTAGCGCCTTGTAGTGCGCAAGCTTGGTCAGGGGCACGTAGTCGCGACCCAGCACCGAGTAGGGCTTGTTGGCAAAGCGGTGCAGCGGTTCAATTTTCGGTTCGGCATCCGGGATGGCGTCGAGAAAAGCCAGCGTGGGGGGATTTTCTCCGGGGCCGTCGTCCTGATAGAAGCCTCCGTTGCGTTTCAGGACATAGGCGGGTGCTGTCGCAGGCGCCTGGGCGGGCGCCTGCGAGACCAGTGGCATAGGCGCCGGGGTTCCTCGCTCCGGAATCTGGCGCGGCGGCTGGCTGCCGCATGCGGACAGGAACGACAGCAGAAGAGCCAGCCCTAAGCGAATCACTTTTGTACCAGCATCCTGTGCTTGTGGATGCTCATCAGAATTCCGATGCCGACGAACAGCGTCGTCAGCGATGTCCCGCCATAGCTGACGAACGGTAGCGGCACGCCGACGACGGGCAGGAGGCCGCTGACCATGCCCATGTTGACGAAGGCGTAAGTGAAGAAGATCAGGGTGATGCTGCCAGCCAGGAGTCGCGTGAATAGGGTCGGGGCATTGGCGGCGATCATCATGCCGCGCCCGATCAGCATCGCGTAAAGGATCAGCAACAGCGTGTTGCCGATGAGTCCGAATTCCTCGGAGAGGACGGCAAAGATGAAATCGGTATGACGCTCGGGTATGAACTCGAGCTGCGCCTGTGTCCCTTGCCCCCAGCCCTTGCCGAGTATGCCGCCGGATCCGATGGCGATGGTCGATTGGATGATATGGAAACCCTTGCCGAGAGGATCCGCCTCGGGATCCAACAGGGTCAGGATGCGATTCCTCTGGTAGTCGCGCATCATCGACCACGCCAGGGGCGCGGCCGCGACGGCGCCCAGGGCAAGACCGGCGAGGACCTTCCACGGCAGGCCGGCGAGGAAAATCACCCAGAAGCCGGCGGCCAGCACCAGGATCGCCGTACCGAGATCAGGTTGCCTGGCGATCAGCGCCACCGGCGCGAGCAGCAGGATGGCCGCCACGACATACTCGCGCAGGCGCAGGAAGGTTTCGTGGCGCTGGAAATACCAGGCCAGCATCAAGGGCATGGCGATCTTCATGATCTCCGAGGGCTGGATGCGCATGAATCCGAGATTGAGCCAGCGCCGCGCCCCTTTGGAAACGTCGCCGAACAGCGCAACCGCGACCAGCAGCAGCAGGCCTCCGACGAAGATCGGCAAGGCGAAGTACATCAGGCGCTGGGGAGGAACCTGGGCGGCAAGCCGCATTACCACCAATGCCACAAGCATGTTGATGATCTGTGCGCCGACGCGTTCAAAGGAGGCGCTGCTCACGACCAGTAGGGCATAACCCAATAGCAAGGCCGCCATGGTCATCAGGGGAGGATCGATCGGGGCAATCAGCCGCTGCCAAAGGTCGCGTACGGTCATTTCAATCCTCCTCGCCTTCGTCCGCCGCAGCCGGCGCCGGTGCTTTGGGTTGTTTGCCGAGCAGGTAATAGTCGAGTACCTGGCGGGCGATCGGTGCAGCTGCTGCGGCACCGAACCCGCCGTTCTCGACCAATATCGCCAGGGCAATTTTCGGTTGTTCCGCAGGCGCGAAAGCGATGAACAAGGCATGGTCGCGCATGCGTTCATTGACATGGCCTTCGGTATACTTTTCACCTTTCAGGCTATACACCTGAGCGGTGCCGGTCTTGCCGGCGGAGATATATTCGGCGCCGGCGAAGGCACGGGCCCCGGTGCCCTCCTGGTTGACCCCGATCATCGCCTGCTTGATGGTCTGGATGTTTTGAGGTTTCAGCGGGATGGTCTTGATGGGGACGGTTTCGATCGGAATGACGGTGCCGGTGCGGGTGTCGGTGATGAATTTGACGATGTGGGGCCGGAACATCACGCCATCGTTGGCGAGCGTCGCGATTGCCTGAGCAAGTTGGATCGGCGTGTAGGAGTTGTAGCCTTGGCCGATGCCGATGCTGATGGTTTCGCCGGCAAACCAGCGTTGCTGCTCGGCTTTCTTGAAGTGTTTGCGCTTCCATTCCTGCGATGGCAACACGCCCACCGATTCGTCTTCGAGGTCTACCCCGGTTTTTTGGCCGAAGCCGAACTGACGCATGAAGTTGGCGATGTTGTCGATGCCCATGTCATTGGAAAGCATATAGTAGTAGGTGTCACACGACTGAACGATCGACTTGTACATGTCCACGGTGCCGTGGCCGCCTTTCTTGTCATCGCGGAAAACGTGGCCGCCGAAACTGTAGGATCCGGGATCGAAAATGGTTTGTTGAGGCGTTCGCTTGCCGATTTCGAGGGCACCAAGCGCCATGTAAGGCTTGAATGTGGAGCCGGGCGGATAGGTGCCGTTCAACGCGCGGTTGACCATCGGCTTGTCCAGTGAAGTATTCAGTGCGTCCCAATTTTGCGGATCGATGCCGTCGACAAACATGTTGGGATCGTAACCGGGCATGGACACGAGCGCGAGAATCCCGCCCGTCGCCGGCTCGATGGCCACCAGCGCGCCGCGCCGTTCGCCGAAAGCCTGTTCGGCGACGGCTTGCAGCTTGGCATCTACCGTAAGCGTCAGATTGTTGCCGCTCACCGGAGGGATACTCGAGAGTACCCGCACGGCACGACCACCGGCATCGATTTCGACTTTCTCGAAACCAGTTTGTCCATGCAGATCGAATTCGTATTTCAGCTCCAATCCCGTCTTGCCGAAATGCTCGGTACCGCGATAGTTGGTTTCGGCATCCTTTTCCTCGATACGTTCGAGGTCACGGTCGTTGATGCGTCCGATATAGCCGAGCAGATGCGAACCTGATTCGATATAGGGATATTGGCGAAACAGGCGCGCCTTGATGTCGACGCCGGGAAAGCGATAACGATGCGCGATGAATTTGGCTACCTCCTCGTCCGTTAGCCGCGTGCGGATGGGCAGTGATTCGAAGTTCTTGCTTTCTTCCAGCATTTTCTTGAAGCGCTTGCGGTCTTTCGGCTGAATGTCGATGACCTGTGCCAATCCGTCGATGGCCTTCTCTAGGTCGCCGGCCCGCGAGGGAGTGATTTCCAGGGTATAGGCCGAATAGTTGCGCGCCATGACGACGCCGTTGCGGTCGAGAATCAAGCCGCGATTGGGAAGGATCGGTACCAGCGAAATGCGGTTGTCTTCGGCGCGGGTTCGGTAGTAATCGTGCTGGATGACTTGCAGCCAGAAGAAACGTGCAAATAGTATGAAGAATGCGCATAGCACGGCACCGCCGGCTACGGTCAGGCGCCATTGAAAGCGCTCGATTTCCTGCTCGGGATTCTTGAAATCCATCAGATCGGACGGTTCTCGTCCTTTTCATGCGGCTGATATTGGGGCAACAGCAGCAGATAGGTGAGCGGGTACCAGAGCAGGGCGGATGTGAAGCTTTCGAGAAAATAGGTCAGTCCCGGAAACTCCGAGCCGACGCTCATGCGGGTCGCCAGCATGATCAACTGCGTGCTCAGCAACAACGGCAGGATTTGCAGCGCCTGTTGCGGCAGGGGGAACTGGAGTATGCGCCGCGACAACCCGTTGGCGGTGAACGCGAGCAAGACATAAGCCAGCGAATGCTGGCCCATCACGCTGGCGGAACTCACATCCATCACGATGCCTATCAGCAAGGCCGCGCCCATGCCGACCTTGAACGGTTCGCGGATGCACCAGAAGGTCAGCGTCAGCGCGACCCATTCCGGGTAACCCGGCAGATGCCCGACCGGGATCATGCTGAGAAATATCGCCAGCAGCAGCGTGAGCCAAACGAACCAGTCCCGCACCGGTCGGAGGATGCGATTCGAGTAATGAGTCGGCTGTATCATAGGGGGTCTCTTCTCTTGCCTTTTCGCCCCTTATCCGGCCGGTCGTTGGTTTCCGGGTCGGGTGGCGCGGGCGGCAAGACTTCGTGGCGGCCCAATACCAGTACCTGTCCGTAGCGCTCGACTCCGGCTATCGGTTCACACAGGATGCGGGCGAAGGCATAGGCCGTATCGCGGTCCACGCGCGTCACCTTGGCCACCGGCAGACCCGGCAGATAGACGCCGTCGAGACCCGACGTTACCAGAGTATCGCCGGCCTGCACATCGGCGTTGGCGGCGAGAAAACGCAATTCGAGGTTTCCGGCCCCGGCGCCGAACAGCACCGAGCGCAAGCCATTCCTGACGATCTGCACAGGCACGGCCTGATCCTTGTCGGTAATCAGGGTCACCTCGGAAAGCAACGGGAACGTGCGCGTTACCTGACCGATCACTCCTTGCTCATCGACGACCACCTGGCCCGGGGAGATGGCTTGTTGGTTGCCTTTGTCGATGATCACCCGGCGGGCGAAGCGATCACGGGCGGCATAAAGGATTTCCGCCATTTGGCCGGTGGCCGGTTGGCGCAGCTTCATGTCGAGCAGCGCGCGCAAGCGTTGATTCTCCAGTTCGAGGTGTTCCTGACGCAGCAGTTGGTTGGCGGTCCCGAGCTGGCGCTGCCGCAACAGCTCATTTTCATTCTTCAGGGTGATCAAGGTGGTGAAGTAGCCGCTGCCGTGTTGAATCGCTTCGACTGGTGCGTAGGCGATACGCTGCAAGGGATAAACCACCAGCGCCACGCCTTGACGTGCCCATTCCAGGGTATGGAAGCGCAGGTCGAGCACCAGCATCAGCAACGATACGGCGATGAAAAACGCCAGGCGCGCAAGGGGCGCCGGGCCGCGATTGAAAAACGGGGGCGGCTGTTGGCCGACGACGGACATCAAGAGAGTACGGGCTGCTCCGTTGGGTTAGGGTTGTCGGTAAATGCAATTCGCGCACATGAACTGCGCCGATTGCTACCCTACACGGGGCGACGTCTATTCGTTAGCGAAAATACTACCCAATTTGTCCATCTTTTCGAGGGCCATGCCCGAGCCGCGAACAACGCAGGTCAGCGGATCCTCGGCGACGATGACGGGCAGGCCGGTTTCTTCCATCAGCAGGCGGTCGATGTCGCGCAGCAAGGCGCCGCCGCCGGTCAAAACCATGCCCTTCTCCGCGATGTCGGCGCAGAGTTCCGGCGGGGTCTGCTCCAGCGCCGATTTTACCGCCGAGACGATGGCATTCAGCGGATCGGTGAGCGCCTCCAGGATCTCGTTGGAGGAGATGGTGAAACTGCGCGGGATGCCTTCGGCCAGATTGCGGCCCTTGACTTCCATCTCCTTCACCTCGGAACCCGGGAAGGCGGATCCGATTTCCTTCTTGATCGACTCCGCGGTGGTTTCGCCGATCAGCATGCCGTAGTTGCGGCGGATGTAATTGATGATGGCGTCATCGAAACGGTCGCCGCCGACTCGCACCGAGCCGGCATAGACCATGCCGCCCAGCGAGATCACGCCGACTTCGGTAGTGCCTCCGCCGATATCCACCACCATCGAACCGGTGGCGTCGGAGACCGGCAGACCGGCGCCGATCGCCGCCGCCATCGGCTCCTCGATCAGGTAGACGTGGCTGGCCCCGGCGCCCAGAGCCGATTCGCGGATGGCGCGCCGCTCCACCTGGGTCGAGCCGCTGGGCACGCAGATGATGATGCGCGGGCTGGGTGAAAAAAGGCGCGAATCATGCACCTTCTTGATGAATTGCTTGAGCATTTGCTCGGTGACGGTAAAGTCGGCGATGACGCCGTCCTTCATCGGGCGGATGGCGGTGATATTGCCCGGCGTCTTGCCGAGCATCTGCTTGGCCGCCATACCCACGACAGACGGCTCGTTCAGGACGATACCCTTGGTACGCACGTAAATCAGCGTGTTGGCGGTACCCAGGTCGATCGCCAGGTCGTTGGAAAAATAGGAACGCAAAAAATTGAACATCAGTAGTTCCAATCAGTAATGTCAAGCAGTCGACCGGACTGCGTAAAGAAGGGGTGCGAAGGATTAAGCGCCTTATGATACCCTATCAGGCTTTGTTATTTAAGCCTCCCGAGTGCCGGAATGTCCTTAAACCTTGAGCAAGTGGGGCGCATCGCGCGTCTCGCGCATATTGAAATCTCCCCGGCGGAAGCGGCGCTGACCCGCGACCGGCTGAATGACATCCTTGGCCTGATCGAACAGCTACAGGCCGTCGATACCACCGGAATCGAGCCGATGGCCCATGCGGTGGATGCCTCGCAACGCCTGCGCGAGGATAGGCCCACCGAAACCGACCGGCGGTCGGCCTTCCAGGCCATTGCGCCGGAAACCGAAGACGGCCTCTACTTAGTACCCCGGGTGATTGAATGACCAGGGCTTATATCGAGTCCAGTCTCAAGGATCTTGCGGCTGCGCTGGCAACAAAAACCATTTCCAGCGTCGAGCTGACCACCCTGTTCCTCGACCGCATCGAGCGCCTCAACCCGGTGCTCAACGCCTTCATCACCCTCGACCGCGAACAGACCCTGGCCATGGCGCGCGCCGCGGATGCGCGCCGGGCCGCCGGAGAAACTGCGCCGCTGCTGGGCATCCCGCTGGCCCACAAGGACATCTATTGCACCCTGGGATGGCTGACCACCTGCGGTTCGAAGATGTTGTCGAATTTTGTCAGCCCCTACGACGCCCACGTGGTTGAGCAATTGAAGCGTGCGGGAATGGTGACGCTGGGCAAGTGCAATATGGACGAATTCGCCATGGGTTCGTCGAACGAAAGCTCGTACTACGGTCCGGTGAAAAACCCCTGGGATATCCGCCGGATACCCGGCGGTTCCTCCGGCGGTTCGGCCGCCGCCGTTGCCGCGCGCCTGGCGCCGGTCGCCACCGGCACCGACACGGGGGGCTCGATCCGCCAGCCGGCCGCCATGTGCGGCCTGACCGGCATCAAGCCGACCTACGGGATCGTGTCGCGCTGCGGCATGATCGCCTTCGCCTCATCCCTCGACCAGGGCGGGCCGATGGCCAAGTCGGCGCAAGACTGTGCGCTGTTGCTGAACGCCATGGCCGGTTTCGATAGCCGCGATTCGACCTCGCTGGACCGCCCGGCCGAGGACTATACCCGCGACCTGGCCCAGCCGCTAGCCGGGCTGCGCATCGGCCTGCCGAAGGAGTTCTTCGCTGCCGGCATGTCCGACGACGTGCGCGCCGCAATCGATGCCGCCCTGGCCGAATATCGCAAACTCGGGGCCAAAGTCGTCGACATCAGCCTGCCGAATTCAGGGCTGTCGGTGCCGGCCTACTACGTGATCGCCCCGGCGGAAGCCAGCTCCAACCTGTCCCGCTTCGACGGCGTCCGCTACGGCTACCGTGCCCCGGATTACAACGACCTCGCCGACATGTATTGCAAGACACGCGCCCAGGGTTTTGGCGCCGAAGTCAAACGGCGCATCCTGATCGGCACCTATGTGCTGTCGCACGGCTATTACGACGCCTACTACCTACAGGCGCAGAAGATCCGCCGCCTGATTGCCGACGACTTCCGCGAGGCGTTCCAGCATTGCGACGTCAGCAGATGTATCTGTCCGACATCTACACCATTCCCGCCAGCCTCGCAGGCTTGCCGTGCATGTCCGTTCCCTGCGGCTTCGGCGCCGGCAACATGCCGGTCGGCCTGCAACTGATCGGCAACTATTTCGACGAGGCGCGCATGCTCAAGCTCGCGCACCGCTACCAGCAAGCCACCGACTGGCACTTGCGCATGCCGGAGGGACTGTGATGCAGTGGGAGATCGTTATCGGCCTGGAAACCCACGCCCAACTGCAAACGCAGTCGAAGATATTTTCCGGGGCTCCCACAGCATTTGGCGCCGCCCCCAACGCCCAGGCCTGCGCCGTGGATCTGGCGCTACCAGGCGTGTTGCCGGTTTTGAACCGGGCGGCGGTGGCTTGCGCGATCAGGTTCGGCCTGGCCGTGAATGCCGCGATCGCGCCGCGTTCGGTCTTCGCCCGCAAGAACTACTTCTACCCCGACCTGCCCAAGGGCTACCAGATCAGCCAGTTCGAGCTTCCGGTGGTTAAGGGCGGTGAGCTGACGCTGCTGGTCGCTGCCGGAAAACCCGGCGAGCTGGCCTACGAAAAAACCGTGCATCTGACGCGGGCGCATCTCGAAGAGGATGCCGGCAAGTCGCTGCATGAGGATTTCCACGGCAAGACCGGCATCGACCTGAACCGCGCCGGCACGCCCTTGCTGGAAATCGTTACCGAACCCGACATGTGCTCCGCCGCCGAGGCGGTCGCTTATGCCAAGGCGCTTCACGCCCTGGTGCAATGGATCGGCATCTGCGACGGCAACATGCAGGAAGGCTCGTTCCGCTGCGACGCCAACGTCTCGGTACGGCGCCCCGGCGCGCCGCTCGGCACCCGCCGCGAGATCAAGAACCTGAATTCCTTCCGCTTCATGCAACAGGCCATCGACTACGAGGTGCAATGGCAGATCAACGAAATCGAGGACGGTCGCGCGATCCAGCAGGCCACCGTGCTGTTCGATCCAGCGACCGGTACGACGCGCGCCATGCGCAGCAAGGAAGACGCGCAGGATTATCGCTATTTCCCGGACCCCGACCTGCTGCCGCTGGAGATTTCGCCGGCGTGGATAGACCAAGTCAAGGCCAGCATGCCCGAATTGCCGGGCGAAATGAAAGTGCGCTTCGAGCGTGATTACGGCCTGTCCGCCTACGATGCCACCACCCTGACTGCCAGCCGCGAGACGGCCAGTTACTTCGAGGAATGCGTGGCCGCGGCAGGGAAGTCGCGCGCCAAGCTTTGCGCCAACTGGGTGATGGGCGAACTGGCGGCGCGACTGAATGAAGCCGACCTGGGCATCGCCGCCTCGCCTGTGTCGTCACGACAATTGGCCGGCATGGTGTCGCGCATCGCCGACAACACTATCTCCGGCAAGATCGCGAAGGATGTTTTCGATGCGCTGTGGAACAAGGCCGGCCACGATGCCGACAGCATCATCGAGGCTCAGGGTCTGAGGCAGATCACCGACACGGGTGCGATCGAAAAGCTTATCGACGAGGTGCTCGCCGCCAATCCGAAATCGGTCGAGGAGTTCCACGCCGGCAAGGAAAAGGCTTTCAATGCCCTGGTCGGCCAGGCGATGAAGGCCACCAAAGGCAAGGCCAATCCGCAGCAGGTGAATGAACTGCTGCGCAAGAAACTTGCCGAGTAAGAAACAATACAAATACGGCAACGTTAACTGTTCATGAATAATACAGCGTTGCCCCGACAATACATTGAGCTTCTGAAGAAGTCCTTGGTCAATGAGTTGTACATAGAAAACGAGGCGCGGATATTACATAGCTTTCGCTGTATGCTTAATGGGTTACCGCTAAACTACTGGAATTTCTTCAACATTAAGAAAGTCGAAGATCACCTTCTGAAAGCCTTGCAAGATACGAAATTGACTGGCGCGAGCGTTGCCTTACTACACTTCGCGCCGGATGGTTCAAGCAGACCTGCGATCGAGTTGAGAAACTTTACTGAGCTCTCGCACTCTATGATCGGAAAAAGGCGGCTGGAAAACATACAGTTTTGTATAGAAACTGCACTTCGAGACGGTATCAAAGGCGATCTTATAGAAACAGGGATCTGGCGGGGCGGAGCTTGCATCTTTATGCGTGGCATTCTGATGGCATACGGGGTCACCGACCGGGTTGTCTGGGCTGCCGACTCGTTTGAAGGAGTGCCTGTCCCAACTCTGAAGGAAGACGCGGACCTCGACATAAGCCGAAACGTACTACCGGTTCTCGCGGTTTCAATTGATGAAGTTAAGGAACTTTTCGTTCGTTACGGATTGCTTGACGACCAGGTCAAGTTCCTGAAGGGCTGGTTCAAAGATACTCTGCACTCCGCCCCGATTGAGCAATTAGCTGTTCTTAGACTCGACGGTGACTTGTATGAATCGACCATGGACGCTTTGATACCTCTTTATGGGAAGGTAGCTAAGGGTGGATTTGTCATCGTAGACGATTACGGCTCATGTCCACCTTGTAAACTTGCCATCGAGGATTTTCGAAGCAAACATGGCATTACTGACGAGCTGCAGCTTGTTGATGCTCATTGTGTATATTGGCGCAAGACTTAGAAGACCAGAACGTGGCGCAAGGCAAAATGGGTACTTTCAGTCGCGCCAAGAAAGCAACTCGCTCGCCGTGGCAAGCCCCTGAAATTGCGGGTCGGGTGCCCGGCCTATTTGCCTGAGCTTGCAGCATTCTTCCCGCCGCGTATGAGTTCCAGGTAGCGTTTCTTCTCATCGTCGAACCTGATGCGCACCTGTTCCGTCTCCTGCCTTTTCGCCTCGATGGCATTCTGCTGAGCCTTGATTTCGGCCTCGCTGGCCCGGATCTGTTCGGTCAATTCCGGCGGCATGGGCTTCTTCTTGTAGAACTCGAGTTCCCCGTCCAGCTTCTGTTTGCGTTTCACGGCTTCGGTGTATTTGGCTTGCACTTCCTTGGCGCGACTCTCAACGTCGGTGAGCGCCCGCGCCCGCGCTACGTCGACGTCCTTCTCGCTCGAATAAGTATTCAGCAACGCCTGATTCTTGCGCTTCTCCTCCATTGCGGCGCGCTCTTCCTTCTTCTTGCTGGCCAGTTCTGCGTCGCGCTGGGCTTGCTGCTCGGGGGTCAATGGCGCCTCGACCTGGCGCAGGGTCGTGCCGCGCTCGCTCACTTCGCGGTAGGCGCGGCCGAAGCACTCGCGCGGCAGCGAGTCGCCGCAAACCTGGCGGCCGCGTTCGTCGCTACAGCAATAACTCTTGGCGGCATGGGCCGATGGCACGAGGGTGGTCATTAAGAGCAGGGACAGAAGGACGTGACGATCCATATCAGGTTTCCTTGACGCCATATTGGGCGCGATATTGGGTGACAGCCGTTAGGTGTTGAACCAGGTCGGCACTGCCTTGAATATAGCCGATCAGATCGTCGAGGCTGGCGACGCTGATCACCGGGATGCCGTAGTTGCTTTCGACTTCCTGGACGGCAGAGCGTTCGCCGGTGCCGCGCTCCATGCGGTCGATGGCAATCACCACACCGGCGGGAGTGGCTCCGGCCGCCTTGATGATGTTCACCGACTCGCCCACCGAGGTCCCGGCGGAAATGACGTCGTCGATGATCAGCACCCGGCCGGCCAGCGGAGCGCCGATCAGCATGCCGCCTTCGCCGTGATCCTTGGCCTCCTTGCGGTTGAAGCAGTAGGGCAGGTTGCGACCCTGTTGCGCCAGTGTCATGGCGGTGCCGGCCACCAAGGGAATGCCTTTGTAGGCCGGGCCGAAGAGCACGTCGCAGGGGATCGCGGCTTCGATTATGGCGCGTGCGTAGAATCCGCACAAACGCGCCAGCGAGTCGCCGTCATTGAACAGTCCGGCATTGAAGAAGTAGGGCGACAGGCGCCCGGCCTTGGTCTTGAACTCGCCGAAGCGCAACACTTTGCGATCGCACGCAAACTCGATGAAATCCCGGCTAAAATCCACGATCTCGGTCCAATTCCGCAAAAGAGTATTTTACATGCTACGCATCATTTCGCTAAACCTCAACGGTATCCGCTCCGCAGCCTCCAAGGGCTATTACGCCTGGCTGGCGAAACAGGATGCCGATTTCGTTTGCATGCAGGAGCTGAAAGCCCAACCCACCGATCTTTCCGACGAAATGCGCGCACCGATGGATTTGCAGGGCTGGTTTCACTGCGCCGAAAAAAAGGGCTACAGCGGCGTCGGCATCTATTCTCGGCACGAGCCGGAGCGGGTCATCGAGGGATTCGGCATCGCCGAATTCGATGCCGAGGGGCGGTATCTCCAGGCTGATTTCGGCAAGCTGTCGGTCGTCTCGCTGTATCTGCCTTCCGGTTCCAGCTCTGAAGAGCGCCAGCAGGCAAAGTTCAGATTCATGGCGCACTTCTGGCCACATCTGGATGCACTGAGGGCCGCCGGCCGGGAAGTGGTGCTGTGCGGCGACTGGAACATCGCCCACCATCCCATCGATCTCAAGAACTGGCGTTCGAACCAGAAGAACTCGGGTTTCCTGCCCGAGGAGAGGCAGTGGCTGACCCGCGTATTCGACGAACTGGGCTGGGTGGATGTGTTCCGCCGCCTGCGTCCGGATATCCCGGATCAATATACCTGGTGGTCGAATCGAGGCCAGGCCAGGGCCAAGAATGTGGGATGGCGGATCGACTACCAGATCTCGACGCCGGATCTGGCGCAGGCCGCGCGCGAGACATCCATCTATACGACCGAGCGTTTCTCGGACCATGCACCGTTGACCATCGATTATCAGTGGAAACTCTAGTGCCCGATGTTGGGTCTGGGGTGCTGATCCGGATCGACAACCAACTGCGGAAGATCGATAGTTTGTCTATACTTGACGTAGATATTCGCGTTTCCCTCATCTTTAGGAGAGCACCATGAACGAAATGAGCCAAGTCAGCAAGGAAAAACTGATCGCCGATTTCAAGGTCGTCGTTGCCGACACCGAAGAATTGTTGCGCGCCACCGCCGGCCAGGCTGGCGAAAAAGTCTCGGAAATGCGCGCCAAGGCACAGGATCACCTCGCCACCGCCAAGGTCAAGCTGGCGGATGCCGAAGCCGCGATCATGGACCGGGCCAAGCAGGCGGGCCAGGCCGCCGACGATTATGTGCATGACAATCCCTGGGGCGCGGTGGGTGTCGCGGCCGGTGTCGGTTTCCTGATCGGCTTGCTGATCGGCCGGCGCTGAGTTTCTTCCTAGGTGAACCCGTTGCCGCCGAACGGCGGGCTGTTTGCTTCCCTGCGTGGCCTGATCGCGACAGCGGTCGGTTTGTTGCGGACGCGTTTCGAGCTTCTGGCCACCGAGCTTGAAGAGGAAAAGCTGCGTCTGCTCAGTATCGTGATGTATGGGGCGGTGGCCTTCTTCATGCTTTACGCCGGGGTGCTGCTTCTGGCGGTTTTTCTCACCGTGTTGTTCTGGGATAGCCACCGCCTGTTGGTGTTGGGCGGCTTGACGGCGATATTTCTGGTGTGCGGATTCGGGGCCATGTTGCTGGCGTTGCGGCAGGTACGTGCCGGATCACGGCTGTTTTCGGCCAGCCTGGCGGAAATGACGCAGGATCAGCGGGCCTTGCAGGGAAAGTCCGAAGGCAAGCCGTGAGCCCCCGGCAAGTCGAACTCGCATTGAAGAAGCAGCGTTTGCAGATGCGCAGCACCGCATTGCGGGAGGATTTCTCCACCTACGCCGCCGGCTGGAAGCCGGTGTTTACGCTTGCCGACCGGGGATATTCAGGACTGCGCTGGCTGCGACGTCATCCGGTGGTGCCGGTGGCCGCCGGGGTGGCTTTGCTGGTTGCTCGCCCCCGCATGGTGTTGCGCTGGGCGCAACGCGGTTTCTTTGCCTGGCAAACGCTGCGCAGGCTGCGCGGCGTGCTTCCACTCACTCTTCGCCCGATTCGCTGAATTCCATGCCTTCAACATACCGCGTACATTTGCGGCGGGGGTGCTGTTATATTTCTGTTTTCAACGGCAAGAGGCCATTCCTGTGATGATGCGCAAGATGTTCGACGCCCAGGAGCGGGAACGCAAGCAAATCGTCGCCCAGGCACTTCGGGTCCGGGGTCTGATGCCGTTGCTGATGAAGCCGCGCAATGGCAACCGCTGGACCCGCGCCGAGCGCACCGAGTTGCGAGAGCAATTGCGTGCCTTGAGAAGCCTGTCTCCCTATCTGCTGGTACTCGCCCTGCCGGGCTCATTCCTGATGCTGCCGATGCTGGCGTGGTGGCTGGATCGTCGCCGCGGCCTGCGCAAGGATGAGAGTTGAATTTACTTCGATTTTCAGAGGATTGACGCCGGACAAAGCGTTCAATATATCGCCATGGTGCGTTACGCTGTGTCGATTTCATTGCTGCTGATGCTGGCGGGTTGCGGAACGATTTCCCCAACATCGAGTTCCATCTTCCCCTCCCGTTCGCCGCAGACAATTTCCGTCGCTTCCGAGAAGGGAAACGACATCGTCTTGTATGCGCTCGGCCTGATCGACGCCGGTTATCGCTACGGCGGCAAGAATCCCTCCGCCGGAGTCGATTGCAGCGGCATGGTCAGCCACATCTATCAGCAGGCGGCGGGAGTGCGTATCAGCGGCAGCGCAGCCGACATTGCGAAGAAAGGGAGGCCGGTGGACCTGAGCAAAATCAGGCCGGGCGACCTGGTGTTCTTCAATACGCTCAACAGGCCCCACTCGCATGTCGGAATCTTCATTGGAGACGGCCGCTTCGTGCATGCGCCCAACAGCCAGGGCAAGGTGCGCACCGAGAGCCTGACGCAGGGCTGGTTCGCGACCCGCCTGGAGGAAGCCCGAAGCTACTTCGATTGAGCCGCGAGGAAGAACTCCGCTGTCCGTTGGGCGAGCTTGTCGATAGTCAGTTTTCCGTCGGGCCGATACCACTGGGCGGTCCAGTTGATCGAGCCGAAGATCAGCAGGCGGGCCAGGCTCGAATCGTCCCGTATCAGTCCGGCCCGCTTCAGATCCTTTAAGGTCTTCTGCCAGATCGCCTCGTAGCGGTCCTTGGTCGCCACAATTTCCGCACGCGATTCGTCGCTGAGCGAGCGCCATTCATGGAGCAGCACCGGGACGAAGTCGCCGCCGTGTTCGAGGATGGTGTCGAGGTGCGCCCGGATCAGTGCCTGGAAAGTCTCGCGCGGACCAAGCCTGCACGCCGCGACGGCCTCGATGGCGGCGAGGGCGGACAACATGCCTTCCAGCACCACCGCCTTGAGCATCTCCTGCTTGCTCTTGAAGTGATAGAACGGCGAACCGGAGCGCATGCCGACGGCGGCCGCGATATCCCGGATGGTGGTGGCGTCGTAGCCCTTCTCGCGGAACAGGTGCCCGGCGGCACGGATCAGTTCGGCGCGGCGGTTGCCTTCATCCGCCAAAGGTGGAGGAGTTTTGCGGGCGGTCATGAGCCGGTATGGATGGCTTCATGTTCGAAGTCGCCCTGCAGCTTTCCCTGAGAGGCGGCGATCAGCTGCGGATAGTCGCGAAACATTTCCTCCTTTAACTGCTCATAAGGCAGGTCGTCGAACTCGCCGTGCTGCTTGACGTATTCCATGTGGCGCTGCTGCAACGCGTTGTAGGGATGCATCAGGGAATCGGCAGTGCCGTCGAATTCCAGCGGCAGGACGTTGAAGCGCCGGCACATCTCGATGTTGAAAGCCGGCGTCGCCTTGACCCAGCGGTTGTCGAGCAGTACGGCCACGTAGCCGTGCCAGGAGAATATGTCGGTGCCGGTTACCTCCAGCAATCGCCGGGTGGTCAGGTGGTTGCGCACATCGGCGAAGCCCGGTCGCGCCGGGATGCCGACGGCGCGCAGGCAGGCGGCATACAGCAGCGCCTTGGGCACGCAATAGGCGGCTTGCTCCCGTACCGTGGTGCTGGCTTCGAATACCTCCGGCTCCATGCGGAATCGGTAGGGATCGTAGCGAATGCCGTCGCGCACCGCATAGTAGAGGCGCACGGCCTTTTCCCGTGGGGTATCGGCGCCGTTGATCGCCGCATGAACAAAGTCCTGCACGGAAGGATGTTCGAAATTGAGGAAGCGCGTCGGTGCCAGCCACTTGCGGTCAACATTCATCAGGTTTCAATCTCCATGCGTAATAGGGCTGCGGCCAGGCATTTGCCGAGGTTGTCACTGCGCAGCGACCGTGCCGCGTTGCCTTGCAGTGCGCCATTGAGGACGATCTTGATCGCCCACAGGTTGTCGAGCGGCCAGAGTTCGACCGGGCCTTCGGCGATGCCCTTGAAATGCTCGGCGATACGTTGCACAGTCACTTCCCGTTTGATAACGGCGTAATCGGCCGCATTGCGGGCGAACAGGCCGATGTCGGCCCGGTCGCCTTTGTCGCCGCTGCGGGCGTGGGCGATGTCCACCAGTCTCATGTTTCGGTCACCGTCACCGTGATGCGCGATTCGATCAGTTCGCGCCGCGCCAGGGTTGGCCACAGGCCGAGAAGCGCGCGCGCCGGCTCGATGCCGGAGAAGCCGCTGGCGGTGGGCGGCCCCGACAGGCCGAGCCATGGGATCTGGCGCGGGAAGGCTTCGGCCAGGCGTTTGTCCGGAGTTCTCACCACCATGCGCAGATAGACCTCGTTGAGTTCATCGGCGCGGCTGGTGTCGGCGAGCGGGCCATGCAGCGAATCTAGGCCGATGTATTCGGTGTGGATTTCCTCGTAATCGAGTTTGCGTTCGTCCAGCAACTGCCGCACGATGCGCTCCGTCGCTTGGGCCTTCCGGTAAGCCTCGGGCCAGCAGTAGCCGATGGTGGCGCTGCCGGCCCAACCATCGGCATAACCGCCGACGATTTTCAGTGTATCCGTGCGTGGCAGCCCGCTGGCGCCCTTCACTTCGACACGGTCCTTGCCCAGATCGGTGAGCGCCAGCGTTCCCATGTCGAGCACTACATCGGGCGAGACATAGCGATGCGGATTGTGCACTTCGTAGAGCAACTGTTGGCGCAACGTATCGAAATCGACGCGCCCACCGGTTCCCGGTGCCTTGGTGATGACGGCCGTTCCGTTGGCGCTCACTTCGGCGATTGGATACCCCAGGTGCGGATAGTCTGGAATGCTCTGCCAGCCGTGTTCGCCGCCGTAGGCGTTGAAGTTGCCGCCGCTGCCCTGGCCGGAGCATTCCAGCAAGTGGCCGACGGTGAGCGCCTGCGCCAGCTTCTGCCAGTCGTCCCAGGCCCAGTCGAATTCGTGGATCAGCGGCGCCATGAACAGCGCGGCGTCGGCGACGCGGCCGGTAAGCACGATATCGGCGCCCTGGCGCAAGGTGTCCACCAGCGGCCGTGCGCCGAGATAGGCGTTGGCGAACAGCATGCGTTCGCGTACCTCGGCGATGTCGGCGCCGGTATCCAGATGGGCCAGCGTGTCGCCGGAGGCGTGCAATTCGTCGAGTCGATCCAGAACGCCGTCGCCGCTGACGACCGCTATCTTCGCTTGCCAGCCGCGTTTGGAAAATTCGGCGGACAGCGCCGCGGCCGCGCCTTGCGGGTTGAGCCCGCCGGCATTCAACAGGAACTTCACGCCCTGCCGCCGCGCCGCCGGCCACAGTGAGGTCAGCATTGGCACCAGGTCACGCGTATAACCGGCGGTGGGATCTTTCATGCGGTCCTTCTGGAGAATCGCCAGCGTCAGTTCGGACAGATGATCCGAGCCGATGTATTGCACCTCGCCACGTTCCAGGGTGGCGGCGATCGGTGCCCAGGCGTCGCCGTAGAAGCCGAGGCCGGCGCCGATACGAACGGATTTCATCGTGATTTCACTGCGGCCAGGCGCGTTTGAGCAGCGCGTCGAAATTACTGTTGCCGGGCAGGTTGCCGAAGCTGCCGCCCCCAAAGCTTGACTCGGCGAGGCGCGAGGCGCAGAAAGCTTCGGCGACATAGTCGGGGGCAAATTGCATTAGCAGCGCGCCTTGCACCGCCAGGGCGATGTCCTGGGTCAGTTGCCGCGCCCGTGTTTCGATATGCTGCGCGTCACTCAGGCCGTTCTTGAGCTTGCCGACGAAGGTGTCGAAGCGCGCGTCGCGGCCCAGTGCCGGCGCCACTTCGGCGGCGAGAACTTCGAGGCAGCGCGGACGCTTGCCCATGGCCCGTAGCACATCCAGGCACATCACATTGCCGGATCCTTCCCAGATCGAGTTGAGCGGCATCTGGCGATAAATGCGGGCCATCACGCCTTCCTCAATGAAGCCGTTGCCACCCAGCACTTCCATGGCCTCGCCGCCGACCGCCGGACCGCGCTTGCAGATCCAGTACTTGGCCGCCGGCGTCAGCACCCGGCGCAGCAGCGACTCGGCCTCGTCGGTCTGCGCGTCGAAGGCGCGCGCCAGGCGCATGGCCAGCGCGGTCGCGGCTTCCGACTCGATGGCGAGATCGGCCAGAACATTTTTCATCAGCGGCTGAGCTATCAGGAGCTTGCCGAAGGCCGAGCGATAGTGGGCGTGATGCAAGGCTTGCGAGGTGGCCTGGCGGATCAGCCCGGCGGTGCCCAGCGCGCAATCGAGCCTGCAATAGGTGCCCATCTCGAGGATGGTCGGCACGCCGCGCCCTTCCTCGCCGACCAGCCAAGCGCGCGCGCCCCAGAACTCGACCTCGGAGCCGGCATTGGACTTGTCGCCCATCTTGTCCTTGAGGCGCTGAATCCGAATGTCATTGAGACGGCCGTCCGGGGTCCACCGCGGCAGGAAGAAGCACGACAGTCCGCCGGGAGAATGGGCGAGGATCAGGAAGGCATCGCACATCGGTGCCGAGAAAAACCACTTGTGGCCGACGATGCTGTACTCCCGGCCGGAAATGAGTTCGGCGCGGGACGTATTGGCGCGCACGTCCGAGCCACCTTGTTTTTCCGTCAGTCCCATGCCCAGCGTGACGCCGCGTTTCTGTGCCGCCGGCAGGAAGCGCTTGTCGTAGTCGAGCGAATAGATGCGCGGCAGCCATTCCTCGGCCAAGGGCCGGTCGCGCACGATGGCGGGCACCACGGCGTAGGTCATGGTGGTCGGGCACAGCGTACCGTCCTCGATTTCGGCATAGAGCAGGTACAAGGCCGCGCGCCTGACATGGGCGCCGGCCACCGGGTTGGCCCACGGGCCGGCCGAGGCGCCGTGGCGCTTGAGGTAAGACATCAGCTCATGGTAGGTCGGGTGGAATTCGACCTCGTCGCGCCGGTTGCCGCCGTTGTCGAACAGCTTCAACGTCGGCGGCGACTTGTTGGCCTGGGCCGCCCATTCCAGCATTTGCCGGCCCCCCAGTTCGCCGCCGCGCTCCAGCAGCCAGTCGTGAGTCTGCTTTGCCAGACTGGCGCCTTCGCGAGCGACGGCTTCCTGCAAAGCCGAATTGTGCGCATAAAGGTTGTAGTCGACCAGTTCCGGCGCCTGGTTGAAGACGTCGTGGGTGGCCAGTAGCGGAGGGTGGGTGGGATTCATGGCGATGCTCCGTTGGTTACTACATCGCCAGAATTGTTGCCCTTGTCGGTAAGCTAGTCAAGCAATCAGTTGCTTGGTAAGATAATCGCAGCATGTCAGACCGATAGGAGACGGCTCATGGCCATTCAACGCACCCTGTTCAACGAGGAACTCGATCTGTTCCGCGACACCGCCCGTCGTTTCATGGAGCAGGAGGTGGCGCCTCAACACGGGCGCTGGGAAGAGCAGGGCTACGTCGATAGGGAGCTTTGGAAGAAGGCCGGCGCCAACGGATTTCTCTGCTCCAGCATGCCGGAACAATATGGCGGCGCGGGCGCGGACAAGCGTTATAGCCTGGTGCTCATCGAAGAGGGCGCCCGCGTCAATGCCACGGGCCTGGGCTTCGGTCTGCATTCGGAAATTGTCGCGCCCTACCTGCTGCACTACGGCAATGATTTCATCAAGCAGACCTACCTGCCGAAGATGGCCAGCGGCGAGATGATAGGCGCCATCGCCATGACCGAACCGGGCGCCGGCTCCGACTTGCAAGGCGTGCGCACCAGCGCTGTGCGGGATGGCGAGGATTACCTGATCGATGGCTCGAAGATATTCATCACCAACGGCTGGCATTGCGATCTCGTCATCGTCGTCGCCAAGACCGATCCGGGGAGAGGTGCCAAGGGTACCAGCCTGTTCGTGGTGGATTCCGCGATGCCCGGTTTTACCAAGGGGAAACCGCTGAAAAAGGCCGGCATGAAGGCGCAGGACACCGCCGAACTGTTCTTCGACAAGGTTCGCGTGCCCGCCAGGAATTTGCTGGGCCAAGAGAACAACGGCTTCATCTACCTGATGCAGGAATTGCCCTGGGAGCGATTGCAGATCGCCATCGCCGCGATCGCTTCGGCCGAAGCGGCGCTGGGCTGGACTACGCGTTACTGCCGCGAGCGCAAGGCCTTTGGCCAGGAGATCATGCAGTTCCAGAACACCCGTTTCACCTTGGCCGAACTGACAACCGAAGTGCAGATCGGTCGTGTCTTCGTCGATCGCTGCATCGAACTGCTGCTGGAGGACAAGCTGGATGCCGCGACTGCCTCGATGGCCAAGTACTGGTGCTCAGACTTGCAGTTCAAGGTGATGGACGCCTGCGTGCAGCTGCATGGCGGCTATGGCTACATGTGGGAATATCCGATCACGCGCGCCTGGGCCGATTCGCGTGTCCAGCGAATTTACGGCGGCACCAACGAGATCATGAAGGAACTGATCTCGCGCACGCTGTGACCACGGATCGGTCTAGCGTGAACTGCCATTGCGAAGCGCCCCGTAACTTACGAGCGCAGCGAGCCCTTTGTAGCCCCCGCCTGGGCGGGGGTTGGGGGCGGGGGCGTACATTCGGTTCTGGAACGATTTCGTGGCACGGGGGTGGTCTGGCGACGATGCGAGTTAGCGCCGAACCAGCGTGACGTTGGCCTTGGCGGTCTGGAGAAAACGGTTGGGATTCTGGGCGACGCCGCGCAGGCGCACTTCGAAATGCAGGTGGGGACCGGTGGAACGTCCGGTGGAGCCTGACTCGGCGATCTCCTGGCCGCGCCTCACCAGCGTGCCGGGTTTGACGAAGATTTTTGAGACATGGGCATAACGCGTGGTGAGATCGTTTCCGTGATCGATTTCGACCATATTCCCGTATTCCGGATGCCGCTCGGCGGTGATCACCACCCCGCCCGCCGCCGCAACCACCGGCGTGCCGGGATCGGCGGCAAAATCGACACCTTCATGCATCGCCCGTTCGCCGGTAAATGGATCGATGCGCCAGCCGAAGGAAGACGCGTTCCATAACCCCGTCACCGGCAAGGTGGTCGGCAGCATGCTTTTTCGTACGCGCTCATCGAGCATTTGTGCTTCGATCAAGGACAATAGGTCGCCACGCGTTTCGATCTGCCGGGAGAGTTCTTCGAGGGCATCCTGCAATTCTGTCGACGACAACGGGGATGGGTTCACCAGCGGACCGCCTCGCCGGTCCTTGCCGGTATTGCTCGGGGAGGTGGTGCGCAGTTCCGCGGGCATGACGCCAGACATGTTCATCAGCCGTTCCCCGAGGGAATCGAGATGGGTCATTTGCGCCTGCATCTGACCGAGCTTGACCGCCATGGCGTTGAGGTTTTCGCGCACGAATTCCTTGCTGCGCTCGGTCTCCGCGGCGGTCAGGGCGCGCAGCATATCCTGAAGGAAGGGCATGCGGATTTCAGCCGCGTGGCGCACGGTGACATAGGAAAACAGGGTAGATGTTCCGATCACCAGGCAGACGAACCCGGCGATGCCCATAAACAGGTGGCGCCAACCGAGATTTATGCTTTTGGCGGTTGCCAGTCGGTCGGAGACAAGAATAATATGCACACTGTTTCCTTTCCCTCGAGGTTCCATGCAAGCGCGCACCCTGGACGATTTCCTGAATGCGGATGAAGCCATGGCGCGTCTTGCCGCCCACGCCGGGCGCTTGCTAAACCTTCAGCGTCTATTCGAAGAAATGGTCCCGGCTACGCTGGCGAGGACCTGTCGGATTGCCAATTTCAAATCTGGGGTCATTTTCATACACGCCGAAAACGGCGCGGTCGCTGCCAAGTTGCGTCAGATTACACCCAGCCTCAACGACGAGTTGCGTACAAGAGGGGTGCAGGTTACCGAAATCCGCATCAAGGTGCAACCCCTGGATATTGCGGTGCAGCATAAATCACCGGTCCAAGCGGCGGTGCTGGGGGATGCCGGTCGCGCCAGTATTGCCCGATTGACGGACAGCTTGCCTGACGGTCCGCTCAGGGAATCGCTGGGGCGATTCATCGCGAAGGGCAAGTAGCTACAGGGGTCGTCGGAGGGGTTGCCTTAGAGTACTACCAGGCGCTCCAGGGCAAATAACGCCAATACCACCAGGGTGAATATCAGTGCGTATTTGGTAATCCGGCCGGCGAGGCGCAGATAGCGTTGCTCGCGGGTGACCAGGAAGGCGAGTATGCCGCTACCGATGGCGATCACCGTGAGTATGCCGACGATGCGCAGCAGCAGCATGCTCGCCCTGTCGGTCAGGCCAATTGCGGATAAAGCCGGGCAACTTCGACCGGCGTCGCTTCGGGATGCTCGAAAGTGACGATTTCCCAGGCGGAGGCGTCGGCCAGCAAGGCTCGTAGCAAGGTGTTGTTCAGGGCGTGGCCGGACTTGTGGGCCGAGAAGGCGGCGAGCAGCGGATGACCGGCCAGGTAAAGATCGCCGATGGCATCCAGCAATTTGTGTTTGGCGAACTCATCGGAATAGCGCAGGCCGTCGTCGTTGAGCACGCGGTATTCGTCCATGACAATGGCGTTCTCCAGGCTGCCGCCCAGGGCCAAGCCTTGGTCGCGCATGAACTCCACATCCTGCATGAAGCCGAAAGTGCGCGCCCGCGCCACTTCGCGGGTGTAGGAATTCTCGGCAAAGTCGATCTTTACGGTCGTACCCGACTGAGTCACCGCCGGATGATTGAAGGCGATCGAGAAGCTCAGACGGAAACCTTCATAGGGCTCGAGCCGGGCCCATTTATCGCCGTCGCGTACTTCAACGATTTTCTTGATGCGGAGGAAGCGCTTGGGCGCGTTTTGCTCCTCGATGCCGGCCGATTGCAGCAGATAAACGAAAGGCGCGGCACTCCCGTCCATGATCGGCAGTTCCGCGGCATCGACGTCGATGTATAGATTGTCGATGCCCAAGCCGGACAGCGCCGACATCAGATGCTCAACCGTGGCGATCTTCACCCCGCCCTTTTCGAGACAGGAGGCCAAACGGGTATCGACGACAGCCAACGGATCAGCTTTGAGATCAACCGGCGGATCGAGATCGATGCGGCGGAACACCACGCCGGTATCGGGCGCCGCCGGACGCATGACGACGCTCACCTTGACCCCGCTGTGCAAACCGACACCGGTGGCGCGTATCATGGATTTGAGCGTGCGCTGCTTGAGCATGGCGATCGGACGATGGCAAAGGGGCCGTATTTTACCCTAAACCAGGGATGCTATTCAGCGGACATCGCCGGGATGGCGGGGAAACCCCTCTCCCCGGCGAAGGGGAGAGGGTCGGGTGGAGGGAAGGAGGCGAGTCGTTCCCGCTACCCTGGGAGCTTCAGTCCGCCTGCTTGCGCAAGAAAGCAGGGATGTCGTATTTATCCACGCCGCTGTTGCGCATCTCATCGACCGTGGCGTTGCGCGCGCCGCTCCTGCCGGATTGGAAGACCGGGGAACTGGTCTTCCATGCCATCTTCATACACCGTCCCGAATATGATGGTCGCATCGTGCGCCGCATAGGTGCGGATGGTGTTCATCACTTCCTTGACTTCCTTGAGTCCCAGCGACTGGTTGGCGGTGATATTCACCAGCACGCCGCGCGCACCGGACAACTCGATGCCTTCCAGCAGCGGACTGGCGACGGCCTGCTCGGCGGCGATGCGGGCGCGATCGACGCCTGCGGCCATGGCGGAGCCCATCATGGCCTTGCCCATTTCGCCCATCACCGTGCGCACGTCCTCGAAGTCGACATTGACCAGGCCGGGCACGTTGATGATTTCGGAGATGCCCCCGACGGCGTTCTTCAGCACGTTATCCGCAGCCTTGAAGGCGTCGAGCATGCTGACGTCGTCACCCATGACCTCCATCAGCTTCTCGTTGAGAATGACGATCAGGGAGTCCACATTCTGCGCCAGTTCGAGTAGTCCCTGTTCGGCCAGCGTCATGCGGCGACCTTCATACTCGAAGGGCTTGGTCACCACCGCCACCGTCAGTATGCCCAGTTCGCGCGCCACTTCGGCGATGATAGGCGCGGCGCCGGTGCCGGTGCCGCCCCCCATGCCGGCGGTGATGAAGGCCATATGCGCCCCGCGCAGCATCTCGGCAATCCGCTCGCGTTCGTTCTGCGCGAGGTCGCGAGCCTTGTCCGGTTTGCCACCCGCCCCCAGACCGGGACCGAGTTGCAGTTTGTCGCTGGCGGAACTTTTCTTCAAGGCCTGGGCATCGGTGTTGACGCAAATGAATTCCACGCCCTGCACCCCTTCGCGAATCATGTGCTCGACGGCGTTGCCGCCGGCACCGCCAACACCGATGACCTTGATCACGGTCTGGCTCGGATCCTTGTCTACAATTTCAAACATACTCGCCTCCTTCAAAAAACTGCAAATGAAAAAACCTGCCTGACGCCTAAAAATTCTTTCCGAACCAGGCCCGCATGCGGGCCAGGATCTGCCCGAAACTTTTCGGACCCTGTACCTTGAGGCCGCGCTTCCGCTGCGCCATGCCTTCCTGGAGCAAACCCATCGCGGTCGAGTAGCGGGGGTTGCGCACCACTTCCTTGAGATTGCCGTCGTAATGGGGCATGCCCTGGTTGACGGTATTGTGGAAAATCTCCTCGCCCAGCTGCACCATACCGGGCATCGCCGAAGCGCCGCCGGTCAGCACCACGCCGGCGCGAAGCAGGCGTTCGTAGCCACTTTTTCTCAACTCGTCCTGGACCTTCTGGTAGATCTCCTCGACACGCGGCTGTATCACCCCGGCAAGCGTTTGCCGCGACAAGCGCGACGACGGGCGGTCGCCGACGCCGGGTACTTCGATCATTTCCTCTGCATCGGCCAGTTGCTGGAGCGCCACGCCGTAACGCAGCTTGATTTCTTCGGCATCCTGGGTCGAGGTGCGCAGGGCGATGGCAATGTCGTTGGTGATCTGGTCGCCGGCGATCGGGATCACCGCCGTGTGTCGGATCGCTCCCTGGGTGAACACCGCGATATCGGTGGTTCCGCCGCCGATATCCACCAGGCAGACACCCACATCCGTTTCGTCGTCGGTCAACACGGCATGACCCGAGGCGAGAGGTTGCAGCACCAGGTCGACCACTTCGAGACCGCAGCGATGCACGCACTTGACGATGTTCTGCACCGATGTCACCGCCCCGGTGACGATATGCACGCGCACTTCGAGGCGCTTGGCGTCCATGCCTATCGGTTCCTTGACGCCATCCTGTCCATCGACGATGAACTCCTGCACCAGGGTGTGCAGGATCTGGTCATCGGCCGAGATCGGCGTGGCGTTGGCCGCCTCGATGGCGCGCTCGACATCGAGCCGGGTGACCTCCTTTTCCCGCACCACCGCCATGCCGTTGGAATCCTTGCTCTTGATATGGCTGCCGGCGATGCCGGTATATACCTCCCGGATCTTGCAATCGGTCATCAACTCGACTTCCTGGATGGCGCGCGAAATGGCGTTCACCGTCGCTTCGATGTTGACCACCACGCCTTTCTTCAAACCGCTCGATTCCTGGCTGCCGATGCCGAGTATCGACAGCGTTCCCTCCCCCGTCAGTTCGGCGACGATCGCGACGATCTTGGATGTGCCGATATCGAGGCCGACGATCAATTCCTTGGATTCCTTGCTCATGTATTGCCTTTGCGTTCTGTGATCGGCATGTCCTGACGGGCAAGCGCTTCGGTACGCCCCAGGCGCAATGCGAAGCCATTCGGGTAGCGCATGTCGATGGTATTGATGGAAGCTTTGGCGCGTGCCCTGACTTCTGCATAAATGCCGGTGAAGCGTTGCAGCCTTTCGTGGAGCGGATGTTTGGTCTGGTCGCGCCCCAGTTCCAGCGTCAGCCCGTCATCGAGCCGCAATTGCCATGCGAGTCGCGGAGAGAGCGTCACCACGCGCGAAGAGCGCCCCAAGGACGCCAACAACTCGGCGAACTCCCGGTAGCGCGCCAGCATCACCGCCGCACTACCCTCCGGCCCGCCGAACAGCGGCAAGGCTGTTTGACCGTCCGACAGGGAAGCGGTGAATAACTCGCCGTGGCTATTCACCAGGCGTGCTTCGCTGTCACTGCCGCGCCAGCGCGCCACGGCGACATGTTCCTCGATCGTCAGCTCGATCCCGTCCGGCCAGCGTCGCCGCACCGACGCCTTGCGCACCCAGGGAAGTTTTTCGAATGCACTGCGTACGTTATCGAGATTCACAGTGAAAAAGTTCCCGTCCAGCGACGTCTGCGCCGCGTATTCGATCTGTGCCGGCGATACCTGATCCAGGGCGCTGGCCACCAACAGTTGTTTCAAGGGGAAGAACGGCAGGCGCACCACGGAGATGACTGCGGCATAAGCCAACGCCACGGCGCACAGCAACATCAACACGTCGGCCGCCAGATTCAGCAATTGCGGCTGATCCCACAAGCCTCCGGCGGACTGTTGCGAGGCGCCGGACCCCGAGCGCTTGCGTCTGACTGTTGCGCCTTTCCTGGGGAAGAGCGCCAGCTTAACCAAGTTGCGCTCCTTCCAGAATTCCCAGCACCAGATCCTCGAAGCTCATCCCCGCGGCGCGGGCCGCCATGGGTACCAGCGAATGCCCGGTCATGCCGGGTAGGGTATTCATTTCCAGCAGGCTGTAACTGCCGTCCGGCCTGAGCATCACGTCGGCACGCCCCCAACCGCGACAGCCCAGCACTTCGAAAGAGCGCAGTACCGCCGCGTGGATTTCGGCCTCGATCGCGGGACGGATCCCGGCCGGGCAGTGGTAACGCACCGCGTCGGTGAAATACTTGTTCTCGTAATCGTAATTGCCTTCCGGCGCTTCGATGCGGACCAGCGGCAGCACCTTGTCGCCAAGCACCGCCGCAGTGAGTTCCTGTCCGGAGATGAACTCCTCGGCGATCACCAGCGGATCGAGGTGGTAGGCGAGTTCGAAGGCCGGGCCTAGTTCGTTCGCGGTATCGATCTTGCGCACCCCGATGGACGATCCCTCGCGTGCCGGTTTGACGATCAACGGCAGCCCGAGGTCGTCGATCACGCGCTTGAAATCGCTGTTGGGCGACAGCATGCGGTACTTGGGAGTGGGGATCCCGGCGGCCCGCCAAACGAGCTTGGTGCGCCACTTGTCCATCGCCAGGGCGGAGGCCATGACTCCGCTGCCGGTATAGGGGATTCCCAGCAGTTCGAGCGCACCCTGCACCGTGCCGTCTTCGCCGAGCCGTCCGTGCAGGATGACGAAGACGCGCGCAAAGTCTTCCTTGGCCAAATCCCAGATCGGCCGGATCGATGGGTCGAATGCATGGGCATCGACCCCCTTGTCACGCAAGGCCTGGAGTACCGCCTTGCCTGAAATCAGGGAAATCTCGCGCTCGGCCGAGGACCCGCCCATCAAGACCGCGACCTTGCCAAAATCACTCATGCAATCATCCCTTCGATCGCCATGTGTTCCCCGACTATCCTGACTTCGCGCACCAGTTCCACTCCGAATTTTTCCTTCACCGCGGCCTGAACTTGGCCGATTAGCATTTCTATCTCACTTGCCGTCGCCCTGTTGTCTGGATTAACGATGAAATTGGCATGCTTTTCCGAGACTCGGGCGCCGCCTATCGCAAACCCCTTCAATCCGGCCGCTTCGATCAGGCGCGCGGCGTGATCGCCGGGCGGATTGCGGAACACCGAACCGGCATTCGGTTGCTGCAACGGCTGCGTGGCAATGCGTTTTTCCAGCAGGTTCTGGATGCGCTCGCGCGACTGCTGTTTGTCGCCGACGGGGAAACGCAGCCAGGCGGCGGCGAACCATTCATCGGTGACCGACTGCAGGCCCGCATGGCGATAACCGATCTTGAAATCCTTGGCGCTGCGTTCGATGCGCTCGCCATGACGGTCCAGCATCAGTACGCGCTCGACGTGATTCCAGGTTTCGCTGCCGTAACAGCCGGCGTTCATCGCCAGCGCTCCGCCTATGGTGCCCGGGATGCCGGCGAGAAATTCGGCCCCGGCAAGTCCGAGATTGGCCGCGAAGCGCGCCGTTTTCGGGCTGGCGACGCCAGCCTCGGCGTAGATCAGTCCATCGTCTTGGAGGCGCAAGGTGGACAGCTTGCCGTGGGTAAATATGACTGTTCCCTGGTAACCTCCGTCGCGCACCAGCAGGTTGGATCCCAGGCCGACGAACAATAAAGGCTCGTCGTGACGCAGCGCGCGCAGAAAATCGGCGAGGTCGTCCAGGTCCGCCGGAAAGTAAGCGCGCGCCACCGGTCCGCCGGCCCGCCACGAGACATGCCTGGCCATCGGTTCGTTCTGTCTGAGTTCCCCGCGAAATTTGTGCTCAGGGAGTGAGTTCATTTACCCTCCAATTTCATCGGAACGCTCCCGATCGAGCCGGCGCCCATGGTGATGACTACATCTCCGCTGCGCACAAAACCGAGGATGGTTTGAGGCATCGCGGTGATATCCTCGACAAAGCGCGTTTCGACTTGACTCCGGCGATTCATGGCCTGGAGCAGCGCGTGGCTGTCCGCCCCTGCAATCGGCGTTTCGCCGGCCGCATAGACTTCCGCCAGCAGCAGCGCGTCGGCGGCCGAAAGCACGGTAATGAAGTCCTCGAAGCAATCCCGCGTGCGCGTGTAGCGGTGCGGCTGGAAAGCCAGCACCAGGCGTCGGCCTGGAAAGGCGCCGCGCGCGGCGGCCAGGGTCGCCGCGATTTCGGTCGGGTGATGGCCGTAATCGTCGATTAAGGTGAAGCTGCCGCCTGCCGCCAACCGGATTTCCCCATAGCGCTGGAAACGCCGGCCGACGCCCCTGAATTCGGCCAATGCCTTGGCGATGGCGTTGTCGGATACCCCGACTTCGCCGGCGACGATGATCGCCGCCAAGGCATTCAAAACATTGTGGCGACCGGGAAGGTTGAGCAGGACAGGGAAGCGCGTGACGCCGCCGTCTTGCCGCACACAGTCGAAGCGCATCCGGCCGCCGTCCGCGATGATGTTCTCGGCGTACACGCTGGCCCGGTCATTCAGGCCATAGCTGACGATCTGCCTCGACACTTGCGGCATGATTTCGCACACATTGGCATCGTCATCGCAGAGTACCGCGACGCCGTAAAACGGCAGGCGCTGCAGAAATTTCACGAACGCCTGCTTGAGCCTGCCGAAGTCCTGGCCATAGGTTTCCATGTGGTCGGCATCGATGTTGGTGACGACCGAGATCACCGGTGACAGATACAGGAACGAGGCGTCGGATTCGTCGGCCTCGGCGACGAGGAACTCACCCTTGCCGAGTTGGGCGTTGGCGCCGGCCGAATTCAACTGGCCGCCGATGACGAAGGTTGGGTCCAAGCCGCCTTCGGCGAGGATGCTGGCGATCAGGCTGGTGGTGGTGGTCTTGCCATGGGTGCCGGCGACTGCGATGCCCTGCTTGAGCCGCATCAGTTCCGCCAGCATCTGCGCACGGGGAACCACAGGAATTCCTCGGAGTCTTGCCGCAACGATTTCCGGGTTGCCGCTGTCGACCGCCGTCGACACCACCACGACATCGCTACCGTTGATATTCCCGGCGGCATGTCCCAGCATGATGGGAACGCCCAATCCGGCCAGGCGCCGGGTTGCCGCGTTCTCCGCGAGATCTGACCCGCTGATTCCGTAGCCCTGGTTCAGCAGCACTTCGGCAATGCCGCTCATGCCTGAACCACCGATGCCGACGAAATGAATGTGGCGGATTTTATGTTTCACCGCGCCGACTCCATGCATGCCTTGGCTACCGCCGCGGTGGCGTCCGGCTTGGCCAGCGCGCGGGCCTGGTCGGCCATTTGGAGCAATTGCTCGCGGCTCAGGCTGCGCAACAACGACAACCTCTCCGGCGAAAGCTCGTTTTGCGGCAACAGGATGGCCGCACCGGCGTTGGCGAGGAAGCGTGCGTTGGCGGTCTGGTGGTCATCCACCGCATGCGGAAAGGGCACCAGTATGCTGGCGACGCCGGCTGCTGCGAGTTCGGCGACGGTCAATGCGCCAGCGCGGCAGATCACCAGATCCGCCCATTCGTAGGCGCCGGCCATGTCCTCGATGAAGGCGACGCAGTTCGCCTTGACCCCTGCCTGGCGGTAGTTTTCCCGGAGGGCCTCCAGATGCTTGCTCCCGGACTGGTGGACCACGTGGGGGCGTTCTTCGTTCGGCAGCAGTGCCAGAGTCTTGGGCAGACTGTCGTTGAGCGCCTTGGCGCCGAGACTGCCACCAATCACCAGCAGGTGCAGCGGTATTCCCGCCGCCATGCGGCTGGCCAACCTGCGCAATGGAACCGGCACGGCGACTATTTCGTCGCGGACCGGATTGCCGACCCACTGGCCTTTCTTCAACACATCGGGGAAGCCGGTCAGCACCCGGTCAGCCACCGCAGCAAGCACCTTGTTGGCCATTCCCGCAACTGAGTTCTGTTCATGCACCACCAGCGGCAGCCCCTTCAGAACCGCCATCATCCCGCCGGGGAAACTGATGAATCCGCCCATTCCGAGCACCACATCGGGCTGGACGCGCTTCAGCACCTTGATCGCCTGCCAGAATCCGCTGAGCAAACTGAACGGCAGCAGCAGCTTGCGCATCAGGCCTTTGCCGCGCAGCGCCGCGAAACGGACTTCCGCCATCTCGTAACCGCGGCCGGGCACCAGCTTAGCCTCCATGCCGTCCGGATTGCCGAGCCACACCACTCGCCAGCCGGCAGCCTTGACCGCATCCGCCACCGCCAGGCCCGGAAATATGTGTCCGCCCGTGCCGCCGGCCATGATGAGCAGGGTCTTCAAACGGAGATACCCCGCATGAGCAGACGATTTTCGTAATCTACCCTGAGCAGGATCGCCAGCGCCACGCAATTCGCCACGATGCCCGAGCCGCCGAAGCTCATCAGCGGCAGCGTCAGGCCCTTGGTCGGCAGCAAGCCCATATTGACGCCCATGTTGATGAAGGCTTGAACGCCGATCCAGATGCCGATTCCTTGGGCCACCAGGCCGGCGTAGATCTGGTCCAGTTTCAAGGCTTGGCGTCCGATGACAAAGGCGCGTTGGACCATCAGGGCGAAGAGGATGATCACCGCCAGCACGCCGACGAAGCCGAGTTCTTCCGCAATCACCGCCAGCAGAAAATCGGTGTGCGCTTCAGGCAGGTAAAACAGCTTTTCGACGCTGGCGCCGAGGCCGACGCCGAACCATTCGCCGCGTCCGAAGGCGATCAATGCGTGCGAGAGTTGGTAGCCCTTGCCGAAAGGTTCCTGCCACGGGTCCATGAAACCGAAAATGCGCTCGCGCCGGTAGGGGGAGGTCCAGATCAGGATGACGAAGCCCGCCAACAGCACCACCACCAAGGCGCCGAACAGTCGAGCGTTGATGCCGCCGAGGAACAGGATGCCCATGGCGATGCAGACGATCACCACGAAGGCGCCGAAGTCCGGTTCGCGCAGCAACAGGCCACCGACCAACAGCATGACCACGGCCAACGGGGCGAAGCCTCGGCGGAACGAATCCATGTCGGCCAGCTTGCGCGAAGTGTAATCGGCGGCGTACAGCACGGAGAAAAGCTTCATCAGTTCCGATGGCTGCAGTCGCACCGGCCCCAGCGGCAGCCACCGCTGGGCGCCATTCACCGAATAGCCGACGTGGGGTATCAAGACCACCAGCAGCAATACGAAGCCGGCGATGAACAGCCACGGCGCCGCTTGTTGCCAGATGCGCAGCGGCACTTGGAACACCATGATGGCGACGATCAGGCCGATGACGATGAAGACGCCGTGACGCACCAGATAATAGGTCGATTGATGTCCGGTAAATTGATTGCCTTCGGCCGTGGCGATCGATGCCGAATAAACCATCACCATTCCCAACATCAGCAAGGTCAACGCCGGCCACAGCAGCCATGCATCCAGGTCCTGCTTCGCCCCGGCGCCTTGCGACACGCCCAGGCGCCGCATCATGCCGGCGCTCCCGACGGACTCAGGGTCTTGACCGCGTCGGAAAACGCCGCGGCACGGTGTACATAGTTGCGATACATGTCGAAACTGGCGCAGGCCGGCGAGAGCAGCACGGCGTCACCCGGCAGGGCGGCAGTGGCGGCCTTTTGCACCGCTTCGAGCATATCCGTCGCCGGTAGCAAGGGCACGCCGCAGGAGTCGAGCACCGCCCGAATCTCTTTGGCATCGCGACCGATCAGCACGACGCTGCGGGCGTGCCGCGCTACCGGATCCCTGAGAGGAGAGAAATTTTGCCCCTTGCCGTCACCACCGGCAATCAACACGATCTTGCGATCGTTTTGATTGCCGGTATCCGGCGCATGAGTGCTCCCCCTCCCGGCCTCCCCCCCCGAGGAGGGGAGGTGACTATATTGGTGGGCGGCCAGTTGGCCGCCCAATCCTTCCAAGGCGGCTACCGTGGCGCCGACGTTGGTACCTTTGGAGTCGTCGTAATACGTCACGCCGTTGATTTCGGCGATATTCTCGACGCGGTGCGGCAAGCCTTTGAAGCTGCGCAGTCCCTCGACCAGCTTCTCCAGTTGCAAGCCGATGGCGGTGCACAGCGCCAGTGCCGCGAGGGCATTGGCGGCATTGTGCAGGCCGGTCAAAGGCAGTTCCGACAAGGGCATCAGGAAGCTGTCGCCATGTACCAGCCAGAATTCGCCGCGTCTCTCGCGCAAGCCGAAATCCTCCAGCATTCCCGGAGCATCGAGGCCGAAGCTGATCAGCCAGCGTCCCGGCAGCGCCATCCGGGTGGTACGCGGATCGTTGCGATTGAGCACCTGCACGCCGGCGCTGGCCTTGTCCTGGCTGAAGATGCGTGCCTTGGCGCTGGCATATTCTTCGAGATCGATGTAGCGGTCGAGATGATCGTCGGTGATGTTGAGCACCGTCGCCGCATCGGCATCCAGGGTCTCCGTTGATTCGAGCTGGAAGCTCGACAGCTCCAGCACCCAGATCTCCGGTAGTTGTCCGCTATCCAGGCGCCGCATCAGGGCATCCAGCGCGGCCGGTGATATGTTGCCGGCAACTTCCGCATCGCGGCCGGCGACGCGGCATAGGTGGCCGGTCAATGCCGTAGTGGTGGTCTTGCCATTGGTTCCCGTGATGGCGATGATCTTGGTCTTGTCGCGCACGCCGAGATCGCGCAAGCCCTGGGCGAACAGTTCGATCTCGCCGACCACCGGGATGGCTCGCGCCCGTGCTTCGAGAACCACCATCAGTCCGCCCGAGAGGCCCGGCGACAGCGCCAGGGTAGCGATACCTTCGAGCAGCGTCTTGTCGAATTCGCCAGCGATGAATTCCGCACCCGGCACATCCTTGCGCAAATCGGCGAGCGTCGGCGGGTCCGCGCGCGTGTCGGCGACGCGCACCCGTGCGCCGCGTCGGGCGCCCCAGCGCGCCATGGCCAGCCCTGATTCGCCGAGGCCGAGCACCAGCAACAGTTTGCCGTTGAGATTCATCTGATCTTCAAGGTCGACAAGCCGAACAACACCAGCATGATGGTGATGATCCAGAACCGCACCACCACTTGAGTCTCTTCGGCCGGTGCCATAGCGCTTCTTCGTGTACTTGAACCAGGTCACCTGGATGATCACCGACAGCGTTTCGGCCACGAACACGCCGCCCATGATGAACAGGACGATTTCCTGGCGCACGATCACCGCGACCGTACCCAGCGCGGCGCCCAGCGACAGGGCACCGACATCGCCCATGAATACCTCCGCCGGGTAGGCGTTGAACCACAGAAAGCCCAGCCCCGCGCCGGCGAGGGCGCTGCAGAACACCGTCAGCTCGCCGGCACCGGGGATGTAGGGCATCAGCAGGTATTTCGAAAACACCACGTTACCGGCGACATATGCGAATATGCCCAGCGCGGCACCGACCATCACCGTCGGCATGATCGCCAGGCCGTCGAGACCATCGGTCAGATTCACCGAATTGCTGGTGCCGACGATGACGAAATAGGTCAACACGATGAAGCCGAACAAGCCGAGCGGGTAGGCGACGTTCTTGAAGAAAGGCACGATCAGGCCGACCTTTAACGGCAGTTCCAGGGTGAAGCCGCTGCCGACCCACTGCAAGAACAGGCCGATCACCTTGTCGTTGTTCGGCGCCGAAATCGAAAACACGATATACAACGCGGCGACCAGCCCGATCAACGACTGCCAGAAAAACTTGGTGCGTGCAGGCAGGCCTTTCGGATTGCGATGGACGACCTTGCGCCAGTCGTCCACCCAACCGACCGCGCCGAAGCCCAGGGTGACGACCAGCACGATCCAGATGAAGCGGTTGGAAAGATCGGCCCACAGCAGGGTCGACACCGACACGGCGATCAGGATCAGCGCGCCGCCCATGGTCGGGGTGCCGGTCTTGACGAGATGGGACTGGGGGCCATCGTCGCGAACCGATTGGCCGATTTTCTTCGCGGTCAGCCAGCGTATCAGCATCGGCCCGAACATGAAGGAAATGCCCAGCGCGGTCATCGCCGCCAGCACCGCGCGCAAGGTGATGTAGTTGAACACGTTGAAGGCGCGGATATCCTTCGACAGCCATTGGGCAATTTCAAGCAGCATGGGGAATCCTCACTTTCATGGCTCCACTATTGCCTCCACCACGCGTTCCATCTTCATGAAACGCGAACCTTTCACCAGCACCGTGGTATCCGCGTCCAGCAAGGGTAGTAGCGCGTCGACTAGCGCGCCGACGTTCTTGAAATGCTCCGCGCCGCCGTCGAAGTTGCGCGCCGCCGCCGCCGCGTGCTCGCCCAGCGCCAGCATGCGGTCCACCCCCATGCTCTTAGCATAACCGCCGATTTCGTCGTGGAACTGTCCCGCCTGTTCGCCGACCTCGCCCATATCGCCGAACACCAGAATCTTCTTCCCTGGCAGGGACGCCAGCACGTCGATGGCCGCGCGTACCGAGTCCGGATTGGCGTTGTAACTGTCGTCGATCAGCAATGCCCCATGGCGGGCTTTACGTCTTTGCAGCCGGCTGTGGACGCCGCTGAAACCCGACAAGCCCGCGGCAATGGCGTCCAGAGGAACACCGGCAGCCAGGGTCGCCGCCAAGGCAGCCAGTGCATTCATGATGTTGTGCGCTCCCGGCAAGTTGAGCGTCACTTCACGATCGGGTTCGCCCTGCGGCGTTATCAATTTCAGCAGGCTGCCGAACTGAAGCGGCGTGTAGCGCGCGGTGATGTCCGCCGCCTGTGTCAAGCCGAAGGACAATACACTGCGCGAACGGTTCAGTTCGCGCCAGATCGCCGCATGCGGGTCGTCGGCATTGATGACGGCGACACCGTCCTGGGCGAGGCCGACGAATATCTCGCCTTTGGCGCGCGCCACTGCCGAGAGGCCGCCGAGTCCTTCCAGATGGGCGCGCTGGGCGTTGGTGATGACGGCCACCGTGGGCCGGGCGATATTCGTCAGGTAAGCGATTTCGCCGGGATGGTTCATGCCCATCTCGATCACCGCGGCGACATGCCGCTCGCGCATCTTGAGGAGCATCAGCGGCAAGCCGATGTCGTTGTTCAGGTTGCCCTCGGTGGCCAGGATGGTTTGCCGGCTCTCCGCCGGGTCGGTGTCAGGTGCTGCCCTTCGCGCCTGTTCGCGGAAGATGGCTGCGCACATTTCCTTCACCGTGGTCTTGCCGTTGCTGCCGGTGATCCCGATCAGCGGCAAGACGAAGCGGCTGCGCCAGTTGGCGGCGAGCTCGCCCAGCGCGAGGCGGGTATCCTCGACGGCGATCAGCGGCAAATCATCGCTCTGTAGTTCCGCCCAGGCGGATTCCACCAGCACCGCCGCGGCGCCTTGCGCCAGCGCCTGCCGGACATAAGCATGGCCATCGAAACGTTCGCCTTTCAGGGCGATGAACAAGTCTCCCGCGGCGATGTCGCGGGTATCCGTCGACACGCCGGTGAACTGCCTGTCTCCTTGCGTTGCGCTGCCGCGCGTGGCGAGCGCCGCTGCCTGTAACGTCATCATGCCAGCGGCCTGCGTGGGATTGCTCATGCCGCGCTCACATGCTCTCCCGCACGGGAGCTTCGTCTTCCTTGGCGGCTGGCAAGGTGCGCGTCGCCGCATCCGGCGCTACCCCGAGGGCGCGCAGGCTGCCGGCCATGACCCGGGAAAACACCGGCGCCGCCACGTCGCCGCCGTAGTAGACGCCGGTGCCCGGTTCGTCGATCATCACCGCCACGACCAGTCGCGGGTCCGAGGCCGGGGCAAAGCCGACAAAGGACGCGACATATTTGTTGGCGTAGGCGCCGCCGTCGAGCTTGTGCGCCGTGCCGGTCTTGCCGGCCACCCGATAGCCGGCCACCTGGGCCTTGGGCGCGGTGCCGCCCGGCAGCACCGCCAGTTCCAGCATCGCCCGCACCTCATGCGCTGTTTGCGCCGAGAAGACCGGCTTGCCGGTGATCGGCGGCGTATCCATGCGGGTCAGGGACAGCGGTACCAGGTCGCCATCGCGTGCAAACGCCAGGTAGGCGTGAGCCAGTTGGATCAGCGTCACCGATATGCCGTGGCCATACGCCATGGTGGCCTGCTCGATCGGCCGCCAACTCTTGGCCGGGCGCAGGCGGCCGCCAACCTCGCCGGGAAAACCCAACTTGAGTGGCGTGCCGAAGCCGAGGTTGTCGAACATGGTCCACATTTCCTCGGGCGGGAAAGTCAGCGCCATTTTCGCCGCGCCGACGTTGGAGGACTTCTGGATCACTTGGGCCACGGTCAGCAGCCCATGCATGTGCGCGTCGTGAATCGTCGCTGTGCCGATGGTCAGCGTGCCGGGTGCTGTCTGAATCAAGGTGTCGTAGCGGAACTTGCCTTTCTCCAGGGCCAGCGCCGCGGTGAAAGGCTTCATCGTTGAGCCCGGCTCGTAGGTGTCGGTAAGCGCGCGGTTGCGCAACTGGGCGCCGACCAGGCGGACGCGGTTGTTGGGGTTGTAGGTGGGGAGGTTGACCAGCGCCAGCACTTCGCCGGTCTTGGCGTCGAGCACCACGATGCCGCCTGCCTTGGCCTTGTTGTCGGCAAGCGCCTGGCGCAGATTGCTGTAGGCGAGATACTGGATCTTGGCGTCCAGCGCCAGCATCACGTCCTTGCCTTCCAGCGGCGCCTTGATGCTCTCGACATCCTCGACGATCTGGCCGCGCCTGTCCTTGATGACGCGGCGGCTGCCGGGCTTGCCGGCCAGCGTGCCCTGAAAAGCCAGTTCCACGCCTTCCTGCCCGATATCCTCGGCGCCGGTAAAACCCAGCATGTGGGCGGTGACCTCGGCGCTAGGGTAATAGCGGCGGTATTCTCGCTGATCATGTATGCCAGGCAGATTCAGCGTGGCGATCTTGTCTGCGACCTCGGGGGCGATCTGGCGTTTGAGGTAAACGAAATCGCGTTCGCTGGCGAGCTTGCGATTCAGTTCGCGCACGTCCATTTCCAGCAGGCCCGCCAATCCCCGGGCCTGCGCCGGTTGCAGCTTGGCGTCTTCCGGGATGGCCCAGATCGATTTGACGGGCGTCGATACCGCCAGGACGTCGCCGTGCCTATCCATGATGCGGCCGCGGGTGGCGGACAGTTCGACGACGCGGGAATAGCGCGAGGCCCCCTTTTCCTGCAGGAACGTGCTGTTGAAGACTTGGAGGTAGAGCGACCAGCCGATCAGCGTCACGAAACATGTCAGCAGCCCGAGCAGCATCAGGCGGGAGCGCCAGGCTGGCAACGCTTGCGAAAGCAGGGGGCTGTGGGAGAATTTCACCGGTCGCCTCAGGGTTTAGCGGCGTCGATCGTCATCACCTGGCCGGGGCCCGGCGACTTCATGTGCAGCTTGTTGCGGGCAATTTGCTCGACCCGCGCGTGGCCCGCCCAAGTGCTCTGTTCCAGTTGCAACTGGCCCCATTCGACTTCAAGATCGCGCATCCGCGCCTGCTCGTGCTCGATCTCGGCGTACATCTTGCGGGCCCGGTGATTCGATGCCACCGTGCCGATGGCGCTCGCCAGCGCCAGGATCATCAGGATGAGGTTGAGGCGCAGCATCAGAGTTTTTCCACCACGCGCATCACGGCGCTTCGGGAGCGCGGGTTGGCGGAAACCTCTGCCGGGCTTGGGAAGAGCGGTTTTCCCACCAGCCGCAGCAGCGGCTTGGCGAGCTCGGCACTACGCACAGGCAGTCGCTGCGGCAATTGCGGCGGCTGCGACTGCTCGCGCAGAAAGCGTTTGACGATGCGATCTTCGAGTGAATGAAAACTGATCACGACCAATCGGCCTCCGGGTGCGAGCTGCGCCACGCATTGCGGGAGTGCTAGCGACAACTCCTCAAGTTCCTGATTGATGAAAATCCGTAGAGCCTGAAAGCTCCGTGTCGCCGGGTGCTGGCCCGGTTCACGCGTGCGGACTGCTTTTTCCACGAGCGCGGCAAATTGTCGAGTGGTTGCAATACCGCATTCGCCCCGAGCAGCAACAACCGCCTTTGCAATCGCATGAGCAAACCGTTCTTCCCCATAATTTTTTATCACCTTTTCTATTTCAGTTTGTGAAGCTTGCCCCAGCCATTCCGCGGCGGTCTGTCCGCGGCTCGTATCCATGCGCATGTCGAGGGGTGCGTCGAAACGGAAGCTGAATCCCCGTTCGGCATCGTCCAGTTGCGGCGAAGACATGCCGATATCCAGCAACACCCCATCCACCTGCCCATGGTTCAAAACACCCAGATCCTTCAGTACCGCCCCTATTTCGCTGAATGCCGCGTGCCTCAAGGCAAAGCGCGCATCCCCGATCGACTGGCCCGCCGCCACTGCGGCCGGATCGCGGTCCAGGGCGATCAGCCTGCCCCGCGGGCCTAGGCGCGCCAGGATTTCCCGGCTGTGGCCGCCGCGCCCGAACGTGGCGTCGACATAGACACCGTCCGGTTTGACCGCCAGCGCCTCGACCGCCTCCCGCAACAACACGCTCAAGTGCGTCAGCGGCACCTTGGGCGCGGCGTCGATCACAACGTCAAATTCTCCAGGCCGGGCGGCAGGAGTTTGTCGCCCAAGGCGAAAATCGCCTGCTGCTGCTGCTGCCAGCCCGCGTCGCTCCAGATTTCGAAATGGCTGCCTTGTCCCACCAGCCAGACCTGTTTTTCGAGGGCCGCGTATTGCCGCAACTCGGGAGACACCAGCACGCGCCCGGCGGCATCCATCTCGGAGTCGACGGCGAAGCCGACCAGCAGGCGGCGCAACATGGCGGATTGGGTTTCGAGACTGGGCGCGGCGAGGATCTTGGCGCGGATCGGATCCCAGGCCGGGGCGGGGTAGAGCAGCAGGCAGCGGTGCGGATGAGCGGTGATCACCAGGCGGCCCTCGGCTAATGCCAACAGCGCGTCCCGATGCCGCGCCGGGATCGCCATGCGCCCCTTGGCATCAAGATTCAGCGCTGCCGCTCCCTGGAACATCCTCTCTCCTCTTTCTGGTGCGAGAATCCGGATTCGATTCCCACTTTTCCCCACTTCTTCCCACTATAAAGACGTTTTTTGGCAGGGTCAAGCGCAAAAAGGAAAAATATTCGAGTGGCGACAAGTACTTAGATGGGATTTTTGAGTGATTTTCTGAAAATATTTATCCTTATAAAACAATATAGATAGAATATACTTCGAATGTAAATTATAAGGAGTTTGCCGGGAAGCAAAACAAGCCGGCGATGAAGTCAGACTTTCGGAAGTTGGAAGTCCGCCAGGCAGCCGCTGGTCACCGCATGCAAATGCGGTGACTGGAGGAAAGTCCGGGCCCCACAGAGCAGGATGCCGGCTAACGGCCGGGCGTTATAAGTCGTGGTTAAAACCATGACCCAAGGCGACGGAAAGT
>JAPLQT010000034.1 GCA_026399515.1 Pseudomonadota bacterium | reverse complement strand
TGACCTTGCTGCGACAGGATCAACAGTATCCCAAGCGCAGCTTGCGCCGCCGCCGCAAGACCGCCGACAGGCTTCCAGAATATCGGGCTTCATTACTTGGTCTCGCCTCTCTTGGTTAAATCAAATGCAATTGCCCTGATGGTGACGCCCAACGAGGCTGTAGGAAAAGTGTATTCATGTGTGCATTCTGAGCCGAACCAAACCGAATATCAATTGTCATAAAGGCTCCGTCCGTCTAGAGGCTTTTCATGGCGCGCTACAAGCACATTGACACCAGCCCGCGATTTCTTGCGGTTGATCTGGAACGGCAGTTGCTGCCGGGCACGTTCGAGCATGCGCTCAACTTCCTGATCGACCACCAGATCGACCTGTCCGGGTTCGATACGCGTTACCGCAACGACCTGACCGGTGCCGCCGCCTACCCACCGGGAATGCTGCTCAAGGTGGTTCTCTTCGCTTACAGCCAAGGTATCGTCAGCTCACGAGGGATAGAGCGTGCCTGCCGCGAGCATGTCACCTTTATTGCGCTGTGTGGGGATAGCGCCCCGCATTTCACCACGATAGCTGCTTTCGTCTCGACGTTGGGTGATGAAGTCGCCCGGATCTTCACTCAGGTGTTGTTCATCTGTGACAGACAGGGTCTGATCGGCCGCGAGATGTTCGCTATTGATGGCGTCAAGCTGCCGAGCAATGCCAGCAAGGGCAAGAGTGGCACCCGGACCGACTTCGAGCGCCAAGCCGTCAAGCTCGAAGTCGCTGCCCAGGCCATGCTCACGCGGCATCGGGAGAACGATGCCCTGCCGACGGAACCCCGTCTCGCCGAGAAAGCGGCCCGCCGTGTCGAGCGCCTGCAACATGACGCAGCCCAACTTCGGGACTGGCTGAAGGCGAATCCTGACGACCGGCGCGGCACCAAGGGCAGCGTCAGGAAGAGCAACCGCACCGACAACGACAGCGCCAAGATGGCGACTAGCAAAGGCGTGATTCAGGGCTACACTGGCGTAGCTGCCGTGGATGACAAACACCAGATCATCGTCGAAGCGCAAGCCCATGGCACCGGCTCGGAACAGGAACTACTGCTGCCGGTGATTCAGGCCACTACCGCAATCCGTACCCCGGACACTTTCATCACCGCCGATGCGGGCTACCACTCCGACGCCAATATCACTGCTTTGGCCGAACAGGATATTCCGGCCCTGATCGCCGACAACGGCATGCGGAAGCGCGACGAGCGCTTCAAGGATCAAGGCAAGTACAAGCAGCTTCCCGATCCACTGTACGACAAGGTACATCCGAAGAAATCCGCCCGGCACTACCGGCCCAAGGACTTCCACTACGACCCGACCACCGGTACCTGCATCTGTCCAGCTGGCAAGACGCTGTACCAGAACGGGGCCAACTGCATCCACAACGGTCAGGTTGGCACGAAGTTCCAGGGGGCGTTACGGGACTGCGTGCCCTGTGACCAGCGGGACAAATGCCTGAGAACTCCAGACAAGACCAAGGCACGACAGGTGTGTTTCTTCAGGGGCAAGGCAGATACATCGATGGCGAATTACACGCAGATCATGAAGCAGGCCATCGACTCACCACGTGGCCGGGAACTATATGGCGGGCGGTTCGCGACGGTGGAGCCGGTGTTTGGGAATCTCCGGCATAACAAGCGACTCAATCGCTTCACGCTGCGTGGGCGAACAAAGGTTGATGCACAGTGGAAGCTCTTCTGCTTGGTGCATAACATCGAGAAGCTGGCGCATCACGGTTATGGGCAATAGGAAACAAGGGTAAGCAAAGGCACACCGCCTCTACAAATGCTCTACAGATCTGGCGCAAGTGGCAATGAAAATCTGAAACTCGAATAGAAAAAGCGCGGTTGATGCCGCGCTTTTTTTCGTCCTACTTCGCTGCAAAAATGGGTTTTTCTACAGCTTCAACGTAGAGGTAACCGGCCTCGCGCGGCTTTATGTGCAAGGTCCGTGAATGCGCATGGAATGATAATGCCCGCAGTCGCCAATAGATATACCTAGAAACCAATAGTCTGGTCGGCGCAATGTATCAGAAGTTCGGTGCCTTCTTCGCGCGCCGAGACGAATCAGATCTTCCCGAAATCCCCATGCCGCCCGTGACCGGAGGAGAAGCGTGCCGCGCCTGCTATGCCTTCGACCAGGGCATTGACGCCGTTGCCCCATTCGACCTTCAGCGCTTCCTGCTCGCCAAGTCCTTGCGTTGCATAGACGTTGCGCCGGTCGGCGCGCACGGCTTCCTGCGGGAAGCGGGCGATGTCATGGGCCATGCTCTCGGCTGTCGCGCGGGCCTGGCCCGGTGCCACGATCTGCTCGCACAGTCCGATGCGCAGGGCTTCCTCGGCCGGCACCTGGCGGCCGGTGAGGATGATCTCCAGCGCCCGGCCCTGGCCGACCAGGCGGGGCAGGCGCAGCGTCCCGCCGTCGACCAGGGGCACGCCCCAGCGCCGGCAATACACGCCGAAGTAGGCGTCCTCGGCGCAGACGCGGATATCGCACCACATGGCCAGTTCCATGCCGCCGGCCACGGCGGGGCCTTCGACGGCGGCGATCACCGGCTTGGAAAGCTGTAGTCGCGTCGGTCCCATGGCGCCGCGCGGGACGGGTCCGTCGTCTTTGGGAAAATCCAGTTGCGCGAAAATTTCATCGCGCTCCTGTTCGGGCAGATCCACCAGGGTGGCGGCATATTTCAGATCCCAGCCGGCGCAGAAGGCGCCGCCTGCGCCCCACAGCACCGCCACGCGTGCCTCGGGGTCGCGCTCGAAGGCCAGGAAGGCGGCGACCAGGTCGTCGGCCGACTGCGGGTCCATGGAGTTGCGGGCTTCAATTCTGTCGTGGATGATGGTCCAGACATGCTCCTGTTTTTCGACGCGGATGCTCATGGTTCGAGTCCTTTCTTCTCGCCGGACAAGGCATTGGCTTGGGCAGCCCGATGCGCCTCGAACGCTTCCAGTGCCAGCTTGATCTCGGCGAGATTTTCCGGCGTCACTTCGGCGGCGCATTCATAGCAGGTGTTGCTCATCCGGTCGAACCAGCGGCAGCCGCATTGGTCGCAGGCGAGTTCCGGCGCGCCGCTGGGGTTGGTGAAAATCATCGGCAGGCTCCCAGGAAGGCCAGCCCCAGGGTGTCGAGAAATTCCTCGTAGCCGGCGTCCTGCAATTGATATTTGGTCTTCATGACGTAGAACATGATCGAGCCCTTGCGGATCTGGCGCTTTATGATGGACAGGGCATCGCCGGCCAGCGCGTCGCGCATCGCCTGCAAGGCTTCATCTTCGGCGACGAACAGCAGATCGACCTGGGTGTCTTCGAAGCCGCTATAGCCTCTGAAGCCGGCGCGCATCCCGGAGTTGTCGGGCGTGATTTCCCAGGACAGCATCTGGCCCACTCCCTGCGCGCTTTTCAGGCCGGCGGCGTGCTTGCCCGGCATGATGCCGGAGCCGCTGCGCGCCACGAAGCCGACGGAGGAGCCGGGGACCATTTCGGAAAACAGTTCGGCATGGCGATCCAGCATGGACTGCCATGCATCGAGTTGGCCAAACAGGCCGAACGGGTTCGCGGTGGCATCCATGTCAGTGTTTGGGAAAAGCCAGTCCGAGGTCTTCGATGAAATCGTCCATGCCGGATGCTTCCAATTGATCCATGGTCTTCAGTATATAGGGCTGCAAATTGCCCTGACGCACCAGGGTGCGAGCTGAGGCGAAGCCCAGCGTTTGCAGCGATTGGGCGGCGACCGCATCGAGCACCAGCAGCACCGCCACATCCAGGCCGGGCTCGCCCGAATAATTCCGGACAAATGCGTGCATGCCGGATGCGGTCTTCCGCAGGATCACCATGTCGCCTTTCCTCGCGGCGTGAGCTTCCTTGCGCAGCAAGCCCATGGACGCACCCGGCGCTATCTCGGCGGTGGCGTCGGACGTACGTTCCAGCATGGCTTGCCAGAGGCCGCAGTCTATAAATCGATGTTCATCAGGCATGTGGAGTATCGGCACTAAATGTATACATTGGGAGAATGTATGCAGTATACTTCAAAAAAATCGCGACCACCCGAGGGTTCCAAGGCTTAACTCCTTCGCCCCCGGAACACTGGAGGAAGCCCATGTCACGCCCCGGCGAGCTCAAGCTCAAGCACCTGTTCCAACCCGGCCAGATCGGCAAGTTCAAGACCAAAAACCTGGTCAAGTACGGCGCCTGCTGCGTCTCCAACTACAACACCCGCGACGGCTTCATCACCCCGCGCGAACTGGCGCGCACCCGCATTATCGCCGGCACCGGCTGCGGCATCATCACCAACCAGGGCGCCTACCCCGATCCGCTCGGCGAGGGCAAGTCCTACTTCCGCCAGATCGCCTTGTTCGACGACAAGTTCATCCCGCAGTTCGAGACCATCGCCGGCTATATCCATGACAACGGCGGCGTGGCCATCCAGCAGATACTCCACGCCGGCCGCTATGGCGGCATCGACCTTGGCTATTGCATTCAGCCCTCGGTGGTGCCGCAGACGCTGCCGCATTTCCGTCCGCCGCGCGCAGTCACCAAGGAGCAGATCAAGGCCATCGTCGCCCAGCATGCCGAGGCCGCCAAACGGGCCATCCGCGCCGGTTTCGACGGCACCGAGGTGACCAGCTTCATGGGCTACCTGCTGGCCAACTTCAATTCCGGTTTCACCAACCAGCGCACCGACGAATACGGCGGCTCGATCGCGAACCGCGGCCGCTTCATGCGCGAACTGATCGACGGCATCAAGCAGGCCACGCCCGAGCATCCGCTGGTGATCCGCTTGAACGGCGCCGAACTGATGGACCGCTGGGGCGGCAACACCGAGGACGACTGTTTCGAGCTGATGCAGCAGGCGGTGGATTGCGGCGTGGACATGATCTCGGTGACCGTCGGCTGGCAGGAAGCGCCCGAGTCCTCGATCGGCCGCGACGTGGCCCCAGGGCACTGGAACTACCTGTCGGCCAAGGCCAAGAAACTGTTCCCCAACACCCTGATCACTTTCGGCAACCGCCTGCCCGACCCGGTGATGGCCGACCAGTGCATCAAGGACGGCGTCTTCGATTTCTGGGAAGTATGCCGGCCGCTGCTGGCCGACCCGGAACTGATCCACAAGGCCGCCGACGACAGGCTCAATGAGGTACGGCGCTGCATCGGATCGCTCAATTGCCTGTCGCGCCTGTTCCGCGACCTGCCGTATACCTGCACCATGAACCCGACGCTGGGCCACGAAGTCGAACCGGAATACCAGGTCACCCCGGCCGCAGTGAAGAAGAAGATCATGGTGATCGGCGCCGGCCCGGCCGGCATGGAGGCCGCCATCACCGCCCGCAAGCGCGGTCACGACGTCACGGTGTTCGAAAAATCCGACCGCATCGGCGGCAACCTGCTCGCCTATGCCGGCGCCGATCTGGCGCGACCGGACGATCTCTTCAGCGTCATCCGCCATTACGAGGTGATGGCCGCCAAGCTCGGTGTCGAGATGAAGTTCAACACCGAGGCCAACGCCAAGTTCATGCGCAGCATCCTGCATCAATACGATGTCTGCCTGGTGGCGGCGGGCGCGCGGACCGACATGAAGTTTTACCGCAATATCGAGGGTGCCGAGCTCCTGGTGGATGCGCTGGATATCGGCCACGGCAGGGTCAAGCCGGGGAGCCGCATCGTCATGATAGGCGCGGGCAAGATCGGCCTGACGCTGGCGGAGTCGCTGACCAAGGCGGGGCATCAGGTGGTGCTGGTCGAGGAGGAGAAGCGCATCGCCGGGGACGTGATGCCCTCGTTCAAATGGCGCCACTCGGCCTGGGTCGAGGAGTTGGAGATCCGCACGCTGACCTCGACGCATCTGGTCAAGGTCACGGCCGAAGGGGCGACGGTGAAGAACGCCAAGGGCGAAGAGACTTTCCTGCCGGCGGACACGGTGGTAGTGTCCGGCCCGCGACTGGCCAACCATGACCTGTTCAACGAGTTTCAGTGGATGATAGACGAACTGCACGGCGCCGGCGACGCAGTCATCGCGCGCGGCATCGATGCCGCCATCCACGAGGGCTACCGGATGGGCGTCAGGATTTGAGGGCCGATCATGTCCATGCCCTATACCGCGCATCTCGATAACTTCGCCCGCGACAGCCTGCCGCCTCGCGAAGCATGGCCTGAGCTGATCTTCGATCTGCCAGAGCTGCAATATCCGTCCCGGCTCAACTGCGCCGTCGAACTGCTCGACAAGATGGTCGCCGGCGGCCACGGCGAGCGCATCGCCCTGCGCACGCCCGACGGGGCATGCACTTACCGGCAACTGATGGCGCGGGCCAACCGCATCGCCCATGTGTTGCGTGAGGATCTGAAGCTGGTGCCCGGCAACCGGGTGCTGCTGCGCGGCCCCAACAACCCGATGATGGCCGCCTGCTGGTTCGCCGTGATCAAGGCAGGCTGCATCGCCGTGGCCACCATGCCGCTGCTGCGCGCCAAGGAACTCAAGCCCATCATAGCCAAGGCGCAGGTCGCGACTGCTCTGTGCGACGTGCGCCTGATGGAAGAGATCGACCGGGTGCGTCAGGAGTGCCCCGGCCTGAAGCAAGTTGTGGTGTTCAATGACGGCGGTCCAGGTTCGCTGGAAGCGTTGCTGGAAGATAAGCCGGAACAATTCGCCAATGTCGACACCGCCCTCAACGATGTCGCGCTGATCGCCTTCACTTCGGGTACCACCGGTCAGCCCAAGGGCACCATGCATTTCCACCGCGACGTGATGGCCATGTGCGACTACTTCCCGCGCTCCATCCTCAAGCCGGATGCCAATGACATCTTCTGCGGCACGCCGCCGATCGCCTTCACCTTCGGCCTCGGCGGCATGCTGTGCTTCCCCCTGCGCTTCGGCGCCTCGGTGGTGCTGGTCGAGAAGCTGCTGCCCGACGCGCTGCTCAAGACCATCCAGGACTTCAAGGCGACGGTGTGTTTCACCGCGCCGACCTTCTGGCGACAGATGGCGGGGCTGGCGAAGAACTACGACCTGTCCAGCCTGAAGAAATGCGTTTCCGCCGGCGAGGCCCTGCCCGACGCCACCCGCCAGCTCTGGAAGAATGCGACCGGCATCGAGATCATCGACGGCATAGGGGCCACAGAGATGATCCACATCTTCATATCGCATACACCGGAATCCGTGCGGCGCGGCGCCACCGGCTACGCCATTCCGGGCTACCGGGCGCGTGTGGTGGATGAGGCGGGGCAGCCGGTGCCAGCGGGGACGATAGGACGGCTGGCGGTGCAGGGACCGACCGGCTGCCGCTACCTGGCCGACGAGCGGCAGAAGGTTTATGTCGAGAACGGCTGGAACCTCACCGGCGACGCCTACAAGATGGATGCCGACGGCTACTTCTTCTATCAGGCGCGCACCGACGACATGATCATTTCTGCCGGTTACAACATCGCCGGGCCGGAAGTCGAGGACGCGCTGCTCAAGCATCCCGCCGTCGCCGAGTGCGGCGTGGTCGGCATGCCCGACGAGGAGCGCGGACAGATCGTCAAGGCCTGCGTCGTGCTGCGGCCGGACTTTGCGCCTTCGGCGGCGTTGGTCAAGGAATTGCAGGACTTCGTCAAGAATTCCGTCGCACCCTATAAATATCCGCGTGCCGTCGAGTTCGTGGAAAACCTGCCGCGCACCGAAACCGGCAAGCTGCAACGTTTCAAATTACGTAGTGCCTGATTGCCCCCAAGGGCCAGGTTTTTTATTAGTTCAGGAGGAGTTTATGGTATTTCTTCAACCGCCCGGCTGGGCACGCCCCAAAGGCTATTCCAACGCTGTCGTGTGTTCAGGTCGCATGGTGTTCGTCGCCGGACAGGTCGGCTGGGACCAACAGGAAGTGTTCCGCACCGACGACCTGGTGGGTCAGGTGCGCCAATCGCTCACCAACATCGTCGGTATCCTCGCCGAGGCCGGCGCCAAACCGACGGATATCGTGCGCATGAACTGGTATCTGGCCGACCAGAAGGAATACAACGCGCGACTTGGGGAAATCGGAGCCGTCTATCAGGATCTTATCGGCAGGCACTACCCGGCGATGACTGCGCTACAAGTGGCCGGATTCGTCGAAGACGGCGCCAAGATCGAAATCGAAGTCACCGCGATGTTGCCAACTGAGCTGCCGGCTTGACCTCGCTCCTTCGAATGTATACAGTATCCAAAGTACGCCGGATTGCGGGAATCGATCCCAGTCCCAACCTTTTCCAGGATTAGGAACTTCATGGTCTCCATGCTGAAACCCGTCGAACGTCCCCGCGCCCTGGGCGATCAGGTGTACCAGACGTTGCGGGCGAATGGCCGCAACGGCAAGATCCTGCCCGGCCAGGCCTTGCAGGAAGTCCAGTTGGCGGCGCAACTCGGCGTGTCGCGCACGCCGGTGCGCGAGGCGCTGACGCGGCTGGCCAGCGACGGCCTGGTGACGGCCGACGGGCGCAGCTTCGTGGTGCCTTCGCTGACCCTTGCCGATGTAGACGACATCTACGAAGTGCGCGGCCTGCTGGAACCGGAAGCCTTGCGGCGCATCGCCGCGCAGACAAGCAACCCGGTGGTGCGTACGCCGCTGATGAAGGCGCTCGAAGCCAGCATGGCGGCGCACAAGGCCGGCGACAATGAGGCCTTCATGGACGCCAACGCGCATTTCCGTTCGGCCTGGCTGGCGCTGGTGCCGAACCCGCGGCTGGTGCACGCCGTCGAGTTGTACGCCGACCACGTGCAGCACCTGCGCGCCCTGACCCTGAACGACGCCAAGGTGCGCAATGTGGTGCTGGGCGGATTGAAGCGCATCTCCAAGGCGTTGATCGCCGGCGATGGCGATGCGGCGGCGCTGGCCATGCATGATCACCTGATGCAAGCCAAGCATGCCTTCATCGCGGCAGTCGGCCTCCACAGCCAGGCATCGGTGAAATCCTTGAAAGGAGCCAAGTCGAAATGATCTACAAAGCGGAAATTCCTTACGGCGCCTACTGGAGCACTCCTTTCGTACGCTGGCAGGGCAGCTTCTCCCACCTCCACAGCGTCGAGTTCGCGGCGCATGTGGCGCGCCAGGAACTGGCGAAACGCAAGATCGATCCCAAGCGCTTCGACCACGGCGTGCTGGGATTTTCCGTGCCGCAGAAACATTCCTTCTACGGCCTGCCCTGGCTCACCGGCCTGGCGGGCGCGTCACAGGCCGGCGGCCCGACGCTGATGCAGGCTTGCGCTACGGGCGTGCGCACCTTGCTGGCGGCGGCGCAGGAGGTCGAGGTCGGCATGGCGACGACCGCGCTGGTCGTCAATTGCGACCGCACCTCGAACGGACCTCATCTGTACTACCCGAATCCGAAAGGTCCGGGCGGCACCGGCGTGGCCGAGGACTGGGTGATGGACAACTTCGGCTGCGATCCGCTGGGCGGCCATTCGATGTTGAAGACGGCCGAAACCGTGGCCGCCGATCATGGCATCAAGACGGCACAGCAGCATGAAGTGGTGCTGCGCCGCGAACAGCAGTACCGGCAGGCGCTGGAGAACGACTCGGCCTTCCTGCGCCGCTTCATGACGCTGCCATTCGAAGTGCCGGCCGCCAATTTCAAGAAGACGCTGTCCACGTTGGCGGGCGACGAAGGCATCAGCCACTCGACGCACGAGGGACTGGCCAAGCTCAGACCGGTGATGGAAGGCGGCACGGTGACTTTCGGCGGCCAGACGCATCCGGCAGACGGCAATGCCGGCATCGTCGTGACCAGCCGCGAGGTGGCGCGCGAGCTGTCCAGCAATCCCAAGATCGCGGTGCGCCTGCACGGCGGTGCGGCGCGCCACCGGATGGTCCGGCGCGACCGCGAGCGAGGTTGCGTTCTGCACATCAGAGCCTTGCGGGTCGGGGTGCGCCAGCACGAAGCGCGCCAGCCGGTACGCTAGCGTCGCCTTGCCAATGCCAGGGCCGCCGCCGATCAGCCAGGCATGCGGCATGCGCGTGCTTTGATAGGCTTCCAGCAAGGTCCGTTCGGCCTCGGCATGACCGAACAGAACCG
>JAPLQT010000062.1:6218-41796 GCA_026399515.1 Pseudomonadota bacterium | reverse complement strand
GCCCCGCTCGCCAGCAGCGCGCGGGTGACCGCCTGCTTGTCGGCCAACGTGACGCCGGCCGCGGGCGCCACCAGCAAGGCCGACCCGCCACCGGAAAGCAGCACCAGCACCATATCGTCGGCGCTCAAGCCCTGCACCGCCTGCATGGCGCGTTGGGCCGCGACTTGTCCGGCATTATCGGGTACCGGATGGGAAGCCTCGATCACCTCAATGCGCCGGCAGGGCATGCCATGGCCATAACGGGTCACGACGAAACCTTCCAGCGATTCCGGACCTCCCCGCCAGTGCTGTTCCAGCGCGTGCGCCATGGCGGCGGCAGCCTTGCCGGCGCCGATGACGATGGTCCGGCCCTTGGGTGGCGGCGGGAGTTGAGGCGGCACGCAGCGCGCCGGATCGGCGACCGCCAGCGCCGCGTCGAACAGGCGGCGCAGCAGGATTTGGGGAGCGTTCATCGTCATTGAAATTCCTTGAGCCAACCGAGGCCGGCTGTCGTGGTGGTCAGCGGCTGATACTCGCAGCCTATCCAGCCATCATAACCGAGGCGGTCGAGATGGCGCAGCAGGAAAGGGAAGTTGATCTCGCCGGTACCCGGTTCGTGACGGCCCGGGTTGTCGGCGAGCTGGATGTGGCCGATGCGCGCCAGGTTGGCCTCCAGCGTGCGCGCCAGGTCGCCTTCCATCACCTGGGCATGATAGATGTCGTATTGCAGGCATAGGTTGTCGCTGCCGACCGCGGCGATGATGTCCAGCGCCTGGCGCGTGGTATCGACGAAGAAGCCCGGCATGTCGCGGCTGTTGATCGGCTCCATCAGCAGTTCGATACCGGCGTGTTTGAGGGTAAAGGCGGCGAAGCGCAGGTTCTCGACCAGCGTCTCGCGCATCCGCGCCTCGCTGACCCCGGGCGGACGTAGACCCGCCAGGCAGTTCAGGCGCGGGCAGCCCAGTGCCCGGGCGTAGTCGATGGCCAGGCCGATGCCGTCCTGGAACTCCTGGACACGCCGCGGATGGCAGGCGATGCCGCGCTCACCCGCCGCCCAGTCGCCGGGCGGCAGATTGAACAACACGATTTCCAGCGCTTCCCGGCGCAGCGTTGCGGACAATTCCAAGATGTCATAGGCATATGGGAAATGGAACTCGACCGCCGCAAAGCCGTCCTTCCTGGCAGCGCCGAAGCGTGCCAGGAAGTCATGCTCGGAATACAGGAACGACAGATTGGCCGAGAAACGTGGCATGGAGTGATCTGCTCCCAGACACAGGATAACTGCCGCCATTATGAGGTAAAAATCCGGGGGCCTGCATATTGCCGCCGTATCCGCCAGCGCCGAACGGTCCATGATATTCTGATGTCGATATCGACTTGAAAGAGATGATGAAAGCCATCACCGGAATATGCCTCGGCTTCACCCTGACTGTTGTAACAGCAGGAAGCGCGTTGGCATTGGGTTTGGGGAACGCTGTCGGTCAGGCGATACTCGGCGCGCCCTTGCAGATTGAAATATCCTTGATAGGCAGCGAAGCCGGGATCCCCGCGCTCGACTGCTTCAATCTTCGCTCCCCGCAGACGGAGATCGCCAGCACCTACGTGTTGCGCAACGCACAGCTTCAGGTGCTCGGAGAACCCGGCCGCGCCAGGCTCGTGGTCAGCTCGTCTTCCCCGGTGCAGGAACCTGTCGTCGAGTTCGCGGTGGCGGTCGGTTGCGGATTCGGATTATCCAGGGATTATTTGCTGTTGGCGGAGGAGCCTGGCAGGATTGCGTCGCCAGTCCTGCCGACGTTACAACCGGCCGCAACCATCCTGGAAGCGACCACCATATTGCCGCCGCAGACCAAGCAGGCGGTCGCCAAACCGCCTGCCCCACCTCCGGGGGAAAATCTTCTGCGCATCGCTTCCGCCCACAGCCTGTCCGCACTGGCACGTCAGAACTATCCGTTGCAACCCAAGGCCCGCGAAAAATTCGTGCGCATGATGCTGGCGGCAAACCCGTACCTCAAAAGCGGAGAGACCCTGATCGACAGTGACACCGAGTTTCGGATGCCGCCCGGTTTGCCGTTGCGTCGCCAGGGTTCGCGCCCGCCCGGAGGCCAGTCGACGGCGAATGACTCCGCGGCTTCCAGGCCGCATGTCCTGCCGCTCCAGACAGCGGTCGCCGAAAAGCTGGCAGGCAGTGTTTCCAAGTCTCGCCAGGATCACCTGGTCGTTGGCGCGGCGGCGGAGCGGAACCGCAATCCGGCCGAATTGCTGGCCGAGGCGGAACGCCTAGCGGCCATTCTGTCGGAACAGACCCAGGCCCAGGATGCCGTTGCCGAAAGAATCGGCAAGCTGGACAACACGATCAACGAGCTCAAGAAACAATACATCGGCCTGACGGATCGGCTCAATCGGATCGAGGCGGAAAGGCAGGCTGAAAAACTTGCGTCCAAACCGGCTTCCCTCGATTTTATCGAGTTGCTGCTGGCGGTTCTCGCCGGCGGCCTGATGGGCGCCCTGAGTCTGTATCTCGTCAATCGCCGGCAGCTTCAACGCGGAGCGGGCACAACGCCGGCCACCAGCGCGGCACCCTTGATCACGCCGCGCGCCGCGCAGCCGGCATCGCCGCCGAACGAGCTTATGGATTTCAACTTGCCGTTGGCCAGAGAAAGCGATGCCACCTTGCAGGTAAGCCAGGAGCATGGCACAGGCACTCCGGCCGCAAACATCCCTGCGTCCCAGAACCTTGCACCGGAGGCACAACACGATTTCGATTTCAGTTCGACTGCACCGCCCGGATCGAACGATCAAGTGGAACGCGTGGCTGAAACCATCAAGAAAGTCTCGCCATGAAATGGACCCAGGCACTCGCGACCGGACATGAACTCATCGACGAACAGCATAGGGGACTATTTCATTGCCTCGAAGAACTCGAAACGGCGACGACCGAACAACGAACCCTGCTGGCCGTCTATTCCATCACCCGATTGAAACACTATGTCCGCGAGCACTTCGAGACCGAAGAGGCGGTGATGAAACAATGCAAATTCCCGAAGTTCAAGGAACACATTGCGGAACACGAAAATTTTAGGACCAAGATGGCAGCCTTGCAGGGCAAGGCCGTCATTCTCGACGTGTCCGCGGAGATGGTCGAATTCCTGGCGGACTGGTTGATCAATCACGTTGCCGAGTCTGACTTGGAATATGCCCCCTACCTGAGGAAATAAGATCAGGAAGAACTCGAAGTCAGGCCACGGCCACTACTTTGACCCCGATTTCAAAGGCCTTTTCGGTTGAGCCCCATTGCTTCACCAGGAAATCAAGAACCGACTCCAGGCGACCGGAATGCTTGGTAATTCCCTTGTAACTGACCCTGAATATCATGGCGTTATCTCCTCGTTGGTAGGAATGATTACGACAGCACCCACCGAAACTTTAGGGCGCCATCCTATAAGACTCCCAGTTCAGCCATGGCGGGATCAGCGGCTATAATCGGGTTTTCCCGGCAAGGCCATGCCAACATGGGACACCGCCTCTCGAAAATCTACACCCGCACCGGCGACGAGGGCAGCACCGGCCTCGGCGACGGCAGCCGGACCGGCAAGGAAAGCCTGCGCATCGCCGCGCTCGGCGATGTCGATGAAACCAACTCGGTGATCGGCCTCTTGCTCTGCGAAGAGCTACCGGACGACGTGCGCGATTTGCTGACCGGCATCCAGCATGACCTGTTCGATCTCGGCGGAGAAATTTCGATACCCGGCGCAACGCTCCTCGGCGTCGGCCAGCCCGCGCGGCTGGAAGCGGCGATCGACCGCTATAACGCCACGCTGGAGCCGCTCAAGGAATTCATCCTGCCTGGCGGCTGCCGCGCCGCCGCCTTGACCCATCTCGCCCGCACCGTCTGCCGCCGCGCCGAGCGCAGCGTGGTGGCGCTGGCGCATGAAGAGAGCGTGTCGACGGCCGGCAGGGAATACATCAATCGTCTCTCCGACCTGCTGTTCGTGCTCGCACGGCACCTCAACCGTCTCGCAGGCTGCGGCGACGTCTTGTGGCAAAAGGGCAAGAACGCCTGATCTGGTGAACGGCAGTAGGCGCGATGCGCGCCTGTCACGTTAACAAATGGGTTATAGCGCGCAACCGATACCGAGCAGCGCGCTTCTCACATCGCCCGGCGAACGAACAAGGACAGCCTGAAGACCGGCGGATTCCGCGCCTTGGACATTTTCGGGCAGATCATCGAAGAACATGATCGAACCCAGCGGGACACCGAGTTCGCGCGCGACATGCTCGAACGCCTGTCTCTCCGGCTTCCTGTAGCCAATCTGGTGGGAAGCGAAAACCCGGTCGAGCGAACTCGCGACCATAGGAAACTGCGCCGACCAATGCACCTGGTGCGTGACATTGGTATTCGTAAAGGCGCTGCAAGTCAGTTGTGTCCGTGCAGCCTGGGCCATCGCCAGCGTTTCCGGGATCTCTCCGATAAAAATGGAATTCCAGCCCTGTGCGATGCGGTGATAGTCATGCTCCAGCGCAAGCATAGCGCGAAGGTGGTCGAAATATTCAAACGCCGTGATTTCCCCGCGCTCGTGCTTTTCGTACTCGGCATCAAACTGAAAGGCCTCTGAGATCTCGCCCAGTGAAAGGCGTGACAGCGGTTGCCATGCCCGAAACGCACGGCTGAAATCAAAGTCGATGAGGACGCCGCCGAGATCGAAGAGCAGCGCCTGGGTTTTGGGTTTAGCGGCGGACGAAGGTAGTCCACCGAATCGAGTTAGTCTAGTCACCGAGAAAGCGTTCGACACTTTTTGGTTTCTTCCCAATCAGGCTTGCATCATTGGATGTCAGAAGACGCTTTGCCGCGCTACGGATGTCTCGCGCCGGTACACGTTTCCAGAGACTCACATCGTCGATCAGCGCATCTGATCCAAGCAACATTTTGCCGAGATGCCTTAGTACCCAGTAGTTCGCGAAGTTGTGAGGCACGGAACGATCGCGCCCGGCCCTGCGGGCGAAGGTGGCGATCAAATCGTGGGCGGATGCTCTTGCGAGCGTGAGTTCGGTGAGCTTGGCTCTATATTCGAGTTCCGGCTGCTGAAGTTTTGGGAAGCGGCGATAGTCGGAGAAGTGCCGCGACTCATGGGCGAGATAGCTCACTTGAAAGCGCTCCGACGCAAGATCGTAGGCGGACTTGACGGCGAAAAGCGATTTCTCGGTTGCCCATCCCGCCGTATGAAAGCGATCACAGGTTGCATAACCTGCCCACCCGAAGGACACGAAATCATCGAGAAATACGACTTGTGTTTCGACGCGGCGGTCATGCAGTTTGACGCTATAAGTTCGTTGTGCCTGTGTCTTCCAAATGGCGAGTTCGTAGTATGGAGACGTGACGCCTGTCAAGGCGAACAGGCCATCGTGTTCGACGGCTTGCCTGGCTCTTTCGCTTGCGACTTCGAGACTGTCACTCGATGCGTACGCGGGCTTCCACGCGGCCAGTATCGCGTCGAGTCGATTCTTCAACTGCGCTTCGGCTTCGCCGGTCGTGACTCTCCTCCTCATCGACTGCTGCCAGTATGTGCGATACGCGAGCAGGATGCTGTTCGACATCGGCGGAATCGCCTCTGCTCTTGGCGGCTCGAGCACCGCATTTCGAATGCATACGGCGCGCGCCGCGTCTTCGGCACTGAGCGTATTTACGTCGATTTCGGACAAGGCCGCGAGTGCTTTTATGGCGTCGCCGGCAAGCGCTGCATCGTAGACCGGACTGAGTCTCTCTTCGGCACCGTGGGAATGAGCCGACACGAACATCGTCAACACCGCAAGAACAAGGTGAAACTTCATTGGCCAGTACTCCAGAAACCGCTGACAAAAGCGTAGAAACTGTTTGATTGCGGGTTATGTATCACAGTAGTTTTGCGGAAAGAAATGACGCTCGACGAGCTCAATGAGGATGTGCAAGACCTTGATGTGCAGTTCCTGCACTCGATCGGCGAACACTCCGCCAGGCGTACATATATAGACCGTGCTGAGGGTGCTAAGAGCTTCGCTTGGACGCCCACTGAGAACGATGACGCTCATGCCAAGTGCTTTCGCGGTCTCAGCGGCGCGGATGATGTTCTCGCTCATGCCGCTCGTGCTTAGCGCGACAAGACAGTCTTCCGCGCGACCATGCGCCTCAATGTACCGGGAGAAGACATGCTCGTATCCCAGGTCATTCCCAACGCATGTAATGTGGCCGACATCGCTTATTGCCGTGGCCGGCAAAGCAGCTCGGTCACGGCGGTAACGCCCCGTGAGTTCTTCCGCAAAGTGCATGGCATCGCACATGGAGCCGCCGTTTCCGCATGCGTAGACCCGCCCCTTTCGTTCGAAAACGTCGATCAGCAAGGATGCCGCCCGCACGACGGCGGCCAGCGCTGCGTCATTTCGGATAAGCGCGTCGAGCACGGTGGCCGCCTCGCGCAAACTCGACTCAACGTGTTGCTTCAATGGTGGCTCCGAACATGTAACGAATATTGCTTAACCGGTTTGGAGGATTTACTAAAGCAACGTCCATATCTACCCCAAGGTTGCCACCATCTCAATCTTGGGAGCGACCGAGCGAACAAGCTTTTGAATACCGTGGCCCGGATTGGCCTGACGTTGCGACACGATCAGGCCCAGGCGCTCAAGCAACCCGACATCCTTGGTTACCGACGAGCGGTTGCGATGCAAGCGCAGCGACAACTCACTGATGGTCCGGGGTTCCCTCATCACCTCCACCATAAGACGACGACGCGCTTCTGAAAGCACGGTAAACATCTTCTGCGGGTCTTCGAACGAGAGTGTCACTTTGCCATCAAATGTTCCACCTCGGTCTGCATGCCTGGCGGCGTCCTTTGCGCGATCGAAGAAGCCGCTTACATCATCGGTACGAATTACGATCTTGGTCATGGCTTGTTTCCTCGGACTTGGTTGACGACTTCCAGCCACTCCTGCTGGAATCTTTCCTGCGTTGCCTCATAACTTACAAATACGACCGGCTCGACGTTTCCCATGAAATGCCGATGGTGAAACCCATGGGCATTGTCAAAACCAAGAACGCGCCCGTTGTCCCCTTGGAAGACGGCTTGGTTGATATACGCCAAACTGTATCGAGTCACCACGGTCTCGCCGTGTTCCCTGTAGCCCCAGACTTCGTAGCTCAACAAACCGCCGCCGGACCTGGGCTTTAGTTCGAATCGCTCTTGTTCGAGCAGAGTTTCTTTGCGAGATTTTGACACGGGAACTCCAGATGTGCTTAATGGTAACACACCTGGTGGGAGTCGTTAAATGTCCTTCCAACAGTGGCAGAGAGTGTGCAAGGCAAGACTTGCAGCCAAGCAAAAATTCACTTCTAATCGCCGCCATGTCTCCCCACCAATTCCCTCCCGGCTTGTCCGCAGCGGAGGTTGCGGCCCGCCAGGCGTCTGAGGGTTATAACGAGCTCGACAGCGGGCAGGGCCGGTCCTTCGTGAAGATCGCGCTGGAAGTCGTGCGCGAGCCGATGTTCCTGCTGCTGCTGGGGGCCGGCTCGATTTACCTGTTGATGGGCGATGTGCATGAAGCGCTGATCCTGCTCGGCTTCGTGTTCGTCATCATGGGCGTCACCGTCTTGCAGGAGCATCGCACCGAAAGGGCGCTCGACGCCTTGCGCGACCTCACCAGCCCGCGCGCCCTGGTGATTCGGGACGGCAGCCCGACCCGCATACCGGGCCGGGAAGTGGTGCGCGGCGACATCCTCATCCTCAGTGAGGGCGACCGGGTGCCGGCCGATGGCGAGGTGCTGTCGGCTCACGACCTGGCGGTCGACGAATCGCTGCTGACCGGTGAATCGGTGGCGGTCGCCAAGAGTGTCGCAGAGTCCGGTGCAGTCGATGCCGAAGCCGTCGTGGCGGTTTTTTCCGGCACCCTGGTCAGCAGCGGCCAGGGGCTGGTGCGCGTCACCGCCATCGGCTCGGACACCGAACTCGGCCGCATTGGCAAATCCTTGCAGGCGATCGAAAACGAGACCTCGCCGCTGCAACGCGAGATCGGCCTGCTGACGCGGCGGCTGGCGGTCATCGGCATCGCGCTGTGCCTGACAGTCACCCTGCTCTATGTGATCTTCCGCAGCGGCTGGCTGGACGGGCTGCTGGCGGGCATCACGCTGGCGATGGGCATCCTGCCGCAGGAATTTCCGGTGATCCTGATCGTCTTCCTGGCCTTCGGCGCGCGGCGCATCGCCCAGCATGGCGTATTGACGCGCAAGCTCAGCGCCATCGAAACCTTGGGGGAAACCACCGTCCTGTGCGTCGACAAGACCGGCACCCTGACCCAGAACCGGATGGCGGTCGCTTCCCTCCAGGTCGGCGAGAGCAGCCTGGATATCGCCGCAGGGAGCGACTTGAAGGAACTGCCGGAAGAATTTCACGAGCTGCTCGAATATTCGGTGCTGGCGAGCGAGACCGAACCGCATGACCCGATGGAGCAAGCCTTCCATCGCCTGGCCCAAGAATACCTGGCGAATACCGAACACCTGCATGCCGATTGGGACCTGGCCCACGAATACGAGCTCTCACCCGACATGCTGGCGATGTCGCATCTATGGCGCATTCCCGGTCATCGCCACCAGGCCGTGGCGACCAAGGGCGCGCCCGAGGCCATCGCCGATCTGTGTCATCTTACCGAACCGCAAAAGCAACGCTTGTCGGCGCAGGCCGCGCTCATGGCCGATCGCGGCCTGCGCGTGCTGGGCGTCGCCAAGGCGGCGTACAGGGGCGAGGCTTGGCCGGAAATACAGCACGATTTCGATTTCGAGTTCCTCGGCCTGGTCGGCCTGGCCGACCCGCTGCGCGCCGAAGTGCCGGCGGCGGTGGAGGAATGCCGGCAAGCGGGTATCCGGGTGGTGATGATCACCGGCGATCATCCGCGCACCGCGCGGGCGATCGCGGCGCGTGCCGGGATCGACGACCGGAAGATTTTGACGGGCACGCAGTTGGTAGAACTCTCCGTCGCCGGCACCGAGAGTTTCCGCGCAGGCATAGGCGGCGTCTGCGTCTTCGCGCGCGTCACGCCGCAGCAGAAGCTGGCCATCGTCGAAGCGCTGAAGGCCGACGGCGAGATCGTGGCGATGACCGGCGACGGGGTGAATGACGCCCCGGCCCTCAAGGCCGCGCATATCGGCATCGCCATGGGCAAGCGCGGCACCGACGTGGCCCGCGAGGCTGCCGCCCTGGTGCTGCTCGAAGACGATTTCGGCGCCATCGTCCATGCCATAAGCCTGGGCCGCCGGATCTTCGTCAACCTGCGCCAGGCGATGATCTACACCCTGGCGGTGCACATTCCCATCATCGGCCTGTCCATCCTGCCTTTGCTGTTCGGCCTGCCGCTAGTGCTGGCGCCGATTCATATCGCCTTTCTGGAACTGGTGATCGACCCTGCATGTTCGGTGGTATTCGAGGCGGAGGAAGCCGACGACCAGGTGATGCAGCGCCCGCCGAGAAGCCCGCAGGAAAGACTAGTGTCGCTCCGGCATATTTCCTTGAGCCTTATCCAGGGCACCATGACGACATTGGTGGTCGCGCTCCTGTATTGGCTGGTTCTCGAATCGGGCATCCCCACTCCGCAAGCCAGGGTCATGGCGTTCGTGGCCCTGATCGCGGCAAATTCGGTCCTGATCTTCAGCAGTCGCTCCACCGTCGCCGGGCTCAGGCACACGCTGAGCGGCATCAATCGGGTGAGCTACTGGGTGCTGGGCGGGACGGTGCTCGGCCTGCTCGCCATCACTGGTGTTCCCATGCTGGCCGAGCCGTTCGGATTTGCGCCCATCGCTTGGAGACTCTGGCTGAGCGCCTTGGGCATAGGCGCATGCAGCTTCGTCCTGTATGAGACGGTGAAGTGGATCTTTTTCAAGGGTTCGACAAGCGTTAAGCGGCGCTTAAGATAGCCCCCGTAATCTGCAGGCTCCATAACCGCTTTTAAGGAGCCAGACAAATGAGTGATAACGCACACACCGTCACGAATACCGGTACGACGCATATCGAAGACGACACCCATACCATCGGCGCGACCGATGCCGAACACACTTCAACCGGTAGTGGCGGTACCGGTACCGCACTGCTCTCCACAACGAGTCCCATCACCACCGGAACACCTTCTGTCGACCAGCCGGATGCCGTGTCGGACGGCCATGATGGCTATGAATACCACAAGACCACGGGAACCGACCATGAACTGCATGGCAACGACCTGCACGACAGCGTTCTAACCGGCGCACAGGGAGACGACAAGCTCGTCGGGGGCACCCGCAACGACGTCCTGGATGGCGGCGACGGCAACAACACGCTCGACGGCGGCAGCGGGAACGACATCCTGATCGCCGGCGGCGAAACCAACCACGGACAGAACCATTTGAACGGCGGCTCGGGCGATGACATCCTGGTCGCCGGAGGTACGAAGACCCACTCCCTTGACGATTTCCTCAAGGCCAATCCGGTCCTGTCGACCACCCTCGCCAGCGATCCCAAGTACGCCAGCCTGTCCACCCTGGTTCAAGGCGCGACTGACGACACCGGCGGCGGCGCGGTCAACACCTTCGAACTGCAATCGGGCAACGGGCACGACTTGATCTTCAATTTCCATGCGTCATCGGACAAGCTGCAGATCCATAGCGGACTCAACGGCACCGACATCCACGACAGCGCATCGCTGGCGAGCCACATCCATGTGACAGGGAACGACGTCACGATAGATTTGGGTAGCGGCAATTCGGTGACCTTGGTGGGTGTCGATGTCGCGCACCTGTCGGCGGCCAACCTGACCTGGGTCTGAAGCGAACCCGTCCTGAACCGCGATGGCGTGACGCCGGAACCGATGAATCCAGTTTCGATGAGCACATAATATGTATTCCGCGTTAACATCGGATCACGATGCGCCAGGACCTTCCGGACTATCTGACCCGCTCGCCACTGCCCGGCCTGGGCGACACCCTGGCCTCGCGCGTGGCGCGCGACTTCTTCACCCACAGCGGCCACGTGCCGCTGACCTTGTTGATCCTGGAGCTGTTGCTGGCGCCCAGCGTGCAGGGCTATTTCATCGAGCCCGATCCCTACCTGCTGCTGCTGGCCGGTATCGGACAGGCAATGGTGTTCGGCTATGCCGGGCAGCGCGGCTGGCGGCTGGCATTCCTGGTCAACCTGGTCGGCCCGCTGCTGTATTCGCTGAGCGAAGCCGGACTCGAAGGGATAAGGTTCTTCACCCAATGGCACCACCAGGCCTACTGGAGCTATGCGCTGGCCTTCACGCTGCTGCAAGGCTGGCAAGCGCATGCCGGGCGTATCCTGGCGCCGCTGGTGATTCTCGAAAACCTGCTGCGCGCCACCATTCCCTTGCTGATGTATGCCTTGTTCGAAGCGCTCTCCGGCCAGGGGAGGACCACGCTGGAAGATTTTTTCGGCGACTCCGCCCACGTGTTCCTGACCATCGTGCTGTTGCTGATCGGCGTCCTGTTGGGATTCGCCGATCTCAACCTGCGCCGCTCGCTATCGGTCATCCGCGAGTTGGCCGCGCGCCTGCGCGAGTATTCCGAATGGTCGCTGGGCAGCGGCATACTCGAACGCGCCATCGCCGACTCGGCCACGCTCAACTTGCAGCGCGTCGAGCGTGCCGTGCTGTTCATGGACCTGCGCGGCTTCACCGCGTGGAGCGAGCGGCAAGCGCCGGAAACCGTGGTTGGCATGCTCAATGAATATTATCGCATCGCGGAAAACTGCCTGCTGCCGTTTGTCCCGATCAAGCTCAAATACACGGCCGACGAAGTGATGGCGGTGTTCGTCGATGCCGCCCAGGCCGCCGCGGCCGGCCGTGCCCTGTTGGCGGCACTGCCGCAAATCAGTGATGGCGGTAGCGGCCTCCGCGCCGGCATCGGCCTGCATTACGGGCCGGTGGTGGAAGGCGTGCTAGGCGGCAATACCGTCAAGGCCTATGATTTTATCGGCGACACCGTCAATACGGCGCAAAGGATCTGTGACGCGGCGGGCGCGGGGGAGCTGCTGGCTTCGGCCGCGACCGCGCAGGCCATCGGCGCCGCCTTGTCAGGCCGGCGCGAGATCGCCGCCAAAGGCAAGAGCGAACCGCTCGCAGTCTGTGTCCTGGCACGGAGCGCGTAGACCATGCGCGTCCTCCTGGTCGAAGATGATCCGCAACTTGGCGACGGCCTCACCATCGGCATGCGCCAGTCGGGCTTCGCGGTCGATTGGTTGAAAGACGGCGTCAGCGCGGATCTCGCCTTGAAAACCGAAAAGTTCGATCTGGTGGTGCTCGATCTCGGCCTGCCGCGCCTGTCCGGAATGGAATTGCTGCGCCGCCTGCGGGCCCGCAAGGAGACGCTGCCGGTGCTGATACTCACCGCGCGGGATGCCGTCGCCGACAAGATCGCCGGCCTGGATGCCGGCGCCGACGACTACCTGGTCAAGCCTATCGATCTCGACGAACTGGCGGCCCGGCTGCGTGCGCTCACCCGGCGCAGCGGCGGGCGAGCCGCGCCCAAGCTGGTCCATGGCGCGCTGGAGCTGGATCTGGCGACTCATCAGGTTTCGTTGGCGGGAGTGTCGGTGGATCTCGGCACGCGTGAATTTGCCATCCTGCATGCCCTGCTGGAAAATGCCGGCCATGTGATGACGCGCGCCCAACTGGAATCCAGCATCTATGGCTGGACCGACGAACCGGACAGCAACGCCGTCGAAGTGCATATCCATCATCTGCGCCGCAAGCTCGGTGCCGATCTCATCAAGACCCTGCGCGGGGTCGGCTACCTGATCGAGAAGACCAAATGACGAGCACGGCCTGGTTCTCGCTGCGGCGGAGGCTGTTGCTGCCGCTCCTGGGAGGAGTGACGATATTCTGGCTGGCGACCCTTGGTTTCTCTTTCGTCGAGACCCACCACGAAATCGATGAATTGTTCGATGCCCAGTTGGTCCAGACTGCCCAGACCTTGCTGGCGATCGCGTCGCATGAGGAAGGCGACGTTGCGGAAATCGGCGAGGTCGAACACAAATACCAGCAGAAGCTGAGCTTCCAGATATGGGACGCCGACGGCAGCCTCGTTCTGCACTCCTCGAACGCGCCGCGGTCGCCGATGGCGAACGGCGACGGCTTCTCGGAACAAAAGCACTGGCGCTATTACAGCCAATGGGATGCGGCAAGACGGTTCCAGGTGCAGGTCGGTGAAAGCCACGACATTCGCAATGAACTGGTCTCGGACATTGCCTGGCAGCTGCTGGTGCCGGCACTCTTCGGACTGCCGCTCCTGGGTATCTGGGTTTGGCTGGCGACACGGCACGGGTTGGCGCCGCTCGATGCCGTTGCTGCGCAGATCAACCGTCGCAAGCCATCTCATCTCGATCCCCTGGCGCCGGCGCGCGCCCCGCTGGAGATCAAGCCGCTGCTGGTGGCCCTGAACAGTCTGTTCCAGCGCGTCGAACAGACGCTGGGGAACGAACGCCGCTTCACCGCCGACGCCGCCCACGAGCTGCGCACGCCGCTCGCCGCGCTGGCAGCCCAGGCGCAAGTGGCGCAGCGCTCCAGCGACGACGCGGAACGCCGGCACGCCATCGAGCAACTGCGCCTCGGCGTCGATCGGGCCGCGCATCTCGTCGACCAATTGCTGACCCTGGCGCGCCTCGATCCCGAACAGGCGTTTGCCGATGTTCAACCGCTGCCGTTAAAAATGCTGACCGAGGAAATCTGTGCCGCGCATGGCGCCGCCGCCGTGGGCAAGCAGATCGCGCTGGAACTCGACGCCGTCGATGCCGCGGTGATGGGTAACAAGACGATGCTGCAGATCCTGTTGCGCAACCTGCTGGACAACGCCATCCGTTACACTCCCGCCGGCGGTCGCGTCAGAGTCACGCTGAGCGCGGATCGATCCGGGGTGGTCTGGCGTATCAGCGACAGCGGTCCGGGAATTCCGGCCGCGGAGCGCGAGCTTGCGTTTCAGCGCTTCCACCGCGGTGCGGCCGGGCAGGATCAAGTCGTCAGCGGCCTCGGCCTTTCGATCGTGCAACGCATCGCCGAATTGCACGGTGCCAAGCTGGCTCTGAGCGACGGAGAAAGCGGAAGAGGCCTGGCGGTCAGCGTGGTGTTTCCGTTGAATTCTTCACCGACCGCAGCGGACTCGACGTCACAACCATCGTCCCAGCATTAGCAGCACCAGCGTTACCCAGCCGGCCAGCGCCGCCAGCAGGTGCGGATCGGTGAGCAGTTGCTGCGTCGGGTCGCCGCCGCCGCCGCGGCGATGCAGCAGGAACAGGTAGCGGAACATGCCGTAGATCACCAGGGGCACGGTATAGATCAGATGGGTCGTGCCATGCAGCGCCAGCGTCTCCGGACTGACGGTGTACAGACTGTAAGACACGATGGTGCCGGCGGTGGCCACGGTCATCATCTGGTCGAGCAGGGCGGGCGAATAATGTTCGAGCACGCGGCGGTGTGTAGCGGCGTGGCCGCTTCCCGCCTCTCCGGTCTTGGCGCTTGCCCCCATGGCGCCGAGTTCGGCGCGGCGCTTGGCGAAGCCGAGGAACAGCGTCAGCATCAAACCGCACAGCAGCAGCCATTGCGACGGCGCGATGCCGATCCCCAAGGTGCCGACGAGGATGCGCAGCATGAAGCCGGCGGCGATGATGAACACATCCAGCACCACCACATGCTTGAGTCCCAGCGTATACGCGATATTCAGCACGACATAGGCGGAGAACAGCCAGGCCGCCCGGTTGGCGCTCAACGCCACCAGGGCATAGCCGCCGGCGAGACAAGCCGCCATCAGCACCAGCGCCGCCGGCACGCCGACCTCGCCGCTCGCCAGGGGCCGCCGGCGCTTGAGCGGATGGCGCCGATCGGCCTCGCGGTCGATCAGGTCGTTCATCACATACACCGCGGACGACAGCAGGCAGAAGGCGGCGCAGGCCAGCAGCGCCTGTGTCAGGCGCTGCGGATCGTTCCAGGCATGGCCGAACAGCAGGCCGACCAGGACGAAACCGTTCTTCACCCACTGCAACGGGCGCATCAGGCGTAGCAGCGAACTCGCTTGTGACCTCATTTGCGACCTCATTTGCGACATACGGTCCCCGGAAAATAGCGCTCGCAAAAATAACAGCCATTCTGCGGCAACCAGGCGGGAATCGCATAGTACTTGTCGCGCACCTTGGCCAGCACCCGCTCCCTGTAGGTTGGATAGTCGAAGCCACGGCCCAGCACCATGTAGAACATTGCGCCGCGCACCGTGAAGCGCTGCGTCTCGACCTCGCGGAAATAGGTTTCGTAATAGCCCGGCTCGGGCGGACTCTTGCGCAGGATCAGGATATTCCTGCCGGCCAGTTCCCGGAAGTCGGTGAGGATGTCGTCATGGCGCGCATGGCTGGACGCTTCGCCGAACACCAGGAAATAGCGGCGGGCGTTATAGCCCAGCGTCACCGCGTTGGAATAGCCGTCGCTGGCGAAGACATAGTCCTGCTCGTAGGGGCGGAGATGCTCCAGCAACTGCTGGCTCTCGAAGGTCAGCACGATGCCGTCATAGAGCCGCGTGCGCTGCCAGGCCTCGAGCGGGAATTGGGCAACGGCGACAATCGCCACGACATGCAGCGCGGCGAAGACGATGAAGAAATTCACTAGCCGACGCAGTGTCGCGATCTCGATCGCCTGCACCAGAAGCATGAACACGAAGGGCAGGAAGGACAGCACCCAGTGCAGGCCGATCAGCTTGACCAGCGACAGGCCGGCGAACAAGGCCAGCGGGGCGAATGCCACCAGCATCATGGCACGACCCTCGGCCATGGCCCAATGCGTCGCCACGACGGCACGGCGTTTCACCAGCAGCCAGATGACCGGCGGGGTCAGCAGGTAGAGCAGCGTCGCCGCATAAAGCAAGGGCGTCCGCGCCGACCACCCGGCATCGCCGTGGCGATTGACGAAATTGAACATGTAGTTCGGCCAGCAGTGGCCGGCGTTCCACCACGCCATCAGGGCCAGGGCCGGCAATACACCGGCATAACACCACAGCAGTCCTGTCAACTTGCGCTTGTTGGGACGAAGCAGCGCATGCAGCAGGTAGGCGAAGCCGAGCAAAGCTGCGAAATATTTCGACAGCACCGCACCGGCCAGCAGCAGGCCGGCCAAGGCGTAGTAGCGACGGTCGTCGTCGCGGGCGGCGCGCAGGAAGGCCAGCGCCGAGAAGAAGGAGAAATAGATCAGCGGCGTGTCGGTGGTGATGAAGACATTCCAGACATCCGCAGGCGCCAGCAGCACCAGGATCGCCCCACCCCAGGCGATGACCTCGCCGTGGCGGCGCAATGCCCGCGCCGTCCCCAGCGCCAGCGCGCCCGGCAGCAACACCGCCGGCAGCCGCAACCACCACTCCGCATCCGAAACCGTCAGCAGTCCCGCCAGCCACCAGCCTATCATCGGCGGGTGATCGTAAAACCCCCAATCGGGAATCTTGCCCCACCAGATGAAGTAGGCTTCGTCGCCGGTGATGGGCATGGCCGCGGCCAGCCAGCAACGGAACAACAGCGTCGCCGCCAGCAGGTAGAAGAATGTCCGGCGTGGCCGGGTGGCGAAATCGAAGGCCACGCCTATCTGCTTCGGCGGCCGGCCAAGACGCTACTCCTCGGTCAGCGCCAGACGGCGCCGCTTCACGGCGTCGGCCAGGATGTCGAGTACCGTCAGGCTGTCCTCCCAGCCGATACAGGCATCCGTGATGCTCACGCCATATTCGAGCGGCTTGCCGGGCAGCAGGTCCTGCCGACCCGGCTTGAGATGCGACTCAACCATGATGCCGAAGATGCGGTCGTCGCCGGCGGCGATCTGCTCCCCGACTTCGCGCGCCACCTCCACCTGGCGCTGGTATTTCTTGCTGCAATTGGCATGGGAAAAATCGATCATCACCCGCGCCGCCAGCCCGGATTTGCCGAGTTCGTTGCAAGCCGCATCGACGCTGGCCGCATCGTAGTTTGGCTGCTTGCCGCCGCGCAGGATAACGTGGCAATCCTCGTTGCCGTTGGTCGAGACGATGGCCGAATGGCCGGCCTTGGTCACCGAGAGGAAATGATGCGGGCTGGCTGCAGCGCGTATGGCGTCGACCGCGATGCGGATATTGCCGTCGGTGCCATTCTTGAAGCCCACCGGGCAGGACAGGCCGGAGGCCAGTTCGCGATGCACTTGCGATTCGGTGGTGCGCGCGCCGATGGCGCCCCAACTGATCAGGTCGGCGGTGTATTGCGGCGTGATGGCGTCGAGGAACTCGGTGGCGCAGGGCAGGCCCAGTTCGGTGATCTCGTAGAGCAGTTGGCGCGCCAGGCGCAGACCTTCGTTGATCCGGTAGCTGCTGTCGAGACGCGGGTCGTTGATCAGGCCCTTCCAGCCGACCGTGGTGCGCGGCTTCTCGAAATACACCCGCATCAGGATCAGCAGGTCGTCGCTGTAACCGGGCAGCGCCGCATGCAGCTTGCGCGCATATTCGAGCGCCGCGTCATGGTCGTGTATCGAGCAGGGACCGATCACCACCAGCAGGCGCTGATCGGCCCCGTGCAGGATGCGGTGGATGGCCTGGCGGGCGGCGTAGGTAGTATCGGCCGCCGCGTCGGTGGCCGGGAATTCGCGCAGGATATGTGCGGGAGGCGCCAGCTCCTTGATCTCCTTGATGCGGACGTCATCTACGATGGGTTTCATACTGGATATGCCATACGCATTATCGCGCGGCAGACTCGGACAAAAAAGAGATTCTATCGCAAAGCGGCGTCAGCCCCGCCGCGGCGCGACCGCGGATTTCGCCGCCTTGGCGGCCGTAGTCGAGCGCCACGCGCTTTGGCATTCAACCAGTTTTCCGCTGCCGCGGGCAACATAACCCGGCTCGGCCGCGAGGAGCCGCCTCCAGGCCGGGGTGGCAAGATATTTCAGCAACAGCCCCAGGGCCGGATGGGCTAGCGCGTCGCGCCGGATCGCCAGGTAATAATCTTCGCGCACCAGCGGAATGAAATCGAGGCCGAAACGCCGCGCCGCCGCCTCGACGCCCAGGCCGGCGTCGGCGGCACCGCTGGCGATGGTCGCCGCCACCGCGGCATGGGTGAATTCTTCGTTGGCATATCCATCGATTTCCAGAGGCTGCAAATGCTGATCCGCCAGCAGCAGATCGAACAGCAGGCGGGTCCCGGAGCCGGACTGGCGATTCACGTAGCGGACGCCTGACCGGGTCAGGTCATGCAAAACCTTCAGCTTCCGGGGGTTGCCGTCGGCCAGCATCAGCCCTTGCGAACGCTGGGCGAAGCGGATCAGCACATGCGCGCGCGGGTCCAGGTGGGCGCGGTAGGCTTTCCATACCGCAGCGCCCAGGGGACCTTGCGGGCAATGAAACCCGGCGATATCGCACCGCCCCGCCGCAAGCGATGCAAGGCTTTCGCTGCTGCCGAGCACATGCAATTCCAGCTCGACACCCTGGCCGCGCAGCGCCTCGGGAAGATGCGTCAGCAGCGGATCGTGACTGGCATGCAAGGTCAGGCGGTCCATCCCCGCGCCCATGAACGGCGTCAAGTCCAGCCGCACTTCCTCGGCGGCGGCGGCCAGTTGGGCGGCGAAGCGGCTCTTCAGGCGCGCATCGAGATGCACCAGGCGCAAGCCCAAGGGCGCCAGCGTGGACCCGCTCCCGCGCACCATGTCGACCAGCGGCTGGCGCAGCCGCTCCTCCCAGGTCCGCACCACACCCCAGGCATGGCGATAGGAAAACCCGCAATCGCGCGCCGCCTGGGCCACCGACCCGGTCTCGGCGATGCCGGCCAGCAGGGCCAGCAGCGTCCCTTCTTCGTTGCGGCGCACCTCGCCCAACACCGACCAGCTCCAAACCAGGCTGGGAAGTAATGCATATTCGTTCATATTTGATCCTTGTCATGCGCAGGCTATATTGCGCCGAAGCCTTCGGTACGCCTATTTTGACTCAATATCGGATTTCTAGTTATGTCCGGATCGCCATATCAGCCGGCAAATCATGAGTGATCTTCCCGCGAGCCTGTCCACCGCTCTCGGCCTGGTTGCCGGGCTCGACGCCAAGCTGTTGGATATCGTCGCCTTGAGCCTGAGCGTCAGCCTGTCGGCGGTGTTGCTCTCGGCAGTGCTGGCACTGCCGCTCGGCGCGCTGCTGGCGGTCGGGCGCTTTGCCGGCCGGCGCACCCTGACGGTGATCGCCAACGGCTTCATGGGCCTGCCGGCGGTGGTGGTGGGCTTGCTGGTGTATCTGCTGCTGTCGCGGGCGGGTCCGCTCGGCCCGCTCGGCCTGCTGTTTACGCCGACCGCCATGGTGATCGCCCAGGCCATTCTGGTGGCCCCGCTGCTGGTGGCGCTGACGCGCCAAACCGTCGAGGATGCCTGGCGCGAATATCAGGAACAACTGCATTCACTGGGCGCGACGACGCACCAGGCGACCGCGACCCTGCTCTGGGACACGCGCTACTCCCTGTTCACCGTGATGCTGGCCGGCTTCGGCCGAGCCATCTCCGAAGTCGGCGCGGTGATGATCGTCGGCGGCAATATCGACGGCGTCACCCGCGTCATGACCACCACCATCGCCCTCGAAACCAGCAAGGGCGACCTGCCGCTGGCGCTGGCGCTCGGCCTGATCCTGGTGGCGCTGGTGTTGGCCATCAATGCCCTGGCCTACGTCACCGGCGCCTGGGCGCAGCGCCGGCTAGGGTAACGCGCTCCGATGCATACCATCTTCCCCCTCACCCTAAGCGGCGTCGGCTTCGCGCCCAACGCGGTGCCGGTGCTGGCCGACATAGACCTGCGAATCGAAGCCGGAGGGCGGACCGTGATCCTCGGACCCAACGGCGCCGGAAAAAGCGTGCTGATGCGGCTGATGCACGGCCTGCTGAAACCGACTTCCGGACAAATCCTGTGGAACGCCAGCGAATCGCGGCCGCGCGCCCAAGGCCTGGTGTTCCAGCGTCCGGTGATGTTGCGCCGCTCGGCGCTGGCGAACGTGGCTTATGGACTCAAGCTTGCCGGTGTTCCTCATGCCCGGCGCGGAGTGCTGGCCCGTGCCGCTCTGGAGCGGGTCGGCCTCGCCCATCTTGCCGAGCGGCCGGCGCGCGTGCTCTCCGGCGGCGAGCAGCAGCGCGTCGCCCTGGCGCGGGCCTGGGCACTGGAACCGCGCATCCTGTTCCTGGACGAGCCGACCGCAAGCCTCGATCCGGCCGCGGCGCGCTCGGTGGAGCAGGTCATCGTCGACATCCATGCCGCCGGGACCAGCATCGTCATGACCACCCATAACCTCGGCCAGGCGCGGCGGCTGGCCGACGAAATCATTTTCCTGCACGCCGGCCGGATTACCGAGCGCACCCCGGCCGGCGAATTTTTCCAGCATCCGCGCTCGACTGAAGCGCAAACTTTTCTTGAAGGAGAACTACCTTGACCAAAGGAAACGCCCAGAAGGAAGTGCCCTTGGGGTGCGCCCCGAAGGAAGTCCCCGCGGGGGATCCCCGTGGGACGAACATCCTGCACCGCTTCCTGCTTTCCGCGTTAGCCTGTCTTACATTGGCCATTGGTCCGGTCCGGGCCGCCGACAGCTTCATCACCGTCGCCTCGACCACTTCGACCGAGCAATCGGGCCTGTTCGGCTATCTGCTGCCGCTATTCGAAAAGCCCAGCGGCATCCAGGTGCGCGTGGTGGCGCTCGGAACCGGCCAGGCCTTGGATCTGGCGCGGCGCGGCGATGCCGACGTGGTGTTCGTGCACGACCCGGCCGCCGAGGAGAAGTTCATGGCCGAAGGCAACGGCGTGAAACGCCAGGAAGTGATGTACAACGACTTCGTGCTGATCGGGCCCAAAGACGACCCGGCCAAGGTGGCCGGCGGCAAAGATATCTCCGTTGCACTGAAGAAGATCGAAGCGTCGAAATTGGCCTTCGTCTCGCGCGGCGACAAGAGCGGCACGCATGCCGCGGAATTGCGCTTGTGGAAAGCCGCCGGCATCGACCTCGATGCCAGCAAGGGTTCATGGTACCGCGACACCGGCTCAGGCATGGGCCCGGCGCTCAACACGGCGGCATCGATGAATGCCTACATCCTGGCCGACCGCGGCACCTGGCTGAACTTCAAGAACCGGCAGAGTCTCGCCATCGTCGTCGAAGGCGACAAGCGCCTGTTCAATCAGTACGGCGTGATCCTGGTCAACCCGGCGAAACATCCGCATGTCAAACAGGCCGCGGGTCAGCAATTCATTGACTGGATACTCTCGGAAACCGGACAGAAAGCCATCGCCGATTACAAGATCGGCGGCGAGCAACTGTTCTTTCCCAATGCGAAAAGATGAGGCATGTTTGAGGTAAGTGGGCGCCCGCTGGACGCCATGCCCGAGTAAGTATTCCCGCATGACATCAAACGCGCTATGCTGGAAGTATTGGAACTACCGGACTCGCCGATGGACCCAACTGATCGTGTGCTGCTCGAACGCAGCCAGTTGTTTTGCGACATCGATCTCGAAAGCGTTGAGGATCTGCTGGACGCCTGCCCGGAGACACTGCTGGCAGCCGGAGACACCTTGCTCCAGCAGGGAGCGCTAAACAACACACTGTATCTGGTGCTCGATGGGCAGTTGCGCGTTTATCTCGGCGGGCGCGAGCTTCCCGAACACACCTTGCTCAATCCCGGCGAGTGCGTCGGCGAAATGTCGGTGATCGATGGCCGACGCGCTTCCGCGCTGGTGATCGCGGCCCAGAATACGCGCCTGCTGGCCATCGATCACGAAGTCATCTGGTCGTTGATCGAACTCTCTTACGGAATCGCCAGGAACCTGCTGGCCATCCTGTCGGGACGCATCCGCCTCAATAATCTCGCCTTGGTCAGTGCGCAGACGAAAAGCCTGGAGTTCGAACGTGCGATTGCGGTCGATGCGCTCACCGGTTTACACAACAAGCACTGGGTCGCCGACGCGTTCCCGCGCGTCATCAGTCGCTGCGAGCGGGACGGCGCGGAGCTGTGCCTGTTGCTGGGTGGCCTCGACAATTTTCAGGACTTCAACGCAGCTCACGGCCACCTGAATGGCGACAACCTGCTCCGCCTGCTGGCACGCAAGTTATCGGACGGCCTGCGGCCACAGGACATGCTGGCACGCCACGGGGTGGCGGATTTCGTCTTTCTGCTGCCGTCGACGGACCTGCCGGAAGCCCTGACCATCGCCGAACGCTTACGCATCTTGGCCGCAGAGGCGCGGCTGCCGATCGATGGGACCGCTTGTGGCCTGACCATGTCGCTGGGAGTCGCCGTCATGCGCTATGGCGACAAGCTTGAAGAACTGCTGGCGCGCGCCGAAACCGCGCTGCGACTGGCCAAAGATAACGGTCGCAACCGCGTCGAAGTCTCCAGCGCCGACGCCGGCTAAGCCGTTCCCCCGACAGTCAGCCCCTCAATCTTCAGCGTCGGCTGACCCACGCCGACCGGCACGCTCTGGCCTTCCTTGCCGCAAGTGCCGACACCCGGATCGAGCGCCATGTCGTTGCCTATCATGGTCACGCGCCGCAGCACGTCCGGGCCGTTGCCGATCAGGGTCGCGCCCTTCACCGGTGTCGTGATCCGGCCGTTCTCGATCAAATAGGCCTCGGCCGCCGAGAATACGAATTTGCCGCTGGTGATGTCGACCTGGCCGCCGCCGAAGTTCGCGGCATACAGGCCCTTCTTCACCGAGGCGATGATCTCTTTCGGATCCTTGTCGCCATTGAGCATATAGGTGTTGGTCATGCGCGGCAGCGGCAGATGCGCGAAGGATTCGCGGCGGCCGTTGCCGGTGGGCGCCACGCCCACCAGGATGCCGTCCTCGATCAGGGACGTGCATTGGGTCGGATTGCCTTCGTCGTCGACCGACAGCGAGCCGCGCCGATCCGCTATGGTGCCGTCATCGACCACCGAGACGCCGCGCGCCGCGACACGCTCGCCAACGCGGCCGGCGAAGGCCGAGCTGCCCTTGCGGTTGAAGTCGCCTTCGAGGCCATGGCCGATGGCCTCATGTAACAGGATGCCGGGCCAGCCCGATCCCAATACCACCGTCATACTGCCGGCGGGCGCGGGCTTGGCGGCGAGGTTGATGCTGGCCTGATGCACCGCCCGCGCCGCGTAATCGCGCAGCATGGCGTCGCTGAAATACGCATAGTCGCAGCGCCCGCCGCCGCCGGCCGCGCCCTGCTCGCGCCGGCCGTCCTGCTCCATGATGACGCTGAGGGAAACCCGCACCAGTGGCCGCACGTCGGCCATCATCCGGCCGTCGCTACGCGCCACCAGGACCACTTCCCAGGTGCCCGCGAGGCTGGCCATGACTTCCACGACGCGTTTGTCGACGGCGCGGGCGTAGCCCTCCAAACGCTCCAGCAGCCGGACCTTTTCCGCATCGGCGAGCGCCGCGATCGGGTCCAGCGCCGCATACAGCGGCGGAGTAACGGCGCCGTGCCTGAGCAGGGGGGCACGCCCATCCCCGCTCTGGGCGGCGATGGCGCGCGTGGCCTGGGCGGCACTTTGCAAAGCCGCCAGGCTGATTTCGTCGGAATAAGCGAAGGCCGTCTTCTCGCCCGAAATAGCGCGTACCCCGACGCCCTGCTCGATGTTGAAGCTGCCCGACTTGACGATGCCCTCCTCCAGGCTCCAACCCTCCGAGCGCGCGTACTGGAAGTAAAGATCGGCGTAATCCACGCGATGGGCGAACATCTGTCCGAAGACACTGTCGAGATTCGCCGGCGTCAGGTTGTAGGGTGCCAGCAGGCATTGTTCGGCGGTGCGATACAGGTCGTTGGAAGTCATGGTCATAGAGTCTTTACCGCAAAATTAAACTACAGCACACGATGCTTGAGCGCCGGCAGGCTCGCCCGGACTTCGGCGATACGCGCCGGATCGATTTCCGCAACGACCACGCCGGCGCCTTTGTCCATGCGCCCCAGCACTTCGCCCCAGGGATCGACGATCATGCTGTTGCCATGCGTAACGCGCCGGTTCGGGTGCTCCCCGCCTTGCGCCGCGGCCAGGAGATAACACTGGTTCTCGACAGCCCGACTGCGCAGCAGCAATTCCCAGTGGGCGCGGCCGGTGGTTTCGGTGAATGCGGCGGGTACCACCAGCAGATCCACCTCGCCCAGCGCCCGGAACAATTCGGGAAAGCGCAGATCGTAACAGATCGCCAAGCCGACACGCCCGCAGGGCGCATCGAAAGCGACGACCTTATTACCCGGCTCGATAGTGAGACTTTCGTTGTAGCTTTCCGTTCCTTTGGTGAAACCGAACAGATGTATCTTGTCGTAGCGGGCCACGCGGCGGCCCTGGTCGTCGTACACGAGGCAGGTATTGCGTAGTTTGGCGGGGTCACTGGCAACCAGCGGCAGGGAGCCGCCCACCAGCCAGATGCCATGGCGCCTGGCGGTTTCACTGAGGAAAGCCTGTATCGGCCCCGCGCCGTCCGCCTCCCGCGCGCTCAGGCGCTCGGCATCGCTGGCGCCGATCAGGGGAAAGTACTCGGGCAGTGCCACCAGGCGCGCGCCGCGCCCGGCCGCTTCGGCGATCAGCCGCTCAGCCTCGACGAGGTTGGCGCCGACTTCGGGACCGGAAATCATCTGGATTGCGGCGATTTTCATTTTCTCATGCATGGGCTGAATGAATTCAATTGGGTTTTTCGGCGTTCTCGTTCGGCTGCCGCCCGGAAATCTTTTCCACTTTCGGATCCGCCCAATTGCCGGTCACCGCGTAATCGTAGGCGAATATCTGGTCAAGCGGATTCTTCAATATCTTGTCTGCCAGCCAGGCGATGGCGCCGGCCGCCGGATGAGACAGCATGGCGCCGACCGCAAAGGTTTCCGTGAGCGCCGGACTGATCCGCACCTTGAGGTTCACCGATTCCTGGGGCAGATTGACCGTGCCGCTCATGAGGACTTTCGCAGCCGGACCCTGCATCAGAAAATCACGGGTGTCCATGATGCCTCGGGTCAGGTTGAGCTTGGCGGAGATGTTGTCGAAAGCGAATCCTTCGCTGAAGATGTCGCGAAAATCCAGGGTGATGCGCCGCGGCAGAGATTGCAGGCTGAGGATTCCGAGCAGGCGTCCGACCCCTGGGTCGCCCTTGACGAACTGGCCGTTCGAGGCTTGGACCTCAAGCATGCCGCTGAGCGAGGGGTAGTCGATCACCGATGGCGCTCCATTCCAGGAAAGTATTCCTTCCAGCCTGGCCGTACCGCGCCGCAAGGCATCCGGATAGCCGAGACGTGCCAACAGCTTTTCGACGCTCTTGACATTCAGCGTGAATTTCAGGTGGGTGTCAGGTTGGGTCATGCTCGGCCGCCATTGGCCTTCGCCGCTCAGCTTGCCATCGTCATTGTCGATATCCAGCCTTGCGTCCCAGGTGCCATCGCGGTTGTCGGCGACCAGCTTGAGCTTGCCGACAGGCTTGCCGCTCAGCAAGAACTGATCGGCTTCGATGTCCAGGCCCGGCATCTCCTTCATCTGGTCCCGGCCGACCTGATCGTCTACCGGCTTGGCTCCGGTGGTCTCATTGATGGCCAGTTTTTTGAGATGGCCGGAAAGCCGCCCGGCGCCCAGATTGCGCCAATCCAAGATGCCAACGAGTTCGCGGCTATTGACCTCTACGCGCCACCCCGCCTCGCGAACATTGGCCGGCGAGGTTGTGGCGGCTTTGATCTCCAGGTCGTTAAGGTTCTGACCAAAGACGATGAACTCCTGTGCCTTCAAGGCTACGCTGGTGTCCAGCTTGGGCAGCCTGCCGGCGGCAGCACCACCGGTTTTCCCGTCCGTCCCGCTAACCATCAGCCTGCGCCAGAAATCGACATCGACCTTCTTCTGATTCACGGACAGAAGGAGGCCCCGGTCCGGCAGCACCAGCGCTTCGCCTATGGCAATCGCGCCGCGCTCCAGTACGGCATTTTCCGCGCGCTGCCCTTCACGGCGTCGCACCAGGCGGGCGGCGAGTGCGTTGCCGAGGGTCACGTCGATCTGGTCACGCGGCGGCACCGGAGCGACGGGCGCGGCCACCGCGCCACGCCTGGCCGGAGGAGCGGCAATGCGCGGCGGTTCGGCCGCTTGCTTGCGCTCGAACCGCAGCAGTTGCGTCTCGCTGGCACTCTTGTTGAAAGGCTCCGGCAGGCTCGAAGAGATGCCTTGCAGCCTCGACTCGAGAACCAGTTCGGCATTCTTCTTGCGCACTCGCACGCTGCCGCGCCAGGTAGTGCTGCCGGACAGATGATCGAGTAGCGGATGGGCCCATTGTTTGCGCAATTCGGCCACGCTGAGGCTGCCCTCGGCGTTTACCAGCACCGTCCCATTGCCGACGGTCTTGACATCCACCACCAGGGGAGAGCCGAGCAAGGTCGCCCGGACTTTGTCGGCCTTGAGCCCATCGCCGGAAAATTGCAGCCGGCCGTTCACATCCGACAAGGGCGGCAGGTCTGCATCGAGTGTCAACTGGTTGCTGGCGAACTGGTAGACGCCCTCGGTCCTGGTGTCGGCGAGATGCCCGAGCGGCAATGACAGCTTGAGATTGAGCTGGCCGTTCCCGGTCGCCTTCATGTCCTCGGTAAAGTGGTCGATGTGCTCGCCCACCGGGCTGCTCTCTATGAAGCGCAGAAACTCCGAACTGAACCCGGCCGCTTTGCCGCTGATAAGCAGCGGTGCCTTGCCGGAAGCCAGGTCGGAAATCTCCGCCTTGACATCGCTCAGGCTGACGCCGTAGATGCTGCCCCGACTGGCCTTGATGAGCATGCGCTTGCCGACGAACTCCAGCTCGCCGGTGATGCGCTCTATTCGCGGCCAGTCCGCGGCATATTGCAACGCGCCGTCGGTAAACCGGCCCTTGACCTCGAATACGCCGGATCCGTCGGCAAACGGGAAACGCTTCAGGTCGCCCTTCAGGCGTAGCGTCGTGTCGTTGCTGGTGCCTGCCAGGATGGAAGCGCGTAGCCAGTCGGCGACGTCGTGGTGCACCACCAGCGGCATATAGCGCCAGACGGCAGTCCCCGAGGCGCGTGTCAATCGCGCACTCAGGTCGATTTCGCCCGGTTCGCCGCCGCGGCCGATGTAGCTGCCGCTGATGCCGCCGGCAGCATCGTGGCTCTCGAAGGCAAGGTTGTCCAACTTGATGTCGACGCGGGAACGGCCGTTTTCATTGCGGATATTCCAGCCTGCATGGGCGTTCAGGGTCTGAAGTACCAGGTGCGGATCGGCAAATATCCTGGGCAGGTCCACGGCCGCCTGTTGACTGGCGAGAGTCAAACTGCCGCCTTGTTCGTCGACGGCGATGTTGCCGGAGACGCCGTCGAAACCCGGCAACATCCCTATGGCTTGCATGCCGAGCCGCTCGAAGCGCGCTTGCAGGCTGTAGCTGACCAATCCCGATACGTCGGACGCCAGCACGGGGGCGGACACACCAGTCGGTGCCAATGGTGCTGATCGACCGGCCTTGGCGAAACCCCAGGCCGATTTCATCTCGATCAGTTTGCCTCGCGGTGCCACCTCGGCCACTTGTCGGCGGACTTCGTTGTCGAGCGGAAGGTAGGCAGCGAGTCTGGCAAAAGCGTCCAGGTCCAGATCCTGTGCGGAAAATGTCCCGCCCGCCGGCAACGCATCCGCTGCGCCGCTCCATTTCAACTGGAAATCGGTCGGCTGGATGACGATACCGTCGCTGGTGGTCAGTGCCAGCCGCCTGGCGCCCAACTCCATGCCATGCGCCAACCGCTTGCCGGCGAGCCGGCCATTCAGGCTTTGCAGATCCAGCACCGGCAGATCTTGAGCCAATCTCAGCTTGACGTTGGCCAGCGCGATGTCGGCGGTCGCGTCGGTCAGTCGCTTCTGCGCAAAGCCCAACCACAGCCTTATGCCGCCACTGCCCTGGGGCAGATCGAGGGGATAGTCGATCCAGGTGCGCCAGATCGCGAGGTCGGCATAATCCAGTTCGGCGTAGGCATCTCCCTTCCATGCCGCCAACTCATCTAAATCCTGGCCATTGAAATCGCCACGGATGTCGAGCCGTGCCGCCAGGGCTTTTGGCGGATCGGCGGTCAGGCCGAAGCGATGGCGGCTGCCGTCGTTCTGCAGATGAAAATTTAGATGCTGGAGTTCCAGTGGCGGCGCGCCGCGCTGCTCATCCACCCAAGTGATGCTGGCATCGCGCACGACCACGCGCTGCTGCGCCAGCAGCCAATCGGAAAAATCGTTTTGGTTTTCCTGCGACGGCGCGGTGACTTGCAACCCGGCCACGAAGACCTGCCCCTGCGCGTCGCGGCGTATGGTCAGCGACGGTCCGGCGATTTCCAGGCGATGCAGGCGCAGGCCGAGATGCAGCAGCGAGGTCCAGGAAATCTCCGCCGTGACGTCGTCCAGCATCATCGCCGGCCGACCTTGCCTGTCATGCACCTGAAAACCGTGAAGCGCAAGTTGCGGGCGCAAGCCCTGCCATTGAGCATCGATGGCGGCGATTGCGACCGGCAGCCTGAGCGAATCGGACAGCATCCGCTCGATATCGACGTGATAATCATTGACCTGCGGCAACACCACGTAGCGCAGGGAGAGGAACACCAGGGCGAATCCGAAGTAAGCCAGCAAGGCCAGCCACATCAGCAGGCGGGCCGGCCTGCGTAACCGGGTAAGGAGTATCGGGTGAGCCGTCAAAGTCGGGAGTGGCTTGATGTCGTTGTCCATACTGGGCCGTGTCGGTAAAGCGCACAGCCAGGTTAAAGCCATGAAGGCCAGCGCCCCGGCTCCGAATCGGGCACTGGGGTCCGCCTTTGGTTCCAGGGTACCGGTGCCTGCCCTTGGTTCCAGGGTACCGGTGCCCGCCTTTGATTCCAGGGTACTGGTGCCCGCCTCTGGTTGTAGGGTACTAGAATGCGGCATCGATCTGAGAAAACCAGCGTAATTTTACCATGCCCTCCCTCACCGACATTCTGCCGCGGGTTTTATCCGGATCCCGCTATTTGTCGCGCTTGCTTTCGGCAATACCGGCGCTGGGCGACGAACTGGCGGCGGATTGGGATCACCCGCTGACGGTCGAGGAGCTGCGCGGCTTCCTGCCCACTACGCTCGATGAATCGTCCCTGAAACCGGCGCTGCGGCGTTTCAAGCAGCGCGCCTACGTCCGCATCGCGACGCGTGATCTGGCCGGACTGGCGAACCTGGACGAAGTGACCGAGAGCATGACCCTGATTGCAGAAATCGCCCTCGAGACAGCCCAGGCGACGCTCACCGCCGCGCTCACCGCCCGCTACGGCGTGCCGCGCAACGTCAAGGGCGAAACCCAGCAACTGATCGTCATAGGCATGGGCAAGCTCGGCGGACGGGAGCTCAACGTCTCTTCCGACATCGACCTGATCTTCGTCTATCCCGAAGATGGCGAGACCGATGGCAGGGCCACGGCGGGTGGCGGTGACGCGGGCAGGGTCACGCACTCGATCGACAACTTCGAGTTCTTCACCCGGCTCGGTCGCGGTCTGATCAACGCCATTGCCGAGGCAACCGGCGACGGCCAAGTATTCCGCGTCGATATGCGCTTGAGACCGAACGGCGATTCGGGTCCGCTGGTATGCAGTTTCGATATGTTGGAAAATTATTTCATCACCCAGGGCCGCGAGTGGGAGCGCTATGCCTGGATCAAGGCACGTCCCCTGATACCAAACCTTTCCGGCCCACGTTGGGACGAACGGATCGCGGCGCTGGAAACGATGCGCAAGCTGTTCGTGTTTCGCAAATACCTCGATTTCGGCGCGATCGACGCCATGCGCGGCCTGCATGCGCAAATCCGCCGCGAAGTGACGCGACAGGATCTCGCCGACAACGTCAAGCTCGGTCCCGGCGGCATCCGCGAGATAGAGTTCATCGCCCAGGTCTTCCAGTTGATCCGCGGCGGCCGAGACACACAGTTGCAGATCAAGCCGACGCTGAAAGTGTTGACACTGCTCGTTGAGCGTAAACAGATCTCGCTCGACGCGGCGCTCGAACTGGCCTCGGCCTATACGTTTCTGCGCCGCCTGGAACATCGCCTGCAATATCTCGACGATGCCCAGACCCACAAGCTGCCGGACAAAGCCGATGATCAGGCGCTCATCGCCCGGGCCATGGGGTTTTCCAGCTACCCGGCGCTGCTCGTCGAACTCGACGACCACCGCGCGGCCGTGGCGAAACATTTTGCGGCGATTTTCGCCGATCCCAACGCAGCCAGCCATGCACTCGATGGAGTGTGGCAATCCAGCGAAAGCGATGGGCAGACGGCGGAGCTCTCGCGCCAGGGTTACCGCGATGCCGCGGAAGCGGCGCAGCGCCTGACCGCCATGCGCGGTGGCAGCCGCTACCAGCAGATGCCCGCCTCGGTGCGGGAACGTTTCGATGCGCTGGTGCCGCGCGTCATCGAGGCTTGCGCGGGAACTCCCAATCCCGACCAGACGCTATCGCGCAGCCTCGACCTGCTCGATGCCATCAGCCGCCGCGCCGCCTACCTGGCGCTGCTGCTGGAATATCCGCAAGCCCTGCAAAAAGTGGCCCAGCTCGCCAGCGCCTCGTCCTGGGCGGCCGACTACCTGAAACGTCATCCCATCCTGCTCGACGAGCTGCTCGATGCCCGCATCCTCGACACCGCGCCTGACTGGACTGCCTTCAAGACCCAACTGGATCTCTCGCTCGACGCCGCGGAACCGGATATCGAACTGCAGATGGACCTGTTGCGCGAGGCTCACCACGCCCAGGTATTCAGGCTGTTGGCGCAGGACGTCAGCGGTCTGCTGGCGCTGGAAAAACTCGCCGACCATCTCTCCGAACTGGCCGATATCATGCTTCATCTGGCGCTCAAGTTCGCCTGGCGCAAACTGGCCAAACGCCACTGCGAAACCCCGCGCTTCGCCGTGATCAGCTACGGCAAGCTGGGCGGCAAGGAGCTCGGCTATGCGTCAGATCTCGACTTGATCTTCCTGTATGACGACCCCGCCCCGGAGGCCCAGGAAAACTATGCGCGCCTGGCTACGCGGCTGAATACCTGGCTGTCTAGCCAGACGCCGTCCGGCCTGCTGTTCGAGACCGACCTGCGGCTGCGGCCCAATGGCGACTCCGGCCTGATCGTCAGTTCCATCGATTCGTTCCGCAAGTACCAGCTCGAAGCCGCCTGGATATGGGAGCACCAGGCGCTGACCCGGGCACGCTACTCCGCCGGAGACCGTGACATCGGCGCGGCCTTCGAGAAAATCCGCATCGAGATCCTGTGCCAGCGACGCGACCTCGCGGAACTCAGGCGCGAAGTGCTGACCATGCGCCAGAAGATGCTCGATAACCGTGCCAGCGACAACGCAGGCTTCGATCTGAAGCACGACCATGGCGGGCTGATCGACGTCGAATTCGTGGTCCAGTACCTGGTGCTGGGATATGCGCACGCCCATCCGGCACTCACCGGCAATCTCGGCAACATCGCGCTGCTGAAAATCGCCGGCGAGCTGAGCCTGATTCCCGTGGCGTTGGCCGAAACGGTGCGCAACGCCTATCGCGACTACCGCCGCATGCAGCACGAGTTGCGCCTCAACAGCGCACCGGCGCGAGTCGATCCGGCGAGCGTCGCGGATCGGATTGCCGCCGTGCGTGAATTGTGGCGCATAGTATTCGAGGATCAGTAAGCTTTTCTTCTTTCCACAATAACTTTCGAGGCATCATGACCGTCAATTACGCTACCCCCTCCGTCAACCAACTCCATCCCGTTGCCGGCGTTCGCCTCGGTGTGGCCGAAGCAGGCATTCGCAAGGCCAATCGGCGCGACCTGACGCTGATCGAACTCGCCGCAGGCAGCCGGGTGGCCGGCGTGTTCACGCAGAACCGCTTCTGTGCCGCACCGGTGCAGGTCTGCCAGCAGCATCTGGCCGGCCACAGCATCCGTGCCTTGCTGATCAACACCGGCATCGCCAACGCCGGCACCGGCGAACCGGGCATGACCGCGGCGCGCGCCACCTGCAGCGCCACCGCCGCCCTGCTCGATCTTTCCGACCGCCAAGTGCTGCCCTTTTCCACCGGGGTGATCATGGAAGCGCTGCCGCTCAAGCGCATCGTCTCCGCCTTGCCACTGTGCCAGGCGCGTTGCGCGGCGACAGCCAGGGCTGGTTCGATGCCGCCCACGCCATCATGACCACCGATACCGTCGCCAAGGCGGCCTCCAGGCAGCTCAGCCTCGGCGGCAAGACCGTCAGCGTCACCGGCATCTCCAAAGGCGCCGGCATGATCAAGCCCAACATGGCGACCATGCTCGGCTTCGTCGCCACCGATGCCTCGATCTCCCAGCCGCTGCTGGAGCAACTGGTCAAAGAGGCGGCCGACGAGTCCTTCAATTGCATCAGCGTCGATGGCGACACCTCGACCAACGATTCCTTCATCCTGATCGCCACCGGCGCCGCCCAGAACGCCGAGATCAAGGATTCCAAGAGCCCCGAATACGCCCAGTTGCGCGCCGCCGTGACCGCCGTCGCCGCCGAACTGGCGCAGGCCATCGTGCGCGACGGCGAAGGCGCCACCAAGTTCATCGAGATCGCGGTTCAGGGCGGCCTCGACGACGCCGAATGCAAGGCCGTCGGCTATGCCATCGCCCACTCGCCGCTGGTCAAGACCGCCTTCTTCGCTTCCGATCCGAATCTCGGCCGCATCCTCGCGGCCATCGGCAACGCCGCGCAATCACACCCATCGCTGGGCGACCTCGACGTCAGGACGGTGAAACTGTGGCTGGGCGATGTCCTGGTGTCCGAATACGGCGGCCGCGCCGCCAGCTACCACGAGGCGGACGGCTCGCGCGCGATGGCGCCGCCTGAGATCGTCATCCGCATCGACCTCGGTCGCGGTACCGCGCAAGCAAAAGTATGGACCTGCGATTTGTCCTATGACTATGTCAAGATCAACGCCGACTATCGGAGTTGAAAATTCTCGGGCAGAAAGCCGGTATAGGGATATCCTCAGCAGCAACCTCCTGGCTCGAATGCCGGGAAAACCTTTACAACTCAAATAACTATAAAGGCGCAGCGACGAGTTTCAGGCTTAACATTTGGACCCACCCGTTATAGAATTTTGCCAATTCAACCAGGGCGACTCCTCATGACCAATTTCAAGAGACTGATTGCGGCATTGATGACTTGCGCTGCGTTCGCGTTGACGGCGTTACCCGTATTCGCGCAGACGATTACAGATTGCAGATCGACCCCCAGTCTCGCTGGATGCACGGCCATCATCACGGCGTACTGTACCAGCACTCCAACGGATTCTATCTGTAGCGGTGGCGGCACTGCGGTAACGATTGGACAGTGTTCGGCCAACACTTCACTCGCAGGCTGCGTGGCTCTCTGCGCCGCCTCCCCGGGCGCCTGCATCGGCTCTTGCACCGGGGGTCAATACTGGAACGGCGCCAGTTGCATCTGCAATTCGGGCATGACTTTTAACGGCTCGTCATGCGTGGCATCTGGTTCCGGCGGCACCGCGGTCACCATCGCCCAATGCTCCGTTGACCCCACACTCGCGGGCTGCGCAGCCTTGTGTGCAGTTACTCCGGGTGCTTGTTCCGGCGGCACCGCAGTCACCATCGCCCAATGCATCGCAAACCCGGCACTTGCAGGCTGTGCGGCCTTGTGCGCGGCTTCTCCGGGTGCTTGCCCGGGCAGCACTACGGTAACCTGTACACCGCCGCAAGTGCCGAATGGCGCCGGCGGTTGCATGGCTCCTAACGCATGCAATCCGCCCACTACACTTCCCGACGGCTTCGGTGGATGCGTGCCTGGAACCTCGGTTCCTAATGTCTGCAACCCACCCACTACAATTCCCAATGGTTCCGGCGGTTGCATGCCCGGAACCACGGTTCCTAACACCTGCAATCCACCCACCACGATTCCGGACGGCTTCGGTGGATGCGTGCCCGGAACGACGGCTCCTAACACCTGCAACCCACCGACTTCGATCCCGAACGGCAGCGGCGGCTGCCGCGCACCCGCCATCGCCGACTGTCCCTCCACCTGGAATGCCGCAACTTCCTCCTGCGGTTCCGGCACCGGGACCGGTACGGGAACTGGCACTCCAAACGCCTGCAATCCACCGACTTCGATCCCGAACGGCAGCGGCGGCTGCCGCGCACCCGCCATCGCCGACTGTCCCTCCGCCTGGGACGCCACCACCTCAACCTGCAAGGCTCCAACCGGCGGCACCGCCCCACCGACCACCTGTCCGACCGGACAGTTCTGGAATGGCACTGCGTGTATCGCAGGCACGCCGCCCAATTGCGCAACCGGCCAGGTTTGGAACGGCACTATCTGCGTCACGGCCACTGCCTCGAACTGCATTACGCCAAACGTTTGGGATCCTGCGACATCGTCCTGTAAACCCCCGGCCGGAGGAGGTACCGGGACGCTTTACAACTATGCGGTCTGCCAGTCCACTCCGACCATCCCTGAGTGCACACAGATCATGGCGACCTGTCCGACCAAACCTACCGACCCCATCTGCATAGGAAGTTCAGGAACCACCACCATCGCCCAATGCGCAACCAATCCATCTCTCTCCGGGTGTGCTGCGTTATGTGCGGCCAGTCCGGGCATTTGTGCGGTCACATCGGTGACTATCGCGCAATGTTCCACCAATCCGGCGCTCGTGGGCTGCGTGGCCCTTTTTGTATCTACCTGTTCGGGTAGTTCCACCGATCCGGTTTGCGCTGGCATCGCGACTACCGTCATTAAATGTTCGGCCAACCCGGCACTCCCGGAATGCACGGCCATATGCACCGCCTATCCGAACGTCTGTACCGGAGGCGCCACTCCACCGACCGGCGGAACCAACTGTCCCGCCGCAACGCCCTTCAAGGATCCGACCACCGGCACCTGCCGCGTAGCAACCATCGCCGATTGCCCCGCCACTTGGAATGCCGCAACCTCGTCCTGCGGCACTCCGACCGGCGGCACCTGTCCCGTCGCCGGCCAGATCAAGGACTCCGTCACCGGCATCTGCCGCGCGGCCGCCATCGCCGATTGCCCCACTACTTGGAATGCCGCAACATCATCCTGCGGTACGACCAACAACTGCCCCGCTGCAACACCCTTCAAGGATCCGACCACCGGCACCTGCCGCGTAGCAACCATCGCCGATTGCCCCGCCACCTGGAATGCAGCAACATCATCCTGCGGCGCAACCAGCAACTGTCCCGTCGCAACGCCCTTCAAGGATCCGACCACCGGCATCTGTCGCGTAGCCACCATCGCCGACTGTCCCGCCACCTGGAATGCCGCAACTTCTTCCTGCGGCACTCCGACAGGCAGCACCTGTCCCGTCGCAGGCCAGATCAAGGACTCCGTCACCGGCATCTGCCGCGCAGCCACCATCGCCGATTGCCCCACTACCTGGAATGCCGCAACATCATCCTGCCCCGCTTCAACTGGCAGCACCTGTCCCGTCGCCAACCAGATCAAGGACTCGGTCACCGGTATCTGCCGAGCAGCCGCCATCGCCGACTGTCCCACCACCTGGAATCCCGCTACTTCCTCCTGCCCCGCTTCAACTGGCAGCACCTGTCCCGTCGCCAACCAGATCAAGGACTCGGTCACCGG
>JAPLQT010000062.1:0-6188 GCA_026399515.1 Pseudomonadota bacterium | reverse complement strand
CCCGCTGCAACACCCTTCAAGGATCTGACCACCGGCATCTGCCGCGTAGCCACCATCGCCGACTGTCCCGCTACCTGGAATGCCGCTACTTCCTCCTGCCCCGCTTCGACTGGCAGCACTTGTCCTGTCGCCAGCCAGATCAAGGACTCGGTCACCGGTATCTGCCGAGCAGCCGCCATCGCCGATTGCCCCACTACCTGGAATGCAGCAACATCATCCTGCGGTACGACCAACAACTGTCCCGCCGCAACGCCCTTCAAGGATCCAACCACCGGCATCTGCCGCATAGCCACCATCGCCGACTGTCCCGCCACCTGGAATGCAGCAACTTCTTCATGCGGCACACCGACCGGCAGCACCTGTCCCGTCGCCGGCCAGATCAAGGACTCGGTCACCGGCATCTGCCGCGCAGCCGCCATCGCCGACTGCCCCATTACCTGGAACGCCGCAACCTCGTCCTGCGGTACGACCAGCAACTGTCCCGCTGCAACACCCTTCAAGGATCCGACCACCGGCACCTGTCGCGTAGCCACCATCGCCGACTGCCCCGCCACCTGGAATGCCGCAACTTCCTCCTGCGGTACGGCCAGCACCTGTCCCGTCGCCAGCCAGATCAAGGACTCGGTCACCGGCATCTGCCGCGCAGCCGCCATCGCCGATTGCCCCACCACCTGGAATGCCGCAACTTCCTCCTGCGGCACGACACCGGTAGTCACCATCGATCAGTGCAAAGCCAACCTGTCCCTGGCAGGCTGTGCCGCTCTCTGCGCCGTCAGCCCCGGCGTTTGTCCCACCGTGACTTACGCCCAATGCACGGCCACCCCATCACTCGCAGGTTGTGCGCCCTTGCTGGCGTCATGTACAGCAAGACCAACCGATCCGATCTGCACCGGCGGCACCGCCACCATCGCCCAGTGCATCATCAATCCGGCACTGACGGGCTGCACGGCTCTTTGTGCAGCCAGCCCGGGCGCATGCGCCGCCACGGTCACTATCGGTCAATGCTCCCTCAATCCGGGTCTGGCCGGATGCGCGGCTCTCTGTGCGGCAACTCCGGGCGCCTGCGCCACGACGGCGGTGACCATCGCTCAATGTGCCGCCAATCCGGCACTTCAGGGTTGCGCCGCCCTGTGCGCGGTCACCACTTGCAGCTGCGCGGCGCCCCAGGTTCTGCAGAACGGCGTGTGCGTGACACCGGTCGTTTGCGTACCGCCCCAGGTACTAAGATACGGAGTGTGCGTAACAACCGTTGTTTGCGTCGCACCTCAGGTATTGCAAGGTGGCGTCTGCGTGACGCCGGTCACCAACACCGCCCAAGTCTTGTCCGCGCCCTCCGGCAACGTGACCGTAAACGCAGCCGGTGCGCTGGTCGTGACCGCGCCTACCGCCCCGATCGTTCTGAGCGCCACCGCCCAGGAAAACGCCCTGGTAAGGCTCGACACTCTCCAGCCGGTGAGCTTCACCTCGGGGACCACCACGTTGCAATATACGGACCAGGTCGGCGCCGCCGAACTGGTGGTGAGAACGGTCGACAACAAGCCTCAACTCGAGGTCTCGAAAGGCACAGTCCAGATCACTTCCCCGTCGATCGGAAACACCATTTCAGTGATGTCTTCCAATGATCAAAAGACCGTAGGATCGATCGTCACCCAAACCAGCGCCGACAGTGTGGTTGTGGTTAAGTCGGATACAACGGCATCGGTATTCGTGGGTAGCGGACAGGTCAATTATCAGGGACCCGGGTCGAGCGCCCCGGTTCCAGTCTACAAGGGAGAGAGTACGCAACTGGATGCCGGCGGAAATCTCAGCCAGATTTCACTGGGTTCCCTGAATGGCGTGAATCAGGTGCCGGGCGATCCGTTACCCGTGCAAATGGCCAAGGACAGCGGCACCAAGATTCCCGTTCTGGAGGGTCCGCTGGCTCGCTTCAACAATACGCTTTCGCTGCTGGATATCGTGGGCGACCAGCTCAAGGCCGCGCTGGGAGATACCAGCGGACAGTTAAGCTATGACAAGACCACGGGGGTGATCACCTATATGCTGGGGAACTCCGCCTACCGGCTGATTCCGCTCGGCGATGTACTGGTGAAGCTCAACCAATTCTCGGACACGAATGTCACGGCAACCGCAGGCGGTGCTTATACATTGGCGAGTCGCGGGATTCAGATGAGCCTTTCCGGCGCACTGGGGTATTTCAGCGACTTTCAGACCGCGATCAAGGCCGCGGATAGCAACGGCACATTGAATCTCAAACCGACCGGGGCGATTGAAGCAAAATTCGGCGGCGGTCGCTATGTGGTCATGCCGGGATTAAGCGCCAATCTTCCCAGCAACCCCTCGCCCCTACCCGGCTTCGAGAGCAATGCCAGCGGTTATGCGGTCTTCCGCGACCATCTTGGAACACTGCAAACGCTTTACCCGGCTTTCCTGGATGTCGATAAGCTAGGTTCCACTCTAAGAACGGCGGTGCCAACGGCAACACTCACCAATAACGTGGACGGCACAGTGACGGCGAGCCTGGGTACACAAAACTTCTCGCTTCGTCCGGAGTACTCGGTCATCATTACTCCGACCGGGCATGCGGCAGACCCTTATTGGCAAGAGAGTGGATCGATCTATTTCCGCAACGGCGACCAGTCAGCCCAGGGGTTCAAGGCCCAGTGATGCGCCGCCCTCACTATTCGCCGCGTTCGGTCATCTCATGGGGACAAGGTGATCACGGGTGACCCTACCTGGGCGAGCGTCGCGATATTGACGGCCTTGCAGGTGGCTCCGAATTGCGGGGTGGTGGAACAGGTCCAGTAGAACTGGGAGCCAATCGACAAGAACATCGCGACTCCTCCGTTGGTCAAGACGAAGCCGGTGCCGGTCACGCCATAGGTGGTTGCATTGTTGTTGCAGAATAGCCCGCCATAAATCGCGAACTTGGAACCCTTGACCCAATCGCCGGATACGTCGAGGTTCAACATGGTGCAGGTGTTGTTCGCGGATTCCGTACCCGTCGTGCCGGTCACCGCCCATTGAATATTGCTGATGATCGAGGGAGTTGCCACATTGTAGGCAAACGCGTTGGCAGCAAGAACCATTAGTAAGACCAGTAGTGACTTCTTCATCTCTTCCTCTGTGTCAATTGATCAAATGCCGAAAGGGCGGGATCAGAACGGTACGCCCATGCCAAACGTAATCGACGAGTTGCGTGTGCCGGACTGATTGAAGTTGGTGGTCGCGCCGATATGCGCGGTCAGCTCCCTGAATTTCATCTGGGTACCGAATGCCAGCATGCCGTAGCCGGCCTTTTGGCCAGTGGTCGGCACTGAGAACGTAAAGGGCGAGTCGAACATCCTGGCCGAGACCGAGCCCTGGTTGTCCTTGTATTCCTTTTCATGGGTCAGGCGCAGATAGGGCGATAACACCGCAAAATCGCTTTGAACCTGCCAGACAGCCTGCCAGCCAATCCGGTGGCGCATCGATTCCCGCGACTGGTCGCCGAAGCTCATGGCGGTGACGCCGGCGCTTTCGGAAAAGCCGTCGACCTTGACCTTCTCCCAGGAAAGGGCCGCCACCGGGCCATGGACCAGATTGCCGCGTTTCAGGTTATAGCCGCCGCCCAGTTTGAATCCCCATAGGCTCGCCTTGGTGGATCCGCTATTGGCGATGGTCAGCGGCCCGAGCGCAACGTTGCGGGTGGTATCGAAATCCAAACTGGAGTAGCTGAGCGTCGCATCGGAATAGAAATCCTCCATTCTCGACGAACCGAATGCGGACAGGATGGTTTCGTTGTACTTGAGCTTGCCGGCGTTGCCGCCCAGGTCGAAATCATTGTTCGAAAGTCCAATGGCAAAGCCGCCAACCAATGTTCCCCAGATGCGGTCGACGCCGACCGTGATGCTCTTGCCATTACCCGACAGCGCCGGCAGATTCGCCGTTGCGTCCCAGTTCCCCGGCGCGTAATCGCCCGTCACGAAAAAACCCTGTCCGCTCGGCGTATCCGCGGTTTCATTATTCAGCCTGCGGTTGTCGAGGGCGCGCCACTGGGCGTCAAGCCGGCCGATCGGCAATGCCGCCATGGCCGAGAAGCGCGAAGGTGCCTCCAGCGTGGCGTACACCCAGTCTGAAATTATTTTCTGCGAGGCCGCGCTGGGGTGGACGCCGTCGGCGAACATATAGGTGGATGACCCAGGAATTTGTTGCGCAGTGCCACAGCCCAACGAAGAACTCGCGCCGCACGCCGGTATCGTTGTATTGGTAATGCCGTAGGCGGCTGGCCGCGCATAGATGTAGGCGAATAATCCGCGTGGATCGAGATAAGCGATATTGTTGACGCCGGCTGCGCTCAGGCCTTGTTTCAAGGCCGCGTCATAAGCGCCTGACAATCCGGTGAGCAAGCCTGCGCCCGCCGCGCCCAGGCTGGTCGCATAGGGATTGATCCCCATATCGGGCAAGGCCAGCACTACCAGATTGCGTGCTCCGGAGGTTTGCAAGCGCTTGATTTGCGTCACCGCATCCGCTGCGGCGGTGCCCACCGCCGCAGCGGCATTGGCGACCGGCAGACCCACGGCGACCGCGCCCGATTGGTAGAACACATCGTTGGCGCCGCCCCAGAACAGGTACAAGGCATTGGGATTGGCCACGCCGCCGGTTTGGCCGAGATTCGTCGTAATCTGATTGGTGAGCGGCACGATATTCGCGGCAATCGCCGCCGATGGGGAGAACACGCCAGGGGTCAGAGTCACCCGCGCGCCGCCGATGGCGTAATCGTTGCCGCCGGTAGCGCTAAACACCGACGTGGTGGGATTCAAAGCGTAGCCCGGGGTAACCGCGATGCCGTAACTAATGCCGATGTTTTCGGCCCAGATGGTGCCGGGGTTGGTGGTAAACCTGTTCGCTGTCGGCCTGCCTATCGCAGCGACAAAATTGGTGAACGCGCCGGCATCGCTGAGGCTGTCGCCGAACACATACACATTGTTGTAACTGCTGGCCCAAGCCGACGCGGAACAGCACAGCGCGACGGCGGCGGCGATTTTCTTATAGTGGATCATCTCGGAACTCTTCCTTTGGAATTGCGTGATTCAACGTGACACGCGGCTGAAACCAGCCTTACCCGTATCCGTGGGATCGAGGAACCCTCAGCACCCCGGAATCGGGCCTAGCGCACCCAGAACCAACCGGGTGCTAGTGCAACACCCTCGGCATCGACAGGACGAATTCGGCTATCGGCGCCTCGAAATTGTTGCCATCCTCGGCCACCATCTGGTAACTGCCTTTCATGGTCCCAACCGGAGTCGCGAGTACGCAGCCACTGGTATATTCGAAATTCTGCCCCGGCTGCAACAGCGGCTGATGTCCGACCACTCCCAGGCCGCGGACTTCCTGAACAAGGGAGTCGGCATCGGCGATGACCCAGTGACGGCTGATGAGCTGGGCCGCCACGGTGCCTGTGTTGCGGATGTCGATGGTATAGGCGAAGACATAGCGTCCAGCGGTGGGGTCGGACTGGTCAGGCAAATACTTTGCGCTGACCCCGACATGAATTTCGTATTTTTTGCTTTCGGCCATGACGCCATTGCACACGAAAACGCCGAACATGGCAACCGCCAGCATTGTCCATGTTGCGCCACCTTAGACTCCACCTCGTGTCCAGGCTTATATCAACCATCAGAAAAAATTAGCATGGCCAAGGATAGTCACGGTTTACAATCCTTACAATCCCGTCCATCGATTCCAGGATGATTTCCATGAAGCCAAGCTACCGCATCGCCCCGAGCATCCTTTCCGCGAACTTCGCCAAGCTGGGCGAGGAAATCGTGAATGTCATCGCTTCGGGCGCCGACTGGATCCACTTCGACGTGATGGACAACCACTATGTGCCGAACCTGACCATCGGCCCCATGGTTTGCGAAGCGATCCGGCCGCTGACACAGGCGACCATCGACGTGCATTTGATGGTCAAGCCGGTGGATCGCATCATCCCGGACTTCGCCAAGGCCGGCGCGAACGTCATCACTTTTCACCCCGAAGCCTCGGAACACATCGACCGCTCGCTGGCCTTGATCCGTGAATCGGGCTGCCAGGCCGGCCTGGTATTCAACCCGGCGACGCCGCTGGACTTGATGGACCACGTGATGGACCGGCTCGACATCGTGCTGCTGATGTCGGTCAACCCGGGTTTTGGCGGCCAAAAATTCATC
>JAPLQT010000013.1:2367-3421 GCA_026399515.1 Pseudomonadota bacterium | reverse complement strand
TTTCGGTTTCTTCCCGGCGCTGAAGAAGTTCTGGAACCAGCCCGCCGGAACGCTCTCCGGCGGCCAGAAGCAAATGGTGGCGATCGCCCGCGCCATCGTCGAACCGAGAAAATTGCTGTTGGTGGACGAGCCCACCAAGGGCCTGGCGCCGGCCATCGTGCACAGTCTTATCACTGCCTTCCGCGAGCTCAAGAACACCGATACCTCGATCCTGCTGGTGGAACAGAATTTCAATTTCGTCAAAAGCCTGGGCGATACCGTCGCGGTCATGGATGACGGCCGCATCGTGCACGCCGGGCCGATGGATGAACTGGCGGAGGATGCGGCCATGCAGCAGCGGCTACTGGGTCTTTCCCTCGCCGCCCATCAATGATGCCGCCGGAGACTGCCATGACTGTCGGTTCGGATAACCCCACAACACCTACCAATGTCGCTGACTCCACCGCGGCGCTGCCCCGCGTGCGCATCGATTACCAGCCGCTGCTGATCCTTCCGATCCTCGCCTTGCTGGTGCTGCCGCTGGTCGGCAGTTTCCCGACCTGGGTCACTCTGACGGTGGCCGGGCTGGCGATGGGCATGATGATCTTCATCATGGCCAGCGGCCTGACCCTGATTTTCGGGCTGATGGATGTGCTCAATTTCGGCCACGGCGCCTTCGTCTCGGTTGGCGCGTTTACCGCCACGCTGGTCCTGCTGCCGATGAAGGACTGGGTCCAGGCCGATTCGGTGCTGCTGAATCTTTCCGCGCTGGGCCTGGCCATCCTCCTGGCGATGCTGGTGACAGGCGCTCTCGGCTGGGCCTTCGAGCGCATCATCATTCGCCCGGTGTATGGCCTGCACCTGAAACAGATCCTCATCACCATGGGCGGCATGATCGTCGCCGAGCAGATGATCAACGTCATCTGGGGAGCCGAACAGATTCCCTTGCCCTTGCCGGAGACCTTTCGCGGCGCCTTCGTGTTCGGCGACTCTGCCGTGGAGAAGTACCGCCTGATCGCCGTCGGCATCGGCCTGGCGGTGTTCGTGGCGATGTTCCTGGTGCTCAACCGCACCA
>JAPLQT010000013.1:0-2354 GCA_026399515.1 Pseudomonadota bacterium | reverse complement strand
TGCTGATACGCGCCGGCGTGGAAAACAGCGAGATGGTGGAAGCGCTCGGCTATCGTATCCGGCGTCTGTTCGTCGGCGTCTTTGTCGCCGGGTCGGCCCTGGCCGGCCTGGGCGGCGTGTTGTGGGGCTTGTACAAGGAAACGCTGACCGCGGCCATCGGAGGCGAGATCACCGTGCTGGTGTTTATCGTCATCATCATCGGCGGCCTCGGTTCGGTGGGCGGCTGCTTCATCGGCGCCCTGCTGGTGGCCCTGGTTGCCAACTACGCCGGTTTTCTGGTGCCGAAAGTGGCGCTGGTCTCCGACATCCTGTTGATGGTGGCGGTGTTGCTGTGGCGGCCACGCGGTCTCTATCCCGTGGCGAAACGCTGATGCTGACCAAACTCCTCTCCGGCGATTTTCCTCGCAGCCGCATCCTGGCGGCACTGCTGTTGGCGATCTTCCTGGGTCTGGCGTTCGCTCCCTTCATCGTCTCGGGGGCGCGACCGCTCAATGTCGCCGCCACCATCTGCGTCTTCATCGTGCTGGTGGCTTCCTACGACCTGCTGCTGGGTTACACCGGCATCGTTTCCTTCGCCCACACCATGTTCTACGGTATCGGCGCCTACGGCGTCGGTCTGGCCCTGAACGGTATGACGCCGAGCTGGTGGGCCGTGTTCATCGGCCTGGCATGCGCCTTGACGCTGTCCCTGTTGTTGGCCCTGGTGATCGGCTTGTTTTCCCTGCGGGTGAAAGCCATCTTCTTCGCCATGATTACCCTGGCGGTCGCCTCGGCATTCGCCGTGTTGGCCTCGCAACTTTCCGACTTCACCGGCGGCGAGGATGGGCGCAGCTTCAAGGTGCCGGAAATCCTGCAACCGGGATTCAGGCTCATCGACGCCGAGATTTTCGGTCGCGTCATCGACGGCAAGCTGATCACCTACTACCTGGTGTTCTTTTCGGCACTGGCGCTGTTCCTGGGCATGCTGCGCATCGTCAATTCGCCGTTTGGGCGCGTGCTCCAGGCGATCCGCGAGAATGATTTTCGCGCCGAGGCCCTGGGCTACCGCACCGTCATCTACCGCACCCTGGGCAACTGCCTTGCTGCCCTGGTGGCGACTCTGGCCGGCGCGCTGATGGCCTTGTGGCTACGCTACGTCGGGCCGAAAACCTTCCTGTCCTTCGAGGTCATGACCGACATCCTGCTGATCGTGGTGATCGGCGGCATGGGCACGCTATATGGCGCCGTCATCGGCGCTACCCTGTTCATCCTGGCGCAGAACTATCTGCAAACCCTGATGGGCCAGGCATCCGAGGCGCTGACCGGCATTCCCTTCCTGTCCCAGTTGTTCCATCCCGATCGCTGGCTGCTGTGGCTCGGCGTGCTGTTCGTATTGTCGGTGTACTTCTTCCCGATCGGCATCGTCGGCAAACTGCGTTCCAGGGTACGGCCCAAGCCATGAGCCTGGTGCGCGTCGAGCGCGCCGACAAGGTAGCGCGCCTGGTGTTGTGCCGAGCCGGAATGCAAAACGCCTTGGTGCCGGAACTGCTCGACGATCTGCTCGCGGTGCTGGCGCAGATCGCGTCCGATCCCGACAGCCGCGCCGTCATTCTTGCCGCCGAAGGCCAGGCATTCTCCATCGGCGGCGATATGCGCCGCTTCCAACGCGAGCGAGCTGGCAACCTGAAGGCATATTCCTCGGACCTGGTCGGCAAGTTGAATGCAGCCATCCTGGCGCTGATCGACTTGCCGCAGCCGGTGATCGCTGCCGTGCAAGGCATCGTGACGGGCGGTTCACTCGGCCTGGTGCTGGCCTCTGACCTGGTGTACTGCGCTCCGCAAGTGGTATTCAAGGCGCACTACGCCACCGTCGGGTTCGCGCCGGACGGCGGCTGGACGGCACTGCTCGGGCGCGCGGTCGGTGTGCATCGGGCTGCCGCGGCAATTCTTCTGAACCGCAGCGTGCGCGTCGAAGAGGCCGTGGCCTGGGGTCTCGTCAACGAAACCGTTGCCGCCGATGATATACAGGACCATGCTTGGAAAGCGGCGCGACGCATTGCCGCCTCGCCGTCAGGCACCATCCGCGCCGCCAAGCGCCTTTTGTGGGGCGATCGGGCGCGGCTCGCCGCCGACCTGGAGGCGGAGCGGCAACACTTTCTTGAACTGATCGCACGACCGGAAACCATGGCCGGCGTCGATGCCTTCCTGAACAATTTCAGCGATTACCCGGATTCACTTTAGTTACCTATGTCTCAACTCTTCACATTTTCTGGGCAGATTATTTCGGAGTGCCGGCTCTTGGGGGATTTACAAGGGGGCTTGCCCCCTTGTTCCGAGCCGGGGGATAAACAAGGGGAGGGTCTCCCCTTGTTCGT
>JAPLQT010000100.1 GCA_026399515.1 Pseudomonadota bacterium | reverse complement strand
GTTCCAATCGTCCTTGGCAGCCGTCAGCAATTCACGCAAGCGGCGGATGTGGGGCAGCAGCCTTTCGGTTTCCGAGGGCGTTGCGGTCGGCACCATGCCGTCCAGACGGTAGGCGGCGCGCACGATGGCCAGTGCTTCGCCGCCGGCTGTTGCACAGGCGGCCTGATACAGCGCTTCGCGGAATAGCTGTTCGTTGGGTTCGGCCTGGCCTTCGATGAGTTTTTTGATCTGTCCGCCGAGGTGCATCGCAAACCGCTTGGCTTCCGTTGCGTCAGGCAGGCCATTTGCGGCGAGGGCGTCGAGCACGCCCAGCGCAACCCACCAGTAGGCGCGGCCGGCTGATGTGGTGCGCGTCATTTCGATCATCGCCACCGAGGTTTTCATCTCGGTAATTCCCTTGGGATCATTCTTGATCCACTTCAGGAGGCCGCGCTCAAAACCCATGCGAACAGCCTTGAGGCGCGCTACGAGGGCCTCGGGCGTGAGCGGCGGCGGATCCTTCTCGCGTTTTGGCGGGCGCTGGGTGAGATCGGGGAAAAACAGGGCGGCAGGCGCGGGGGCTGTCTGGCCGCGCGCCACGACCATCGCGCGGTAGGGGTAGAAAAGTTTCAGCGGCTGGTTGGGGTGACCCGCCATCAGGTCGTCGAGATAGCCGCGCAGCGCGGTAAACCCGCTTTGTGCTGCGGTGCCGGCAACGCCGACATCCGCTACCGTGCCATCGCCCAGCGCTGCCAACAGCTGTTCTATCGCATCGGCAAACTCCGTGATGCCATCAAGTCCGACGATAGCCAGCGCACCATGCGCCTGGTGCATGCTGGCGCGTGCCTTCTGCATACCGTCGCTGGCGGGATCAGCCAGGTGGGCCGCCAGACCAAGCCCGGCACGTTCCAGTGCAAGGTCGATTTCTCCCTTGACCCAGGACAGCGGACCGATGTCGAGATCCATGCTCATGAAAGGCTATTCGTCGCGCCGTGGTTCATATGTCTGTTCACACCTTGAAGCCTGAAACCGAGCCCTTCAGTTCGATAGCGAGTTCGGTAAGTTCGCCAATCGATACGGCGGTTTCCTGCGTGCTGGCGGTGGTCTGACCGGTAATTCTGAGAATGTCCTGCATCGAGTCCGCCACCTTGGTGGCGATGTCGGCCTGAGCCTGGGTGTCGCTGGAAATCGCTTCAATCAGGCGGGCAAGATCCAGTGACACGCTGGAGATTTCGTTCAGTGCCTGACCGGCGGCATCCGACAGCTTGGCTCCTTCCACCACGCCCTGGGTTGATTGTTCCATGGCGCCGACGGCATCGTGCGTATCGGTCTGAATCGTCTTGACGATGGCGGCAATCTGCTTGGTCGCCTCACCGGAACGCTCGGCAAGTCGTTGTACTTCTTCCGCCACCACCGAGAAGCCGCGTCCCGCCTCGCCCGCCGAAGCGGCCTGAATGGCGGCGTTCAGGGCCAGTACGTTGGTTTGTTCCGTAATGTCTGAAATCAGTTCGACGATTTCACCGATCTCCTGCGAGGACTCGCCGAGCCGTTTGATGCGCTTCGAGGTTTCCTGGATCTGAC
>JAPLQT010000061.1:30289-72427 GCA_026399515.1 Pseudomonadota bacterium | reverse complement strand
GGCGGCGATCCTGGCGGTGCTGGGCTATTCGGTGAACGAATCGGTGGTGGTCGCCGACCGGATCCGCGAGAATTTCCGCAAGATGCGCAAGGCCGGCGTCACCGAAATCATCGACAACGCCATCACACGCACCATTTCCCGCACCATCATCACCCACGGCTCCACCCAGATGATGGTCACCTCCATGCTGATTTTCGGCGGGCCGGCGCTGCACTATTTCGCCCTGGCGCTGACCATCGGCATCCTCTTCGGCATCTACTCTTCGGTCCTGGTCGCCAGCCCCCTGGTGATGTGGCTGGGCGTCTCGCGCGAACACTTCATCCAGCCGAAGAAGGAAAAAGAGGAAGCTGTCGTTTAGAGCCCATGACGGTCCGCATCAAGCTCTGGGATCTGCCGACGCGGGTGTTTCACTGGTTGCTGCTGGCACTCGTCACCGCCTCCTTCATCACCGGCTGGACAGGCGGCAACGCCATGGAGTGGCACGGACGAGCCGGTATTACGATCATCGGTCTGCTGAGCTTCCGTCTCGCCTGGGGCTTGATCGGTTCAACCCATGCACGCTTCAGCCGCTTCGTGCGCGGCCCCGCCGCCATTGCCGGCTATCTGCGCGGCGGCTGGATCGGCGTCGGCCACAATCCCCTGGGCGCCCTGTCGGTGCTCGCCATGCTGGCACTGCTGCTCTGTCAGGCGCTGGGCGGGCTGTTCGCCAACGACGACATCGCCTACAACGGCCCCTACTTCAATGCCATATCCAAGAACCTGAGCGACTGGATCACGGGCTGGCACAAACGCGGCGCCTGGCTGATTCTCGGCGTGATCGGACTGCACCTGGCCGCCATCCTGTACTACACCCATGTTCGCAAGGAAACGCTGATCCAGCCCATGTTGACCGGAACCAAGGAAGTCCCGGAGACGCTGGCCGGCGAATCGGCGCGTGGCGGCAGCGCGCTGGCCTTGGTCGTAGCCCTGGTGCTGGGCTTCGCCGCTTGCTGGGCTGCCAGCGGCGTGCTGCTTGAAAAGGCACCCGTAGTCCAAACCATCCAAACCACTGCGCCGGCTACAAAACCGGCCGCCAACGCAGGCTGGTAGTCGCTAAGAAACACAACGGCCACCCGGCGTAATGCCGGATGGCCGCATACCGGTAAGCGCAGTGCTTACTTCTTGTCTTCGACGCGGAACTTGTCATGGCAGCCCTTGCAGGCTTGCCCGACCTTGCCGAACTGCGCCTTGACCGCCGCGGCGTCGCCGCTGGCGGCGACCTTGGCCAGTTCATTGGCTTCCTTGTTGAAGGCGCCCGCCACTTCCTTGACCTTGTCGCCGTCGGTGAACATTTCCGGCTTGGCCTCTGTATCATGCCAGCCCTTGCCTTTCTCGGTGCCGGCCGGGAACAGGCTGCCCAGGCCGCCGTTGGCCGTTGCCTGGAGGATGTTGGCCGACTGGACGACCTGGTCCTTGTTGTAGGTTCCCTCGATGTTCGCCTTGATGCGGGCCATGCTCCAGCCCTGCACCTGCATCACCGACTGGCGCCATTTGATCTGCTGCTCGGGCTTCACTTGGGCCAGAGCGCCGGACGACAAAGCGACGGCGGTCAGGGCGACAACAAGCTGTTTGAGTTTCATGGACTGCTCCTCTCTGTGGGAAAAACGGGAAATCTCGACCCGTATACATTCCGCGGCAACGGATTATTCCGTCACCAACGCGAAAATCTGCTTGATCCGCAACTTGCGCGGCTCAAGCTGGAGTTGCAGCAATCGATCGATATTCGGATGCTTGCCCGGATTGGCCCGCGCATCCTCGACATGCTCGGCATACAGGTCGAGGCCCTTCCTGGCCGCATCGGCGGTGATGACGCCGAAGAGCTGGGCGAGATGATTGTAGATGGCCAGGGATCCAAGCTGCCCCGGCTTGTTCTCGATGCTCGCCACCACGCTACCGTCCACGGCATCGATCAACTGCAGCGCGGCCCAGACGTTCGCCGCTTTGCGGCTCCATGTTGTTGCTTCGCCGCCCTTGGGGCGGCCCAGCGGGCGGCGGTCATATTCTTTTCGCCAGCTCGACCGCCTTGCCGAGATAGCTCCACGGCGTCATTTCCAGCAGTCGCGCCTTTTCGTCCTCGGGAATCGCCAGACCCTGCACGAAAACCCGCAGCGCTTCGCGGGTGATGCCCTTGCCGCGGGTGAGTTCCTTCAACTGCTCGTAGGGATTCGCCACGTTGTAGCGGCGCATCAGCGTCTGCACCGGCTCGGCCAGCACTTCCCAGCACGCGTCGAGATCGGCGTGCAGACGCGCCGGCTCGGCCTCCAACTTGTCGAGACCGCGCAGGCAGGAATCGTAGGCCAACAGCGTGTAGCCGAATGCCACGCCCATATTGCGCAACACGGTGGAATCGGTGAGGTCCCGCTGCATCCGCGAAATCGGCAGCTTCTCGGCGAGATGACGCAGCAGCGCGTTGGCCAAGCCGAGGTTGCCCTCGGAGTTCTCGAAGTCGATCGGGTTGACCTTGTGCGGCATGGTCGAGGAACCGATCTCGCCCGACTTCAGCTTCTGCTTGAAATATCCCAGTGAGATGTATTGCCAGAGATCGCGGTCGGCGTCGACCAGGATGGAATTGGTACGGGCGATGGCGTCGAACAATTCGACCATGGCATCGTGCGGTTCGATCTGTGTGGTGTAGGGATTGAATTCGAGCCCGAAGGATTCGATGAAACGGCGATTGAACGCCTCCCAGTCGAACCCGGGATAGGCCGCCAGATGCGCGTTGTAATTCCCCACCGCGCCGTTGAACTTGGCGCTGAGCCTGACCCCGGCGACACCACGTTGGGCAGTCTCGAGACGCGCGCAGATGTTCGCCATCTCCTTGCCCAGCGTGGTCGGCGTGGCCGGCTGGCCATGGGTGCGGGCCAGCATCGGCAGTTCCGCCAGCGCATGGGCCAGTTCGCGGAAGCGTTCGACCAGACCGCGCAGACTCGGCAGCAGAACGCCGGCACGCCCCTGCTGGAGCATCAGCGCGTGCGAGACGTTGTTGATGTCCTCTGACGTGCAGCCGAAATGAATGAACTCGCCGGCCGCCATCACCTCCGCATTGCCTGAGAGGCGCTCCTTGAGCCAGTATTCCATCGCCTTGACATCGTGATTGGTGCGCGTTTCGATGGTCTTGATGGCATCCGCATCCGTCACCTTGAAGCCATCGATCACTTGATCGAGTTCGCTCAGGGTATGACTCGAAAAAGACTTGATCTCCGTCAGCTCCGGTGCGTTGGCGAGCGCCTTGAGCCATTCGACCTCGACCCGTACGCGATTCTTGATCAGGCCGAACTCGGAGAAATGGGCGCGCAAGGGTTCGAGCTTGGCGGCGTAGCGGCCATCGAGCGGAGAGAGCGCGGTCAACGCGCCAAGTGCGGTGAGTGCGATGCGTGTTGTTTCCGCGTTCGAATTGGTCGGGCTCATGGGAAAGGACGGGAATAATTCAGGCCTGAATTTTATCATGGCCTGTATTCCCGGAGCGGGCCAAGCATAGGTAACTATCACCGCCGATGATATAATTAACCTTTCTCGTTTCATGTCATCGCACACCATGAAGTTGCTTGGAACCCTGACCAGTCCCTACGTTCGCAAGGCGCGCATCGTTCTCGCCGAAAAGAAGATCGACTACGACTTCGTGTTGAATTCTCCCTGGGAGGCGGAAAACACCGTATCCCTGCACAACCCGCTCGGCAAGATTCCGGTGTTGCTGCTCGACGACGACAGCACGCTCTACGATTCGCGCGTCATCGTCGAATACCTCGATACCGTCTCACCCAATAATCGCCTGATCCCCGCCTCAGGCCGTGAACGCATCACCGCCAAGCGCTGGGAAGCGCTCGGCGACGGCATCTGCGACGCGGCGGCGGCGGAGTTCCAGGAATCCAAACGGCCGAAGGCGCAGCGCAGCGAAGACTGGATGAAGCGCCAGCGCCACAAGATCGTCGGCGGCCTGGAAACGCTGGCCGAGGATCTCGGCGACCAGCCGTGGTGCCACGGCAACGCTTTTTCGCTGGCGGACATCGCCATCGGCAGCGCGCTCGGCTACCTGCTGTTGCGCGCCCCCAAGCTCGACTGGCGCGACACACATCCCAACCTGGCGAAGCTCTACGAGAAACTGATGCAGCGGCCGTCGTTCATCGACACCGTGCCGCGCGACTGACCGGAACTTTCCGCCGCCCCGACTGATATCCTCCCTGGATATCAGGCTATCAGTCACTAAGTCCGATCTGGAACGGGATGGGATTGCGCATGGAGTTCGCGACCGGCGAATAGAGGTTGGCGTGTTTGACGATGTCGTCGAGCTCTTCACGCGTCGCATCTCCCTCGATCGCCACCTTGACGCGGATGGCCTGAAATCCCATTTGCGGCGGCTGCATCTCGGCGCCACCGGCGCCCCAGGCGGCCGGGTTGCCGATATCGCCCTCGAGGAATATCTCAAGCCTGCTCAACTTGACCTGGCGTTGCGTGGCCACCGCCGTGATGCCGACCCCGAGGCAGCCGCCGAGCGCCGACAGCACGATCTCGCCGGGTGCCGGCGCGGTGTTTTCGCCGAACAGGTGCAGCGGTTCGTCGACCACCACCGGATTGTGGATGCCGACGAAGCTCCAGGAGCGGTACTGCCCCTGCATCACCGTGTGCACCTTGTTGGTGCCGCGACGGCTGGGGTCGGCCTTGCCGACAGCGGCGAACTTGAGCAGGCCCTCGCGGTCGATCGGACGCAGGTAGGTTTTTTCTGTTGACATCGAATTCTCCTGAAGAAGGTGGTGGGTGCTTCGACCGAGCATCAGCAGAAAGCATGCCATTCATTCTGCGGCGGCGTTTCGGGGTGTCTGCGGGATGCGTGCCGCCATAGTGCGCACAAAATGTTAACAATCTGGCTCGGTCCTTGCTGTGCTTGCACTTGTGATCAAAGAATGCAGGGAGAGTCCGATGAAGAACGTCCGCCGTTATAGCGAGAAGCCCGCCGAGCAACTCGCCGAGCAGGAAGCGCTGCTGATCCGCGAGAGCATCCGCCTGCTGGCGCGCAGCTTCGAGCCGGCGCGGGCGATCCGCGAGATGTTGCACTTGCTGTCCGAACTGCTGGGTTTGAACCGCGGCCGCGTGATCCTGCCCGACACCGAACGCGGCGACCTGGCCATCCGCTACGCCTACGGCCTGACCCGCGAGGAGATGCGGCGCGGCCGCTATGCACCGGGCGAGGGCGTGACCGGGCGAGTGATGATGAGCGGCGAGGTGCTGATCGTGCAGGACATCGATGCCGAGCCGCGCTACCTGGCGCGCGCCGTGCCACGCGCGACGCTGCCGCAGGAAGTAGTGTCTTTCATCGCCCTGCCGGTCGAGATCGACCGCCATATCGCCGGCGTGCTCGGCGTGCATCGCATCCGCTCGCGCAAGCGAGCGCTGGCCGACGACATCCAGGTATTGAAGACCATCGCCGACATGATCGGCCAGGTGCTCAAGCTGAACCGACTGATCGAGGAGCGCACGGCGAGGCTGGAACGGGAGAACCGCTCGCTCAAGGCCGCACTGGAAAGCCGCATTCAGTCGGGCGGCGCCTGGGGCATCGTCGGCGAATCGCCGCTGCTGCTGGAGGCGCTGCACCAGGTCGAGCAGGTCGCGGCCTCGGATGCCACCGTGCTGCTGCTCGGCGAGTCCGGCACCGGCAAGGAACTCTTCGCGCGCGCCCTGCATCTGCAGAGTCCGCGCCGCGACGCGCCCTTCGTCAAGGTGAATTGCGCGGCGATCCCGGAAACGCTGTTCGAGGATGAGCTCTTCGGCCACGAGAAAGGTGCCTACACCGGCGCCACCCAGGCCCGCCCGGGACGCTTCGAGCAGGCGCACGGCGGCACCCTGTTCCTCGACGAGATCGGTGATCTGCCGCTGCAGGTCCAAGTCAAAATCCTGCGCGTCTTGCAGGAGCGCGTCATCGAGCGGCTCGGCGGTCACAAGGAGATTGCTGTGGATGTGCGCATCGTCACCGCCACCCACCAGAACTTGCAGCAACTGGTCGGCGCCGGGCGCTTCCGCCTCGACTTGTTCTACCGTCTCAACGTGATTCCCATCCGTCTGCCGGCGCTGCGCGAGCGGCCGACGGACATCAAGCTGCTGGTGCGCCACTTCCTCGGCCAACTCAACCAGCGCCACCAGCGCAATGTCGCCATCACGCCCGCCGGGCTTTCCAGCCTGGTCGTCTATCCGTGGCCGGGCAATATCCGCCAGCTCTACAACGTGCTCGAACGCGTGGTGCTGCTGGCCACGAGCGACGACATCGGGGAGGCGGAAGTGGATTACGCCCTCGTCACCGAAGCCCAGGGCCAGCCGCTGGAGGTTCCCGCCGGGCCGGCGTCGCCTGCCGCCGCGCCTGCCGCGCCCTTGCGGCCGGCGTCGGTGGTGAGGGAATACCAGCACGTCGGCAACGACGAGGGCGAGCGCATCCGACTTGCACTGGCGCAGACCCGCGGCAACAAATCCCGGGCGGCACAGACCCTGGGGCTGACCCTGCGCCAGATCAACTACCGGATCAAGGTGCTCGATCTGACTAATTGTTAACAATCTGTAAGCCCATTGTCACGCGGTAACGGCGGACCTCGCATTTTTCGGCGGTCTATCGCCTTGGCACAAGCCTTGCGAAAGGAGGCTCAATCGTAATCAACGCGGGCTCGTCCCGCCCCGCCAAGGAGAATGCTATGCTTGCCACCCTCGCTGTCCCGGTGAAGAACGAGTCCGCACGCGACTACACGCTACAGCTCGCCGACTCCAGCGAAAATATCGCCGCCATCCGCAAACTGGTGGCGGAGCAGCTCGCCCCCAAGGTGACCGACGTGGACCTCAAGGGCGAATACCCGGGCGCCTTCCTGCGCGCTCTCGGCGCGGCGGGCGGCTTCCGCGGCGCCATGGCGCCGGAATTTGGCGGCAACGGGCTCGGGCTCAAGCATGTGATCGAAGTCATGGAGGAGGCCGCGAAGGTTTGCTTGTCGACCGGCTTCCTGACATGGTGCCAGACCGCCTGCGCCCGCTACCTCCAGATGTCGGAGAACCAGGCGCTGAAGGCCGCCTTCCTGCCCCGCATCGCCAGCGGCGAGATCCTGGTCGGCACGGGGCTGTCGAACACCGTCAAGTCCTGCGACCAGATCGAGGATTACCGCCTCTCGGCGAAGCGCGTCGATGGCGGCTACGTCATGAACGGCGTGCTGCCCTGGGTATCCAACCTCGGGCCGACCCACTACTTCGCCACCGGCTGCCCTGTCGAAGGCGAAACCCGCGGGGAGGAAGGCCTGGTGTTCGTGCTCGTCGACTGCCAACTGCCCGGCTTCAAGCTGGTGGACTGCGCCCATTTCGTCGCCCTCGACGGTACCCGCACGCTGGCCTGCCACTTCAAGGACAGCTTCGTTGCCGACGCCATGGTGCTCTCGCATCCGGCGACCTCCAGGGCCTATGTCAGCCGCATCAAGCCGGGCATGATCCTGGCGCAGATGGGCATGGGGCTGGGCCTGATTGAAGCTTGCATTGGCATGATGAAGCAGTCGAATAAGACCCATGCCCATGTGAACCAGTTTCTCGACGACCAGGCCGATGTCCTTGATACCGCCTTGCAGGAGGCTCGCGCCGCGACCTACGCCCTGGCCGAGACGATCAGCACCGATCCGCAGGCCGAGGCCAAGGTCGTGCTCGACATCCTCAAGCTGCGCCTGGCCGGCGGCGAACTGTCGCTGAAGGCCGCCAACGCCGCGATGCTGCACATGGGCGCCAAGGGCTACCTGCAAAAGAGCCCCGCCCAGCGCCGCCTGCGCGAGGCCTACTTCATCGCCATCGTGACGCCGGCGACCAAGCACCTGCGCCGCGAAATCGCCCGCATCGAGAGCTGCGCGGCGAGTTGCGCCGCAGCCTGAGGACGCCGCCATGGAACTGCTGAGTTTCGCGGTAAGCATCAGCGCCGCCGGCGCCGTCGAGCGCCTGAAGGCCGCGACGGCGGCCGTGCCGATGGGCCTCGTCGCCCACCTCGACGGCCAGGCCAATTGCGCGAAAAAAGGTATAGCGGCTGCGCCGGACCAGATCCTCGAAATCTTTCGTCCCGACTTCGCCGTCAAGGTATGGGCCGCCGACAAGCGGGCCGGCCTCGATATTCCGATCCGTCGTGTTCCGTCCCTGGGGCAGCGCGACGCTGAAGACTGTGGGTGCGGAACTCGACGAAATATTTCTGCGCATACTCGCCGCACTCGACGACGTGAAGGAACCGACATGAACACGGCAATTGCAACCCGCCAATGGATCTGCCAAGTTTGCGGCTGGATCTACGACGAAGCGGCCGGCGCGCCCGACCACGGCCTCGCGCCCGGCACCCGCCTCGAAGATATTCCGGACGACTGGTATTGCCCGGATTGCGGCGTTACCAAGGCCGATTTCGAGCCGATCGAGTTCTAACTTGGTGCCTGCGTTCCCGGCCATGCACCGCGAGCGGGCACGCAGCGCTGTGGAAGCACTGAAACCAGCAAAAAACCCGTGCCGCCACCATGGCACGAATGATGCGAAGTAATAAACAAGCACCCTCTCACAAGGAGTTCCGCCATGTCGCTGCAAAACCCTTTCGATCCCCATGCCACGCTGCACGCCGGCTGCAGTTGCGGCCAGCATGCCAGCCAGGCCGAGCATGCCATCGCCGAGGAAGAGGCGCTCAACCGGCGCGTGATCGAGACGACGGTGATGCGCGCGCTGTTCCCGAAGGACGCGGAACGCCGCCGCTTCCTGTCCGCCGTCGGCGCCTCCACCGCCTGGGGCGCGATCTCCTCGCTGATTCCTTTCGGCGCGCTGGAAGCCATGGCCCAGGACAAGGGCGCGCTCGAAAAAAAGGATCTCAAGATCGGCTTCATTCCCATCACCTGCGCCAGCCCGCTGATCATGGCCGAGCCGCTGGGCTTCTACAGCAAGGAAGGCCTCAACGTCAGCATGATGAAAACGGCGGGCTGGGCGCTGATCCGCGACAAGGTGTTGAACAAGGAATACGACGCCTCGCACATGCTGGCGCCGATGCCGCTGGCGATCACCATGGGCGTCGGTTCCAACGCCGCGCCGACCAATGTGATGACCATCCAGAACATCAACGGCCAGGCCATCGTGCTGGCGCCCAAGCACAAGAACAACCGCGATCCGAAGAACTGGAAGGGCTTCAAGTTCGCCATTCCATTTGAATTTTCGATGCACAACTTCCTGCTGCGTTATTACCTCGCTGAGCATGGCATCAACCCCGACACCGACGTGCAGTTGCGCGTGGTGCCGCCGCCGGAAATGGTCGCCAACCTGCGCGCCGGAAACATCGACGGCTTCCTCGGCCCGGATCCGGTGAACCAGCGCGCGGTATACGACGAGGTGGGGTTCATCCATATCCTCTCGCGCGAAATCTGGGATGGACATCCCTGCTGCTCCTTCGCCATTCCCACCGAGTTCATCAAGCAGAATCCGAATTCCTTCGCCGCGCTCTACCGCGCCATCCTCAAGTCGGCCGCGATGGCGCGCGATCCGAAGAACCGGCCAATCATGGCCGAGGTGCTGTCGCCGGCGAATTACCTGAACCAGCCGAAGGCCGTGCTCGAACAGGTGCTGACCGGCAAGTTCGCCGACGGCCTGGGCAACGTCAGGAACGTGCCCGAGCGCGTGGACTACGATCCCTTCCCCTGGTATTCGATGGCCTACTGGATACTCTCGCAGATGAAGCGTTGGGGCTATGTCAAGGGCGAGGTGAAGTACAAGGACATCGCCGAGAAGGTGTACCTGCTGACCGATGCGCGGAAATACATGACCGAGGTCGGCATGACGCCGCCCAAGGAGAACATGAAGAAGTTCAAGGTCATGGGCAAGGAGTTCGATCCGGCCAAGGCGGACGCCTACGCCAACAGCTTCGCCATCAGGCGTAGCTGAGGAGGCCGTCATGCCATCCAGGTTAGCGCTCAAGGCCGCCCTGATCTCGCTGCTGATCTTCGCGATCTTCATCGGCGCGTGGCAGCTCGCCACGCAGCGCAAGGAGTCGACCACGCTCTCGGGCGCCGACGCCGAGTATGCGGCACTGATGGGCAAGGGCCAGGAGAAGACCGACGGCTTCCCGCCTCCGCTCAAGGTCGCCAAGGCCTTCGTCGAGTACCTGTCCGACCCGTTCTACGACAAGGGACCGAACGACAAGGGCATCGGCATCCAGCTCGCCCACTCGCTGGGACGCGTCGGCCTCGGCTTCCTGCTGGCGGTGATCATCGCGCTGCCGGTCGGTTTCATGATCGGCATGTCGCCGCTGCTGTTTCGCGCGCTGAATCCCTTCATCCAGGTGCTGAAACCGATCTCGCCGCTGGCGTGGATGCCGCTGGCGCTCTATAGCCTGAAGGACTCGGCGATCTCCGGCATTTTCGTGATCTTCATCTGCTCGATCTGGCCGATGCTGATCAACACCGCCTTCGGCGTTTCCTCGGTGCGGCGCGACTGGCTCAACGTGGCGCGCACGCTCGAAGTGAATCCGCTGAGGAAGGCCCTGCTGGTGATCCTGCCGGCGGCGGCGCCGACGATACTCACCGGCATGCGCATCTCGATGGGCATCGCCTGGCTGGTGATCGTCGCCGCCGAAATGCTGGTCGGCGGCACCGGCATCGGCTACTTCGTCTGGAACGAGTGGAACAACCTGGCCCTGCCCAACGTGATCTTCGCCGTCGTGATGATAGGCATCGTCGGCATGGTGCTGGACCTGTTCTTCGGCTGGCTGCAAAAGCTGGTCACCTACCGGGAATAGCGCATGAGTACCCATTTCCTTTCCGTCGAGCGGCTGAGCAAGATCTATCCGGCCGAAGGCGGCAAGACCAACCCGCCGGTGTTCGAGGACATCCATTTCCACATCGACAAGGGCGAGTTCGTCTGCATCATCGGCCACTCGGGTTGCGGCAAGACCACCATCCTCAATGTGCTGGCCGGACTCGAAGAGGCCAGCGGCGGCGACGCGATCATGGACGGACGGGAGATTTCCGGCCCAAGCCTGGACCGCGGCGTGGTGTTCCAGAGCCACGCGCTGATGCCGTGGATGAGCGTGCTGGGCAACGTGGCTTTCGCCGTCAAGTCGCGCTGGCCGGACTGGAGCAAGACCAGGATAGCCGAGCATTGCACCGCCTACCTTGAGATGGTCGGGCTCGGGGAGTCCCTGGCCAGGAAGCCGGCGGAACTGTCGGGGGGCATGAAGCAGCGCGTCGGCATCGCCCGCGCCTTCGCCATCCAGCCTAAGATGCTGCTGCTCGACGAACCCTTCGGGGCGCTCGACGCCCTGACCCGGGGCACCATCCAGGACGAGTTGATCAAGATCGTCCAGGCCACGCACCAGACGGTGTTCATGATCACCCACGATGTCGACGAAGCCATCCTGCTCGCCGACAAGATCCTGCTGATGAGCAACGGCCCGCATGCCAAGATCGCCGAGATCGTCGAGGTGACCATGCCGCGCAGCCGCACGCGCGCCGAAATCCACCACGACCCGCAGTATTACCGAATCCGCAACCACCTGGTGGACTTCCTCGTCAATCGTTCCAAGAGCTATGCTGGAGTGGAGGCCGAGGCCACGCACGATCCGAAGAATCCGCCGCTGGTGCGCCCCGGCCTCGCCGGCGAGCCGGACCGTCCGGTGGCGCTTCCCGCCGACAAAGCAGTGCCGTATCTCAAGCAAGTCATCAATCACTGATAGGAGAAACGCATGAACCGCAACGACGTGACCGAACTCATCATCGAGACCAAGATCAGGAAGGGCATCAAGTGGACCGACGTGGCGAAGAAGATCGGGTTGTCCAAGGAATGGGTCACCGCCGGTTGCCTCGGCCAGATGACCTTCGACAAGAAACAGGCGGCCACGCTGGGCAAGATCTTCGGGCTACCGCCGGAAGCCGTGGCCCTGCTGCAAGTGGTCCCCTACAAGGGCTCGCTGCCGACCTCGGTGCCGACCGACCCGCTGATCTACCGCTTCTACGAGCTGATCAACGTCTACGGCATGACCTTCAAGGAACTGATCCACGAAGAGTTCGGCGACGGCATCATGTCGGCGATCGACTTCAAGATGGACTTGAAGCGCGAACCGAACGCCGCCGGCGACCGGGTCAACATCGTCATGTCGGGCAAGTTCCTGCCTTACAAGACCTACTGACGACGGGGGCGCTCACCGGGCATTACTCGATGGGGCTCGTCAGTCCGGCGATGGCGGGCGCCGTGAATTGGTGGAAGAGATGTTCGATTTGCTCGGCGGGCTGGGCACATCGACCTTCCACCCACCATGCCAGCAACTCGACGAGGGCGCCGGCGATGTAGTGCGCGCTTGCGTCGCGCCGCCATTGCGCGGCGGCGAGACGCGAAAGATCGTCCCTGGCGAGCTGAAGCACCATGTCACGGAAACGCGTCTGCACGACGTGGCCGCTGCGCCGGCCGATGAGGGCGCGAAACAGCTTGCGCTGTTCGTGTACATGCTCGATCAGCCCGCGTACGAACGGCAGCCCGCCGTGGCCCTCTTCCCTTGCGGCCTTGGCTTGCTCGCGTAGCGCGCCGCGCAGGTCGCCCAGACCGCCGGCGAGCAACTCCTCCTTGTTCCGAAAGTGCATGTAGAAAGTCGAGCGGCCCACGTTCGCCCGCTCGCATATGTCCTGCACGCTGAGATCATCCCAGCCGCGTTCGGGCAGCAAGGAAACCAGGGCATCGCGCAAGGCGTAGCGGGTTCGTTGTACTCGACGGTCGGTCGATTCTGAAATATTGGTGGTCAAGGAAATCCCCTTTTCTGGACAACACACGCGTTCCTGTCCGGAACCGTGCATTAAGCGCCCCGGTGTTCTACCTGTTTCGGGACGTAGCCACGATCATAGACATGTGTCCAATACAAAACAAGGTGTCCAAATGATCGAACTATCCGGTGTCGGCAAGATTTTTCCCGGTGGCGAAGGCGGGTTTATCGCCCTGGACCACATCGACCTGAGCTTGCCAGCGGGGGAATTCGTCGCCATCGTCGGCAAGTCGGGCAGCGGCAAGTCGACGCTGATCAACCTGATCGCCGGTATCGACCGGCCCAGCAGCGGCGGGATCCGCGTAAGCGGGACGATGGTCAACGAACTGGACGAATCCCGGCTGGCGGCCTGGCGCGGGCGCAACGTGGGCGTCGTGTTCCAGTCCTTCCAACTCCTGCCGACGCTGACCATCCTGGAAAACGTGATGCTGCCGATGGACTTCTGTCAGACCCTGCCCCCGCAGCAGGCGCGCGAGCGTGCGCTACGCTTGCTGGCGCAGGTGGGCGTTGCCGACCAGGCCGACAAGCTGCCGTCCGGCCTCTCGGGCGGACAACAGCAGCGCGCCGCCATCGCCCGCGCGCTGGCCAACGACCCGCCGCTGATCGTTGCCGACGAGCCGACCGGCAATCTCGATTCGCACACCGCCCAGGCCGTCCTGCAACTGCTGGCGAACCTGGCCCAAGCGGGTAAGACAGTCCTGATGGTAACCCACGAGCGCGACATGACGCAGTTCGCGGACCGCATCGTGACCCTGGCCGACGGCAAGGTGGTGGCGCAGACGGCCACCGCGGGCCACGCGCGCCGCTTGCCGCGGGAGGTGGCCTATGCCTGACAGCAGACTGCTTCTTGCCGCATTCTTGTCGGCGCTCGCACTGACCGCCTCGGCCGCTCAAGACGAGAACACGCTCATCGTCAATGCCGCCGGTTTCGCACATGCGCGCGGGCATGCCATCGCCAAGTTGTTCGAGCCCGGAGACAACGTCCTTGAACATGGGCGCCGACAGTTGATCGCCGGGATTCGGGACGGCAAGGCGAGTTTCGAGTTCAAGGGACTGCCGGCCGGCGCCTATGCGGTCGTGGTGTTTCACGACGAAAACGACAACGGCGAGATCGATCACAACCTGTTGCGGCTGCCCAGCGAAGCGCTCGGCTTTTCGAACGGTTTCAGGCCGGGACTCTTATCCGGACTGCCCAGCTTCGACAAGCTGCGCTTCGAACATGCCGTGGAATCCCAACACATCGAGGTAATCGTCAAATGAAGCTCACTCCAGGAACTCACCTGTTGAGTCCGCGCTGGATCAAGTTGATTCGCGACCTCCAGGCCGAAAAAGAGCGCATGCTGTTCATGCTGCTGGCCATCACCGTCAGTCTCATCGCCGTCGGCGCCGTGCTGGGCGGCTATGCCGTGCTCACCCGCGAGATTGCCGCAAACTACCTCGGCACCCGCCCATTTCATGCCACGCTGGAGCTTCCCGGCGGCGGCGGCGCCGACGTGTTGACGCTGGCGCGACAGCATCCGGCGATCCAGGACGCCGAGGCGCGCGACGTCGTGCTGGCCCGCGCCGACGTCGACGGAAACTGGCGGTCCTTGCTGCTGTTCGTGATCGACGATTTCGCCGCGATGCGCGGCAACACTTTCACGCCGCTCACCGGCGCCTGGCCGCCGGCCACGGGCAGCATGCTGATCGAACGCACCGCCATATCCATGCTGAACGCCGATGTCGGCGGCAGGGTGCGGGTGAAAACCGCCCATGGCACCGTGCGCGAAGTTCCCGTCACCGGCCTGGTGCATGACCCGGGGCTGGCCCCGGCGTGGCAGGAGCGCAGCGGCTACGGCTACATCACGCGCGACACCCTGGCGGCCCTGGGCGAGGCACCGCTGCTGCACGAACTGCGCATCAGCTTGCGCGACCCGGCCGCCAGTTCTCAGGCGATAGAAACAGTGGCGGCCGACCTCGCCCGCCAACTCGCCGAGCGAGGCCAGACCGTGCATGAAATCCGCGTGCCGCCGCCGCGCCAGCATCCGCACCAGCGCCAGATGACGACCATCCTGTTCATGATGTTCGCATTCAGTCTGATGGCGCTGGTGCTGAGCGGCATTCTGGTCGCGACTTCATTGAACGCGATGCTCGCCCGGCAGGTGCGGGAGATCGGCGTGATGAAGGCCATCGGCGCGCGAACCGCCCAGATCGCCCGGATGTACGCCTTGCTGGTCGCCGCCATCGGCGTGGCCGCGGTGGCCGTGGCGATACCCGTCGGGCTCGCCGGTTCGCAAGTACTGGCGCGGGCAGTGGCCAATCTGCTGAATTTCAGCATCGCCGACGCCAGCGTACCCATCTGGGTGTTCGGCGTCCAGGTGCTGGCGGGCATACTAGTGCCGCTGTTGATCGCCGCGCTCCCGATCCGGCGGGCGAGCCGGATGAGCGTAAACGTAGCCATTACCCAACACGGTGTCGGCAGCGACAGCCTGCGTCTGCGCACCGCCAAGCTGCCGTGGCCGATGCGCAATGCCTTGCGCCGGCCCGCCCGGCTGGTGCTCACCGTCGGCCTGCTGGCGGCCGGCGGCGCCATGTTCATGACGGCGCTCAACGTATCGAACAGTTGGGAACGCAACATCGCCAAGGTCTACGAGACGCGCCATTATGATGTCGAGGTTCGATTCCACGAAGCGCAAGCGACGGCGGTCGCGCAACGCATACTCGCCGTGCCGGGCGTCACCGCCGTCGAGGCTTGGGGCTACAGCCCGACGGCTTTCGCCAAACAGGGGCAGGTCGATGTGGTGCGCACCTATCCCGATCGCGGGCACGCCAGTTTCGCATTGCTGGCGCCACCCGCCGGCACGCGGCTGGTGGACTTCCCGGTGCTCGCCGGGCGATGGCTGAAACCCGACGACACGGACGCGGTGGTGTTGAACCACGCGGCGGCCGCGCAAGCGCCCCAGCTTCGCGTCGGCGACCGGGTCGACCTGTCCATAGACGGCAAGGCGACATCCTGGCGCATCGCCGGCATCGTCGAAGAGATCGGCTCGGCGGGCGTCGCCTATGTCACCGACCAGGCGTTTGCCCGTATCGCGGGTTTGCCCGGGCAGGCGCGCATGCTCAGGGTCGCCACCCAGGCGGGGGCTAGCGATGCGCGTACCGCGATCATCCGTGCGATCGAGCAACGCCTCGCCGGTGACGGCGTGGGCGTGGAAAACGCGATGCCCTTGGCCGAGCTGCGCACCGCCATGGCCGACCACATCGTGATCCTGATTCGCTCGCTGGTGGCACTGGCCGCCGTGATGGCCGCGGTGGGTGCGCTGGGCTTAAGCTCGGCGATGAGCGTGAGCGTGCTGGAACGCACGCGCGAGTTCGGGGTAATGAAAACCATCGGCGCCACGCCGGCACGCATCATCCGGCTCGTGGTTGCTGAGTCGTTTTTCATCGGGGCCTTGAGCTGGATCGCCGCGCTGATCGTTTCCGTCCCGCTCACCTGGCTGGTGGATACGCTGGTCGGAAACCTGGGGTTTGTCGCGCCGTTACCGTTCGTGATTGCGCCCGGGCCGCCATTGATGTGGCTGGTCCTGGTGGCCGTCGTGGCGTTAATAGCGACCCTGGTGCCTGCACGCCGGGCGTCGCAGATGTCGGTGGCCGGGGCGCTGGTTCAGCTATGAATCAACTCCGGCTGAGGCTCCCCATCACTATTGGATCACCCCGCCGCCGAGACACACCCGCGACTCATACAGCACCACACTTTGTCCCGGCGTCACCGCCCACTGCGGCTCGGCGAAAGTGATCTCGCAGCACTGCGCGTCGACAGCTTCCACCTCGCACGGCGAATCGGGCTGGCGGTAGCGGGTCTTGGCCGTGTAGACCCAGTGAGTATGAGGCGCTTTGCCATTCACCCAGGACAGGTCGGCGGCGCTCAAGCGGTCCTTCAGCAGCGCTGGATGTTGATGGCCCTGGACGACGGACAAGCGGTTATTCTCCATGTCCTTGGCGGCGACGTACCAAGCCTCGTGATCGCCCAGTTCGTCGGCATTTCCCTTGACGCCGCCGATGCCGAGGCCCTTGCGCTGGCCCAGCGTGTGGTACATCAAGCCCTCGTGCCGGCCTATCGTGCGGTCGCCTTCCAGGGTGCGGATCTCCCCCGGCTGGGCCGGCAGGTAGCGGCTGAGGAATTCGCGAAAGGGCCGCTCGCCGATGAAGCAGATGCCGGTGGAATCCTTCTTGGCGAAATTCGGCAAGCCGGCGGCCTCGGCCATGCGGCGCACCTCGCGCTTGTACAGGTGGCCAACCGGAAACAAGGTCTTGGCCAGTTGCGATTGATTTAGCCGGTACAGAAAATAGCTCTGGTCCTTGTTGCCGTCCTCGGCCTTGAGCAACTGCTGCTCGCCCTGGAACTCGCGCACCTGGGCGTAGTGGCCGGTGGCGATCTTGTCGGCGCCGAGCTCCAGCGCGTGATCGAGGAAGGCCTTGAACTTGATCTCGGCATTGCACAGCACGTCGGGGTTGGGAGTGCGTCCGGCCCGGTACTCGCGCAGGAATTCGCTGAATACCCGGTCCTTGTACTCGACGGAAAAATTCACCACTTCCAGGTCGATGCCGATGACGTCGCACACCGCCGCGACGTCGATCAGATCCTGGCGCGTCGAACAGTATTCGGCGTCGTCGTCATCCTCCCAGTTTTTCATGAACAGGCCGATGACTTTCCAGCCCTGCTGCTTCAGCAGCAACGCCGCCACCGACGAATCGACGCCGCCGGACATGCCGACGATGACCGTTTTTTCAGACACCGAAATTTCCCTCCATAGTAATGCGGTGTTGCATCATGAATAATGCCGGATGACGTCGAGCGGAAAACGCCGCCCGGCCAGGTAATCGGCCACGCACTGCATCACCAGCGGGCTGCGATGGCGATCGCGGGTCGCTTCCAGTTCCGCCGGCGTCAGCCACAAGGCCCGCAGGATGCCGGTATCGAGGGCGCGCCCGGCTTCATGCGCGCCCAGCTCTCCGCTGAAGGCGAAACGCAAATAGGTGATGTCGCCAGCCGGACGCGGCCACTGGTAGATTCCGATCAGCGCGCTCGGCGCGAAATGCCAGGCGGATTCCTCCAGCGTCTCGCGGGCGCAGGCCGCGACCAGCGATTCGCCTTCGTCGAGATGCCCCGCCGGCTGGTTGAAACGGACGCCGTCGTCGGTTTCCTCCTCGACCACCAGGAATTTCCCGTCGCGCTCGACGACCGCGGCGACGGTGACGTTGGGTTTCCAGATGGAGTTCATGGCGGCATTTTAGCGCGCGCGGCCATGTGTCAGCCGATTCCATCCAACCGATTTCGTCATTCCGGAGATCAGATCCGATTCCCGCCTTCGATGAAAAGGCATGGCCTGCCCGGCGTGGCCCGGCGCAGTGGCACTCACTATCCTCCGCTACGTATCCCCATTTACTCGCCGGGATTCGTTAGAATCCTTTCATCATGCTACACGGCGCGAAGTTCATCCGATTCATGCTGTTAACAGCGGTACTGGTCGCGAATACTTTCGTGATCGGTCTGCTGGCGTATATGTTGATCGAGGCCAAGCAGCAGCAAGAGCGGGAGGTGCGCACGGCGATAGAAAATCTGGCCCTGCTGCTTGATCACAATGTCACCGAATCGGTCGGCAAGATCGATCTGACGCTGCGCGAGCTTGTCGACCGGCTGGAGAGGGAACTGCGTTTGCACGGGCGCCTCGGCGACACTGAAACGAATGCAGTGCTGGCCGATCGGCGGGACTGGGTGGCCAAGCTCACCGACTTCCGCGTAACCGATGCTTCCGGCACAGTCAGGTATGGCCCGGGGGTCGTGCCGGGAGGCGACGCCAGCTACGCCGACCGCGAGTTCTTTATCAAGCACCGCAGCCGCGACGACAGCGGGCTGATCGTCACCAATCTGATCCTGGGGCGCGTATCGAAGTCTTGGGTGGTCTCATTTACCCGCCGCTACAATCATCCTGACGGCCGCTTTGCCGGCGTGATTTCGGCGGCCGTTCCCGTCAGTTACTTTGCCGAGCTTCTCTCCGGACTCGACCTGGGACCGCATGGCATCGCCGTATTGCGCGACGCGGACACGGCCCAGATTGCCCGCCATCCGGCGATTGCCAATCCGAACCAGCAGATCGGCACCAAAACTTTTTCCAAGGAGTTGGGGGCCATCATCGCCTCGGGTGTCGCCGCCAGCACCTATCACACCAAAAACGCCGGGGACGGCGCGGAGCGCACCAACACCTATCGCCGTCTGTCGGCGGTGCCATTCCACCTGGTAGCCGGCATGGGGGCAGAAGACTATCTGGCGGAATGGCACGGCGACGTCAGGAAGGCAGTCGCTATCGCCACGATCTTTTTTGTTGTCACCGCCATGTTCGCGTGGCTGCAGTGGCGCTCGTACGTGCTGACCGAGAAGGCCGGGGATGAACGCCGTATTGCGGCCGTGGCCTTCGAGTCGCGCCAGGGCATGGTGGTGACGGATGCGCGCAACATCATCATTCGGGTCAATCGCACGTTTACCGAATTGACGGGCTACGAAGCCGGCGATGTGGTGGGCAACACGCCCAGGCTGCTCAAGTCCGGCCGCCATGACGCCGATTTCTATGCCGCGATGTGGCAAGCGATTCAGCAGGAAGGATTCTGGCAGGGTGAAATCTGGAACCGCCGCAAGAATGGCGAGGTTTATCCGGAATGGCTGACGATCACCGCGGTGCGCGACGCCGAAGGAAAGGTCACCCATTACGTCGGCAGTTTTTTCGATATCAGCCAGCGTATCGACGACGAGGCGGAGATTCGCAACCTGGCGTTCTACGATCCACTGACCGGACTCGCCAACCGCCGGTTGCTCACCGACCGCCTCGTCCACGCCTTTGCCAAGAGTTCCCGCAGCCGCATTCGTGGCGCCCTGCTATTCGTCGATCTCGACCGCTTCAAGGAACTTAACGATACGCTGGGTCATGCTCAGGGTGATCGGCTATTGGAACTGGTCGCGGATCGCCTGACGGCCAACGTGCGCGAGGATGATACGGTTGCGCGCTTCGGCGGCGACGAGTTCGTCGTATTGCTGGAGGAACTGGAGCGCGACCGGAGTACCGCCGCCGAGATGGCCATGGTCATCGCCGAAAAGCTGCGCGCCGCTCTCAAGGCGCCCTACCGGTTGCAAACGCCGCAGCCGCGGGACTGGCAATGCACATCCAGCATCGGCGTGGCTCTGTTTCTCGGTCATGAAGAAACCGTCGAAACCGTCTTGGCGAGGGCCGACCAGGGACTCTACGCGGCGAAGGAAGGCGGCCGCAACGCCGTTCGGTTTGCGATCGACCCGGCCGCGCCGATACCGGGTTCGGGTTAGCGACTTAAATTCCGGAACAACAGTCCATGGCGGACGGGAACGTCATCTCCGGCGGATAGCCTCCCAAATCGGCTAAAATCATTCTTTTTGCGACCGATACAGGAGATACACGATGTCCATGTCCGACCGCGACGGCTTCATCTGGTACGACGGCAAGCTCGTGCCCTGGCGCGACGCCACCACGCACGTGTTGACGCATTCCCTGCATTACGGCCTGTCCGTATTCGAAGGCGTACGAGCCTACCACACGGTCAATGGCACGGCGATTTTCCGCCTCAAGGACCACACCGACCGCCTGTTCACCTCGGCGCATATCTACCGCATGCCGATACCTTACGACAAGGCCACGTTGATGGAGGCCCAGAAGGAAGTGGTACGGGCCAACAAGCTCGATTCCGCCTATATCCGTCCGATCGCCTTTTACGGCTCTGAGAAAATGGGTGTCAGCCCGCGCGGCGCCCAGGTGCATGTGGCCATCGCCGCCTGGCCCTGGGGGGCCTACCTCGGCGAGGAAGGTCTGGAGAAAGGCATACGCGTCAGGACTTCCAGCTATGCGCGGCATCACGTCAACGTTACCATGGCGCGCGCCAAGGTCGCCTCGACCTATGCCAATTCGATACTCGCCAACATGGAAGCCATCGACGACGGGTACGACGAAGCCTTGTTGCTGGACGTCGACGGCTTCGTCGCCGAAGGCGCCGGCGAGAATCTATTCATGGTCAAGGACGGCGTGATCTATGAACCGGAAATCGCCTCGGCACTGACCGGCATCACGCGTGCCTCGGTGCATGTGCTGGCCAAGGAGCTCGGCTACAACGTGGTGACCAAGCGTCTTACCCGCGACGACATCTACATCGCCGACGAGGCTTTCTTCACCGGCACCGCCGCCGAAGTCACCCCGATCCGCGAACTCGACCGCCGCCAGATCGGCGCCGGCAGCCGCGGCCCGATCACCACCAAGCTGCAAGGCCTGTTCTTCGACGTTGTCAACGGCCGGACACCGGCCCACGCCGACTGGCTCACTCCGGTGGCGAAATAAGGTATAGCCACGAAGGCATATTCCCGATCCATATCCAGCCCAGGCAAGGAAATCCCATGACGCAAAATACCGACACCGCCAGCGAAGTCACGCTCACCGCGCATGACCTGCCCCTGCATTGTCCGCGCCCCGGCAGCCCGCTGTGGGCGCGCCACCCGCGCGTGTTCCTCGATGTGCTGAAAACCGGCGAAGCGCGCTGCCCCTATTGCGGAACCAAGTACCGCTTCAGCGGCGAGGCACCAAAAGGTCATCACTAACTTTCATGATGCGCGGGCTACGCCCCGAAGGAAGTTCCCTGGTGGGACGCCCCCGATCATGAAAGTTAGCGACATTCCCACGGCCCCCCACCCCCTGCCCCCGCCCCGGGGCGGGGGGCTAAATATGCTCGCTACGCTCGATATCACCATGTGCCCTTTTCGTCGTATTTCACGCTAAACGTGGACCAGGAGAAGGACGCTCCTTTCCTGCCCTCTGTCGCCATGAAAATCCTCATCGTCGCTCCTTCCTGGATCGGCGACACCATCCTCGCGCAGCCGCTGTTCATGCGCTTGCACGAGCTGCATCCGAATCTCTCCGTCGACGTCCTCGCTCCCGCCTGGAGCGCCCCGCTGCTGGCGCGCATGCCCGAGGTGCGGCGCGTCATCGACAATCCTTTCGCCCACGGCGAATTCAATTTGCCGGCGCGCCGGCGACTGGGGAGGGAGTTGCGCTCCAACGCTTATGACGCGGCCATCGTCCTGCCGAACTCATGGAAGTCGGCGCTCGTTCCGTATTTCGCCGAGATTCCGCAGCGTATCGGCTATGTCGGCGAATGGCGCTTCGGCCTGCTAAACCGCCGATACACGCTCGATCCCGCCGCCTTCCCGCAACTCGCCCAGCGCTACGCTCGCCTCGCCGACGAGCCTGATGCACTGCCTCCACGCCCGGCCCCACTGTCGCAAGCGCATCTGACCTCAACCGTGTCACAACAGCAAGCTGTACGCGTTTCGCTTGGCTTGCCGGTCAACGCGCAACCAACGGTATTCTGTCCCGGCGCCGAGTTCGGTCCGGCCAAACGCTGGCCGGCCCGTCACTACGCCGAACTGGCGCAACGCCTGGCTTCCGAAAACTCGCCGGTGTGGCTGGTCGGTTCGGACAAGGACGGTGCCCTGGGCGACGAAATCGCGCGACTGTCGGCAGGCGCCGCGTTGAATTTATGCGGACGCACGACGCTGGAACAGGCGCTCGACCTGATCGCCGGCGCACGCCTGGTGGTCAGCAACGATTCCGGCCTGATGCATGTCGCCGCCGCCTTGGATCGCCCGTTGATAGCGCTCTACGGGTCGTCGAGTCCGGCCTATACCCCGCCGCTGTCGCCGCGTGCGAGAATCGTCTCCCTGAATACCGATTGCAGCCCCTGTTTCAAGCGCGTCTGTCCCCTCGGCCACTTCAAGTGCCTTGAGGAGTTGACGCCTGAAACCGTGCTGAAACAGCTCTGATGCCCGCCCAAGTTACCCAGAAACCCATCTTCCCCACGCCGCAGGACGCCGAGGCAGCCTTCTACGACGCAATCGAACGCGCCGACCTGGAAGCCTTGATGACGGTGTGGGCCGAGGATGAGGAAATCGTCTACATCTCGCCCGGCGGTCCGCGCATGACAGGCTATGCAAACGTCCGATAAGCCTGGCGACGTATTTTCGAAAGCGGCCAGCGGCTCATCGTGACGCTGACCCAGCCGGTGATCCTGCAAGGCATGCTGGTATCGGTGCACAGCCTGTGCGAGCAGATTGCCTTGCGTGACGGAGAAGTCGGCCAGACCGCGCCGCTGGTCGCCACCAACGTGTATGTGCGCGGCGCTCTCGGCTGGCGCCTGCTGCTGCATCACGCCTCGCCGGCGCCGCCGGAATCGCAGAACGAAATTCCCAAGACGCTGCACTGAAGGTTTTCCGAACTCGCATGGTCGTCAGACCACCCCCGTGCCATGAAATCGTTCAAAGACGGGATTTACGCCCCGAAGGAAGTGGCCTTGGGCCACGCCCCCACCCCCAACCCCCGCCCAGGCGGGGGCTACAAATTGCTCGCTGCGCTCGTGGGTTACGGGGCGGTTCATAATTGCATTTCACGCTAATGCCACGCCGCTATCGAGCCCCGCCATGGCTGCCCGGGGCTCACTTCCAGACCGTCTGGCCGCTGCTGCGCAAGCCCGCGCCGCCGAACTATCGGCGCGAGCGCTGGGAAACGCCGGACGGCGACTTCATCGACCTGGACTGGGTGGACGGGCCCGCCACTGCTCCGCTGCTGGTCCTGTTTCACGGCCTCGAAGGCAGTTCACTCAGCCATTACGCCCTCTCGCTGATGCACGCCGTCGGGCGGCGCCGCTGGCGCGGAGTGGTGGCGCATTTCCGTGGCTGCTCGGGCGAGCCGAACCGGCTGGCACGCGCCTACCATTCGGGGGACTCGGAAGAAATCGACTGGATCCTGCGCCGCTTGGACAACAGCTGGCCGCTATTCGCGGTCGGTGTCTCACTGGGCGGCAATGCTCTGCTCAAATGGCTGGGCGAACAGGGCGCGGCCGCAAGCCGGCTGATCACGGGAGCTGCAGCGATCAGCGCGCCGCTCGACCTCGCCGCATCCGATGCGTCACTTACTCGGGGCTTCAATCGCATTTATGCCCGGCATTTCCTGAATCGCCTGATTCCCAAGGCGCTGGCCAAGCTGGAACGTTTTCCCGGCCTGTATCGCGCCGAAGCGGTGCGCGCAGCGCGCAGCCTGCATGCTTTCGACGATGTGGTGACCGCGCCACTGCATGGTTTTCGCGACGTCGCCGATTACTATGCACGCAGTAGCGCCAAGCAGTTCCTCACGAGTATCGCAGTGCCGACCTTGCTGCTTAACGCGCTGAATGACCCCTTCCTGCCGGTGGCCGCGCTACCCGGACCCGGGCAACTCTCCTCGTCGATAACGCTGGAAACGCCAGGCGCGGGCGGCCATGTGGGTTTTGTCGGCGGTGCTTTTCCCGGCAAGCTCGAATGGCTGCCGAGTCGTATCCTGGAATTTTTCGAACAAGAAATCGACGGGTAAGATAAGCGGGATAAGTGAGATAATCTTGTTTCCTCGACCAACCGAGTGTTGAAGCTATGGATACCCCCGCTCCGGAAATCTTCAAGGCTTATGACATCCGCGGCATCGTCGGCAAGACGCTGACGCCAGACGCGGTCCGCGCCATCGGCCAGGCGCTCGGCTCGGAAGCCGCGGCGCGCGGTCAACGCACCATCGCCGTCGGCCGCGACGGACGCCTGTCCGGTCCTGAACTGTCGGCTGCCCTTGCCGCAGGCTTGAACAGCGCCGGCATAAACGTGCTGGACATCGGCTGCGTGCCCACCCCGCTGTCATACTTTGCCGCCTATCATCTCGGCACCAACAGCGCGGTATCGGTCACCGGCAGCCACAATCCGCCCGACTACAACGGACTGAAAATGGTGATCGGCGGAGATACCCTGTATGGGGCGCAAATACAGGCCTTGCGGGCCCGCATCGAGCGCGGCGATATCGTCAGCGCCACGGTCAAGGGCACGACCCGGCAAGCCGACGTGCGCGCCGCCTACCTCGACCGGATACTCGGCGACGTGAAACTCGCGCGGCCGATGAAGATCGTCGTCGACTGCGGCAACGGAGTCGCCGGCGAGTTGGCGCCGCAGCTTTTCCGCCGCATGGGCTGCGAGGTCCTGCCGCTGTTCTGCGAGATCGACGGCAACTTCCCGAATCACCACCCCGATCCTTCCAAGCCGGACAATCTGCGCGACGTGATCCGCACCCTCAAGGAAACCGATGCGGAGCTTGGCCTGGCCTTCGACGGCGACGGCGACCGCCTCGGCGTGGTCACCAAGGACGGCGAAATCATCTATCCGGATCGCCAGTTGATGTTGTTCGCCGCAGATGTGTTGACGCGCAATCCCGGCGCGCAGATCATCTACGATGTCAAATGCACCCGCAATCTGGCAAGCTCCATCCGCTACCAGGGCGGCGTTCCGCTGATGTGGAACACCGGCCATGCGCTGATCAAGTCCAAGCTCAAGGAAACCGGCGCCTTGCTGGCCGGCGAGATGAGCGGCCACATGTTCTTCAAGGAGCGCTGGTACGGCTTCGACGACGGCTTGTACGCGGCGGCGCGCCTGCTGGAAATCGTCTCGCGCTGGACTGACGCCAACTGGCCCCTGAAGCATCTGCCCAACGCGCTATCCACGCCCGAACTCAACATCAAGATGCGGGAAGGCGAACCGCACGCCTTGATCGAGCAGTTGCAGAAGCGCTCCGTCGAACTGTTTCCAGGCGCATTGGAACTGAACTGCATCGACGGGGTGCGCGCCGAGTATACCGACGGCTTCGGCCTGGCGCGTGCGTCCAACACCACTCCGGTGGTGGTCCTGCGTTTCGAGGCGGATACCGCCGAGGCGCTGACCCGGATCAAGAACGAGTTCAGGCGCGCGCTACAGGCCGCCAACCCCAATTTAGCAGTCGATTACTGATCATGGCCGAAGTCACCAGCGAAGAGATATTCATCGGCCGTCAGCCGATCATGGATCGCCACCAACAGTTGTACGCCTACGAATTGCTGTTCAGAAGCAGCCAGCAAAAAAACTCCGCCGAAGTCCTGGATAATCTTGCCGCCACCGCCAACGTCATCATGCATGCCTTTGCCGATCTCGGCATCGAGGACGCGCTGGGCGCCTACAAGGGTTTCATCAACTGCGACGAATCCCTGCTGGTGTCGGACATGCTGGAGGCATTGCCGTCCGAGAAGATCGTGCTGGAGGTGCTGGAAACGGTGGAAGTCACGCCGACCATCGTCGAACGCTGCACCGAGCTGAAGGCGCGCGGCTTCACCATCGCCCTCGACGACTTCATCAAGTACGAAGACAAGTACAAGCCGCTGCTCGACATCGTCGAGATCGTCAAAGTGGATATCCTGCCGCTCAATCAGACGGAACTGAACGAGGCGACGCGGGCGCTCAAGCAATGGCCGCTGATGCTGCTGGCGGAGAAAGTCGACTCGCAGGAACAGGCGGCTTATTGCCACAAACTCGGCTACGATCTGTTCCAGGGTTATTACTTCGCCAAGCCGACCATCATCGCCGGCAAGAAGCTCAACCTGTCGCAGATGGCATTGCTACAGTTGCTGGGCCTGGTGCTGGCCGACGGCGAGGTTCCGGAAATGGAGAAAGTGCTCAAGCGCGAACCGGGGCTGACCATGAACCTGCTGCGCCTGACCAACTCGGTGGCAACCGGCGTGCGCACCAAGGTCACCTCGATGCGCCATGCCATCCAGGTGCTGGGCATGCGCCAACTGCAACGCTGGCTGCAACTGCTGCTGTATACCAATCCCGCCGGCGGCAACAACAGCGTCGCCAGCCCCTTGCTGCAACTCGCCGCCACGCGCGGACGGCTGATGGAGTTGATGGCCGGCAAGTTGCGTCACGGCGATCGCGCCTTCGAGGATCACGCCTTCATGACCGGCATCATGTCCCTGATGCCGACCTTGATGGGCATCCCGATGGAGAAAATCCTGAGCACCGTAAACTTCGGCAACGATGTGCGCGAGGCGCTTGAGTCTTACAGTGGCACCCTCGGCACCATGCTCAGCCTGACCGAAGCATTGGAAGGCAACGATATCCAGCTATGCCATGACCTGACCGAAAAACTCAGCGGCATCGACGCCGGCGTGGTCAACGCCTGCCTCACCCAGGCGCTGACCTGGGCAAATAATATCGGCAAGGAAAACGCGTGATAAAAATGGCGTTCGTCGCTGCAATTAGTGGCGAACCTGACCGGTTAGATCCGACTCTCGTGGGCTCTTCAATTAAGGGGAGAACCAAATGCCAGAACACATATTCCATGCGGTTCTCGCAATAACCACTTCCTTGGGTGCCGTTGTGTTGATACCGAAGCTGTATGCGTCCAATTACTTCAAACGGGGATGCTTAATGACAATCGGATTCTTCGCTGGATTTTCTGCTTTGTTTATCCCAATGCGGTTGAGATTCTCGAAAAACTTATCAGAGGAATATCGTTTGGTTTCACCGTGATTCTTGTTGGGATGTTTGGGATATGGCTTAGGCGGAAATGGCCACATCTCTAACAAATCAAAGGTTCCAGGCTCGGGTTTTCCCTGAGAACCTGACGCCGCGTCACACGGCCAGGGGGAAAAATTTCAGTTGGCTTCAAGCTCCAACAGTCAGGCCGCAGCCAGGTCCCGAGCCGGACGTTTGCGCGATGCCTTGCGCGGTTTTGCCGAGGTCGCCGGCACCGCATGCAGCTTCATGCCAAGTGCCTTAATGACCTTCAGCATGGTGGAGAACTCTGGATTGCCAGATGAGGAGAGCGCCCTGTAAAGTCCCTCGCGGGTAAGGCCGGTGTCCTTGGCGAGTTGTGACATGCCACGAGCGCGTGCCACATCATTGAGTGCAGCGCGAACCAATCTGCCATCGCCGGAATCTTCATCCAGACAGGCATCAAGATAAAGCGCCATGTCCTCCTCGGTCTTGAGGTAATCAACTGCATCCCATCGGGTGAATTTCTCCGCCATTTTCAGTCCCTCCATTCCTTTGCAACTTCGATCGCACGCTTGATATCCGCATCCTGCGTACTCTTGTCGCCACCCGCGAGCAACACAACCAGCACCGCACCGCGTTGCATGAGGTATAGCCGATAGCCGGGACCGTAATCGATGCGCATCTCGCTCACTCCCTCACGAACTGGCTTGACGTCGCCGAAATTGCCTGTTTTCGATAAACGGAGAATCCTGGCATTGATCCGGGCTATGGCCTGCCGGTCTTTCAGCTTGGCGACCCAGCGCTCAAAGGTGTCGCTTTTGACGACTTCGATCATGGCGCAAGTGTAATCCATGATTTACAGCAAGACAAGGAAGAGTAGCTCGGCGGAATCAATCAAAGATTCCAGCTCGGGTTTTCCCCGACTACCTGAAGCCGCGTCACACGGCGAGATGGGCGTCGGGGGTGACGATTTGTGATAGCCATGAGGAGGCCACGACGCCCATCTCGCCGTGCGCTCCACTGTCAGGAGGGCAAAGTCAAAGGAGCACGGCTTTCGCCCGATGCTCGCCTGACTGAGAGCAAAAACTACGCAATAAAGCCAGGCGGCGAAGCTAGTCCCTCAAGCCTTGCGCCGCAATGCATCCAACCAGTCTGCCACGGCCAGGCCGGTACCGTATTCCCATGAACGCAGTTTCGCCGGTTCGATCAGCCGATATTCGGCGAGTTCCTCGTTGAGCTTAATTTCGCCTTCGGCCTCGACGTGGAAAGCCATGATGACTTCATTCTTGCGCTGGAACGGATAGACACCTATCAGCGTGACGGCTCGCGTATCCAGGTCCAGTTCCTCCTTGACCTCGCGGGCCACCGCCTCATGGGGTGATTCGTCGCGTTCGAGAAAGCCGGTGATCAGACCGAACATCTTCTCCGGCCAGCCTCTGCCGCGCGCCAAAATGATGCGCCCCTCGCGCTGGACCAGCGCCGCCACCACCGGCGCGGGATTATCCCAATGGACGAAGCCGCATTCGTTGTGCTGACAGGCGCGTCGCGGCAATCCGCCCAGATCTAACGTTGCAAGGGGCGCAGAGCAGCGGGGACAAAAATTAAAGTCGCTGTTCAATCCAGGCTTTCACGGAGGCCAGTGCGGCAATAAGATTTTCCGGCTGGGTCCCGCCGGCCTGCGCCATGTCGGGCCGGCCGCCGCCCTTGCCGCCGACTTGTAGCGCCACCGCGTTGACCAGTTCGCCGGCTTTGACTTTCGCGGTGAGATCGGGCGTCACGCCGGCGATCAGCGACACCTTGCCCTCGGTCGCGCTGCCGAGAACAATGACGGCGCTCTTCAGCCTGTCCTTGAGTTTGTCGAGCGTCTCGCGCAGTGCCAGGTTATCCGCGCCTTCCAGGACCGCTGCCAGCACCCTGACGCCTTTAACCTCGATCGCCTGGTCGGCAAGATCGTCACCCTGGGTCGCGGCCAGTTTGGATTTGAGCCGGGCCAGTTCTTTCTCCAGTGTCTTCACTCCATCTAGGATCTGCGCCACGCGCGCGGCGGCACCCTGCGGCTGGGTCTTGACCTGGGCCGCGATATCAGACAACTGCGCATCGAGCTGCTGCACGAAGGCCAGCGCCTCTTCGCCGGTCACCGCCTCGACACGGCGGATGCCGGCGGCCACGCCGCCTTCGGCGACGATCTTGAATAGGCCGATGTCGCCGCTGCGCTTGACGTGCGTCCCGCCGCAGAGTTCGGTCGAGTAGTCGCCCATGCCGATGACGCGCACCTCGTCGCCGTATTTCTCGCCGAACAAGGCCATCGCGCCGGCCTTGATCGCGTCGTCGTAATGCATGCTGCGGCTGGTGACCTCGACATTGCGTTGGATCTCACGATTCACCAGCGCCTCGACGCGGGCGATCTCCGCCGCCGTCATCGGCTGCGGCTGCGAGAAGTCGAAGCGGGTGCGCCGGGCATCGACCAGGGAGCCTTTCTGTTGGACATGTTTGCCTAGTACTTCACGCAGCGCGGAATGCAGCAGGTGGGTCGCCGAGTGATTCCAGGCCGTGCGATGGCGTGCCGTGGCATTCACCCGCGCCGTGACGCGCTCGCCGACCGCCAGTCCGCCGGACTTGAGCGTGCCCTGGTGGCCGAAGACATCGGCCTGGATCTTTTGCGTGTCGCGTACCTCAAACAGCGTGGTGCAAACCGCGCCGCGCACCAGCTCGCCGCAGTCGCCGACCTGGCCGCCGGACTCGGCATAAAACGGCGTCCGGTCGAGTACCACGATACCCTCTTCGCCGGCCTTGAGTTCATTCACCTGCATGCCGTCCCGATACAGGGCCAGCACGGCGGCTTCCTCCTCCAGGGTGTCGTAGCCGCGGAACTCGGTCGGCTGGCCGTCGTAGGCTACGCTGCCTTTCATCTTGAAGCTGGACGCCGCGCGCGCCATCTCGCGCTGGCGTTGCATGGCCTGCTCGAAACCGGCCTCGTCCACCGCGAAGCCGTCTCGCCGTCGAGCGATTTCGTTCTCGACGCCAGCGCCGCTTCGAGTATCTCCATGCCATGTTCGATAGTCTCGCCGAAACGCTCCTCTTCCTGTTTCAATATCGCAGCGACTTGCTCGCGCGCCGCAACCAGCTCCGGATAGGCTCCACCCATCACGGTGCACAGATCATCGACCAGCTTGTGGAAGAACGGCTGCCTGCGGCCTAGCTGGTAGCCGTGGCGGATGGCGCGCCGAACGATCCGGCGCAACACGTAGCCGCGCCCGTCGGCTCCGGGGATCACGCCGTCGACGATCAGGAAGGCGCAGGCGCGGATATGATCGGCGATCACCTTGAGCGAGTTGTTGGCGAGATCCTTGCAGTGCGTCTCGCGCGCGGCGGCCTGGATCAAATGCTGGAAAAGGTCGATCTCGTAGTTGCTATGCACATGCTGGAGAACCGCGGCGATGCGTTCCAGGCCCATGCCGGTATCGACGCTGGGCTTGGGCAGGGGGTGCAGCACGCCGGCCCCATGTTCGTCAATGCGGCGGTCGAACTGCATGAACACCAGGTTCCAGATCTCGATGTAGCGGTCGCCATGCTCGTCCTTGGAGCCGGGCGGCCCGCCCCAGACGTCCTCGCCATGGTCGAAGAAGATTTCGCTGCACGGGCCGCAGGGGCCGGTGTCGGCCATCTGCCAGAAGTTGTCGGACGCATATTTGGCGCCCTTGTTGTCGCCGATGCGAACGATGCGCTCGACCGGCACGCCGATTTCCTTGGACCAGATCTGGTAAGCCTCGTCGTCCTCGTCATACACCGTGACCCACAGCTTGTCCGCCGGCAGCCGGTAGATTTCGGTCAGCAGTTCCCAGGCGTAGTGGATCGCATCGCGCTTGAAATAATCGCCGAAGCTGAAGTTGCCGAGCATCTCGAAGAAGGTGTGATGGCGCGCGGTGTAGCCGACGTTTTCCAGATCGTTGTGCTTGCCGCCGGCACGCAGGCTGCGCTGCGACGAGGTCGCCCGGCTGTAGGGGCGCTTGTCCTTGCCGGTGAATACGTCCTTGAACTGCACCATGCCGGAGTTGGTGAACAACAGGGTCGGATCGTTGCCGGGCACCAGCGAACTGGAGGCGACGATGTGATGGCCCTTGGAGGCAAAGTAGTCAAGAAATTTCTGGCGGATTTCGGCGCTGTTCATGGATTGCTCGTGAGTCCTTGCGGTAAAACCGGATTTTAGCATCCCCGCCGCTCACCGCAGCCCGGCATCCCATCGGGCGGAATGCTCCCGAGCCGGTCTTGCGGGCAAATCCGCCTGGAGTTCCCGGGAAATGCCCTACAATGCGGGCAACGTTGCATGTCAATTCGAGGTTGAAACATCCCGCCCATGGAAATGAACCGCGTCGGAAAATTTGAGACTCGCCGCATCATCAACGAGATCGATGCCGTGTTGATCGCATCCTATGGCGTCAATATGCTGGATGCAAAGATTACCCGGGAAGAAGCCCTGCGCGCCTTCAACGAGGCCGGTTCCACTCGCCAGGCCGCCGAGTTGTGCGCCAGCCGCCATGGTATTCCGCCTCAACCGGCAAATCCCGATTGACTATAGCCGCGGATCGAACAAGTCGAGCCGGTCGGTGAAAATCGCGCTGACTCCGATAGCGAACAAGCGTGCCGCATCCTCGGGCAGGTTCACCGTGTAACAGACCAGCGGATATCCAGCGGCCGCAATTTCGGCCGCCTGGTCTGGCTGTAGATACCGGGCCGAACAGTGCAAGGCAAGACACTCCAGCCGCTGTAGTCGCGACCGCCAATCAAGTGGGACAACTCTCGTCACCAGGGCGCGCGGCAACTCGGGAGCTTCCTGAAGAGCGGCAGCCAGCGCGGCTTCTGAAAACGAAGAGAACAACAGCGACACCTCCGGCCAGTCACGCGTGTATGCGAGCACCTGCCGCGCCACGACCGTGCCGGTTTCCACCTCATGTCCGCTGGCCGGCTTGATCTCGATATTCGCCGCGAGGCCCAGCGACCGGCACGCGTCCAGGGTTTGCTGGAGCGTTGGCAGGATTTCGCCGGTGAAAGCGCGATGATGCTTGATTCCGGCATCGAGTTTGGAAAGCGCTCCCCAGGACAATTCCGCGACGCTGCCGGCGCCATTGGTGGTGCGTTCCAGCGTCTCGTCGTGGATCAGCAAGGGTATGCCGTCGGCGCTGAGCATCACGTCGAACTCCACGGCGCGGAATCCCAAGCGGGCCGACAGCCCCAATCCGGCCAAAGTATTTTCCGGAGTCAACGCGCCCCCGCAGCGATGCGCGATGACCCGTGGATAATGCCAGTTCATGTCCCTACCTCGCTAACGCCGGGGTGCCGAAGCTGCCCGGCTCATGGTTATAACGCCGCGTCGCGGTTCAGGTCGGCATCTTAAGCGAATTCCACCGATTCGAGCGGTGCCGGATCTTGGCCGGATTGATTGGCCGCTCTCGGTGTGCAGGCAATCTCAGCCCTGATCTTGGCCGTTCTCTTTCTGGATCATGGACATCGCCCCCGCCAGGTGGCGCCGCATCAGCGCGGCAGCCCATTCGCGATCATTGTTTTCGATCGCCTGCAGAATTTGCAGGTGCTCATGGCAGGACTCTTGCAGCCTTGCCACGCGATAGAAGGCGTCGTGCTCCTCGAGACGGCGCAACTGATTCTGCTGCTGCATGGCCTGCAAGATAAAGCGGTTGCCGGAAAAGCGCGCAAGCATTTCGTGGAACGCGGCGTTGAGGGAATAGAACTCATTCGGCGATAGCTCTGTTTCAGGCAACTGCAACAAGCGTTCATGTCCTTGGCGGCAGCGCTGGAGCTGTATCGGGTCGAACTGAAACGTCGGCTCCAGTAAGCCGCTGCATTCGATCAGTATCCGGAATCGGTAACTATCGGCGAGTGCCTCGGGCGTTTCGAGCGACGGCAGGAAGCGCCAGCCTTGCCCCTTGCGCTTTTCGATCAATCCGTCGGTGCTCAGTTTGACCAGGGTCTTGTTCATCAGGCTGCGCGACACGGGATAGCGCGAGAGCAGTTCCTTATCCGTCAGCGCATCGGGCAACAGTTTGCGCGCGCGATGGTCGATGAGCGTCCGGTACAGTTCGGTGCCGGTCATTCCCGTACCGCTGAAATCCGGCAATTTCTTCCCAAGCATGCCATCGCTCACGAAATAGCCGGCGTTCGGCCGGTTTTCGATCATCTTGTGTTGCGCGAGCAATTTCAGCGCGCCGCGTACCGGCGTGCGGGACACTTCAAAACGGGCACCCAGCGAAACTTCGGTGAGGTGGTCCCCCGCCCCCAACTCGCCGTTGACGATTTCCTGGCTCAGACGCTCGGCCAAGTCGAGATGAAGCGGACTCAGGCGATCTGTCGGTTGAGCCCGCGATTTCTTTTTGGGCGCGGCGCCAGCGCGCGTATTCCGTCGAGTATTCAATGTCATTTCTTCCTTTGGTTCGACCTCTTCGTTTCAGGCCAATTTGTCTTTAGCTAATATATTATACAAAATATCCAATCGCATGGATATCCAGGACTCTGCCAGCGGGTCTAACAGGTATTGGGAACAAATTTGTCATGAGGCCCGCCATTTTTGTATTGCAAATTAAAAAAAATCACTTTATAGTGTACTTAATTATTATTTAGTACCATCCAAAAGGGGCGAAGTGAAGCCTCGATGTTTTTTGAATATCTTGCCGACTCATCGAATCGCACTCATAAGAATGTATTTCAACATCGCTCCGGCTTGTTCCAAATTTGACGCCCCATCAGGCACATTGACGCCGCACCGTCGAACAGCGTGTGGTTTCCATAGAAGCTAAATCCAATTTTCACACGTGTTGAGGAGAATACAATGAAACTCAAAAAACGCTACTTGGCCGAGGTGATTCCAGTCATCGCCGGCCTTATTGCAATCGCGGCGCCATGCGGCGGCGCAATTGCGCAACAGCAGCCGGCTGAAGCGACCGTAAACATGCAAGGCGAAGGCGAAAAGACCGAGTCGCTGCCGATGACCGTCAATGTGATTTCGCGCAAGACGTTGGAAGCAGCGGATCCTCAAGACGGATACGAAGCATTGAAGAATGTTGGAGGCGTCACGAACTCCAATTCAAAGGGCACGATTTCCGACAATATCAATATCCGTGGCATTCCCCTCAGCTTCAGTACCAGTTACCGCATCAACGGCGGCCTGCCGATCGCCAACGTGCTTGCGATTCCGATGGACAACAAGGAACGCATCGACGTCCTCAAGGGCGCGAATGCGCTGATGTTCGGCGTCGCCAGTCCAGCCGGCATTGTTAACCTGGTGACCAAGCGGGCAAAGGACCAGGACGTCTCCACCGCGACTTTCACCGGATCCTCGTTCGGGCAGTTCGGTGCGAGCATCGATCTCGGCCGCAAATTCGGCGATGAAAAGCAGCTCGGGTTGCGCGTCAATCTTGCGAAAACCCATCTTGAAACAGGTGTGGATGGCGGCAAGGGCCATTCGCAATTCGGCGGCGTGGCGGCGGACTGGAAGGCGACCGACAGGCTCAGTTTCAGACTTGATTACGAACAGTTCAGCCGGGAAGTCGTCGAGCAGTCGACCTTGTTCCAATTGAAGCCGGTCAACGGCGTGATCTCCGTGCCGAGCCTTCCCGATCCTACCAAACTGCTTTCCGGGCCTTGGGCGATGTACCATCCGGCGGCCGAGAACTACCTGTTGCGAGCCGATTTCATCGTCTCGAATGCTTGGACGGCCACTGCCGAAGCGGGGCACGCAGAATCGGTCCGCGATCGCTTTATCAGCCGCATATCGAACTACAGTCTCCTGACCGGGCAGGGTACCGAGAACATCACCCTGGTCAAAGACCAAAAGTACATCAACACCTATGCCAAGGTCGAGCTGCGCGGCAAACTCGAAACCGGGCCGCTCAAGCACTCCTTGACCTTCGGCGTCATGTCGAACGAGCGTTATGCCAACGTGCCGAGCACGACTGCACTCACCATTGCACAAAATATCTACAACCCGGTGGCGCTTCCGGCGCCCGGTCCGGCCGCGCCGCTCACCTACCTGCCCCAAGACAGCAAGGACACCGGCCTCTATGCCTATGACACGATAGGCTTCGGACGTGAGTGGCTGTTCCTGGTCGGTCTGCGTACAACCACCTACAAGGCGGACAATACACTTGCCGGCAACAAGCATTCGTTGACGGACACCAACAAGACTTCGCCTGGAGTCGGCGCCGTCTATAACCTCACTCCCCTCACCAGCATCTATGCCAGTTACATGAAAGGACTGGAGGAAACGGGGGTTGCGCCGGTGGGAACGGTAAATCAATTCACGATTCTGCCTCCGGCCGATGCCAAGCAGTCGGAAATCGGTGTTCGCACCACGCCGTTCAAGGGCGTCTCGGCGAGCGCGGCGTATTTCGACATCACCCGCGGCAACCCCGTGACCAATGTCGCGTCGAACACCTTCCTGATCGATGGCACGACCAACTTCAAGGGACTGGAAGGCAATGTGAGCGCCGAGATCAATCCGCAATTGACGGTCAACGCCGCAGGGCAGGTGATGCAAGCAGTGCAGAACTCCAATCTCGATAAAACCATCACCGGCCTGCGTCCGGAAAACACGCCCAAGCTTTCCGGCAACCTGTCGCTCAGCTACCGCCCCGACTATCTCAGGGGCGTGAATCTGACCGCGGCGGCATTCTTCACCGGACAGCGCGCGGTCAATCCGCAAAACCAGGCATTCATACCAGGCGTCACCTTGTTCTCGGTCGGCGCCGGCTACCTGACATCGATTGCCGGCCACCGGACGTCGTTCCAGTTGAATATCGATAATCTCGGGAACAAGGCATACTGGAGTTCCGCCGGAGGCGGCGCTTTCGGCATAGGCATGGTCAGAAGCGTGAAGATGATCGCGAAGATCGATATTTGAGTCCCCATATGCCGCCCTCGAGCCAATGTTTAGCGTTCCCACGCTGTGGCGGCAACAACAACTGAAGGAAATGACATGTTCCATACTTTCACGCGCAGTTGCTGCAGCATCGCGCTCGGCTTGTCCCTTGCCAGCATCCCGGGCATGTCGGTATGCGCCCAGGAGCCACCAGCCAATCCGGAAGGCACGTTGACCAAATGGATCAACCCCGACGCGAAGGATACGGCGACCAAACTCGATGTCCTCCAGCATGAAGCGTACAAGACGGATCTGCAGGTCACCATACTCGGATTCATGCAGGAGTATGGCGACCGCATCACGCTGAAGCGGGTGCACTACCCGAGTTCGGATAGAACCCTGGTGCCGGCTTACGTCTTTACTCCGGCGAAACGCCAGGCCGGCAAGCGCTATCCAGCCCTGGTCATCGTGCATGGCGGCTTCCATGAACGTCTCGACCCGAGGGAATTTCCGCTGATCGAAATGGCCGTCGAACGCGGCTATGTCGTCATATTCCCGGAATACCGCGGCAGCAGCGGCTATGGCAAGAACCACTATGCAAACAGCTACGGCGTTACCGACCTCGCCGACGTGCTCTCCAGCGCCGACTATCTGGCGAAGCAAAGTTACGTGGATCCCGAACGTATCGGCATCGTCGGGCACAGCCGTGGCGGCATGGTGACCCTGCTCGCGATCGAAAAGGCACCGAAGAAATTCCGGGTCGCCGTCGACATCGCTGGCCTGACGGACTTTTTGGCATATATGGCATACAAGCCGGAATACCGGCGCCAGGAAGTCGCCAACGAGGCCTCGTTCAAAGGCAAGATGCCGTATGACAACCTGGCTGCATATATGGCAGTGTCGCCGATCAACAACGTCGATGCCATCGAAACTCCCCTGCTGGTGCTCGCCACCACTCACGACGAAACCGTCCCGTTGGCCCTGCATACCGGACGTTTGATCGACGCGCTGAAGGCTCGCGGCAAGACCTATGAAGCGAAGATCTATGAGAATGCCCCGGGCGGCCACGTGTTTATTTTCGGTGACAGCGAGGAACAGCGCGATTGCTTCCAGCGCATCTTCGGCTTCGTCGGTAAGTATCTGAAACCTTGAGACGGACCGCCCGTCACGCAACATGAAAAGGAAACGGCATGCTGCAGTCATTCAAACGGTTCAGCCAGGTTCTGCTTATCGCGGCGCTGTTCGGCGCCTGCGCGGCTGGCGCCGAAACTGCAACCGCGGATCGGGTGAGCGATGGGCCGACCTCGATGATCATGACCTACCGCACCGCGCCCGCCAATCGCGCGGCACTGCGTAAATACATGCAAGGGACAGGACTCCGGCAGTTCCAGCGCTGGAAGACCAGCGGCGTGATGCGCGGCTACCGGGTGTTCTTCAACCGCTATGCCGATAACGACAACTGGGACATGATGACCGTGCTGACGTTCGAGCGCTACGCCGACGTCGCGAAATGGAACGAAGTGGAACGCCGCAGTCCCGCCGGCCTGGGCAGGCAGGCGCTGGCGTGGACCAACTCGATCAGCACGACGCCCGCCGACCTGATGCGCAGCAAGAGCACGCAGCAGGAAGCGGAAAGCCCGGCCTATGTAATTCTTCCCTACGACTACAACGTATCGACCAACGACTACATCGCCTATCTAGACGGCTACGTCGTGCCACAATACGACGGCTGGCTTGATGAAGGCGTCATGACGAAATACGATCTCTATCTGGCGCGGTACGGTTCGGCGCGCTTCTGGTCGGCGCTGTTCATTCTTGAATACCGCAACGAGGAAGCCCTCGGCAGCCGCGACAAGGTGCTGGCCAAGGTGCGCGCCCGTCTTCGCGAGATACCATCATGGAAGGCGATCAGCGACAGCAAGCAGAATGTGCGGGTGGCGCGGCAGTATGTGATCGCCGATGAGTTGAAGCTGCGCTGAGTTCATGCGCTGCCGGCAACCCAGTGTTTAACGCCGCCTGTCGACGCTCGTCTATCCTTTCGTCCAGGCCGTCTTTGCGATACCCAGGATGCCGCGGGCTTCGTCAGGAGTCGCCACCGGCCGATCCATTGCCCTGCTGATCCGGGCGATGCGCTCGACCAACTGGGCGTTGCTGGCGGCCAGTTCGCCCTTGCGGAAATAGATGTTGTCCTCGAATCCGACCCGGACATGACCGCCCAGGATGATGGCCATCACGCCGAGAGGCAACTGGGCCGGGCCGATTCCGGCGACGCTCCAGGTCACGCCGGCCGGTAGCTGCGAACGCAGGTACATCAGCGCTTCCGGCGTCGCATCCATGCCGCCGCGGATGCCCAGCACGAAATCGAGATGCACTGGCATGGGCAACGAGCCTTTCTGTAGCCAGCGGCTGACGGTGCCGAGCATCCCCGTGTCGAAGATCTCCAGTTCCGGTTTGACGCCGTGGTCCCGCATCGCCTGGGCGAAGACCTCCATGTCGGCGGGATGATTGAGGAAGACCTCGGCGCCGAAGTTGAGCGATCCCATCGACAGGCTGGCCATCTCCGGTCTCAGGGTGACCGGCGCCAGCCGTTCCTCCGGCGTCATGCCCACCGCACCGCCGGTGGATACCTGCACAATCACGTCACAGCGTGCCTGTATCGCGGCGATGATTTCCCGGTAGATCGCCCGGTCCTGGGTCGCGCTGCCGTCCGGCTTCCTGGCATGCACATGGACGATGGCGGCGCCCGCCTCGACGCAGGCTTCGGCGGCGCGGGCGATTTCTTCAGGGGTGATGGGTAAGGCAGGCTGCTGTTCCCGGCTGACCTCGGCACCGGTCAGCGCCGCGGTGATGATGAGTTTATCCATGAGGCAGGCGCTGGCAGGCAAGCGGCACCACACAGGTACCGGAGGCCTTGCAGACGACGACCGGCGGTTCGAGAAGGCCGGCCGCCGAAGGCTGGCCATCGACGGCCACCGCGGCGATGACCTTGCGCGCCTCGAATTCCATCTTGCGCGAGGTCTTGCCCATGGCGACGATGCGGCCGGTCGCCTCGATGTAGTCGCCGCCATGGACCGGCGCCAGGAACTCGATGTTGTCGTAGGCGACAAACAAGCCTTCGTCGCCGTCGCTGCGGATCAGGAGTTCGGTGGCGATGTCGCCGAACAGGTGGAGCATGCGCGCGCCATCGACCAGGTTGCCCGCGTAATGGGCGTCGTGGGCGCTCATGCGCAGGCGGATGAGACTGGTGGGATATTCCATTTCAGGCTGCCCCTCGTTTTATCCATTCGTGAATCACAAACGACGCGACGTCTTCGGCGTAGGTCTTGGTGCCGAAGCCTGCGTCGTAACCGAGTTCCTTGGCAAGCTCGTGGCTGATGCGCGGACCGCCCACCACCAGGATGATCTTGTCGCGCAGCCCTTCGGCTTCGAGCAGGTCGGAGAGCCTCGTGAGGTTGTCGAGATGGATGTTCTTCTGGGTCACCACCTGGGAGACCAGAATCACGTCCGCCTGCTCTTCGATGGCGCGCGCCACCAGGTCTTCGGAATCCACCTGGGCGCCGAGATTGATGGCGCGCATGCCGTGATAACTCTCCAGGCCCTTGTGTCCGTTGTAACCCTTCATGTTCATGATGGCGTCGATGCCGACCGTATGGGCGTCGGTTTCGATGCAGGCGCCCAGCACCACCATGCGCCGGCCCAGCTTGTCGGCGATCAACCGGTTGATCGCTTCCTTGTCGAGCACCTCGTATTCCGGCTTCACGACATGCAGCGATGCCAAGTCCACCCGGTGTCTGCACAGTCCGTAGACGATGAAGAAGCTGAAGCCCCGGCCCATGTCTTCGGCATGAGCCAGCGCCGGCTCGTCAATGCCCATCATCGCGGCCAGACGCTTGGCGCCTTCCTTGGTGGTTTCATCGAGCGCCACCGGCAGGGTGAAGGAAAGTTGCACCCGGCCGTCACCCAGCGTGTCGCCGTAGGGTTTGACCCATTGTTCCGTCATTTCATCGTCCTCCGAGCATCAGCTTCGGGAAGGGGTTGTAATAGTCGTCGGACTTGCGTACCACGCCATCGAGCCCCTTGCCGCCGTCCGGAGTGCGCGAGATTTCGGCGAACATGCCCTTGCCGATGGCCGCCGGCAGGCCGATCTCCTCGATCTCGGCCAGCATCCGTTCCGCTTCGGCGAGCACGGTCTGGGCGCGGGATTCGATCAGCCCGCCGGGTTTGAACTGGATCTCGGCATGCAGGTCCTTCATGGTCGAGAATACGTATTTGGCATTCTGGATGGCGAGGAAGCGGTCCTGGATGAGCGGCGTGTGGAGAGCCTCGGTCAGCATGCCCAGCAGATGGATGTTCTGCCGCGTGGCGGTGCTGACGATGTTGAACAGGGCATCCTGCAGATGGCCCATGAAAATGTTGCCGCTCATGTGCTTGGTCGGCGGCATATACTTGAGTGCCGCGTCCGGGAAGACCTGGCGGACCAGTTGGGCGTGCGCCAACTCCCAGAGAAAGCCGTTTTCCATTTCCGGGTTGATTTCGAAGGCGTGGCCGAGGCCCATCTGGTCCGGCTTGAGTCCCGACAGATAGGCGAACTGCTCGTTGATGAGCTGCGACGCCAGCACGGTATGCGCCGCCTCGTAGGCATCGGCGGTGGTCAGGTAATTGTCTTCGCCGGTGTTGATGATGACGCCGGCGTAGGCATTGACCATGCGCGAGAAGAACTGGTCGATGAAGGTCCGCTGCATATTGATGTCGCGGAAGATGATGCCGTACATCGAGTCGTTGAGCATCATGTCGAGGCGCTCGATGGCGCCCATCGCGGCGATTTCCGGCATGCACAGGCCGGAGCAGTAGTTGGTCAGGCGGATGTAGCGCCCCAGCCGCTCTCCCACTTCGTCGAGGGCCGCGCGCATCAGGCGGAAATTTTCCTGGGTCGCATAAGTGCCGCCGAAACCCTCAGTGGTGGCGCCGTAGGGAACATAGTCGAGCAGGCTCTGGCCGGTGGAGCGGATCACGGCGATGATGTCGGCGCCTTGTTCGGCGGCGGCCTGCGCCTGGACGATGTCCTCGTGGATATTGCCGGTGGCGACGATCAGGTACAGCCAGGGCAGGCTGGCTTCTCCGACGGATTTGATCCTGGCTTCGCGTTGCGTGCGCTGGCGGATGATCCGTTCGCACATCGAGCGCGCTTGCGCGTCGGCATCGGCACGGGCAGCAGCTTCGTTCTTGGGCCGGTTCAGGCTCAGCGTGCCCGCCGCGACGGCTTCGGCGACCTGCATGGCAGACAAGCCATGTTCCTTCATCGCTCCCAGCACGGCGCTGGCGGCACCGTGTTGCAGCAGTTGCCGTTCCTGTAGGTGGCTGACCACCCGGTTCGGCAAGGGCACGAGGTTTTCGTCAACCCCATCGACGCCGAGCAGGCGTAGCGTGGCGCGCTCGACGGTGGTGGTGGTGAACCGGCTCATCTCGTCGTATACCCGCTGGGCGATGCGGCGCGCGGAATCGCGTGCCCGATCGATCTGCGCCTGGTCCAGATGCAATTGAGTCATCGGCTTGCTCTTTCCGTGATTTCTTCTTCCAGCATGACGTCGGCGACGTCGTAACCGGCAAAAGCCTGACGCGCCGCCTGTAAGAACGCCGCGGCGCCAAGAGTTCCGCCTAGGGGGAAACATGGATTCAGGGTGACGCCTGCGATGCTGATGCCGCGATAGCCGACCAGATTTCCTTGCTGCTTGCGGAAGGCCGTCAGCTCGGCGTAGTCGATGAACAGCTTGGTGCCGTCGGCCACCACCACCGTCAGCCCCGGGTGGCGAGCGGCCAACTTACCGATGACCGGCCACAGCGACTGGCCGACCGCGCCGGCGAAGGCGATGGTGGCGACTTCGGTGGCAACGTCGCGGCCGAGGTGGTCGAGCAATGCCGGGCCGGCATTGAGCGTGGCGATTTCGGCGCGGAACAGGGACCGGCCGTGGCGATTCCAGATACCGACACCGCCGCGGGCGAAGACCTCGCCACAGCGCTCGGCGATGGCCGGCTCCGCCTGGGGGATGGCGA
>JAPLQT010000061.1:23147-30271 GCA_026399515.1 Pseudomonadota bacterium | reverse complement strand
GGGATGGCGAGCAGTGCCAGGCGATTCCTGGTCTTCCGAATGACATCCTGGATGCCGCCGCCGACGGCCGCGCCGGTGGCCAGGATGACTCCCTCGGCAATCGCCGGCGAGGCATGCTGGCTGCGCCCCAACGCCCCGTCGAGAATCACCAGCGAAGCGCCGCATTGCTTGAGAAGGCCGATCACCGTCAGTTGATCGCTGCTCCTGGAGGCGCCGGCGATTTCCATTGCGCCGAAATCGAGTGCCTTGACGACGAGGATCTCGCCCATCGGGCTGTCGATTGATGTCCCGGCAAGAAGCTTCCAGCGCACTTTCGAGCGCTGCAAGGTCTGCCGGGCGGTGGCCACGATGGTGCCGGGCCAGACCATGATCGGCGGCTTGGGAATCAGGAAGACCTGGTCCCGGTCTTCCCCGTCGCGCCCGATCGAGGTAACGCCGAGCGACACCGACGTGGCGGCCGCCTGCCGTTGCAGATGGTTGAGGACGACCGTCTTGCCGGTGTTCTTGGTCATCCCCATGACCGCCAGGGTGGTCATCCCGCGGTTTCGGATTCTTCTCCAGAGCGGGCTTGCCATCATGCTTTCCAGGCTCTTAGACATACCGGTTCTCGAACAACTGGCGCAGCTTCGGACTCTCCCGCAGCAAGGCCAGCGAGAAGTCGGCGTGATCCTTGGCATAGCCGTTGCCGATGATCATTTCCACGTCCTTGCCGACGCCTTCGGCGCCGAGGGCAGCGGCGGTGAAGCTGGTGGCCATCGAGAAAAAGTAGATCCTGCCGCCGTCGCGCGTCGCCAGGATGCTGGCCATTTCGGTGTTGGGAATATTCACGCAATTGACTACCACATCGGCCATCCTGCCCGCGGTCAGGGCAGCGACCGCCTCCATCATGGCGACGGCGTTGGTGGCGTCGAGCTGTAGCGTGTGGTCGACCCAGCCGAGTTCGCGCATGCGTTCGCAATCCTTGGCGAAAGGCGAGACGCCGATGACGCGGCCGGTCGCGCCGGCGCGCTTCTTCGCTTCATAGACACACAGGGTGCCGGATTTGCCGCCGCCGCCGATGACCACGACGGTATCCCCGGCCCGCACCAGGCGGGCCGTCTGGGCGGGCGCTCCGGCCACGTCGAGAATCGCCAGCGCCAATCTTTCCGGGATGTCGTCCGGCAATTTTGCGTAAAGCCCGGTCTCGAACAGCACCGCCCGCCCGTCTATCTCGATCTGGTCCTGGTCCAGGTGGATTTGCTTGATGCGGTCGATGCGCAGCGGAGTCAGCGACAATGAGACGAGGGTGGCGATCCGGTCGCCGACCTTGAGATCGATCTTGCCGACCAAGGCCGGGCCGATTTCCAGTACCCTGCCGATCAGCATGCCCCCAGAACCGGTCACCGGATTGTGGTGCTTGCCGCGCCGGGCGACGATGCCGCATACAATGGCCTCGACCTTCGCCAGGTCGCCTGCGGCCTCCTGCTTGATTTGCGTGAAGCTGGCGGCGTCGATGTTGAGCGCCGACACATCGATCAGGATCTCGTTGTCGTGGATCTCCATGGTGTTGTCGATTTTCCACGCGCCCTGCGGCAGAACGCCTTGGGGTTCGAGCACGCGGTGGATGCCGTAGGGTGAGCCTGTCTTCATGATGGCCTTGCACTCAATAATCATAAACGCCGGGAACGCCGACCGGTTAAGGACGGCGTTACGGAAGATCAACTGCCTTGGCCGGCCACCCGCAATTCCCGGCCCAGCCCTGGCATTTCGACTTCCATGCCTTTGTAGTTGCGGCACTTGACCGTGGTCCCACTGCCATCCGGAAGTTCCACTTCACGAACGTAGGTCGGGGTGATCGGCAACTTGCCCAGCCCGCCCAGGCCATCGACGATGAAGGTCGGCACCGCGGGGCCGCTGATCCAGCCGCGCAACCCTTCGTAGAGTTCGAGCATGCGATGGTGTGGCACGATGAAGTGATGCGCTCCCGCCACCATGTCGGTCGAATAGACATAGTAGGGACGCACGCCCATTTCGATGCTCCGCATGAATAGTTCGCGCATGACGTCGACATTGTCATTGACGCCTTTCAGGCAAACAGTCTGCAGCCCCATCATGACGCCGGCATTCTGGATCATCTTGACGCGCCGGCGCAGCAGGGGCGTGATTTCCTTCGGGTGGTTGATGTGGATATTGACCATCTGCACGCGATGCTTCTCCAGCACGGCGCAGAGTTCCGGCGTGACGCGGGTGGGAAGCTGCACCACCATGCGCGAACCGATGCGCAGGAAGCGGACATGCGGGGCGCGACGGCGGAGTTCGCCGAGAATGTCGTCGAGGCGTTGGTCGCTGAAAGTCAGGGGGTCGCCGCCGGAGAGCAGTACGTCCTCGATGTCCCGATTGCCGGCAATGTAGTCGATGGAGCGCTCGATCTGGTCCTTATGCACCGACCCATCGGCCTGGGACACCATGCGCTTGCGGGTGCAGAAGCGGCAGAGCGTGGCGCAGGTGTTGCTGACCAGGAACAGGACCCGGCGCGGATAGCGATGCACGACACTGGTTCCCGGTATCGTGTCGCCTTCCTCGCCGAGCTCGTCGAGCAAGGTGGCGAAGCCGGGCTTGGTTTCCTCGTGGTGCGACGGCAGGTACTGCAGGCGAATCGGGCAGTTCGGGTCGTCGCGGTCCATCAGTTTGGCCATGTAAGGGGTAATGGACACTGCAAACTTGCCGTAGACGGTCTCGTTCACGTTCTCGACCCTATTGAGGATGCCGTTCAGTTCGGAGTGATGCGTATAACGGCGGGAGAATTGCTGCTGCCATGACTCGGATTCCGGATCGTAGGCATCCAGGTTTTCCCGGGTGAGCAATTTGTCCTGACGATTGAAGTCGACCTTATGCAGCATTTGATGTCCCTTTCGTACGCGATTGACCCAACAGTTGGTGAGATCGATACAGGACTTAGTTTAGGGATCGGCAGCGCCGGACTGAACCGCCAGACTGTTCAGATTGATCGGAAAATACTGGTCGGAATGCCCAGTTTTTCGTCGCCATGAAAAGTCGTCGGCTTGTTCCAGGTTTCCGCAGGCAGGAAAGGAGCCAAAAATTCAGTCTCGAATAATGGTCAACTTGCTTGTATTATTCGCACAATGAAAACTATTGGAATTTCATGATGTGGAGACGATATGGCCCGCGGACTCGACCAACTTGACCGACAACTGATCGAAATGCTACGGGTCAATGCCCGTCTGCCGCTCGCCAAAATGGCCAAGGCCCTGGATGTTTCACGCACCACCGTTCAGGCGCGGCTGAAACAACTTGAAGCCGGCGGCGTGATCACCGGCTACACGATCAGCGCGGTGACGGCTCCCCCCGGCGCGAAACTTCAGGCCATGGTGCTCGTTTCCATCGAGTCCAGGACGGAAATCGACGTCGTCAAGGCGCTGTCGAAACGACACGAAATCGTTCAGATCTACTCGATCAGCGGCAAATACGACCTCTACGCCCTGCTGGCCACCGAGACCGCCGAGGAACTCGATCGAAGCATCGACCGCATACGCGCCGTGCCGGGAGTGCTCGATACCTTCTCGACGATCATACTTTCCACCAAACTGAAACGCCCCGAATGACGCTCGACTCCTTGCCTAGACGAAGCCCATTTCGCGAGTAGGAAATTTCGATTGCGAATTGTATTTATAAGCGATATAATACATTCGTTGCAAGTCACAAACAATCATTAAGGAGCTGTCCGTTATGCCGTCGTCCGACGAATTTTTCCCTCTGGTGGAAACATCCGGTTCCCCTTATGAGCGTGGATACCAGCACGGCACCGCGGTGCCTGAGCGGGTCCGCCGGTCGGTTGATTTGTACCGCTCCCAGCTCGAATCTCGCGGTGTGCCGGGCGAATCGCTGATGAAACTGGCGGATGCGATGGTTCCGGTCATCCAAAATTTCGAGCCCTCGTATCTCGAGGAAATGCAGGGCATCGCCGACGGCGCAGGCCTGGTTCTGACCGATATCATCGTCATTAACTGCCGCACCGAAATGATGTATGGTTACGCCGACCTGCAGAAGACCAGCATCGGATTGGACGGCGGCTGCACCGGACTCATCGTACTGCCGCAGGCGTCGGCAAGCGGCCGCCTGATGCATGCGCACAATTGGGACTGGCTCGAGGAGAGCATCAATACCGGCATCGTGTTGAAGATCATGCGCGATGACGGTCCCCATCTGCTGGTCTTCACCGAGGCGGGATGTCTCGGCCGGCACGGTTTCAATAGCGCCGGCGTATCGCTTTCGGGAAACTTCCTGACCTCGGACCGCGACTACAAGCTCCCGGCCAACGCGCCGCTCGGGTTGATACGCCGCAAGATGCTGGACGCGCCGAGCATGGCGGCGGCCATGCGCGTGCTGTGGTCCACGCACCGCTTTTGTTCGAACAACCTGATGCTGGCACACGCGGATGGCGAGGCGGTAAACCTCGAGTGCGCGCCCGACGAAATTTTCTGGATCGTGCCGCAAGACGGCCTGCTGGTGCATGCCAATCACTGGATGTGCCCGGTTGCGCGCACCAAGCTCAAGGATCTGGAACTGCCGGACAGCCCGGACTCAATCTATCGACAACGCCGCGTCGCCGAGACATTGCGCAAAGCCCAGGGCAAGATCGACTGGAATATCGTCAAGGCGGCGCTGGCCGACGACTTCGGCAATCCGGACAGCGTGCTGCGCTTTCCCAAACCAGCCAGCTTCGACTGCATTTCCGCGACCGTGGCGACCACCCTGATGGACTCGGCGGCGAAAACCATGTGGGTGGCGCGCAAGCCTTATGCTTCCATCGTCTTTGGCGAATACCGGTTATAAACTACCCGGTGATGCGATAAGCGGTGCAAGCGGCACCACGCTTTGCATCGAAGGAGACGGAATGAACATGTGCAAAGTGTATGGCTATTCATGCCTCGCATTGCTAGGGATGCTGGGCATCGCCTTCGTCCATGCGGCACCCTTGCCGGAACTGCGTTTTGCCGATGTCATCGAGACGCCGACCTCGATGCCGGGCCACCGCTCGCGCAACACCGCGACGGACACGGTGATGTTGCACGTGGTCGAATCGCTGGTGGCGTTTCGCGAGGATCTGAGGGTGGGGCCGATGCTGGCCGATAGCTGGAAGGTGTCGGCGGACGGGAAAACCTACCGCTTCAAGTTGCGCCCCGGCGTGACGTTTCATAACGGATCGGCACTGACCGCTGCGGACGTGGTATGGAGTTACCGGCGCATGGTCGATCCGAAGTCGGAATTCGCCTGCCGCAATATGTACGACGGTACCAAGGGCGCCAAGGTGCTCGGCGTCGAAGCGCCGACCGCCGATTCCGTTGTATTCCGCCTCGAACGCCCCAACGCGCTTTTCCTGGAGCAGCTCGCCAGCGTGCAGTGTCCGTTTGCCGTCCTGCATCCGGGCAGCGTCGACGCCCAGGGCAACTGGGTCAAGCCGGTCGGAACCGGTCCCTACCAGTTTTCGGAGTGGAAGCGAGGCCAATACCTGTTGCTGACGCCGTATCGCGGATACCTGCCGCGCAGCGAGCCGCCGAGCGGCCTGGCCGGGGCGAAGGTCGCCGCGGTCGATGTGCGCTTCCTATTGATTCCCGATGCCGCGGCGCAGAAGGCGGCGCTCATGTCGGGCCAGATCGATATGATCAACGCATCGGACGACAACTTGCCGCCGAAAGATCCGCGCTGGAATGTGCTGGTCGAACAGGGTCTCGACAACATGGTCTTGTTGATGCAAAGCCGCGCCGCGCCGCTGGCCGATCAGCGCTTTCGCCGCGCCATCGCGTCCGCCATCGACATGCCGGCGCTGGTGAGCGCGGCGACGAACGGCCGCTCCACCTACAACCCGTCGTTAGTCCCGACCTTGAGCCGCTATTACTCGGCGCATCACCAGGCCGGTTATAAGCAAAATCTGGAGGAGACGAAGAAGCTCCTCGCCGAGGCCGGCTATCGCGGCGAAACCTTGATCATCAAGACCAACAGGCGGGATAACGAATGGTACAGGCTGGCGATCGCGACGCAGTCGATGCTGAAGAAGGCCGGCATCAAAGCCGATATCGAGGTGCTGGACAAGGCCACCCAGCTTTCAAATTTTCGCGAGGGGAAATTTCAGTTGATGGTTTTCGGTTATTCGGCACGCATAGATCCGGCCATCATGTATGCCGACGTGCTGGGAGAGAAAGCCAACTCGCAGTGGTCCAGTTCGCTGGCGGAGAAGACACTGGCCGGCATCGAAGGCGTCGCGGATACCGGCAAACGCCAGGCCGCGTTCGAGCAACTCCACCACTGGATGATCGACGACGTTCCGCTGCTGAAGCTCTACGACAATGACGGTCTGATCGTAGTGAATAACAGCATCCACGGTTACAAGACCTGGCCGCTGCGCAAGCCGCGCTTTTTCAATGTGACGAAGAACTAGGGCCGAAGCATGTTCGCCTATGTGTTGAAACGGATATTGATGGCGGTGCCGACCGTCGTCCTCGTTTCCGTCCTGGTGTTCGTCATGATACGCGCCATTCCCGGCGATCCGGTGGCGCTGATGCTGGGCGATGTCGGTGATCCTGCGCTGGTGCGGGAAATGCGCGATGCGCTGGGGCTCGACCGTCCGGTGATGGAGCAGTTCTTCCTGTGGGTTTCACATCTGTTGCGGGGTGATCTGGGCGCTTCGGTCAAGACCCGGCAGCCGGTGCTCGAATTGATACTCTCGCACTTTCCGGTGACCGCCCAGATCGTTCTTGCGGCGACCAGCGTCGCCTGCCTGATCGCGGTCCCCGCCGGCTTGCTTGCTGCCTGGCGGCAAAACACCAGGACCGACATCACGATAGTCTCGGTAACGATACTGCTGGCCTCGGTTCCGAGCTTCTGGGTTGGCATCATGCTGATCTGGATCTTCGGCGTAAAGCTCGACTGGCTGCCTACCTACGGCTTCGAATCTTTCGCCGCCGGCGGGTGGGGCAGCTTGCGCTACATGATCCTGCCGGTCGCGGCGATCGTGCTGACCGAAATTGCCGTGCTCACGCGCATGATGCGCGCCAGCAGCATCGAGATATTGCGCCTGGAGTACATCGCGCATGCGCGCGCCAAGGGCCTGGGCGAGAGGCGGGTGC
>JAPLQT010000061.1:0-23105 GCA_026399515.1 Pseudomonadota bacterium | reverse complement strand
CCTTGACCATCATCGGCCTGGTGCTCGGTCATCTGCTGTCCGGCGCCGCCGTCATCGAAACCGTGTTCACCGTGCCGGGCATCGGCAGGCTGCTGGTGGAAAGCATCTATGCCCGCGACTACCCGGTGATCCAGGGCTGCCTGTTGTTCATTTCGCTGTTGTATGTGTTTGTGAATCTGGTGATCGACCTGTTGTATCCGCTCTTCGACCCGCGCATCAAATTGTGAATCGTGACTCGTGACTTCGCATGCCTGATTTGAAACGTGCCAACGCCATGATCGGCATCTGCCTGGTCGGATTCGTGCTGCTGCTTGCCGTCGTCAGCCTGTTCTACACGCCCTACGATCCAGTCGACGCCGATTTCATCGCCAAGTTCCAGGCACCTTCGGCGCAGCACTGGTTCGGCACCGATGAATTCGGCCGCGACGTCCTATCCCGCATCATGGCGGGCGCGGGCGTCAGCGTCGCGGTGAGCGGCGGATCGGTATTGTTCGCGCTGTGCGCCGGCACCCTGATCGGCGTCTTCGGCGGCTACCTGGGCGGTTGGACCGATCGCGTCATCATGGTGTTTCTGGAAGCCCTGATGGCATTCCCCGGCTTGCTGCTGGCGCTCGGCATCATGACGGTCGTCGGGCCGTCGAAGTTCGGCGTGATACTCGCGCTGGGACTGGCCTACACCCCGTCGGTCGCCCGAATCGCCCGCGGCACGGTGTTTTCCCTGCGCCAGCGAGACTTCGTGATCGCGTCGCAAGCGATGGGCAACAGCGGGCTGTGGACCGTGTTGCGCCATGTCATGCCGAATTGCGCCGCGCCGTTGATCGTGTTTTCCGCCACCTTGTTCGGCTCCGCCTTGCTGGCCGAAAGCGCGCTGAGCTTCCTCGGTCTTGGCGTGCCGGCGCCGGCGGCGACCTGGGGCGGCATGCTGTCCGACAGCCGCAATGCGATGGATCAGGCCATCTGGCTGGCGTTGTTTCCCGGCGCTATGATTTCGCTTGCCTTGCTGGGAATCAATCTGCTCGGCGATGCGGTGCGCGACATGCTGGACCCGCGCATGAAAGGCGTGGCGGTATGAGCGGTCCGCTGCTGAGCGTGCGCAATCTGTCTATCGGTTTTCCCGGCGGCGACGGTGTTGCCGTCAGGGCAGTCAATGGCATCGGCTTTGACCTGCGTGCCGGCGAGGCGCTTGCCATCGTCGGCGAATCGGGCAGCGGCAAGACACTGCTCGGCAAGACCCTGCTCGGCTTGCTGCCGGACTCCGCACGGATTACCGGCGGCAGCATTCTCTACGCCGGGCGTGAATTGCTGTCGAGCACGCCGGCACAGTGGCGCGCGGTGCGTGGCACCGAAATCGGCATGGTGTTCCAGGAGCCGATGGTTTCGCTGAATCCCGCCTTTCGCATCGGCGATCAACTGGCCGAGGCACTGATGCTCAGGCGTGGCCTGACGCGCGACGAAGCATGGTAGCGCGCGCAGGCGATGCTGGAGCGGGTACGCGTGCGCCAGGCACGGGATTGCATGACGCGCTATCCGCACGAGTTCTCCGGCGGCATGCGCCAGCGCATCCTGCTCGCCGCCGTCATGCTGCTCAAGCCGAAGCTGCTGGTCGCGGACGAGCCGACCACCGCACTGGATTGCGTGGTGCAGAAGGAAGTGCTGGACCTGATGCGGGAGCTCACCGAACAGGAAGGCACGGCGCTGATCTTCATCAGCCACAACCTGGCGCTGGTCGCGGCGTATGCCGAGCGCATGCTGGTACTGCGCGCCGGCGACTTGGTGGAGGCCGGCCGGGTGTCGCAGGTCTTGTCGCGGCCGCAACACGAGTACACGCTCAATCTGCTCGATGCACTGCCAAAGCGCAGTCCGGCGGGCACCGCCCCGGCAGGCGGGCCGCCCATCCTGGAAGTCTCGGACCTGACGGTAGACTATACGGTAGCGAACTCCTGGTTCCGGCATAGTCACTTGCGCGCCGTTCATGAAACTTCGTTCACCCTGGCGGCAGGCGAGACGCTGGCGATCGTGGGAGAATCGGGCAGCGGAAAAACCACGATCACCAAGGCCATTCTTGGCCTGCAGAAGCCGTCCGGCGGAACGATTTCATTCGCCGGCATGGATCTGGCGCGGGCAAACCGCGCGCAAATCAAGGCGGCGCGCCGCCGGATTCAGATAATCTTCCAGGATCCGTATTCTTCCCTCGATCCGCGCATGACGGTCGAGGCCATCGCCGCGGAGGGACTGCGGCTCGATCCGACACTTTCCGCCATCGAAAAAAAGACGCGTGTCACGCAGGCGCTCGAGGACGTCGGCCTGGGCGGAGTCTATGCCAGACGGTATGTGCACCAGCTATCCGGCGGGCAGCGTCAGCGCGTGGCCATCGCGCGCGCGCTGGTCATGCGTCCCGACATCGTCATCGCCGACGAACCGGTGTCGGCACTTGACGTCACCGTACAAAAGCAGGTTCTGGACATCCTGATCTCGCTGCAGGATAGCTATCGCTTCGCCTGCCTGCTGATCTCCCACGATCTCGGCGTGGTCGAGCAGATTGCGGACCGGGTTATCGTGATGTTGCGCGGCCACGTCGTCGAGGAGGGAACCCGCGACGCGGTATTCGATGCACCGCGCCATCCCTATACGCGGCGCTTGCTGCAAGCCGTTCCCGAATTGAAAGGCAACCGGATGGACGGCTTCCGGATCGAAACCCGCATAACGCCTGCGCTACTGGACAATTTTCGTTATTTCGACCCGGAACTGGATGGGGCACATTTGCCGACGCTGGCGGAGATTGGTGGCGACGGTACCGGCAGCGGCGCCGCCATGCCGCATCGGACGGCGATCGATCTCTGAATTCGCATGGCCTGATTCGCAGCGCGAGTCGATTTCTTACCTCGCTGAAACCGGGGTGCCGAAGCCGCCCGGCTCTAGGTTAAAGCGTCGCGTCGCGGTGTCCAGGGCTTCCTTGGCCGGCTTGGTATCGGCCCACACTGCGGCGATCTCCTCGTTGAGGATTTCCCTCAGGCGATTCAGGCCAGCGCCGTGCTTGGTTCTGGTCGTCGCGGACTTTCGCTCCGAAAGGCGGCGGGTTGCCGCATCCAGCAGGGTCGGCGCGACACCGGCGGCCTTGAGCGCGTCGATAGCCGCGGGCGTCATCGGCAGGTACCCGGTCGCCCGCACCCATTCAAGCTGGACCTGAGGCCTGAGCATGAAGCTGGCGAAACGCGCCGCGACCTGATACTCCTTCTTCTTGTGGTCGGCCAGCACCCACAACGCGGCGCCGTCGGGCAACAACCTGCCCGGTGCGGCTTCGCGCACGTCGTCGTAATACGGCAACCCGGTCACTCCCGCTGCGAAGCTGCCGCTCAGCGCCTTGGCATACAGCGAGGATTCGCCGGTCAAGATGGCGCATTCCCCGGAAAGGAATTTCCGGTCGGACTCGTCACCCGAGCCGAAATAATGGAGATACGAACTCTTGTACCAGCTCGCCATCAAGGCGATGTGCTTGACGTTCACCAATCGGTTCAGGGAGACCCGGCTGGCGCCGTTCTTCTCGCGCGCGGCGTAGTCTTCGCCATGCTGGGACGAAAGGTTCTCCAGATGCACCCAGGCGAAACGCGATGAGGTATATGGGCACTTGACGCTGGCATCGTACAATTTGCCGGCATGTTCCTGTAGCTCCCACCAGGTCTTCGGCGCCTTCTCGGGATCCAGCCCGGCTTTGCGATAGGCATCCTTGTTCCACATCAGCACCGGCAGTGACAGACCCAGCGGCAAGGCCTGAAGCCGGCCCAGCGTATCGTCCACGGCATCGGCAACCAGGGGGAAAAAACGCTTCACATCGAGCTTCTCGCCGGACTCGGCCATCACCTGGTAGAGCATCTTGAAACGCGGCCGGGTACCGAAGAACGCCACGCCATCGTCGGCATCGAGCAAGGCCAGGTGAGGCAAGCGGCGCCGGGCTTCTTCTTCCATGCCGTTCAACTCCTGCAGCAATATTGCGGACTTGCCTTTTTGCTCGTCGTTGAAGCGCTGTACCAGAGCCGCCAGGGTATCCAAGGCTGGGCCAGACAGAGCATGCCGCAGGAAGATTTCATCGCGCGCCTGCGCCGGCGCGACCAACACGCCCACCAGCAACAGCACCCATCCGATCCGCCGCATGTTTACTCCCTGTCGACAAAGATCCTATCTTACCTCGCCACCCCCACATCCAGCCCGAACTCTTCGGGCGGATTCTCAAGCCGCTTGCATCGATATGGCATATTATGATATTTTATGGTTAAATATATACTCGTCCAAGTAAAAGGAAGAGGACATGCGCATAGTCTGCCTGGGCGGCGGCCCGGCCGGTTTGTATTTCAGCATCATGATGAAGAAAGCCGATCCGGCGCACGACATCACAATTTACGAGCGCAATCTGCCTGACGACACCTTTGGCTGGGGTGTCGTTTTTTCGGACGCGACGCTGGGAAATTTCGCCGTGGCCGATCCACAGACCTATGCCGAGATCACCCGGAATTTCCATCACTGGGACGACTGCGACATCTTCTTCAAGGAACGTCGCATACGCTCCGGAGGCCATGGTTTTTGCGGCATTGCCCGCAGGAAACTACTCAACATCCTTCAAGTCCGCGCCACCGAACTCGGCGTCAAACAGATTTTCGCGACCAATATCACTGACGACGCCCAGTTCGCCGACGCCGACCTGATCGTCGCGGCGGATGGCGTCAATAGCCAGATGCGGCAAAAATATGCCGAAGATTTCAAGCCCGATATCGAGGTGCGCAAATGCCGCTATATCTGGCTCGGCACCGACCTCCCCTTGGACGCCTTCACCTTCATCACCGAAGCGAGCGAATGGGGCTGGTTCCAGGTGCATGCCTATCAGTTCGATGGCGCCACCAGCACCTTCATCGTCGAGTGCCGTGAGGAAACCTGGCAGGCGGCCGGACTGGACCGGCTTGACCAGGCCGGATCGATCGCATTCTGCGAAAGACTTTTCGCCAAATACCTCAAGGGTCACAAATTGATGAGCAATGCGCGCCACTTGCGCGGCTCCGCCTGGCTGAACTTCAGCCGGGTACTGTGCCAGAATTGGCACCACAAGAATGTCGTGCTAATCGGCGATGCGGCGCATACCGCGCATTTCTCGATCGGCTCCGGCACCAAGCTGGCCATGGAAGACGCGATCGCGCTGAGCAAGGCGGTCACGGCCTACCCCGGCGACGTGAACCAGGCTCTCGAAGCCTATCAACAGGAACGCGAACTCGAAGCGCTGAAATTGCAGAGCGCGGCACGCAACCGCATGGAGTGGTTCGAAAACGTCGCCCGCTACACCCACCTGGAGCCTGAGCAGTTCGCCTATACGCTGCTCACCGGCAGCCAGCGTATCGGCCACGAGAACCTCAAGTTGCGCGACCCCGCCTACGTCGACACCGTCGAAAGCTGGTTCGCCGCCAGGAGCGGCCTGCCGGCAATGCCGCTGCCGCCGATGTTTACGCCATTCACCGTCTCGGGACTGAGGCTCAAGAACCGCATCGTGGTTTCGCCGATGGCTATGTATTCCTGCCAGGACGGCGTCCCTGGAGACTTCCTGATGGTGCACCTGGGCAGCCGCGCTCTCGGCGGCGCCGGGCTGGTGATGACGGAAATGACCTGTATCTCGCCCGATGGCCGCATCACGCCGGGCTGCGCCGGACTCTGGAACAACCAGCAGATGACCGCCTGGACTCGCATCGTCGATTTTGTGCACCAACATTCCGACGCGAAACTGGGCTTGCAAATCGGCCACTCCGGGCCCAAGGGCTCGACCCAATTGGGATGGGAGGCCATCGACGAACCGTTGCCGGAAGGCAACTGGCCGTTGCTGGCGGCCTCGGCGATCGCCTATGGACCGCACAACCAGGTGCCGCGCGAAATGACGCGCGCCGATATGGATAGGGTGCGGGATGACTTCGTCGCCGCCGCCAAACATGCCGACAATGCAGGCTTCGACCTGATCGAGCTGCATTGCGCGCATGGCTACCTGCTATCCAGCTTCATCTGTCCCCTCACCAACCGGCGCAACGATGAGTACGGCGTAACGCTGGAAAACCGCCTGCGCTATCCGCTCGAGGTTTTCAATGCGGTGCGCGCCGCCTGGCCGGCCCCCAAGCCTTTGTCGGTGCGCATCTCTGCGCACGACTGGGCGCCCGGCGGCAATACTCCGGACGATGCCGTAGTCATGGCCCGGCGCTTCAAGGAGGCCGGCGCCGACCTGATCGACGTCTCGTCCGGACAGACCACCCGCGCCGCCAAGCCCGTGTACGGCCGCATGTACCAGACGCCTTTCGCCGACCGGATCAGGAATGAAGTCGATATCGCCACGATCGCGGTCGGCAACATTTTCGAGGCGGACCATGTGAATAGCATCGTGGCGGCCGGTCGCGCCGACCTGTGCGCCCTCGCCCGGCCGCATCTGGCCGACCCGGCATGGACACTGCACGCCGCCGCGCGGCAGGCGTATCGCGAAGCCGGATGGCCACCGCAATATCTCAGCGGCAGGGATCAACTCGAACGCTATCTCGCCCGCGCCGCGCAAGTCACACTCACCGCCTGAGTTTTCAACCCCACTATTTAGAGAGGCTGACGCCATGAACAAGAAGACCATCCCCCCCGCACAATCCGACCTGGAAACCCGCGCGACCAGCAGCCACGCCCAGGAATTGCGTCTCTGGCTGCGCATGCTCGCCACCACCCATCTGGTCGAGGCCGAGATCAGGAGCCGTCTGCGCACCCAGTTCAACATCACCTTGCCGCGCTTTGACCTGATGTCGCAACTGGAACGCGCGCCGGACGGCATGAAGATGGGTGAATTGTCGAAGCGCATGATGGTCACCGGCGGGAATGTCACTGGCATTACCGACCAACTGGTCGCCGAGGGATTGGTGGTCCGCGAGGATAATCCGAACGACCGCCGCGCCTACAACGTCAAGCTGACCCCGGTGGGACGCAAGGCCTTCATGAGGATGGCCGAGGCGCACGAACTGTGGATAGTCGAACTGCTCGGCGATCTCAACGAAAAGGAGCGCGAGCAATTCCATGGCCTGCTGGCGAAACTGAAAGGCCATGTCGCTTCCTGCGCCGGCTCGAGAAAATCCAAGAGCGCCTGACAGGATGAGCTTGCAGCAGATACTCCAACCGATCGGGTGGCAGAGGCCGCGAGGGTTTTCCAACGGCGTCATGGCCAAGGGGAGGCTGGTGTTCACCGGCGGCCAGATCGGTTGGGATAGCGAATGTTGTTTCGCCAGCCTCGATCTTGCCGACCAGGTGCGGCAGACGCTCGGCAACATCCTCGCCATCCTCGCCGTCGCCGGCGCCGGACCGGAACACGTGGTGCGCCTGACCTGGTACATCACCGATAAACGGGAATATCTGGCGCGCTCCAAGGAGATCGGCGTTGCCTACCGCGCGGTGATGGGAAATCATTATCCCGCCATGGCCGTGGTCCAGGTTGCCGAGTTGGTTGAGGATGCGGCCAGGGTGGAAATCGAAGCGACCGCGGTCATCCCGGATGCTGATTGATTCAATCCTGGCGGCAAATTGACGTAGAATTATCGGCGCAGTTTGCCGCCGACAATTGATCAACACAGTAGGCACTGATTCCGGGGATCGCCATGTATTTACGCCTGCACTTGTTGCTTATACCGCTTGCGCTTGCGGCTTGCGAGCAGCTCGGCCTCGAGGACCAGGCAAAGATCGCGGCGAACCGCGAGGCGGAGGGAAAGGCCATCGGCAGCGCGTGCCGGCAAACCGCCCGGCCGCTCGAGGAATGTTATGCACTCAGTCCGAAGGCCCAAAAGGCGGCGATTTTCGCCGGCTGGCGCGACATGGACGCTTACATGCGCGAGAACAAGATCGAGGACGCTGTCATCCCCAAGGCCGAACCTAAAGCCGAACCTAAAGCCGCTGAGGCACCGTCGGCGGAATCCAAGGGGAGTTCAGAAAAGGGGGCGAACAGCAAAACCAAGGCGGCGGCAAAGCATTGACCTCGGTCGACGGAATCCCGATCGTTGGATTGCCGGGAATTCCATCGCTCCTGATGCATCCCGGACTCTTGACTGAAATGCGCTCGCGCCTTGGGGATATAGGCAAGGAATCAGCTATAATATCGCTGTCCCCGCCCCACCGGTTGGTGGCTTCCAGCGGCTGTACCGATGAAATGTACGAATCGTATAAATCGTCGGATGCGTCGGCCCGACTTCCCAAGAATCTTTCGCTGCCTGAACCGGTACCCCACAAGGGGCAGGCCGAATCAGGAGCTATCTTTGAAATTTGAAGACCTCGGGCTGCTGCCCGAATTGTTGCATGCCGTGGCCGACAACGGCTACACCGAGCCGACACCGATCCAGGCGCAGGCGATTCCCATCATTCTGCAAGGCAAGGACATCCTGGGCGGCGCCCAGACCGGCACCGGCAAGACCGCCGGGTTCACCCTGCCGATGTTGCAGCGCCTGGCGCGCCATGCCAGCACCTCCTCGTCGCCGGCACGCCATCCGGTGCGCGGGCTGATCCTCACACCAACGCGTGAACTGGCGATGCAGGTTTATGAGAGCGTCAAGACCTACAGCAAGTACCTGCCGTTGCGCTCCACCTGCCTGTATGGCGGCGTCGACATCAAGCCGCAGATCGCCGAACTGAAGGAAGGCCGCGAAATCGTCGTCGCCACGCCGGGCCGCCTGCTCGACCACGTGCAGCAGAAGACCGTCACCTTCAACTTCGTCGAATTTCTCATCCTCGACGAAGCCGATCGCATGCTCGACATGGGCTTCATTCCTGATATCAAGCGCATCCTGGCGATGCTGCCGAAAGAGCGGCAGAGCCTGTTGTTCTCGGCGACCTTCTCCGAGGAAATCCGCAAGCTCGCCGATACCATGCTCAAGGCGCCGCAGTTGATCGAGGTGGCGAAACGCAACGCTGTCGGCGAAAACATCACCCACCGCGTCTACCCGGTGGCGCAGGAGGACAAGCGCCACCTGCTGGTGCATCTGTTGCGCCATCAGCAACTGCGCCAGGTGCTGATTTTTGTCGGCACCAAGTTCGGCGCCAGCCGACTGGCCCACTACCTGCAACGCCAGGGCATCGAGGCCGATGCTATCCATGGCGACAAGACCCAGCAACAGCGGACCGAGGCGCTCGAAGCCTTCAAGGCCGGCCGCATCAAGGTGCTGGTCGGCACCGATGTGGCCGCGCGCGGACTGGACATCGACGACCTGCCGCATGTGATCAACTACGAACTGCCGCACGTCGCCGAGGATTACGTGCATCGCATCGGCCGGACCGGGCGCGCCGGCAAGAGCGGCGACGCCACTTCGCTGGTCTGCCCGGCGGAAAGACAGCACCTGGCCGAAATAGAAAAACTCATCAAGTTCAAGATCGAGCAGGTGACCGCGCCTGGTTTCGAACGCGGCAACGATCACGGCCTCGCCGCCGATGCCGAAAAACCCCAACGCGGCAGAAGCCGCGCCCATGCGGATTCCGGAGAGCGGGAAAGCCGCGAAGAGCGCAGCCGAAAAGCCGATCGCGAACGGGCTGCGAACCTCCCGCCGCGTCTCGAGCGTACCGAGAGACCCCGCCTGCCATCGCCCGTGGCCCATCTGCCGAAACTCGATTTCGATCCGAACAAGCCCTATGAATCGCGAATCGCCGCCGGCAACGATCAACCGGCGGCCGAAAAAAAAGCGCCTCCCCGCACGCTGAAACCAGTGGCGGCACTGCTCGGCGGTTTCGGGAAGAAATGACAACGGAGATCCGGTGAAGTCGTCGTCTTGTCCGACGAATTTCCCGGGTTCGCCGGCAATTTGCGGATTTGAGTGTTGAAGCGTTGTTATTACCGGTCACAAGCTCAACAGTCTATAATCAAAAAATCAAGCAGGGGATAGCATGGCTCAACCGCTCCGGAAACCATCCGAAGAAAGTAATCATGCGCTCAAGATCGCCACGATCTATGGGCTCATCGGCAGCCTCTGGATCGTTCTGACCAGCGGCGTACTCACGACATTTTTCAGCGACAAGATTTCCCTTTCCGACTTTGCCGGCGGCCAGGTTCTGAGCGGCACGCTGGTCGTATTCGCCTCAAGCTGGATGCTCTTTCTCCTGGTCAAGGGAAGGCTGGAAGAAGCTCACCGCGCTGCACAGGCGCTACGACTGCGCGACAGGGCCATAGAGTCGAGCGTCAATGCCATCATCATTACTGGCTACGCCGGGTCGGGCAACCTCATCGAATACGTCAACCCGTCGTTTACCACCATTACCGGTTACACCTCGGAGGAGGTCATCGGGCAAAACTGCCGTTTCCTGCTCGGTAACGATACCAATCAACCGGAGTTGGAACATATCCGTGCCGCGCTCAGGGAGGGCAAGGAAGGTCATGCGCTGCTGCGCAATTACCGCAAGGATGGCAGCCTGTTCTGGAACGACTTGCACATTGCCCCGGTGCGCGAGGACGACGGGACCATCACGCATTACATCGGCATCCAGAATGACGTCACCGATTCCAAACGCTACCAGAATGAACTGGAGCATCAGTCCACTCACGACACGCTCACCAATCTGCCCAACCGCAACTTGCTGAGGGACCGCATCGGCCAGGGCATTGCCTACTCCAACCGCTACAAGCAGACCATCATGGCGGTAGCCTATATCGGCCTGGACAACTTCAAGTTCATCAACGACAGCATGGGGCACACCGCCGGCGACCAGGTATTGAAGATGGTTTCGGCCCGTCTCGACGCATGCTTGCGCAGCAGCGATACGGCGGCTCGCCTGGGCGGCGATGAATTCGTCCTGATCGTGTTCGAGAACCCCGGCGAGGAAGAGAACTTCAGCATCGCGATTAACGCCCTGCTGCAACGGGTTCTGCGCGAGGTTGCGCAACCCTACAAGATCGGCCAGCAGGAATTCTTCATCACCTGCAGCATAGGCTATGCGCTGGTGCCGGCCGATGGAGAAACGGAAGAAATTCTCATGAAGAACGCCGGGATCGCCATGTACTCCGCCAAGGAGTTGGGAAGAAATAATATCCAGCATTACTCCCCGGAGCTCAACGACAAAATCAAGCTGCGCCTGTCGCTGGAAAGCGAGTTGCGCAGGGCGCTGGACAACGATGAGTTTTTCCTCGTCTATCAACCGCAGATAGACCTGAGGACCCGCCGCGTCACCGGCATGGAGACCCTGATACGCTGGCGGCATCCTCAGCGGGGATTGATTTCCCCGGTGCAATTCATCCCCCTGGCGGAAGAAACCGGGCTGATCGTTCCCATCGGCAACTGGGTACTGCGCACCGCTTGCGCCCAGGCCAAGGCCTGGCAGGACGCCGGTCTGCCCAAGATCAAGCTGTCGGTCAATCTTTCGGCGCGCCAGTTCATCGAGAAGGATCTTATCTCCTCGATCAGGCAGGCGCTGGCGGATACCGGCCTGTCTCCGGAATATCTCGAACTCGAGCTGACGGAGAGCCTCATCATGCACAATGCCGAGTTGTTCATTTCCACGTTGCGTCAGCTCAAGGATATCGGCATCGAGCTCGCCATCGACGATTTCGGCACCGGTTACTCCAGCTTGAGTTATCTGAAGCGCTTCCCGATCGACCGGCTGAAGATCGACCAGTCCTTTGTGCGCGACATCAATACCGATACGGACAGCGCCTCGATATCGCAGGCCGTCATCATGCTCGGCCACAGCCTCGACCTGAAGGTCATCGCCGAAGGCGTCGAATCCGTCGGCCAGCTCGATTTCCTGCATGACAACCGCTGCGATGAAATCCAGGGGTACTACTTCAGCAAGCCGCTGCCCAAGGAAGACCTCGAGAAGTTCCTGATCGCAAACGCCGCAGCAAGCTCCGGCTAACGTTCATGATGCGCGGGCTACGCCCCCGATCATAAACGTTAGCGGCATTCCCATGACCCCCCACCCCCTGCCCCCGCCCCGGGGCGGGGGGCTAAATGTGCTCGCTACGCTCGATATCACCACCCTCACAAGACCACACACGCGAGACAGAAAAAGCAACGCCCGCCGAAGCGGGCGCCGCTACCAGGTGATAACTGAGATCAGGCCTTCAGCGAAGTCAACACCTCATCCAGCATCTTCTTGGCATCGCCGAACAACATGCGATTGTTTTCCTTGTAGAAGAGCGGATTGTCGACGCCGGCATAGCCGGAAGCCATGCTGCGCTTCATCACGATCGAGGTCTTGGCCTTCCAGACTTCCAGCACCGGCATGCCGGCGATCGGACTGCTCGGATCGTCCTGCGCGCCTGGATTGACGATGTCATTGGCGCCGATCACCATCGCGACGGCATGCCGGCAATTGGGCTGTTGGGATCGTCCTGCGCACCCGGATTGACGATGTCGTTGGCGCCGATGACGATCGCCACGTCGGTCGTCGGGAAGTCGTCATTGAGCTCGTCCATCTCGAACACGATGTCGTAAGGCACCTTGGCTTCCGCCAGCAGCACATTCATGTGGCCGGGCATGCGGCCGGCCACCGGGTGGATGCCGAAGCGCACGTTGACGCCTTTTTCGCGCAGGTGCTTGGTGATCTCGTAGACCGTATGCTGGGCCTGCGCCACCGCCATGCCGTAACCCGGCACGATGATGACATTCTTGGCATCGCGCAACAGCTCGGCCGTCTCGGTGGCGCTAATCGGCGTCACTTCGCCGACCGGCTCGGCGCCTTCACCTTTGGGCGCGGGCATCCCGCCATCGGAGCCGAATCCGCCGGCGATGACGCTGATGAAGCTGCGGTTCATCGCCCGGCACATGATGTAGGAGAGGATGGCGCCGCTCGAACCGACCAGGGCGCCGGTGACGATCAGCAAGTCATTGTTGAGCATGAAGCCGGTTGCCGCCGCCGCCCATCCCGAGTAGCTGTTGAGCATCGACACCACCACCGGCATGTCGGCGCCGCCGATCGCCATCACCATGTGGATACCGAACAGCAGCGCGATCACGGTCATCACGACGAGCGGCGTCATGCCGTCGGCGACCGCATGCGTGTTGATGAAGACGCCGCCGAAATAAATCACCACCAGCAGGCCGGCCAGATTCATCCAGTGGCGTCCCGGCAGCGTCAGCGGCTTGCCACCGATCTTGCCGGAAAGCTTGCCGAAGGCGATCACCGACCCGGAGAAAGTCACCGCGCCGATCAGGATGCCGAGGTAGATCTCGATTTCATGGATGGCTTTCTCGGCCCCCGTAAGATGGGCAGAGGCGGCCGGGTCGATGTAGTTGGCGAAACCCACCAGGCAGGCCGCCAGGCCGACCAGGCTGTGCATCAGCGCCACCAGTTCCGGCATCTGGGTCATTTGCACGGTGCGCGCGGCATACAGCCCGACTGCGCCGCCGATCACCATGGCCGTGACGATCCAGCCGAGGCCCGACATCGTTACGTGGGGACCGAAAACCGTGGCCAGCACCGCGATGGTCATGCCTATCATGCCGTACAGGTTGCCGCGCCGCGAGGATTCCGGATTGGAAAGGCCGCCGAGGCTGAGGATGAAGAGTATCGTCGCTCCGATGTAGGAGATGGTTGCTAGGCTTTCTGACATGGCTCTTCTTCCCTTTATTTACGGAACATCGCCAGCATGCGCTGGGTTACGGCGAAACCGCCGAACATATTGATCGAAGTCAGCACGATGCCGACCACCGCCAGCCAACGGATCCAGTCGTCCATGCGCACTTCGCCTGGCGGGGCGATCTGCACCAGGGCGCCGATGGCAATGATGCTGCTGATCGCGTTGGTCACGCTCATCAGCGGCGTATGCAGGGCCGGCGTGACATTCCACACCACCATGTAGCCGACGAAGCAGGCCAGCACGAACACGGTGAAATGCGACAGGAAGGCCGCCGGCGCGTTGGCGCCGATGAACCAGAAGACCAGGGCCGCGATACCGAACATCACCGTGGTGCGCGTAGCCGAAGCCGGCGCGCCGCCTCCGCCATGGCCGTGACCTTTGCTCTTGGCCGCGGCCGGTGCTGCCGCCGGCTTGGCGGCGGCCGGCGCGGGCAACTTGGGCGCCGGTGGCGGCCAGGTGATCTCGCCGTTCTTGATGACGGTCAGGCCGCGGATGGCGTCGTCTTCCATGTTGACGTTGATCACACCATCCTTGGTCTTGCAGAGTTCCTCGCTGAGGCGAAACAGGTTGGTGGCATACAGCGTCGACGACTGCCTGGACAGGCGGCTGACCAGATCGGTGTAGCCGACGATGGTCACGCCGTGTTTCACCACCGCTTGACCGGGCTCGGTCAACTCGCAGTTGCCGCCCTGCTCGGCGGCCATGTCGACAATGACACTGCCCGGCTTCATGCTCTTCACCATCTCGGCGGTGATCAGCTTGGGTGCCGGCTTGCCGGGGATCAGGGCGGTGGTGATGATGATGTCCACCTCCCTGGCCTGTTTGGCATACATCTCGCGCTGGGCCTGCTGGAAGCCCTCGCTCATCACCTTGGCGTAGCCGCCGCCGCCGGAACCTTCTTCCTCATAATCGACCTTGACGAATTCGCCGCCCAGCGAAACGACCTGGTCGGCCACTTCGGCGCGGGTGTCGTTGGCGCGCACGATGGCGCCCAGGCCGGCTGCCGTGCCGATCGCCGCCAGACCGGCCACGCCGGCGCCAGCGATGAAGACCTTGGCCGGCGGCCCCTTGCCCGCAGCGGTGATCTGGCCGTTGAAGAAGCGGCCGAAGGCATTGGCGGCCTCGATGACGGCGCGGTAGCCGGCAACGCCGGCCTGCGAGGTCAACGCGTCCATCTTCTGGGCGCGGGAGAGCATGCGCGGCAGCGAGTCGATGGCCAGCACCGTGACCTTCCTGGCGGCGAGCTGCTTCATCAATTCCGGGTTTTGCGCCGGCCAGATGAAACTGATCAGGGTCTGGCCCTCGTGCATCAAACCGACTTCTTCGGCGGTCGGTCCGCGCACCTTGAAGACGATATCGGATGCCGCCCACAATTTCGTCGCGCCCTCGACGATCTCGGCGCCTGACGCGCGGTAGACGTCATCGCTGAAATTCGCGGCGTCTCCGGCTCCGGATTCGACGGCGATCTTGAAACCCAGTTTGATGAGCTTTTCAACGACCTCGGGTACGGTTGCGACGCGCTTTTCGCCGGGAAAAACCTCTCGTGGTACTCCGATCATCAGAGGCATGCTTGATAACTCCCTAAATATTCTTGTTGAACGGGGAAAACAACGGGTAATGTGCAAGGCACGGACATCGGGCAGAATAATACTTTATCGACCCTCATCTCGATTGACATGCATCAAATGAGGGCAATAGCCAAGGCCGTTGGCCTAATTGTATTGCATCTTGAATTGTTCCAAGCGCAAAAGATGTTTCTGCCTGTATGCTCGGAGACTTTACTTGGCGATTGGCGTGTTGCAGTATAGGCATCCGGCGCTGGGTAACATTCGGGCTCGGCGCCGAACAGGGAGCAAACGATGAAAAACAATATCGCCGATCTTCTCGACGGACTTAATTTCTTCAAGGAGTTCTCCTATCCCGAGTTGACGGTCATCGGCAAATTCCTGATGCTGCAGTCCGCCCTCAAAGGGACCACCATATTTCAGGAAGGCGATCCCGGCAGTTTCATGCTGATCCTGATCAAGGGCAGCATTTCCATCTACAAGGGAGGCGAGCACGGCCAGCATCTACTTTCCAGCGAGAGCAAAGGGCGGATAGTCGGGGAAATGGCCTTGCTCGACCATGAGCGGCGCTCCGCCACCTGCGTAGTCGACCAGGACTGCGAGTACCTGACCCTGAACCAGGAAGGCCTCAAGAAACTCGCGGCGGAATATCCGGCGCTTGCCTACCGCTTCATGTTCTGCGTGGCCCAGTTGATCTCGCGACGCCTGCGTCGGACTTCGGGAATGATGGCCGATTTTCTCGCCGATGAAGAAAAATAGTTCCACTTATGGGAACGCCAACCATTACTCGGGCCGAACACCTTGGAGAAACCTTTTTCATGCCATTGGACTTTATCGCAACCATAGGATCAAAACCATGCCACGCGTGACCATGAAACTCCTGGTGTCAACTATCATCGCAGTTCTCGCAGGTTTGTCATTCGGCGCATATGCGCAGGAATACCCGGTCAGAAGCGTCAGAATCGTCGTTCCTTTCGCCGCCGGCGGACCGGCGGATATCTATGCGCGATTCATGTCCCAGCGGCTACAGGAATCCTTGGGCCAAGCCTTCGTGGTCGACAACCGTCCCGGAGCCGGTTCCATCATCGGCACCGACTTTGTGTCGAAAAGCCCTCCGGACGGCTACACCCTGCTGCTGATGTCGAACACGCATACCGTGAATGAGTCGCTGTTCAAGGACAAGCCGTTCCAGTTGATGCGCGACTTCGTCCCGATTGCCCCGCTCAACTACTCGGACCTGGTGCTGGTGGTCAAGCCCGCCCTGGCCGTCAACAGTTTGAAGGATCTGCTGACGCTGGCGAAGCAGAAACCCGAGGCGCTCAGCTATGCCTCTTCCGGGCCGGGCACGCCCTACCATATGGCCGGTGAGCTGTTCAAATCCATGGCCGGGGTATCGATACTGCACGTGCCTTACAAGGGCAGCTCGGGCGCGCGCATCGACGTTCTCGGTGGGCAGGTGGACATGATGTTCGACGCGGTCACCACGATGAGCGATTTCATACGCTCCGGCAAGGTGAAGGCATTGGCAACGACAGGCAAGACACGCTCGGCGATACTCCCCGACATCCCCACCGTCTCCGAGGCCGGCGTGCCCGGTTATGAAGCAGTCATTTGGCTGGGCTTGCTGGCGCCGCGGAATACGCCGGCTGCCATCATCAACAAGCTCAACGCGGAAATTGTCCGGATCATTTCGAAACCGGAAGTCAAACAGGCCTGGGCGAAACAGGGAGCGATCGCCATGACCATGACGCCGATCGAGTTCACCCAATTCATGAACGAGGATATCGCCAAATGGGCGCGTATCGTCAAGATTTCCGGCGCAAGACCGGACTAGCGGAGGACGATAAATGGAATTGCAGATATTGAGCGCCGGCGCCGCCAAGGGGCTGGTCTATGCAATGCAGCAGGCATTTTCAAGGGAGACCGGGGTATCCATCGCCGGGGCTTACGGCGCCGTCGGTGCGATGAAGGAGAAGCTGCTCGCCGGCGAACCGTGCGACGTGATCATCCTCACCGCCGCGTTGATCGCCGAACTGACACAATCGGGCCATGTGGTGCAAGGCTCGGCGGCGCCGTTGGGCCGCGTGCGCACCGGCATCGCCGTGCGTTCGGGGACGCCGCTGCCGGATATATCGAATCGCGCGGCGCTCAAGGGCAATCTGCTGGCGGCGAATGGTATCTATTTCCCGGACCCGCAGCGAGCGACCGCCGGCATCCATTTTGTCAACGTCCTCAAACAGCTCGGCATCTACGACCAACTCGAGTCGCGGCTGCGCCCCTATCCGAATGGCGCCATCGCCATGCAGCAGCTCGCGCAATCCAGGGAACCACGCCTGATCGGCTGTACCCAGATCACCGAGATCAAATACACGTCGGGGGTGACGCTGGTCGACCTCCTGCCCACGGAGTTCGAATTGTCGACCGTCTATTCGGCGGGCGTCTGCGGCGGCGCGCTGCAACCAGCCATCGCCCGGCGCCTGGTCGAGCTGCTGACCGGGCCGACCTCCTCGGCGCAGCGCGCGGCAGGAGGATTCGAGTCCTGAGCAGGCCGCGCAGTCCTGCCTGGGACTGCGCACGGACCAGCCATGTCAGGCAACTGACGGTCTCCGCGCTATACTCGCTCCTCGCATAACTTTCCCAGGAACGATCCATGCACTCCGGCCGCGGCTACAACGAGGTCAAGCTCGGCGAGCGCTACGACAGCGCCCTGACCTTGACCGAAACCCATATTGTTCTCGGCGCCGGACTGTTCGGCGACTTCAATCCCCTGCACATCGACCAGTCCTTCGCCGCCGACTCGCGCTACCGCAGCCGCACCGCCCACGGCTACCTGACCAGCACCGTCATGGCGGCCCAGCTCGGCATGATTTTCCACGGCACCGCCATCGCCTACTTGGAGCATGCCTGCCGCTTCACCGCCCCGGTGCGCGCCGGCGACACACTAGCCACCGCCTGGACCATCGCCGCCCTAGACGCCAAGCCCAAGCATGACGGCGGGATTGTGACCCTCACCGGCACGTGCACCAACCAGGACGGCGTCCAGGTCGCCGCGGCGGACGCGAAGATACTGGTGCGCAACAACTAGCGGCGCTGATCCGATCAGCAGGTTCCGTTGGGCCGGAGTTTCCCTTCTTCCTTCAAGCGCAGCACGCGCCGCTGCACCTTGCCGGTAGTGGTCATCGGCAGGGCATCGATGAACTCGATGGCTTTCGGATATTCGTAGGGCGCCAGGTATTTGCGCACGTGCTGTTGCAACTCGGCTTCCAGATCGGCTGAAGGCGCGTTGCCCGGTTGCAGGACGATGAAGGCCTTGACGATGGTGCCGCGCGTGGCGTCCGGCGCGCCGATCACGGCTGCATTGGCCACGGCTGGGTGCCTGACCAGGCAGTTCTCGATCTCGCCAGGGCCGATGCGGTAGCCGGCGCTCTTGAACATGTCGTCGGCGCGCCCCTGGTACCAGAGGTAGCCGTCTTCGTCGCACTTGGCCAGGTCGCCGGTGCGGCCCCATGCGGTCTCCCCCGAGCCGAAGTACTTGTCGTGCGTCGCTTCGGGATTCTTCCAGTATTCGAGTAGGAACACCGGATCGGCCTCGCCGTTGCAACTGCGCTGCACGCACACCTCGCCGACCTCGCCTGCGGGCAGCGGCCGGCCGGCATAGTCGAGCACCGCCACTCGATGCCCCGGGTAGGGCCGTCCCATGGCGCCCGGCTTGGGCGGCCAGACCGCGGCACAGCCGCCGACGATGTAATTGATCTCGGTCTGTCCGAAAATCTCGTTGATGGTGACGCCGAGTTCCTCCCTTGCCCAGGCCATCACCGTGTCGCCGACCGCCTCGCCGCCGCTCATGATGGTGCGCAGATTCAGCGTATAGGTCTGCTTCGGCTGCGGCACGGCCTTCATCATCATCTTCAGGGCGGTGGGAAACAGGAAGGTATTGCGGATGCCGTACTTTTCGATCAGCCAGTAAGCCTTCTCCGGATCGAAGCGGCCGCGATAGGCGAGGATGGGCTGGCCGAAGTTCCAGGTCGGCAGCAGCGCGTCGAACAGGCCGCCGGTCCACGCCCAGTCGGCGGGAGACCAGAACATGTCGCCCGGCCTGGGGAAGAAATCGTGCGAGCAGACGAAGCCGGGCAGGTTGCCGTAAAGCGTGCGCTGCGCCATCAGCGCGCCCTTGGGGTTGCCGGTGGTGCCGCTGGTGTAGATGATCAGCGCCGCATCGTCGGCCGAAGTGGCCAGCGGGGTGTAGCGCGTCGAGGCGCGTCCCAGCAATTCGTCCCAGTCATGCACGCCGCTCTCCAGCGCGCCATCGACGCCGATGATATGTTTCAGGTGCGGCAGGCGCTCGCGTATCGCCCACAGCTTGGGCAACGACGCTTCGTCGACGATGGCGACGCGTGCCTCGGCGTGGTCGAGGCGATATTCGAGCGCCTCGGGGCCGAACAGATGCGACAGCGGCAGCGCCACGACGCCCATCTGGTAGCAGGCCATATGCGCGATGGCGGTCTGCGGCCGCTGCGGCAGGATGATCGCAACCTTTTCGCCGCGCAACATGCCGAGCGCGCCGAGGGCATTGGACAGGCGGTTGGCTTCGCGCTGGATATCCCAGAAACTCCAGGCCTGGGTGTAGCCGCTTTCGTCTTCGTAATACAGGGCGAAGCGTGCGCGGTCTGCCGCCCAGCGGCCGCAGCATTCGTGGGCGATGTTGTACTGGGCCGGCGCCTGCCAGCGGAAACTGTCGTGGAGCTGCGCATGGCTCTGCGCTTGATCGTCGAGTAGCATATGCCTCCTTTTCGGCTAGACCCCGCTGGCCCGCTGACCGCAATCAACCCGGCGAATTCAGCCGTCCATCCAGCAGCTCAATCCAGTGCCGCACCGGCAAGCGGGTGCCGGATTGCAAATGCGCCAGGCAGCCGATGTTGGCGGTGGCGATGGCGACCGGCTCGCCGGCGCTCAAGGCCGATAGTTTGTTGTCGCGCAGTTGGGTGCCGATCGCCGGTTGCAGCACCGAGTAGGCGCCCGCCGAGCCGCAGCACAGATGGGCGTCCGCCACCGCGGTCAAGGTGAATCCGGCGGCGCCCAGCAAGGCCTCTACGCTGCCGCGAATCTTCAGGCCGTGCTGCAAGGAGCAGGGGGAATGGAAGGCGATCTGAGCTCCATTTCCACCGGATGGATGCTTGGCAAGCAGCGCCAGAAGGCTGTCCCGCTCCGCGGAAACCACTTCACTGATATCCCTAGCCAGCAGCACCACGCGCGCCGCTTTCAATGCGTAGGCCCGGTCGTCCTGCAACAGGTGGGCATAGTCCAGCAACTGCGTGCCGCAGCCGGAAGCGGTGAACAGGATGGCCTCGGCGCCGGCGTCGATCAACGGCCACCAGGCGTCGATGTTGCGCCGCGCATCGTCTTTGGCGGCGGCTTCGTCGCCCAGATGCAGGCGCAAGGCACCGCAACAGCCGGCGCGTTCGGCCTCGATCATGCGGATGCCCAGGCGGTCGAGCACGCGCGCCGTCGCCGCATTGATGCTCGGCGCCATCGCCGGCTGAACGCAGCCGGCCAGCGCGATCATGCTGCGCGCATGGGTTCCGGCGACCTTCCTGCCGGGCGAACGATAGCGCAAGACTTTGGCCTTCAGGGCGGAGGACAGCAGCGGACGAAAATACTGGCCGAGCCGATAGGCCGGCGAGAACAACCACCGCCGGGGCAACAACTGCTTGAGCGCCGTGCGTGTCAAGGTCTCGACCGGGCGACGCGGCACCCGCTCTTCCAGCACGCTGCGGCCGATGTCGAGTAGGCGCGAGTAACGCACGCCTGAGGGGCAGGTCGACTCGCAGGAGCGGCAGCTCAGGCAGCGGTCGAGATGCAACTGGGTTTTCTCGGTGACCGCTGCGCCCTCCAGCATCTGCTTGATCAGGTAAATACGTCCGCGCGGCCCGTCGAGTTCGTCGCCGAACAACTGGTAGGTCGGGCAGGTGGCGGTACAGAAGCCGCAATGCACGCATTTGCGCAGGATGCCCTCGGCCTCGCGCCCGGCCGGCGTGTCGCGGATGAAATCGGCGAGATGAGTTTCCATTGCGGTTAGAACTCCGGATACATCCGGCCGGGATTGAAGATGCCTTGCGGATCGAAGCTCAGCTTGAGCCGGCGATGCAGCGCCATAAGCGCCAGCGGCAGCGGATGAAAGACGCCGGAGCTGAGCTTCAGCTCGGGGCTGGCACGGAACAGGGTGGCATGACCGCCGGCCTGGGCTGCGGCCTCGCGTATGCTTCCCACATCGCCATGCGACTTGAGCCAGCGCAGGCTGCCGCCCCACTCGATTAACTGCTCGCCGGGCAGATCGAGAGCCGGCGTTACCGACGGCAGGGAGAGCCGCCACAGGATCGGATCGCCGGAGAAAAACGCACTCTGTTGCTCGCGCAATTCACGCCAGAAGGCCGACGCTTCCGCCGCAGCTAGGAGTTCGCCGCCGAGTTGCTGGCATGCGGCCACAACCGCGGCGCGGGCACCCGAAAGGCGCAGCGTCAGCAAATCGTCGCACCAGCAGGTGGCGCTGATCGGCAGCGGCTTTCCAGCCAGGCGGTTCATCAGCTCGATGGCCTTTGCCTGGGGCCCTTCGAGGCGCAGCGTGGCTTCTGCAACTGGCCGAGGCAGCACCTTCAGCGAGATTTCCAGCAACACGCCGAGCGTGCCCAGGCTGCCCGCCATGAGGCGCGAGACGTCGTAACCGGCGACATTCTTCATCACCTGGCCGCCGAAGTTCAACACTTCGCCGCGCCCGTTCAGGAGTTTCACGCCGAGGACGAAGTCGCGCACCGCGCCGGCGCTGGCGCGACCCGGGCCGGAAAGTCCCGCCGCCACGCAACCGCCGAGGGTGGCCTCCCCCCCTCCCCCAGCCCCTCCCCGCGGGGGGGAGGGGAGAGCGAAATGCGGCGGCTCGAAGGCCAGCCGCTGGCCGCGTTCGGCGAGCACCGCCTCGATCTCGGCCAACGGCGTGCCGCAGCGGGCGGTAATCACCAGTTCGGTCGGGTCGTAAGCAACGATGCCGGCGCATGGCCGCATGTCGAGTATCTCTCCAGTGAGAGGTCCGCCGTAGAAATCCTTGCTACCCCCGCCGCGGATGCGCTTAGGCGGTATTCGGAGCAGCGGCGCGGCGTCGGCACTGCCTTGCCGGGATTGAGCAAGGCGTGCGCATCGAAGGCCGCCTTGAGGGCATGGAAGGCGGCCAGTTCCTGTGCGGAAAACTGCACGCACATCTGCTGCACTTTCTCGATGCCGACGCCATGCTCGCCGGTAATGGTGCCGCCCATCTCGACGGAAAGCTCCAGGATCCGGGCGCCGAAGGCGGTGGCGCGCTCGGTCTCGCCTGGCACGTTGGCATCGAACATGATGAGGGGGTGCAGGTTGCCGTCGCCGGCATGAAAGACATTGGCGCAACGCAGGCCGAACTCCTCGGAAAATTCCTTGATGCTGGTCAGCATCCGCGCCACATGCTTCCTCGGTATGGTGCCGTCCATGCACATGTAATCCGGGGTGATGCGTCCGACGGCGGGGAAGGCGGCCTTCCTGCCGGCCCAGAACTTGAGCCGCTCGGGTTCGTCGCGCGAGATGCGGATATCGGTGGCGCCGGACGATTCCAACACGGCGCGCATCGCCGCGATCTCCTCCGCCACCTCTTCCGGCGTGCCGTCGGATTCGGCCAGCAGGATGGCGGCCGCGGAGAGATCGTAGCCGGCATGGACGAAGTCCTCGACGGCGGCGGTGGCCGCCTGGTCCATCATCTCCAGCCCGGCGGGGATGATACCGGCGGCAATGATGGCGGCGACCGAGTGGCCGGCTTTTTCCACGTCGTCGAAGGAGGCCATGATGACCTGCGCCAGCAGCGGCTTGGGCGTGAGCTTGACGGTCACTTCGGTGGCCACGCCGAGCATGCGTTCCGAGCCTACCATCAG
>JAPLQT010000038.1:31973-134195 GCA_026399515.1 Pseudomonadota bacterium | reverse complement strand
TGACCTTGCTGCGACAGGATCAACAGTATCCCAAGCGCAGCTTGCGCCGCCGCCGCAAGACCGCCGACAGGCTTCCAGAATATCGGGCTTCATTACTTGGTCTCGCCTCTCTTGGTTAAATCAAATGCAATTGCCCTGATGTTGTTCAGTGACGCCGGTTGCTCGACGATGCGTAGCGTATTCTCGACGATCTTGTTGAGGTCACAAAAGTTCATCTCCGGTTTTTTCTCGCGAGCGAAATCCAGGAGTCGCCTGATGATCGCCGCGCATCTCTTGGTCTCGCGAATCACCAGATCCAGATCCTCCGCTTCCTGGCTTCCCTCCGGCATCTTTTCCCGAAGCAGATAAGAGAAGGTCAGCACGCCCGTCAACGGATTGTTCAGCTCATGGGCGATTCCAGAAGCCAGCAGTCCAACCGAAGCCAGTTTTTCGCTACGCGCCGTTTCCGCTTCGGCAATGCGCAATTGCGTCGTTCTTTCCTCAACTTTCTGCTCCAGCGTATAAGCCCACTCTTGCAGCTCTTTTTGGGAATTCTTCAGCGCCAGCGTCATCGCGTTAAAGGATTCCGCGACTCGTCCGAATTCGTCTTTGCTTCTCACCGGAATCAGTTTATCCAGCTTTCCAGATGAAAGCCTTTTGGCGCCATCTTCCAGATCCCGCAGTGGCCGATAGACCAGGCGACTGACGAAACCGCCCACCAGCAGCGACACGATGACGATGAAGCCCAGCGAAAATCCGCCAATGATGAGGCTATGCCTGAACATCGTTTTGTCGATTTCGTCCACCGAGTAGACGATGTCCAGCACGCCCAGCACCGGGTCGGATTTCTTGTGTTCATGACATGCGTCGTTGTAGCAGGATGGCTCGTTGTGCAGCACCTCCATGCTGCCCACCATTCTGCGGCCTTCCGGATCAAAAAAAATCCGCGCCGTCGCCGCGGTTGGAATCTGGCCGGCCGGCGAGGCAAACGGATAACAGAGTATGCAGCCATCCGCATTTCGATCCAGCATCTTCCCCACTTCGGGAGGGTAGGACGAGTAGATGATTTTCCCGTCCTTGCTCCAGACTCTTACCTTCGCGATATTGTCTTGTTTCCCCACGTCCTGAATGATGCGTTTTACATACTCCGGCTCGTTTTGAAGCATCGCATAGCGAGTACTCTTGGTGATGACTTCCGAAAGATTGGAAAGGTGGCCGACCGTCGCCAGGCGGAGTTCCTCCCGCTGATGCTCGACGACCAGAAGCGTAAAAATGCACATCGCCACCGTCAATGTAAGGGCCAGGTATAGGCCTACCTTGAATTTGAGCGGGCTCCAGCGACTGATCATTTTAGGCAGGCTTCAGGAATGGCCGGCGAGGCTGGCAAACATTGCACGTAGCAACTCAGCCTTGCTGTTTGACTTGAAAAACGCATGCGATATTTACGCGGCTGAACAGATTGCACGGGGGCTGTGTCGGAAGACATTTATCTCAGGGGAAAACTTTTGCAATCATGACATTGCCACATTCAAAACTCATGATATGCATCAAGAACTCCGATGATTTCAATACACCATGTCTCTATATCATTTATTTTCAGCTACATAGAAGACGCCACCCGGCATCCTGATGGCGACAGTCGTCGAGCCGTCAGGATGTCTCGGCGATCGTTGATTCGGGTCGATTCAGGAAGCAGCGGCAGCGGCGAGCAATTCTTCCATGCGCGTAAATTTTTCGCGCGGTCTGGCTTGCGACGCACCGCGGGCAATTTCAGCAGCGTTGATTTTCTGCCAACCGGCAAAATCCACGACATGCACGCCGCGTTCGACGAGCAGTCGATCAAGTTCCTTGCTGCCTGCCTTGTCACGATTCGCGCGGAGGGAAAAATCCCCGATAATAAGTTCCGCCACGGCCAGGGAGTCCGTTCGATTGGCGGGAATAACGCCGTTGGGACCGCGCTTGCACCAACCGGCGGTATAAACACCGGGCTCGACACGTCCGAGTTGGTTGCCGACGATGCCATGCTGGTCATCGAAGGGCAGCCCCGGAAAAGGCGAGGAACGGTAACCGATGGCGCTGATCACCGTGCCGGCGGTAATCTCGAAGGTCTCACCCGTCATAGAGCTGCGGCCGTTCTCGACTCGCGTCCGTTCCAGTTTCATGCGGTTCGCACGCGTCTCGCCCAAGATCGCCACCGGAGCGGCGTTGAACAGGAAGTGCAAACGAATCGACTTCCCGGCTTGCTCGCCTCGGGCGGCAAAATTTTGCAGTAGCGCGAGGTTCTTCTCGACGACCCGGCGACGCTCGTCCGGCAGATCGTCCGGCACTTGCACCGGCAGTTGCGCGCCATCGAGGATGATGGCGACGCGCGACAGTTCGCCCAACTCGCCCAGTTCGGCGGGCGTGAAGCCGGCATCCAGCGGACCGCGACGACCGATCAGCCAGATATCCGTGAGCGATGCCGCGGCAAACTTCAAGCGTGCGTGACTGCATAAGTCGGAGTTCGCCAGCTCGTCCTCGGTCTTTCCCAGCAGGCGTACCACGTCCAGCGCGACATTGCCATTTCCGACGACGGCGACGCTACCGGCATCGAGCTGCGGATCGAGATCGCGTGCGTCAGGCAAACCGTTGTACCAGGCGACAGAGGCACCCGAGCCATAGACTCCGGCCAGGTCTTCCCCAGGGATTCCCATCCGGCGATCGACCATGGCGCCGATACAAATCACCACAACGTCATAAATGGACTTGAGTTCCGAATAACTTACGTCGCGGCCGACGGCGACGTTGCCGAGAAAACGCACGCGCTCCTTGCCCAATACGCGTTCGAACTGTCGGGCGATGGTTTTGGTCGCCTGATGGTCGGGAGCAACACCGCCGCGAAGCAGGCCCAGAGGCGTCGGCAGCCGGTCGATCAGGTCGATATGCGCATCCGCCAGTTTGCGCGACAGGGCGTCTGCAACATACAGCCCCGACGGGCCGGAACCGACAATTGCGACTTGCAAATGACTCATGCCGCGTCCTGCCGGCAATCCTTGGCTAGGACGCCGCCGAATCGCCGAAAAAAATCCTCCGACGGCGGAGGGAGCTGTCCTTCGACGGTTTCCAGCACATCCATTAGGTATTGCTCCGCTCCGCACTGGGTCAGGCTGTAGAGATCGCGGCACATCCGGCGTGCCGTTTCGCCTGGCCAGTCCTTGGGCAGCAATTGCGGCGGCAGTTGGGGATCCCGCAACAGCACCCTGCGGAATTCATGCATCAACAATGTTCGCACTACGAAGCATTGCTCCGGATCAAGCGCATGGGCGGTCTTCAAGGAGCGCATCACCGGATGAAAGCGCTTGATGAAGCGCTGGTAATCCTGGGCGATGGTCTCCAGGTTCCAGCAATCCCTCACCAATTCTTGCAGAGGCCGGCTTGAAAGTGCGCCGAGCGTGCGCGCCTGCATCACCACCACCAAATCGTGGACCTCATTCTCATGCAATATCTCTATCAAGGACGCGCTGCTGTCGGATGGATGCGCCAGCACGCCCGGGGCAATGAGCCCGAATCCCTCCCAAAGCAGATCCTTGCGCAATCCATCGCGTTGGGAATGATTCAACTTCCCGCTGGTGATCAAGGCGATTTGCCAGCCACCCTCCCATTGCGTCACTGGCTCGTCGTAAATACGCCGATGGGCATGCTCGAAACGACGCCGGCCGGATGCGGTCAAGCTGTAGAAACTCTTGCGGCCGATCTGTTCCGAGACCAGCCATTTCTCCTTGGCGAGGCGAAACACGCTGGTGCGTACCATCCTCTGGTTCAATCCCAGCGACTCGACCAGGCGGATGAAACTGCCGAGCCAAACGCTTCCTCCATGCGACGCAATCGAATCGCCATAGACCGTGATGATGATCGAATTCGCGCGCAATTTGCGCTCGGCCAGAAAGCTGTCTATCCATGCCGCTACCGAACGATTTTTCATGTCAGAATTTTATCAGGCCGCCTCACCGGGCATGGGCGGCAGGATACTCGGCGGAGAGCAAACCCATCGGGGGCTTGCCGGTTCAAAGGTCAGCGCCACCGGGTTTGGGATACCTAGTCTTGAAGACACTACCTGGAATCTTCGAGGATGCGCTTTCAGTCGAAGTATTTATTTCTCATGACTTCTCATGCCCGCCGCCGGGTCGCCGCTTGCGCATGTGCTTGCCCGGCACCGACGGCTTCCTGTCAGGCTGGCGCGACGGCGCCTGAGACGACGGCTTCGACATATTGCCGGACGGTTTCTTGGGGCCCTGGCTGATCTCGATCTCGATGATTTCATCCCACTGGGCGTCGGTACGCAGGCGCTCCGGTATCGCCAGCAGTTCGCGGAGTCTTGCGTGAGGTGAACGCGGTTCTTCAGTCGTCATGCTTATTTCCTTTTCAGACATCGTGCTGGACGCAGAATGTACGTTTTTCGCCGGCGGTCAAGCGCTTCATTTCGCATTCGGCCTTCAATGCCGATGATTTATCGGCGTACTCGCGGCTGAACAACAATCGCCGGGGAGGATGCGAGCGAGTATACCGGGCGCCCTTGCCGCTGACATGAGCTGCATAGCGTGTCGCCACGTCCAGTGTAATCCCGGTGTAAATGCTGCCGTCCTCGCATTCGATCATGTAAAGATACCAAGTCATTCCGGATCCCAGGCGTTTGTCCTGTACTCAAAGTCCTGTACTCGCCAAAGCCCGATTTTACCTGCAAGTAAACATTATGCATGCAGTCATTGAAGAACTTCAATGAAAGAAGGCCAAAAACCCGTCCACGCGGGGCTTCTGCGAGATGCGGCAAAGCCCGCCGGCAAATTCTCCGGTCGGCGTGGGGCGGTCTTTTGCTATAATTGGCGGCTTATTTTGGCTGTCAGCCGGGCGTTGCGGCAATCGGCGCTTTCGGCCGCATCAGAAACATGACCCTGTCACATATTTTGGAAAATTGATCATGCCGGTCCTTACCCTGCCCGATGGCTCCCAACGAGATTTCCCGCAGCCGGTCACGGTGGCGGAAGTGGCGGCGTCCATCGGCCCCGGATTGGCGAAGGCCGCCCTGGCCGGTCGCGTCGACGGCAGGCTGGTCGATCTGTCCCATCTAATCGAGAACGATGCCAAGCTCGCCATCGTCACCGACAAGGATGCCGACGGCATCGATGTGATCCGTCATTCGACCGCCCACCTGCTCGCTTACGCCGTCAAGCAACTGTTCCCGGATGCCCAGGTGACCATCGGTCCGACGGTCGAAAACGGTTTCTACTACGACTTCGCCTACCAACGGCCATTCACACCCGAAGACCTGACGGCCATTGAAAAACGCATGGCGGAACTTGCCAAGCAGGATTTTCCGGTGACGCGCGAAGTTTGGCAGCGCGACAAGGCGGTCGAATTCTTCAAATCCATCGGCGAGCACTACAAGGCGGAGTTGATCGCCGCGATACCCGCCGATCAGGAAGTCTCCCTCTACCGCGAGGGAGAATTCGTCGACCTGTGCCGCGGCCCGCACGTGCCCTCCACAGGCAAGCTCAAGGTGTTCAAGCTGATGAAGCTGGCCGGCGCCTACTGGCGCGGCGACCCGAAGAACGAGCAGTTGCAGCGCATCTACGGCACCGCCTGGGCCAAAAAGGAAGAACTCGAAGCCTACCTGCACATGCTGGAAGAGGCGGAGAAGCGCGACCACCGCAAGCTCGGCCGCCAGCTCGACCTATTCCATCTTCAGGACGAGGCGCCCGGCATGGTGTTCTGGCATCCGCATGGCTGGACGATATGGCTGGAAATCGAGCAATACATGCGCGGCCTGCTGGCCCAGCACGGCTACCGGGAAGTCAAGACGCCGCAGGTAATGGATCGCGCCTTGTGGGAAAAATCCGGCCACTGGGAAAATTATCACGAGAGCATGTTCACCACTTCGTCGGAAAACCGCGACTACGCGGTGAAGCCGATGAACTGCCCGGGCCATGTCCAGATTTTCAACCAGGGCATCAAGAGCTACCGCGAACTGCCGCTGCGCCTGGCCGAGTTCGGCTCCTGCCATCGCAATGAGCCTTCCGGCGCCCTGCACGGCATCATGCGGGTGCGCGGCTTCGTCCAGGACGACGCCCACATCTTCTGCGCCGAAGACCAGGTTCAGTCCGAGTCGCTGGCCTTCATCGACCTGCTGCGCAAGGTGTATGCCGATTTCGGCTTCGAGGAAATTCTCGTCAAGTTGTCGACCCGGCCGGAAAAACGCATCGGCTCCGAAGAAGCCTGGGATCGCGCCGAAGCGGCGCTGGCCGAATCGCTCGAAGCCAAGGGGCTGAAATTCGACCTGCAGCCGGGCGAAGGAGCCTTTTACGGACCGAAGATCGAATTCTCGCTGAAGGATTGTCTGGGCCGCGTCTGGCAGTGCGGCACCTTGCAGCTCGATTTCTCCCTACCGGAACGCCTCGGTGCCGAATATGTCGGCGACGACAACGCCCGGCATACGCCGGTCATGCTGCATCGCGCGGTGCTCGGATCGCTGGAGCGCTTCATCGGCATCCTCATCGAACACCACGCCGGCGCCTTCCCTATATGGCTCTCGCCGGTGCAGGTGGTGGTCATGAATATTTCGGAAGGCCAGACCGATTACGCGACCAGTGTGGCGGAAAAACTACGTTCAGCGGGCCTGCGCGTTGAATCCGATTTGCGTAGCGAGAAAATAAACTATAAAATACGCGAACATAGCTTGTTGAAGCGGCCTTACATCGTCGTCGTTGGCGACAATGAAAAGGCTGCGGGGATGGTCGCCGTGCGTGCCCGAGGCAATCTTGATCTCGGGCAGATGTCTCCCGAATCGTTGATCGAGCGCCTTTTGCAGGAACGGGGCGTGCGTGGTGCGCAACTCGCGACGGCCTGATTTATTGATTATTTGGAGAACTGAACCATCGCCCAGGAAAAGACGCAGCGCGTCAACAATGAAATAAACGCCCCCGAGATTCGTCTGGTTGGGCTGGATGCTGAACAACTTGGGATCGTGCCGTTGCGTGTAGGGCTCGATCTGGCCGAAGAAAAAGGTGTGGATCTGGTTGAAATTGCGCCGACAGCGCAACCGCCGGTTTGCCGCCTGATGGATTTCGGCAAATTCAAGTACCAGGAAGCCAAGCGGGCGCATGATGCGAAGCTCAAGCAGAAGCAGATCCAGGTCAAGGAAATCAAGTTCCGTCCGGGTACCGACGAGGGTGATTACAAGATCAAGCTGCGTAACCTGATCAAGTTTTTGGCGGAAGGCGACAAGACCAAAGTGACCTTGCGTTTCCGCGGCCGCGAAATGGCCCACCAGGAATTCGGCATACGCCTGCTGGAAAGGGTCAAGGCGGATTTACAGGATCACGGGATAGTCGAGCAGTTCCCGAAAATGGAAGGCCGCCAACTGGTGATGGTGTTGGCGCCCCTGAGGAAAGCAGCAGCAAAATAGCGAATCCGTCTGCCACGCCGGATGAAACACAGGATTGAAGGCGGGGCAGACGAAACAAGTGGCTGCGGGTCATACAAGTATCTTCATAGCGAAGGTCACCTGGTGCCATGTTAAAAAGGAGTATCTTCGATGCCGAAGATGAAAACCAAGAGCGGTGCCAAGAAGCGATTCAAGGTGCGCGCCGGGGGCAGCATCAAGCGCGCCTCTGCATTCAAGCGACACATCCTCACCAAGAAAACCACCAAGTCCAAGCGCCAGTTGCGCGGGACGACAGCAGTAGTTGCCGCCGACGTGAAATCCGTCCGCGCGATGATGCCCTACGCGTAAGGAGATCACGACATGCCTAGAGTCAAACGCGGTGTAACGGCGCGCGCGCGCCACAAGAAAGTTCTCGACGCAGCCAAGGGCTATCGCGGCCGGCGCAAGAACGTCTATCGTATCGCCAAGGAAGCAGTGATGAAAGCGGGGCAATATGCCTACCGCGACCGTCGCCAGAGGAAGCGCCAGTTCCGCGCGTTGTGGATCGCCCGTATCAACGCCGGGGCGCGTGAGTTGGGAATGAACTACAGCGGCCTGATGAACGGCCTGAAGAAAGCCTCCATCGAGGTCGACCGCAAGGTTCTGGCCGACCTGGCGGTGTTCGACAAGCCGGCGTTCGCGGCCATCGCGAACCAGGCCAAGGCCCATTTGCCGAAGACTGTCGCCGCCTGATTGGAGATAGCGACCGCGCAGGAGGCCTTGCCTCCTGCGCGGTATTCGTATGCAACACATCGAGCAACTGATCAGCGCAGCCACCACCGAATTTGCCGGCGTCAATGATGCCGCGCAACTGGAACAGGCCAAGGCGCGCTACCTGGGCAAGAGCGGTTCGCTGACCGAACTCCTCAAAGGCCTGGGCAAGATGCCGGCGGAGGAACGCCGCAGCGCCGGCGCCGCCATCAACCGCGCCAAGGACCAGATCGAGGCCAGCCTCAACACCCGCCGCGAAGCCATCAAACGCGCCGCCCTGGAAGCTCAGCTCGATGCCTCGGCGCTCGACATCACCCTGCCCGGCCGCGGCCGGGGACGCGGCGGCCTGCATCCGGCCATCCGCACCCTGGAGCGCATCCAGGAGTTGTTCCGCAGCATCGGCTTCGAAGTCGCCGACGGCCCCGAGATCGAGGAAGACTGGTACAACTTCACAGCGCTCAATACGCCCGAGAATCATCCGGCGCGTTCGATGCACGACACTTTCTATCTCGAAGATGCGCCTGGCGTGCTGCTGCGCACCCATACCAGCCCGGTGCAGATCCGCTACATGAAGGCGCATGTGGCCCGATACGGCCACCTCGAACACATGCCCGAGATCCGCATCATCGCCCCGGGGCGCGTGTACCGCGTCGACTCGGACGCCACCCATTCGCCGATGTTCCACCAGGTCGAGGGACTATGGGTGGGCGAGAACGTCTGCTTCGCCGATCTGAAAGGCGTCGCCGCCGATTTCCTGCGGCGCTTCTTCGAGAGCGACGATCTCAAGGTGCGCTTCCGTCCCTCCTTCTTCCCTTTCACCGAACCCTCGGCCGAGATCGACGTCGCCTTCATGAGCGGGACTATGGAAGGTCGCTGGCTGGAGATCGCCGGCTGCGGCATGGTGCATCCCAACGTGTTGCGCAACGGCGGCATCGATCCCGAACGCTACACCGGCTTCGCCTTCGGCATGGGCCCGGATCGCCTGACCATGCTGCGTTACGGCATCGATGACCTGCGCCTGTTCTACGATGGCGACCTGCGTTTTCTCGCACAATTCAACTGAACGCATCGTCGTCTGACCACTCCCGTGCCATGAAATTGCTCAAAGACGGTATTCACGCCCCCACCCCCAACCCCCGCCCGGGCGGGGGGTACAAATTGCTCGCTGCGCTCGTGGGTTTCGGGGCGCTTCGTAACTGTATTTCACGCTAAGCGACACCCATCATGCAGTTTTCCGAACACTGGCTGCGCACCCTCGTCAATCCGCCGCTTTCGAGCCAGGAACTGGCACACCTGCTGACCATGGCCGGCCTCGAAGTCGAGGAGATGCAGCCCGTGGCGCCCGCCTTCGGCGGCGTCGTGGTGGCCCAGGTGCTGTCGGTCGACAAACATCCCGATGCCGACAAGCTCAAGCTCTGCCGCGTCGATGCCGGACTGGGCGAGCCCCTGCAAATCGTCTGCGGCGCACCCAATGTGGCAGTGGGCATGAAAGTGCCGTGCGCCTTGGTCGGCGCCGCTTTGCCGGGCATCACCATCAAGAAGGCCAAGGTGCGCGGCGTCGAGTCCTTCGGCATGCTCTGCTCGGCCCGCGAACTGGGCATCTCGGAGGACCACGGCGGCCTGCTGGCGCTGGCGCAGGACGCACTGGTGGGGCAGGATATCCGCCAGCATCTGCTGCTCGACGACACCTTGTTCACCCTCAAGCTCACCCCGAATCGCGCCGACTGCCTCTCCTTGCAGGGCATCGCCCGCGAGGTCGCGGCCTTGAGCGGCGCACCGCTGACCCTGCCAGGCATCGAGCCGGTGGCGGCCATGCACGACAGGCAACGCCCCATCCTGCTCGATGCCCCCAAGGTCTGCCCGCGTTACTGCGGCCGCATCGTCAGCGGCGTCAACGCCCGGGCAGCCTCGCCAGACTGGATGAAGCAGCGCCTGGAGCGCAGGGGCATACGCGCTATCAGCGCGCTGGTCGATGTCACCAACTACGTCATGCTGGAACTCGGCCAGCCGCTGCATGCCTTCGACAACGCCAAGCTCGAAGGCAGCATCCACGTGCGCTACCCGCTGGCGGGAGAGCAACTCCTGCTTCTGAACGAGCAGACAATCACCCCCGCCGCCGACGCCGCACTGATCGCCGACGAACACCAAGGCGCCCGTGCCCTGGCCCTGGCCGGTATCATGGGCGGCGAAGACAGCGGTATCAGCGACGCCACCACGGACCTGTTCCTCGAAAGCGCCTTCTTCTCCCCCGCCGCAATCGCCGGCAAGGCACGCGCCCTGGGCTTTTCCAGCGACGCGTCGTACCGTTACGAGCGCGGCGTCGATTTCCGGTTGCAGCGCGCCGCCATCGAACGCGCCACGCAACTGATACTCGACATCTGCGGCGGCAGTCCCGGCCGGGTCGTCGAAGCCGTGTCGCCGGCCCATCTGCCGCAGCGTCCACCGGTCAAGCTGCGCAGCGCGCGCGCCGCCAAAGTCCTCGGCATCCAGCTCTCAGTGGCCCAGATCGAAAAACTGCTGCAAGGCCTGGGCTTCCCCTTGACCCGCACCACGGACGACTTCGTCATTACGCCGCCCTCATACCGCTACGACATCGAGATCGAGGAAGACCTGATCGAGGAAATTGCCCGCCTGCACGGCTACGACAACATTCCCGCGCCGCTGCCCAGCGGCAGCCTGGCGATGCTGCCGCTGCCCGAAGAGCAGCGCGGCGCTATGCAATTGCGCCACCAACTGGCCGAAAGAGACTTTCAGGAAGTCGTCAATTACAGCTTTGTCGATGCCGCCTGGGAAGCCGATTTTTACGGCAATACCGCGCCGATCGCGCTCGCCAACCCGATCGCCAGCCAGATGGGCGTGATGCGCTCCGGCATGATAGGCGGCCTGGTCGGCACGCTGGCCTACAACCTCAAGCGCCGCACCAAGCGGGTCCGGGTATTCGAGATCGGCCGCGGCTTCCTGCACGATCCCGCCGCCGTCGCCGTCGCCGGCTTCCATCAACCCTTGCGCATCGCCGCGCTGTGCGCCGGGCCGGCCGACCCCGAACAGTGGTGCGCAGCGACCCGCAACGTCGATTTCTTCGACCTCAAGGCCGACGTCGAATCCCTGTTTTCGCAGCGACAACTGAGCTTCGTCAAGCTGGCCCACCCTGCCCTCCATCCCGGCCGCGCCGCGACCATCCTGCTCGACGGAGATGCCATCGGCATGATCGGCGAATTGCATCCGCAGTGGGTGCAGAAATACGAATTGGCGAGCCTCGGCAACGCAGCACCCATCGTCTTCGAGATCGAGCTTGCCGCGCTGACGCATCAGCCTTTGCCGCGTTACCGCGAGGTCTCGCGTTTCCCCTCGGTGGAGCGCGACCTCGCCCTGCTGGTGGCTCACGACCAACCCTTGCAACCCTTGCTCGATGCCCTGCGTGCAGCCGCGCCCGCCATCGTGCGCGACATCCAACTTTTTGATCTCTATCACGGCAAAGGGATCGATGATAAGCAAAAAAGCCTTGCATTCCACATAGTTATGCAAGATACTGAAAAAACTTTGGCGGACAGCGAAGCAGATGCGGTGATCAACCGCCTGATCGAAATCGCCGCCGATAAATTCTCCGCAGTATTGCGCTCATAAGACACGTTAACAAGAAATCAGGGGGCAACAATGACATTGACCAAGGCGGAACTCGCCGATTTGCTGTTCGAAAAAGTGGGCCTGAACAAACGCGAGGCCAAGGACATGGTCGAGAGTTTTTTTGAAGAAATCCGCGGCGCGCTGGAGAACGGCGACAGCGTCAAGCTGTCCAGTTTCGGCAACTTCCAACTGCGCGACAAGCCGCAACGGCCCGGCCGCAATCCCAAGACCGGCGAGGAAATCCCGATCACCGCGCGCCGCGTCGTGACCTTCCATGCCAGCCAGAAGCTCAAACTTGCCGTTGAAGACCTCAAGCCCGGCAGCAATGGCCTCGACAGACAGTAAGACCGTACTTCCGCCGATCCCCGCCAAACGTTATTTCACGATAGGCGAAGTCAGCGATTTATGCGGCGTCAAGCCGCACGTATTGCGTTACTGGGAGCAGGAGTTCACCCAGTTGCGGCCAGTCAAGCGGCGCGGCAACCGGCGTTATTACCAGCATCACGAAGTCTTGCTGGTGCGCCGCATCCGCGAACTCCTCTACCAGGAAGGTTTCACCATCAGCGGCGCGCGCCACCGGCTCGAAGACCCCCCGGCCAAGACGGCACCCCGCGAAATGCACGAACAACTGCCCGCGGTCGCCTTGCCGTTGCGCGCAGAAATTGCCAGCATCATCGAATTCCTGCGCGTTTGAATCCGCAATCAGCCGATTCGCCATTCCGCGTGAGCTGGTCAAGGCGTTTCGAGGGCACGATCTGGTATAATTTTCACAAGTCGGGGCGTAGCGCAGCCTGGTAGCGCACTTGCATGGGGTGCAAGGGGTCGAGTGTTCGAATCACTCCGTCCCGACCAGTCATACCAAGGGTTTCAGCCGAAAGGTTGAAACCCTTTTTCTTTGCTGAGGGCTATTTCATAAAAACGTGCCCGGCAGTTTTACTCGATAACGAATTGTCGTTCGCGTGGAGAAAATTACCCACTGTGCGCGTCAACGTGCCCGGTTCAGGAACCGGCTAACGCGCGTGGGGGAGGAGTAACATCTGTCTTTGCAAAGCTTGCAATGGGTTACCTGCATACAGCCGTGTCTTCTGAAGATCCCGATCGGGCAATGCGTTTTCGAGCCGGCTTATGGCCGGCCTGGGTGGTACTTGTCTGCGCTTTGGCGGTGACATTCGGCGCGTGGCGATACAGCCTAAAGGAAAACGAACTCCAATTGCAGCTCGAATTCGAGGCCGAGGTAAGCCAGGTTCGGTCGGATCTCAACACGCGCATCGAAGGATATGCGCAAACATTGAGGGCTGCGGCGGCCCTCTTCCTCACCGCCGATAAGGTTACGCGCGAGGACTGGCGCAACTATGTGTCGGGACTCAAACTGGAGCGCGGATATCCGGCTATTCAAGCGATCGCCTTTGCCCGGGCAGTCGCTGATTCCGACCTGGAGGCTTTGATAGCAGGAGTGCGCAAAGACGGGGTCGCCGACTTCGCCATGCGACCACCCGGTCGTCGTGATCGCTATGTAATAAATGTCTTCGCTGAGCCCTACACTGGTCCCAACGTCAAGGCCCTTGGCTACGACATGTGGCAGGACGCGGATCGACGTGGAACAATGCAGAAAGCTTTGGCTGCCGGCGAGCCCATGATCACTCACAGGACCACGCTGAAAGTCGACGAGCAGAGCAATCCGGTACCGGCGTTCATCATGTACATGCCGGTATTCCAAAGGCCAGGCGGGGCGCTGTATGGATATGTCCTCAGTCCTTTCAGGATGCCCATCCTCATGGAGGACCTTCTCAAGAGAAGTCGCCGCAGCGTGTCCCTGAGCATTCACGATGGCACCGACCCTCGTCCGGAAAATCTGTTCTTTAGCAGCGACGAGGAGGCTGACCGGAGCAAGGCCAGATTCATCCACACCGAGGCCTTGATAGTGGGAGGGCAAACTTGGACGCTGACCTACGCAAGCCTGCCGGACCTCGAGACTCACGCGAAGCCCAGGCGGTCGGCAGCGGTACTGGCCGGGGGATTGCTGATCAGTGTGCTGCTGTTCAGCATCGCCTGGTCGCTAGGCACCACCCGCAACCGGGCGGTTCGCATGGCGCACGACATGACGAAGTCGCTGCGCGATAGCGAAGCCCGATTCCGCGTTCTAGTTGACCAGGCGCCGGATGCTATCGCTGTTTACGATGTCGATCTGGGGCATTTCGTGGAGGCCAACCCCCAGGCGGAAAGTTTGTTTGGATGCACCCGTGAGGAATTGCTAAAAACGGGACCGGAGAAGTACTACGCAGCGGAACAATTCAACGGCAAGTCGGCGGCCGATAGCGTCAGGGAACTGAGTGAAAGTGCGCTGGCCGGAAATCAGGTTCTCTTCGAACGGACCATCCTCAATGCCCAGGGACGGCTATTGCAGTGCGAACTTCGGCTCGTCAAATTACCCTCCGTCGAGCATCGCTTGATCCGTGGCAGCTATATCGACGTCACTGAACGCAAACAACAGGAAGAACACACGCATTTGCTGATGATGGAAATGGAGACGATCCTGCGTAACGCGCTGGTCGGGATAGTCCATTTGACGCGGCGACATATCGTGTCCTGCAACCATCGCTTCGAGGAGCTCTTCGGCTATGAAAGCGGCGAATTGATCGGCGAGACCACCGAGCGGCTTTATGACGGCCATGAGACCTTCATCGGGATTGGCGAGCGAGCCTATGCCGACCTGGCGAAGAACAACAGCTACAGCGAAGAACTGATGCTCAGGAGGAAGGACGGCAGCCTGTTTTGGGGAGCACTGACCGGATGCGCCATCGATCCCAAGTATCCTGATGACGGCAGCATTTGGATCTATGCCGACATCTCGGAACGCAGAAAGGCGGAACTGGCGCTGGAAGAAAGCCGCGAGCGCTTCGATCTGGCGGTGCGCGGCTCATCGGATGGCATCTGGGACTGGAATATCGAGACCGGTGAGACTTATGTGTCCGACCGCTGGTGCGAAATGCTCGGATATCTCCCCGGCGAAGTCCGTTTCGGATCCAAGGGCTGGAGCGATTGGATCCACCCGGACGACCGACCCGGCGCGATCGAACTGATGCGCCAGCATCTGAAGTCGCGGAATCCATATGCTTCCGAATATCGCATGCCCACTAAGAATGGCGAGTACCGCTGGTTTCTCAATCGTGGGCAGGCGATCTGGAATTCACAAGGAAGGGCAATTCGAATTGCCGGGTCCACGTCCGATATCACCGAGAGGAAGCAAGCCGAAGAAAAGCTCAGACTTGCCGCCAATGTGTTCACCCATGCCCGTGAAGGCATCACGATCACGGACTCCGACGGCGTAATCATCGACGTCAATGAAACCTTCACCAATATCACCGGCTACAGCCGTGATGAAGTCCTGGGTCGCAACCCGCGCATCCTCAAGTCCGGGCGACAGGGAAGTGAGTTTTACGCCGCCATGTGGCATGACCTGACCAAGAAGGGCTACTGGTTCGGCGAGATCTGGAACAAGCGCAAGAACGGCGACATCTATGCCGAAATGCTCACCATCAGCGCGGTTCGCGATGCGCATGACAATATCCAGCAATACGTAGCGCTATTCTCAGACATCACTTCGCTCAAGGAGCATGAGCAACAACTCGAACACATCGCCCACTACGACGCTCTGACCACGCTACCCAACCGCGTACTCATGGCCGACCGCCTGCAACAGGCCATGGCCCAAGCGCAGCGGCGAGGACAGCCTTTGGCGGTCGCCTATCTCGACCTCGATGGATTCAAGGCCATCAACGATAATCACGGACATGAGGCCGGCGACCAGCTGCTCGTTGCCATAGCCGCTCGCATGAAGCAGGCCTTGCGCGAAGGCGACACGCTTGCGCGGCTGGGTGGCGACGAATTTGTCGCGGTGCTGCTCGATCTGGCTGATGTAGCCGCCAGTGTGCCCATGTTAGTCCGCCTGCTTTCAGCCGCGGCCCAACCGGTACAGGTCGGTGATCTTGTCCTTCAGGTATCGGCCAGTCTCGGAATCACATTCTTTCCGCAGGGCGAAGATGTCGATGCCGATCAACTGTTGCGCCAAGCCGACCAGGCCATGTATCAGGCCAAGTTGGCCGGAAAGAACCGCTACCATGTCTTCGACGCGGAACAAGACCGCAGCGTTCGCGGCCATCATGAAAGCCTGGAGCATGTGCGTCGCGCCCTGGCCGGCAATGAATTCGTGCTGTATTACCAGCCAAAGGTCAACATGCGCACCGGCATGGTCATCGGCGTCGAGGCGTTGATCCGCTGGCAACACCCCGAACGGGGACTGCTGTCGCCGGCGACATTCCTGCCGGTGATTGAGGAGCACTCACTGGCCGTCCAAGTCGGCGAATGGGTAATCGATAGCGCCCTGGCGCAGATAGAGGCCTGGCATGCGGCGGGACTGAACATTCCGGTGAGCGTCAATGTCGGCGCACGCCAGTTGCAGCAGGCGGACTTTGTCGGGCGTCTGCGTGGGATTCTGGCCCAGCATCCGGGCGTCAGGCCGGGTGATCTTGAAATGGAAGTATTGGAGACCAGCGCCTTGGAAGACCTGGGGCGAATATCCCAGGTCATAGATTCCTGCCGGAACATTGGCGTGAGTTTTGCCCTGGACGACTTCGGCACAGGCTATTCCTCGTTGACCTACCTGAAACGCCTAAAGGTTGCCCTGCTCAAGATAGACCAGAGTTTTGTGCATGACATGCTCGACGATCCGGACGATCTGGCTATTCTGAAAGGGGTACTGGGATTGTCTTCCGCATTCCATCTCCAGGCCATAGCCGAGGGCGTCGAGACAGTCGAACACGGCACCTTGCTGCTGCAGCTCGGTTGCGAACTGGGTCAGGGCTACGGCATTGCCCGCCCGATGCCGGCACACGAGGTCGTTGCCTGGTCCGCCGTCTGGCATCCAGACCCGGCGTGGCGGGGTCTGCATTCCGTGAATCAAGATGACATACCGTTGTTGTTTGCGAGCGTCGAGCATCGCGCGTGGGTCAGGGCCATAGAAGAGCATGTCAAAGACGAAAGAGAGATTCCGCCGCCACTGGATCACGGCCAATGCCGCCTCGGGATGTGGCTGCGTGCGGACGGCGGGATGCGCTATGGTTTGCAGCCGGCTTTCCTGGCAATTGAACCGTTGCACTCCCGTATTCACGAAATTGCAGCCGAGCTCTGTCAGCTCCACGACATGGGCCAGAAAGCAGAGGTTGTGACCAGGCTGGGACAATTGCATGGCACCCGCGATGCCCTGCTTCAACAGTTGAAGGCACTCGAAAAGGCGATCCAGAGAGAAGACAGACCGAATGCTTTGGATACATAAGTCAAATGACGGCGCGAGATTGACAATTGACTACAGCTACCAAACGCGAAGATACTCTCCCGAGTGGAATTGAGCTGTCTACTTTTGAATTGAGCTGTCTACTTTTTTAACCTTGAGCCATTCAGTCTTTCGGAGAACATCGAATCATGGAGATCAACAAAACAAAGGTCCGGAATTATTTCTTGAGGTATGCAACGCTTGCGGCCACGGCCGCGGCCTGGAGTTTTTACGCCTCGGCGGCACCCAATCAGCAGGTCATGTCGCGAGTGGCCGGTGAGAAAGCGGGCGTGGTAGACACCTTGCGTGATCTGGTGGCGATCGAGTCCGGCAGCCGCGACCGGGAGGGACTCGATCGCATCGCCGACCTGCTGGAAAAGCGCCTGAAGGCGGCCGGTGGCAAGGTCGAAGTGATCGATCCGAATAGCGAAATCACGCGCATGCAGGATACGCCACCGACAGTCGGCAAGGTCGTCGTGGCGCGCTTCGAGGGTACGGGCACGCGCCGCATCTTGTTGTTGGGGCATATGGACACTGTCTACCCCCGCGGAACGCTGGCCAAACGACCGTTTCGCGTCGAAGGCAACCGCGCCTTCGGTCCCGGCATCGCCGACGATAAAGGTGGCATTGCGGTGATTCTGCATGCGTTGGGGTTACTCAAGTCACTCGGTTTTTCCGATTACAAGACGCTGACGGTGTCCATCAACGGTGACGAGGAAATCAGCACGCCGGGAGCGCGCAAACTGATCGAACGCCTCGGCAGCGAGCACGACTATGTGCTTTCCTGTGAGCCAACCCTCGGCACCAAGGACAACATCGCCTTGGCGACCAGCGGTATCGGGGCCGCAATCCTTAACGTCAAGGGGCGCGCGGCGCATGCCGGGGTCAACCCGGAAGATGGGCGCAATGCGCTGTACGAACTTGCCAACCGGCTGTTGCTGTCGCGCGATCTCAGCGATTCATCCAAGGGCGTCAAGTTCAACTGGACCATCGCCAGCGCCGGCACGACGCGCAACGTCATTACCGAACAGGCCACTGCCCAGGCTGACGTGCGGGTTCAGCGCGTGGCCGATTACGACTGGATCGAGCGCCAGTTCAGGGAACGGATCGCGGCGATCAAGCCACTCATACCGGACACGAAGGTCGAGGCGGGATTCGAGAGGCGGCGCCCGCCGCTGGAAGTCACCGATGCCAACCGGGCCCTGGCACGCAAGGCCCAGGCCATCTACGCCGAACTCGGCAAGACACTCGGCGTGGACGAGACTGGCAAGGGCGGCGGCACCGATGCGGCGTTCGCAGCCTTGTCCGGAAAATCGGCGGTGGCTGAGAGCTTCGGACTGGCGGGATATGGCTACCATTCATCGGACGAAGAGTATGTCGAGCTCGACTCTATCGAACCGAGACTCTATTTACTGGTTCGCCTCATCATGGACTTGGGAGCGGAACGCTAGTCTTGGCCGGGTTGTTGGAAGCGTAGTCGGCCGAACGGAGCAAGGTGCCCAGGTGATCAACCAGTTCTTCGACGAGATTGCGCAATGACCGGCCCGACTCCCGAACTCCTTGCCCCCGCCGGTAGCCTGCGCATGGTCGCGGCGGCGCTCGACTACGGCGCCAGCGCCGTCTATGCGGGCCAACCGCGTTATAGCCTGCGGGTGCGCAACAACGAATTCGGCAGCGTCGACAAACTCGCCGAAGGCATTGCATTGGCACGACAGCGCGGAGCCAGGTTCTACATCGTCAGCAACATCATCCCGCACAACGCCAAGCTTAAAACCTATCTTGCGGATATGGCGCCGGTGATCGCGCTCCGGCCCGACGCGCTGATCATGGCAGATCCGGGCTTGATACGGATGATTCGGGAAACCTGGCCGGAAATGCCGATTCATCTCTCGGTGCAGGCCAACACGGTGAACTACGCGGCGGTGCGCTTCTGGCAGGCTATCGGCTTGACACGGATCATCCTGTCGCGTGAGCTATCCCTCGATGAAATTGCCGAGATCCGCCAGGAATGTCCGGATATCGAACTCGAGGTGTTCGTCCATGGCGCCCTGTGCGTCGCCTACTCCGGCCGCTGCCTGCTCTCCGGCTATTTCAACCACCGCGATTCGAACCAGGGCAGTTGCACCAACTCGTGCCGCTGGAGTTACGACGTCAAACCCGCTGCGGCAAATCCGGCCGGCGATGTCTGCCTGATCGAAGAGGAGACCCGGCCCGGCCAACTGATGCCCATGGAGGAAGACGAGCACGGAACCTATATTCTCAACTCGAAGGATCTGCGCGCCATCGAATATGTTTCCCGCCTGGTCGAGATCGGCATCGACTCGCTGAAGATCGAAGGGCGCACCAAGTCCGCCTACTATGTGGCACGAACCTGCCAAGCCTACCGGCAGGCGATCGACGATGCCGCTGCCGGCCGCAGCTTCGATACGGGGCTGATCGGCCGTCTGGCGGATCTCGCCAATCGGGGCTACACCGCCGGGTTCTACGAGCGTCATCCCGACGCCGAGCACCAGAACTACCTGACGGGTTTGTCGCAGCGCGGGCAGAGTCTCTATGTGGGGGATCTTTGTCGCTACGACGATACGGGCTGGGCCGAGGTCGATGTCAAGAACCGCTTCGACGTCGGCGACACGATAGAGTTGATCCATCCCGCCGGCAACCTGGTCGTCAAGATCGAATGCATGGAAAGAATACACGTCGACGGGACCGTCACACTCGCGCATTCGGCGCCGGGCAGCGGACACATCGTGCGGATACCGCTTCCGCCAAGTAGGCAAGGCGCTTTTCTTGTCCGTCTGGCCGGGTGAGGCAATGGTTTAACTGGGGGAAAGTCAAAACTCCCCGACTATCGGCTAAACTGCGTACGGTGTTGTTGAGGAATAAAGTACTTCCTGACAACGTATGCCCAATACCTATGGAGGACTCAAATGAAACTCTACTATTCGCCAGGCGCCTGTTCGCTTTCCCCCCACATTGCCCTTTATGAGGCCGGCCTTCAGTTCGAGGCGATACCGGCGCCCACCAAGACGCACAAATTGCCGGATGGAACGGACTACTACACCATCAACCCGCTTGGCTACGTGCCGCTGCTCGAGCTGGATGACGGCCGGCGCCTGCGCGAAGGCCCGGCCATCGTTCAATACATCGCCGATCAGGCACCGGCCAAAAACCTGGCGCCGGCCAACGGCAGCTTTGAGCGCTACAAGCTTCAGGAGTGGCTGACTTTCATCGGCACGGAAATTCACAAGACGTTCGGTCCCCTGTTCAATCCGGCGACAGCCGCCGATGCCAAATCCGCGACCATGAAACAACTGAGCGCGCGCCTGGCCTGGGTCGACGGAGAACTGGCCGGCAAGAAGTACTTGATGGGCGACACCTTCACGGTGGCCGACGGCTATCTATTTACCGTGACCAACTGGGCGCAGTATGTCGGCCTGGATCTGTCCGGGTTCAAGAATCTGCTCGCCTTCCGAGCCTTGGTGGGAGCCCGTCCCGCAGTCGTTGCAGCCATGAAAGCCGAGGGCCTCGTCAAATAGGCGAAGGAAACCGGGAGCGTCGATGAAGTCATTTGGCAAGAAGCCGGACGGCCTGCGCCTGGAACGCATGAAGGCCTCCCTGCTTTGGGTCGAAGAGGGCTTTCGAAACATCTACCCGATCCCGAGGGGTTTGCGCAGCACGGCCGTCGCCCGGCCGACCTTGAAGGACTTCCTCTGCGGCGGCGAACGGCGCGTTCCCGGTCGGCCGCTGCCGTCCGACAATCCCGCTCCGGTCTGGGCCGAACCGCCCGCCACAGGCTTGCGGGCGACCTGGCTCGGGCATTCCACCGTACTGATCGAAATCGACGGGCTCCGAGTGTTGACAGATCCGGTATGGGGACAACGCGCCTCCCCTTCCCGCCTGGCCGGACCGAAGCGCTTCCAGCCGGTACCGATCCCGCTGCGCGCGCTGCCGCCTATCGATCTGGTGCTGGTTTCCCACGACCACTACGACCATCTGGACTACCCCACGATACGCGAACTGGCGCACAGCGACGTACCCTTCGTTACTTCGCTCGGCGTCGGTTCGCATCTCGAGGCATGGGGGGTGCCGGCGCACCGGATCACCGAGCTCGACTGGTGGGAATCGCATACGCTGCCCAACGCCGACCTTACGGTGACCGCCGCCCCTTCCCAGCACTTCTCCGGCCGCGCCCTGAAAGACCGCAATTCGACTCTGTGGTCGTCGCTGGTCATCCGTTCGCCCCGGCATGGGGTTTTCTTCAGCGGCGACACCGGACTGACGACGGAATATTCGACCATCCGGGAACGCCTCGGTCCGTTCGATCTGGTGATGCTCGTGGTGGGCGCGTTTCATCCGGCATGGGGCGACATCCACCTCGGTCCGGAGAATGCGCTCGAAGCGCTGGCCTTGCTTGGCGGCGGCGCGTTTCTGCCCGTCCATTGGGGCACCTTCAGCCTGGCCATGCATGCCTGGGACGAACCCGCCGAAACGCTGCTGGCACTTGCGCCGGCAACCGGCGCGCAACTCGTCATGCCGCGCCTCGGCGAGCCGGTCGAACCGGCACACGTCGATCACGTTACGCCATGGTGGCGCGGCGTGGATGCACTTGAACCCGAACCCAGCCGGCGACCGGTCGAGCAGACACTGCCGGAGGCTATGCCTTGGCCGATCGACTGATCACTTCGTCGCAACGAAACCGCTCGCCTTGTAGATGGCCTGGATGTTTTCCCGGCCGAGGCGGCCTTCCATGTCGCGATGGACCGACATCATGGCCTTCCTGATTTCATCGCGCTCGGCGGCCGTTGGTTCATAGATCGTGGATTTGCCTGAATCCCTGATCTTGTCCAGTGCGTTGCGATCTTCCGCGACGGATAAAGCGTTTTCGTAAGTACTCGCGTCGGCCGCCGCCGAATCCAGCGATTTTCTGATGTCCGCCGGCAACCCGTCCCAGAACTTCTTGTTGACGACCAGGATGTAGCCTTGGTGCGAATGGTGCAGGAGGGAAATGTGCTTCTGCACCTCGTAGAATTTCTGCGTCAGCGCGTTGGACATGACCGTGTCCGCCCCGTCGACGACCCCGGTCTGCAAGCCTTGATAGACTTCGGAGAACGCCATCGTCTGCGGTATCGCGCCCAGCGATCGTATGCTGGCATCATTGACCTTGGACGAGTTGATGCGGATTTTCATTCCCTTGAAGTCGGACAACTTATGCAAGGGCCGGTTCGCCGTAATCACGCGAAAACCGGCATCCCAGTAGGCCAGGCCAAGCGCGCCCCTTGATTCCAGTTTCTTGAGCAGGGAGGTTGCAAATTCGCTTTTCGTCAGCCGCTGAAAGCTGGCGATATCCGGAGTCACGAACGGCAGGTCGAAAACCTCGAACTCCTTGACGCCAAAGGGCCCGAACTTGGAGATGGACGGGGCGAGCATGTGTACCGAACCCATTTGCAGCGCTTCGAGTTCTTCCTTGTCCTTGAACAAGGAACTGTTGGGATAAACATCCACACGCACGCGCCCCTGCGTGCGCTGCTCGGCAAGTTTCTTGAAGCGCTCGGCGCCTTGGCCCTTCGGCGTGTCGGTTGCGGCAACATGACTGAATTTGATGACGATGGGGCTGTTCGTATCGGCAACAGCCACATTGACGGCGCACAGCGCCGCACTCGCGGCAAGAATAAGGCGGAGGGTAATGGATGGGGATGGTGGCATTCTTGTCTCCCGACACGGGTGTTGGTTGCACGGATGAAATTGTAAAGCGCAAACGCTGCGGCGGGCGTATTGCTCGGCGACCTGTTGAATATCTGACTGGCCAATTGGAAAAAGCCGTGGCATTCGGAGACGAGTCCGGGCGATCCCTGATAGCATCCACATCGCTTTAGTCAGACGGAAAATTGCCGTTAACAAGAAGAGGCGTAACTTTTTACGTCCGCAATCCAATTGGGAGCAACCATGGGCATAGGCTCGACAGCCAGAAACTACGGCAGGTTCAAGACTCAAACCCTCCGCTCCATGCCCGCAACCGCCGAGGTCCACGCGCCAGGCCGCGACTGGGAAGATATTACGGACGACGTTTTGGCGAAGTGCTTACAGGACGCTCCAGCCCTGGATACCGACGGCCAGAAAATCATCATCGATTTCTCCGCGTTCGAGGCCTGTCTAAGAGTTTTCCTGTCCGCCGATGACGAAACGGCGACTTCTTTGCAGGAAGCATCGGCGCAACGCGTTCAACGCAATGTTGTCACCGATGAAGACGCCTTCCACACAGACTGCGCGGAGGCTGTCGAGGAAGTCTGCATCTAAAGCCCGTCCCTCTCACCACCTTCAGATCAAGACGCTACTCGCGGGCGCGGCCGAGGATGCCACGCAGTGATTCCTGGATATCCGCCGGCAGCACGATGGTCTTGGCATTCGCCGATTCGGCCAGTTTGCCCATCGCCGCGAGATAGCGCTCGCCGAGCATGTAGCGCATCGGCGCATCCTGGTTGCCGATCGCGGCGGCGACGCGGCGAATGGCTTCGGCGCTGGCTTCGGCCAGCGTAATCTGGGCTTCGGCATCGCGCCGGGCCGCCTCCAGACGCGCTTCGGCCTGAAGAATGGCCGATTGCTTGGTCCCTTCCGCCTTGGTCACCGTGGCTTTTCTTTCGCGCTCGGCCGCGGCTTGCGCTTCCATCGCCTTCACCATCGACGGCGATGGCTTGATGTCCTGGATCTCCACCGACTTGACGGTCAAGCCCCAGTCGATGGCTTCGTCGGCGATGCTTTCGCGCAGCTTTGCCTTGATCTTGTCGCGGCTGGAGAGCGCCTGGTCGAGATCCATGTCGCCGGCGATGGAGCGCAAGGTGGTCATGATCATGTTGCGGATCGCCTCGGAGAAATCCGTCACGCCATACACCGCCTTGATCGGATCGGTGATCTTGATGAAGGCGATGGCGTTAATCAGGATGACGGCGTTGTCGCGAGTGATGACTTCCTGTTCCTGCACGTCGAGGATGATGTCCTTGGTCACCAGCTTATACGTAACCTGATCGATATAGGGAATGATGATGTTGAGTCCGGGATGTAGCGTGGCGCTGTATTTTCCCAGGCGCTCGACGATCCATTCCGTGCCTTGCGGGACGATGCGCACGCCTTTGGCCAGCGTGACGATGGCGAAGACGAGCAGCGCAATGACGAATACGAACCCAGCACCCATGGCGGACTCCATCAGATTTTACCTACCTTCAACAAGCTGCCTTCGACGGTCAGCACCTTGACGCGAACACCCGCTGGAATGGCTTCATCGGCCATGCAGGGCCAGACATCGGAGCCCACCATCGGTTTCTGGAAACGCACTTCGCCGTTCTGAAATGGCGCCACGTCGCGCGTCAGCAGGCCGACCTCGCCGATCACGTTGGCGTCGGACATGCCGACCCGGGTCTTGTGGAAATTCGGTTTGAAGATCTTGAACCAGAGCGCCACCAGCCCCACCGAGACCACCAGCCACACCGATAGCTGGGCGGTCACGCCGAATTGCGGCAGGACAGCCACGATCAGCGCCACCACCAGTGCCCCCAGCCCGAACCAGACCAGCACGAAGGCCGGCACCGCCAACTCGGAGAGCACCAGGACGATCCCGGCAACCGCCCACTGCCACCATTCGATTTGCATGAAGCCTGTTCCTCTGTGAATGACTCCGGTTGGACAGACGCGAACCCGAAAGGCTAACGATAGCAGGATTCAAGGGGAATGTCTGCGTAAGCCCGATAGGGCGACGATCAAAGTAGCGGATTGATACTGACCGTCAATTGATTTAGTGCTATATTATTTCAGCCTGATGCAACAACGTCCGAGTTGGATTGAACCCACAACCTCTCAGGAGACAACCATGAACGATCAAAACACCCTCATCAAGAGCGCCATCGCCGGTCTGTTCGCTATCGGCGTGGTGACATCCATCGGCACCGTCCAGGCGGCGGAAGAAGCCAAGGAAAAATGCTACGGCGTCGCCAAGGCCGGCCAAAACGATTGCAGCGGGGCCAACAGCAAGCATTCCTGCGCCGGGCAGTCCCAAACCGACAAGGACCCGAACGACTGGAAATACGTGGCCAAGGGTAGCTGCGAGAAGATGGGCGGCAAATTGAAACCCGCCGCCGATATGGGCAAGAAGTAACAAGCTGTCGCCGCCATGCATCCCTCCGGCAATGCCGGTGGCCAACTGCCAGTGCGGGCCGGAATCGGCTTGCGCGAGCCGCACCACCGCCAGGTTTTGGAGGATCTCCCGGCCATAGGCTGGCTCGAAGTCCATAGCGAGAATTTCTTCGGTCCGGGCGGCGAGCCGCTGCGCATACTCGAAGCGGTACGCCGGCATTACCCGCTGAGCCTGCATGGCGTCGGCATGTCGCTGGGCTCCAGCGACGAACTGAGCGAGCGGCATCTCGACAAACTCAAAACCCTGGTCGAGCGCATCGAACCGGCGGCGATTTCCGAGCACCTGTGCTGGTCGTCGGTGGATGGGCGTTTTCTCAACGACCTGCTGCCCCTGCCCTACACAGAGGAAGCCTTGTCCCACATCGGCGCCCGTATAGCCAGGATGCAGGATGTGCTGGGACGCACCATCATGATCGAGAACGTGTCCAGTTATGTGCGCTTTGCCGGGGCGGCATACCCGGAGTGGGAGTTCCTGGCGGAGCTCAGCCGGCGGACCGGTTGCAAGATCCTGCTCGACGTCAATAACATCCATGTCAGCGCGTTCAACCATGGCTTCGACGCTATGGCCTACCTGCGCGGAATTCCACGCGACGCGGTCGGCGAAATCCATCTGGCGGGCTATTCGGAAGTCGATGACTTCCTGGTCGACACCCACTCGCGGCCGGTGCAGGACGTCGTCTGGCGGCTTTACGCCGAAGCCTTGCGGCGCTTTGGCCCGGTCGCCACCCTGATCGAATGGGACAACGACATTCCGACTCTGGACATATTGCTGGCGGAGGCCGATAAGGCCGACCGGCAGATTCAACACCTCGAAGCGAGCCGCCATGCACTCGCTGCATAGCTGTCAGTCGGCGTTTCGCGAGGCCATCTTCTCGGGTTCGGAGAGTTCCGAGAACGCGCTGCTGCCTATGCTCCTGGAACCGGACGCCGTCGCGCTACGGCGGCTCTCGGCCTATCGCAACAGCATAATCGGGAATCTGTCCGCGGCCCTGCGCTCCTGTTATCCGGTGGTCGCCAGGATCGTCGGAATGCCGTTTTTCAATGAGGCCGCCCGGCGATTCATCCTTGCGGTGCCGAGCGAGAGCGGCGATTTGAACGAATATGGCGAGACCTTCGGAGATTTCCTGGCCGGCTATCCACATGCCGCCGGCCTGGCCTATCTCCCCGATGTGACCCGATTGGAATGGCTGGTGCAGCAGGTCTTCCATGCACGGGAAGCGCCTGCCGCGGATCTGGCTGTCCTCACCCAGATTCCTGAAGACCGCTACGGCGACTTGTGCTTTTCTGTCACCCCCGCGTGCGCAAGGATGGACTCGTCCTGGCCGCTGGCGGACATCTGGCGCGTCAATCAGGATGCATTCGACGGGGACATGGCGATCGATTTTTCACGCGGAGCGCAAGTGCTGATCTTGCGCCGCCGAGGCTTGGTCTATGTCGAAGCGCTCGCCGCCGCGGAAGCGGTCCTGCTGGATGTCCTGGCGACTCGACAGCCCCTGGCGGTCGCAACCGACAGGGCGATGGCCGTCGATGCCGGCTTCGATCTTGGCGCGGCGCTCTACAAGTTCGTCGGCCAGGGCTTGCTCTGGCGCGCGCAAATCGCCGACGATTCTAACTCGCATCGTCGTCAGACCACCCCCGTGCCATGAAATCGTTCAAAGACAAGGTTTGCGCCCCCACCCCCAGCCCCCGCCCAGGCGGGGGCTACAAATTGCTCGCTGCGCTCGTGGGTTACTGGTGCCCGATTTTGGAGTTAGGGTACGGGGCGCTTCGTAACGGTATTTCACGTTAACATTTCCACTTGACGAATATGACACCCGCCTTCCTGCTCAGACTCCCGGCCATGCTAAGGCGAGCGATCGCGCTGACGGAAGAATGGCTGACGCCCTGCTTCGACTTGGGCATCCGGCTCTACATTGCAACGGTGTTCCTGCCGTCAGGCTGGCTCAAGCTCACGGCTTGGGATTCGACCCTGGCGCTGTTCGAATACGAATACCATGTTCCTTTACTGCCGACTCATCTGGCTGCGGTTCTGGGAACAGCCGGGGAACTGGTGTTGCCGGTACTTCTGGTTCTCGGGCTGGCCGCACGCCTGGGCGCGGCGGGACTCAGCGTCATCAATGTCATCGCGGTCGTGGCATTCCCCGACATGTCCGATCTCGGCAGGCAGGATCACTGGCTCTGGGGGACTCTGCTGCTGGTGACCCTGCTGCACGGCCCGGGCCGGTTCTCCTGCGATCATTGGTTGAAGCGGCGCTGGTCCTGAGGTGAAGCTTCCAAGGATAGAATAGCGGTCGTTGCATGTTATCGGGGATGCCCGAATGAATATGAATTCCATGCGCATCGGTTCTCGACTGGCGGTATCGTTTTCGGTTCTGCTCGGCTTGTTGTTCGCCGTGGCCGCGGTTTCCCTATATCGCTTCGAGGGCTTGGCGAAGGTCACCGAAGCGATCGTTGATATCCAGGCGAAACGGGTGTTCCTGGCCTATGAGGCCAACCACCACGGCCAGGCCGCGGCGAACTGCCTGCTGAAGCTGTTGCAAACCACGGTAAGAGAACGGCGAGTCGTCCTGTATAAAGAGATGGATGCGGAGCTGGAAGCTGCGGACGAGGCGGTCGACAAGCTCGGCAATACCCTCCAGTCCATGGAAGACCGCAGCCAACTGGAGCGGCTCAAGGCGCTGCGTGCCGCCTACGACGAGCGCTTTCGCGAGACCGTGGACCTGATCGAGCTGAGCGGTCCCGCCAAAGCCCGAGAACAATTCGAAGCCGGCACCCAAAAAGCCCTCGCCGCCCTGCTGAAAGAAACCATGTCGCTGGCGACTGAACAGCAGACCCGCATGCGTGCCGACCTGGATCGACTCAGGCAGGCCGAAGCCGGCGCGCGCAGCCTGGTAATCTTCCTGGCCTTGAGCGCCCTGCTGTCCGGCGCTGTCCTGGCCTGGTTTATGACCCGCAGCATCGTCCGCCCGGTGGGACAAGCGGTGAATGTGGCCGAAGCCATCGCGCAAGGCAACCTCAATCAAGCTGTGCCGGAAGGCAAGGGAGACGAAGTCGGACAATTGTTGCGCGCGCTGAAGGTGATGCGCGACAGCATTTCCAATCGTGAGGAAAAGATCCTTAAACTCGCTTACGAAGACATCCTGACGGGCCTGCCCAATCGAACCCGCTTCCTGGAAATATTCGCGGCGCTTCCCGCCGGCAGCAAGGGAGCGATCGCGGTACTGGATATCGACCGCTTCGCCATGATCAACAACGCCCTCGGCCATACCATCGGTGACCGGCTGCTGAGAGAAATCGGTTTGCGTCTAGCCATGACCGTGCTCAAACCGAATATGACGGTTCGTCTTTGGGGAGACCAGTTCGCCTTCCTGCTCGAAGGCGCCGACCAGGATCAGGCCTTGACCTTTGTCGAGAACATCCGCCAGGCCTTGCTCGACCCGATCGTCCTCGACGGCCAGCGGCTGGATGTGGGAGGATGCCTTGGCATAGTACTGTATCCGCAGGACGGCGAGGATGCGCCCACTCTGCTCAGGCGAGCGGAAATGGCCATGCGCAGTGCCAAGCGCCGGCACAGCAATTTTGCCTTCTGCTCGGACGTCGGCGGCGATCCGACGCATGAACAACTGTCGCTGATCGGGGAAATGCGCGAGGCGCTGGAGCGAAGAGAGTTCATCGTGTATTACCAGCCGAAATTCAATCTGCTGACGAACCGGATGACCCACGCGGAAGCGCTGCTTCGCTGGCAACACCCGACCAAGGGGATGATTTCGCCGATGCGCTTCATTCCCTTCGCCGAGCAGACCGGATTCATCCGTGAAATCACTCCCTGGCTGCTGGAGCATGTCATCGGCCATGCAGCGGAGTGGCGGCGCAACGGCATGTCGGTGGTGCCCTCGATCAATCTCTCCGCCCACGACCTGCTCAATCCCGGGCTGGTCGGCTTTGTCAAAGGCCTGCTGGATAGACACGGACTCGCTCCGGACAACATATGCCTGGAAATCACCGAGAGCGCGCTGATGGACGATCCCGAACTCGCGCTGAAACACCTCAACGAATTCTCGGCGCTGGGCGTGAAGCTCTCGATCGACGATTATGGCTCGGGCCAGGCGTCGCTCGCCTACCTGAAGACCCTACCCGTCAATGAACTGAAGATCGACCGCGCCTTCGTCATGGATGTTTCGACGACCCCCAAGAATGCCGCCATCGTCCGTTCGACCGTCGTGCTGTGCCATGAACTGGGCCTGACGGTCGTCGCCGAAGGCGCGGAAACCCAGGAGGAGCTTGCCTGGCTGAGGCAAAGCGGCTGCGACATGCTGCAAGGCTATGTCATCGCCAAGCCGATGCCGCTGGACGTTTTTCTACAATGGCGCGCGCCCGTTTGAACTTGCAAGCTCCGCGATAACCAGTGACCACTCCATCCGATTCCGGCAGCGACCGCAAGGCCGCGATGCCCTTCATTATGTTGACGGTCCTGATCGACATGATCTCGATCGGCTTGATCATCCCGGTGCTGCCGGCGCTGGTGGGCGGGTTCACCGGCTCCCAGGCGGATCAGGCCTTGTGGTACGGCGTGGTGGCCTTCGCTTTCGGCATCGCCAATTTTTTCGCCTCGCCGATTCTGGGCGCGCTGTCCGATACCTATGGCCGGCGTCCGGTGCTGCTGCTGGGTTTTTGCGGCCTCGGCCTGAATTTCTTCGCCACCGCGCTCTCCACGGCATTGTGGATGCTGATTGCCGTCCGGCTGGTCGGCGGCGCCATGCAGGCCAACCAGGCCGTCGCCAACGCCTATGTCGCCGACATTTCAGAACCGGCGCAGCGGGCCAAGCGCTTCGGCCTGCTGGGGGCGATGTTCGGGGTGGGATTCATCGTCGGGCCGGTGATGGGCGGCTTGCTGGGCGCCATCGACCTGCGCCTGCCGTTCTTCGTGGCCGGCGGCCTGGCGATGCTGAACCTGCTTTACGGCTATTTCGTCCTGCCGGAATCGCTGCCCGCCGAGGGACGGCCACCCTTCCGTTGGCGGAACGCCGCCAATCCGATCAGATCCATGCGGGCGCTAGCGGAACTCAAGGGCGTCGGCCGCCTAGTGGCGGTGATCGCCTGTAGCGGCCTGGCGCAATTCGTGATGTACACCGGCTGGGTGCTGTACACCAGTTTCAAGTTCGGCTGGGGGCCCAAGGAAAACGGCTGGTCGCTGGCGGCGGTCGGGATCATGTCGGTGCTGGTGCAGGGCTTCCTGCTCGGCAAGCTGCTCAAGCGCTTCAGTCCGCAGCGCCTGGCCGTCATCGGGCTGGTATCGTCGTCGCTCGCCTATGCCTTGTGGGGTGCCGCCGGCGAAGGCTGGATGATGTTCGCGGTGATCTTCCTGAATCTGTTCGGCTACACGGTGACCGCCAGCATACAGAGCATCATTTCGAGCGCGGCGGAATCCTATAACCAGGGACAGACGCTCGGCGCGGTCAGCTCGCTCAACAGCCTGATGGCGGTGATCGCCCCGCTCATCGGCGCACCGCTGCTCAGCATGGTGTCGCATTTCCCCCAGGGCGACTGGCGCATCGGCGCGCCTTTCTACTTCTGCGCCGCGCTACAGGCGGCATCCCTGGTCTTGGCCTTCCTGCACTTCCGCAGCCAGCGCGGCTAATCACAAGCAATTACGCCCATCGAACTGATCGAAAGTTGAGCAGGGCTACCCCGACGCCAAATATGATTCGAGGATTGATCGATCGTGATATTCATTGATTCACCACCAGCTTAACGGCATTTTCACCTTGACGAGACTACGACCAGTCTATATGCTGGTCTTCACAGTCAAACAGGAGGCATCTGGTGAGCATTGAAATCGGATCGTATGAGGCTAAAACGAAATTGCCGGAGCTTCTGCGCGGGGTACAGGCGGGCAACCGCTACACCATCACGTTGCGCGGCGAGGCCATCGCCGACTTGGTGCCGGCAGCGGGTAACAAGAATGCCGACGCCATCGCGGCCGTCGAACAAATGTACCAATTCATGATGTCGGCGCCGCGCGGCAAGGGACGACGTGTGGATATCAAGGCGCTCATCAATGAGGGTCGGGCATGAGGTTTGTACTCGACAACTCAGTTGCCATGTGCTGGCTGGAACCACCCGCGAAATCGGCAGACGCGAGCTATGCCGTCAAAGTTTTGAAGGCGCTCACGGAAGCGCAGGCGCTGGTGCCATCAATATGGGCGCTGGAAGCCGCTAATGTGATCACCAAGATGGAGACTCGAGGCGAGGTGACCGAAGCCCGTACGCAGGGCTTTATTGCCCTGCTTGAACGACTCAACATCGCCGAGGATAAGGCGACGACGGCGCACGCCCTGGGTGAAACACTCAATTTGGCGCGACGCTACAAGTTGTCCAGTTACGACGCGGCCTATCTGGAGCTAGCGCTCCGTGCCGGACTGCCCATTGCAACGTTGGATGCGGATCTGGCAAAGGCAGCGAAAAAAGCGGGTGTTGCGCTTTACGCCGCGAAGTAGAACGTCGGAAAGGACTGTTGGCATGGTTGATTTTTTGATCGATCATCCGGCCTAGACACTTCAAGAAGAAATCGCGCCCAGAATTCGCGTCTTCCATCACGCGCCGGTCTGACCGAACCGATTGATAGGTGATCTTTGGCGGATTGTATGTGTTTTGGAAACTGGAAAGCCTGAGCCTGGAACGTTTAACCCTCAAGCCTTACTCTCTCGAGCATAGGATGCCACCGTGGATCGCCGTGGAGTCTGTGCAGTAACACGTCGATCTTCATCGATGCGACGCCCGCGTCGCGCTGCCCAAATGCCCGTTCCAGCCATTCAAAAGCCGAGTCGGCTTCGCCCCGGTAGGCATATGCTTGAGCAATCTGATAAGCAGCGTCCTCTGCGTACTTCAGGATCAGCTGCTGCAGCGCGTCCTTTGATTTCCTGGCTTGTCCGCGCGCATGATGAGCTAGCACGAATCCAAGTAAGCGAAAGGTCTCATGTTCCTCTCTCGCAACCTCAGCCAATGCTTCCTCGTCTCGCCCTTCGAGTAGGTGCAGACGACCAAGCCAGTAATGGATTCTCACGTGTTGGGGGCTGAGTTCGAGCGCGGCAAGATATGCGTTCTGGGCATCCATCAGACGCCCGGTAATCGTAAGTTGCAGCCCCGAAGTGATGTGCGCCTCGACGTTCAGCGGATCCAGTACCAGGGCTCGCTGCACCAGTGCGTCAGCCTCCTCGAGTCGCCCCAGGTTCTGCATCAGAGTGACCGCACCAACAATCAATGTTGAGTCATCAGGCGCGAAGTGCAATGCCTGACTGATCGACGCCTCCGCTCGCTGCCAGTCCCAGTCGTAGTACATGAGTACCGTGCTCCGTGCCCAATGGCTCTCGGCCACTTCTGGACCCGTTTCAAGGGCATGTCTCGCCGCATCCCAAGCGCATTCAGCACCCTCCGCGATCGGTGCCCAGGCATTGGCGCTCTGGTGCATGTAACAGAACGACAGTGATGCCCATGCCACTGCAAAGCCGGGATCAATTTCAAGCGCATTCCTGAAGTGCCTTATTGCCTTGGTCATATCCTCCGCGTTATAGCGCTTCATGAAGAAAGCGCCCTGGAGGTAGATTCGATATGCTTCCGCGCTCTTGCTACGCCCTTTCGCGGCTGCCCGTAGTTCGGCGGCCAATTCGCCGCCACCCATCTCATCGGACGATTCGCCCATCAACGTGGTACGCAATCCCTGGACGACGGAACGTGCAATGTCGTCCTGTACGGCAAATATATCCTCGAGTTCACGGTCATAGCTCTTCGACCAGAGGGACGAGTCCGAAGCAACCTGGACAAGTTGCGCATTGATGCGGACACGCAAACCCGCCTTACGCACACTTCCTTCCAAAACAGCAGTCACGTTCAGCTTCCGCGCCACTGTCTGAATATCGACCTTCGCCCCTTTGAAGCTGAACGCGGAGGTCCGGGAGACAACCCTCAGCCCGCGAATCTTCGAAAGGACATTGATCAATTCTTCCGAGAGGCCGTCGGCGAAGTACTCGTTCGCCACGTCATCGCTCAAATTGATGAATGGGAGCACCGCAATCGATGGTGTTTTCTCAGGCGTCGTGAGGCCAGTTTCTTCCGATGCCAAAGGTTTCTGCGGTTGGTCCGCGGAATCGATCGGCAGCGTGAAGCGGTACCCTCTGCCAGCGAGCGTGGTTATCGCGTTCGGCCCCAGTATCTTGCGTAAGGTCGAAATCTGAACTTGTAGATTGTTTTCCTCGACGACTAGACCCGGCCAGACCAGGTCAAGCAACTCAAGCTTCGACACAACTTGCCCGGCGCGCTCGACCAGCGCCACAAGCAGTTCGAAGGCGCGCGGTCCCACGGAAACCGACTCGCCATCGACGAGTAGTCGCTGCGTGGCTGGCTGTAGAGCAAAGCGTCCGAAGCGATAAAGATCATTCGGGGCGATGCGCTGATTGCTCGTCAATGTTGGAGCCTCAGAATTTACGCCAACGGCCGAGGATTCAGAAGGTTTCAGGAAGGTTTCAGGAAGGTTTCAGCGCGCTTAAGGACTTGGGTGGTCCGGCTAGCGGAACATACGCCTCATGAAACGCAGAAGCTGTCTGAGCCGTCGGAAAAAACGAACTCTATCATGAACGCCAAGCCGCGCCCAATATCGAATGCCACGAAAGCCAAGTCGTTTGTGGCGGCAGTGGCAATTGCCGTTGGATTACATGCTGCCTTGCTGTGGCAGATGAACGAGGTCGCCAACGCCGGCACACAGAGTGCGGCGCTGGCCGCACGAGCACGAACTCTCGCAACAGGTCCTGCGCAAGCGTCGCAGACCCCGATCCGTCGACTCATACTGGAGCCGATATGTCAGTGCACTCTCAGGCCAATGGCTACCTCCCAGCGCCGACGCCACTCGCTCGCGCAAGCGGAGTGCCAAGCTTAGGGCGGCGCGGCAACGTCTCTTTTGTCGCAACTGAAGAAAGGAATTTTCATGTTCAAGTTATTCGCAATTCTTGCGTTGCCTCTAGTGCTGCTAGTTGGTCTTTCAGGTTGTGGCGGGGGAAGTTTGGTTGTGGGCGTCACACCTGTAGTCGTACCTGCAGTCACACCTGTCATCCAAGGCGTGTTCCAAGGCACAACCTCGAATGGTAAAACCGTAGACGCCTTAGTCCTGGAAGATGGCTCGTTCTGGAATATTTACGGGATTCCGTCCGGCAGCGCTCTTTCCGTCCAAGGAGTTGCTACTGGCTCATCTACCGCCAGCAACGGCGTTTTCACGATATCCTTTAAGGACTTTTATGCACCTGGCACTTCCCCTGTAATTGGAAATAGTAGCGGGACTTATTCCGGGTCGAGCCTCATTGGAACGGTCACTGAAAACGGAGTAACTGGAACCTTTAGCTCAACGGCACCTGTTACAACAAGCTACAACTACAACACGGCGGCCAATATTTCGTCCATAACAGGCAGTTGGTCCGGCGGCTTACTGGACGGAGAAACAGCCACAGTCAATATTCTGGCGGCAGGAACGCTTACAGGCACTTCGTCGCTAGGATGTTCCTTTACGGGAACGATATCGCCTCGACCAAGCGGAAAGAATGTGTTCAATATTTCGCTCACTTTCGCTGCCTCACCTTGTGCCCTTCCAAATCAAACCGCATCCGGCATTGCTATAACCTATCCTTTGGGTGATGGCAGGAATCAGCTTATTGGCGGGCTCGTTACTTCGGCACAAACAGCCGCCGTTGCTTTCTTTGCTGCGCGCTAATCCAAAGCCCGGCAGTCAAGAGGGACTGCGCAAGTGCGCGCAGCCCCTCACTTTTCGTTCGGCAACATCGGGGGTGGTAGTGGATCGGTCAGCCAAATTTTGGGACAAGATAGCTGAGCGCTATTCGAAACAACCCATCGCCGATGAAGCGGCATACCAGAAGAAACTACAGGTCACGCGCGGATATTTTCGGCCAGACATGGAGGTACTGGAGTTTGGCTGCGGAACCGGGTCGACAGCCATTACCCATGCGCCGTATGTGAAACATATTCTGGCGATTGACATCTCATCGAAGATGATTGAAATTGCCCAAGGCAAAGCCGACGCGGAAGATATCGAAAATATCGCTTTTCAACGCTCTACCATCGATGCTTTCAGTGTGCCCGATGGAAGCTTGGATGCCGTGTTGGGTCTCAGTATTTTGCACCTTCTGGACAACAAGGAGAGGGTGATCAACAAGGTTCGTAAAATGCTCAAACCGGGAGGATTTTTCGTCACCAGCACGGCGTGCCTTGGAGATTCGATGAAGTATTTCAAGTTTGTCGCGCCAATTGGAACTTTTTTGAGTTTGCTGCCGTTGGTCAAGGTCTTTACTACAAGTGAATTGGTCGCCAGTTTGACGGAAGCCGGATTCGAGATCGACTACCAATGGCAACCGCGCAAAGACGCGGCCGTATTTATTGTGGCGAAGAAAGCGCAATAGGGACGAATCTTGTCGATACGTTTCCCACAAATTTCCCTCTCACGATCACCGCGCCAAGCTCGCAGCGAAGAACGGCCAAGTTCACGCGGCAGCCTTTTGCTCCGCCGCCTCGCGAGATCTAAGACAATGGCATAGACCCACCATCGCCAGGACATCCCCGCGATTATGCCGCGCCACTTCCGCCAGCATCGTCATCTCGCGTCGCTTGAGCCAATCCAGCCAGGCCTTGGGCGCTTCCGATCCGGGCAGGTCCTTGTCGCGGCGATGGCCTAGCACCTGCTCTTCCAGCGTCTTCAGGCGGCAATCGGCGAATTGCTTGCCATAGATCCGGCGCAGCGGATGGAGCAGGTCCAGGTGGGCCAGGCCGGTCAGCGGATTGGCCCGGCCCAGCAGCCGATGGCGCGTCGCCAGCAACGGGAGGTCATAACTCTTACCGTTGAAAGTGACCAGGCAATCGTCGCCGTTCACTTCTTGCGCCAACGCATCGAGCATGGCGCCTTCCGCGCCGAACCCGCAGATCAGGTACTGACGAACGGTAAACACGCTGCCGCCGGAGCCGGACGGCTGTAGGCGCCCGATCCCGATCATGAAGGCCAGCGTGCCGCTGCCGCCCGCCAGACCGGTGGTTTCGGTATCCAGGAACAGGCAGCGCCTGGGGTCTTCGGGAAACATCTCGCCGCGTGCATGCAGCAGCGTGACTAGCGACACTCGCCCGAGCTTGTGCCATAAGGGATAGTTGCGTTCCACCAGGATCAGGCCCGGTGCCACGATCTCGCCGCCCAGCCTGGCCGCCAGGGTGGCTTCCGTAACGCCGGCATGGGGCAATCTCGCCCGGCCTTTGAGGCGTGCGATGCGCGCCAACAACTCGGCCAGCTTGGGATCTGCGTTCGCCGCGGCGGAGGTAATCGACGGATTGGAAAAGCGTCCGCCGAGCCTTTGCAGGCGATCTTTCAGGGCAAGTGATTCCATCACGATTGCTCCTCAAGCAGGCCAAGGATGGCGAGTGCCGACTGCCTGGATGTCCGCGCAGCCGGCCCGGTGTATCCGATCACCGGGCCCACGCAAGCCGGGCAGCCTTCGGCGCAAGCACAGTCGCGTACCAGGGCAAGGGTTCGTTCAACAAGCTCGCCGCGGATTTCATACAAGGGCGCCACCAGCCCCATGCCTCCCGGGTGGTTGTCGTAGAGGAACACGGTCGGGCGGAAACGCGGCATCGCCAAGGCATCGCCCATATCCTGTCCGCCCAGGCTTTTCAGGCTGCCGCGTCCATCCGCCCCCGACACGGCGGACCAGGTACCGGCGCCGTCTCCCACGGCACGGCCGAAATCGCGCGGATCGGCCATCGACAACAGCGCCGCCACATGATGCAGCGCATAGGCCGCGCCGAGGAAGCCGTCGAGAGCCTCCTGGCGCTTGAGAAAATGTTTATCCAGAGTGGTTTCATCGAGTTGCCACCACAGCGCCGCGGTATGCATCTCATGGTCGGGCAGATTCACCGGGCCATAGCCGATGTTCTCGTGGCTGCCGAAGCGGATCTTCTTGTAGCCAGCCACCCGCCGCACCACATGGACTTCGCCGTGGGCACAGTGACCACGCTGCGCCTGCTCCTGGCGCTCGAACTCGTCGAGTATCTTGAGCTTGGTGTAGTCGATGGCGTCGGTGTAGTAGTCGGCCTGGACCCGCTTGACGAAAGCCTTGCGGCCGCCCCAGTCGAGGCGCTCCACCTGGTAGGGTAGCGCCTGTAGCAGGTAGATCGCCCCTTCGTAGAGTGTCAGCGGCGCGCTGGAAAAATCCACTTCGGCGATGACGTCCTTCCTGCCGTCGGTGGTTTCGATCACCGCGAAATTGCCATCGGCCGTGCCGCGCAGATTCACGGCATTGGCCGGGTAGCTATCGGTGATCCAATGCCAGGAGGCGCCTTCCCGGTGCAGCACGCCCTGCTCTTCCAGGTAGGCCAGCAACGTTGCCAGATCCTCCTTGCCGAAACTTTCGCCCTGGACGAAAGGCAGTTCGAAGGCGGCGCAGCGCAGATGTTCCATCAGGATCAGCAACTGGTCGGGATCGATGCGCGCCCGCTCCGGCGAGGCGCCCAGGAAAAACTGCGGATGGCGGGCGAGGTACTGGTCGAGCAACTGACTGGGAGCGACCATCCCGCCCAGCGACGCGCGGCTGCGCCGGCCGGCGCGCCCAAGGCGCTGCCAGGCCGCTGCGATGCTGCCGGGATAACCGTTGAGCACGCAGATGTCGAGCGCGCCGATATCCACGCCCAGTTCGAGCGCGGACGTCGACACCACGCAGTCGAGGTGCCCGGCCCTGAGTTTTCTTTCCTTGTCGCGACGCTCGGTGGGAAGATAGCCGCCCCGGTAGCCGGCCACCCTTGCCGGCTTGCGCGGGTCGGCATCGCAGACATCCTTCAGGTACTTGGTGATGACTTCGGTTTCCAGCCTGGAATTGGCGAAGGCGATGGTCTTGAAGCCGCGCTTCAGCGACTGACGGACGATGCGCAGGGTCTGCGAACGGGCCGAAGCGCGCAGGCCCAGATCCGCATTGACGACCGGAGGATTCCACATCAGCAGCGTCTTCGCGCCTTGCGGTGCACCGGATTCGTCGACGGCAACCACGCTTTCACCGATCAGCCGGGAGGCAAGTTCCGCCGGATTGGCGATGGTGGCGGAGCAGAGTATGAACACCGGATCGGCGCCATAGAAGCGCAGGACGCGCTTCAGACGACGGATGACATTGGCCAGGTGCGATCCGAACACGCCGCGATAGGTGTGCAGCTCGTCGATGACGATGGTGTCGAGATTCTCGAAGAACTGCGCCCACTTGGTGTGGTGCGGCAGGATGCCCTGGTGCAGCATGTCGGGATTGGTGACCACCAGGTCGCCATGCCGGCGGATCGCCTGGCGCGCATCATTCGGCGTGTCGCCGTCGAAGGTATAGGTGCGCAGGCCCAATGAACCCGCACGGTTGATTTCCAGCAGGTCCGCAACCTGGTCCTGGGCCAGCGCCTTGGTCGGAAACAGATACAGCGCCTTGGCGCCGTCGCGACGGAAACGCTGCAATGCCGGCAAGTGGTAGCAGAGCGATTTGCCCGAAGCGGTGGGCGTGGCGATCACCACATGGCGTCCGGCCAGCGCATGGTCGATGGCGGTGCGCTGGTGGCTGTAGAGCCTGTCGATGCCGCGCGCAGCCAATGCCGCACACAGACCCGGGTCGAGACCCTCGGGAAAGTCCGCATAGCGGGCCTCCTGGGCGGGCAGGTCGACCCTGGCGACGATGCGGTCGCGGTACTTGCGTTCCAGGGCGGCAATGAAGGCGTCGATATCGCCTTGCTCATCGTGGCTTTCAGGGAATTGAAGGTCGATACTCTCGGCGGCGAAGAGTTCGAGGTTTTCGGTGACGGACGCGGGCATGGTTTCCTCCTTGATCGGGTCGATGGAGGAAGCATGACGTGTCAGAGGCTCACAGGATGAGCCTGACTGGCGGCCGGTCGGAAAATTCTTACCTTGGCGGCATCGCGGGCACTCTGGTCCAACCCGAGGGACAATAATTGACGTAGGGGAAATAGCTGGCGGACGCGGAACAGTAATACCACCACTGGACACTCGGCTGCGCATAGACCGCCAATGGTGGCGCGGGCGGCGCATAAACCGACACCGGAGCCGAAACAAACACCCGCCTGGGCTCCGAGGCGGCCAGCAGGATAGCGGAGCCGGCCAATAAGCCGAGACCCCAGCCCCAGGCATTGTCGCCATGACCGTAGCCACGACTATAGCCACGACTGTAACCATGGCCGCGACCGCGATCGTAACGGTCGTCGCCGCGATCGAAATTGCCATTGCGGTGATCGAAATTGGCATTACCACGATCTGCCCATGCCGGAGTTCCCACCATCGCCCCGGTGGCAAGCAGTGTGGCCATTAGTGCAGCGGTGAGCTTGGACATTTTGTATTCTCCGCGTGGTGTCGAGACCAACAAACTGTTGGTTGAGTCAAATAACGCGCGGTGAACCCGGCTGATGACCACCGGGGTGTAACAGTTTGTGAGTAGTCCGACTGAATATTTTTCAGAAACTGCCGTTAATGTTCCAAACCATTGATGTGGGGAGCGTGGATGGTAGTCATCAACACACAAAGAACCACGGCGATAGTGATTCGCAATGACGGCTTCAAGGTCACGCTGGTCCCGATGAAAGGCGGCAAACTCTCGGCGCGCTCGATGCCCTTCGAGGATTTCAGGGAAGAGTGGTTCGAAACCGCTTACCCTTTACCCAAGGCTCTCGAAACATTCCAGCATCATGCCGACAAACGCGGGGCGTCGGGCGAAGTCGTCAAGGGACTGACCAGACTCCTGAACCGCGATCGATGGGTGGTCGCGAGTTTGTTCTGATTCCACCGTCAAAGCAGCTTGCCTTTGGCGCCCAGCCGTTTCGACAGAACCCGGGCGAATTTCAGTACGGCCTGCGTAACCGCCGGGTTGCCGTCGTTATCGCCGGGACGCTTGAGGGTGCTAACCGCGACGGCGGCGATGGCATTGCTGCCCGAGGAATCGAATACCGGTGCGCCGAAGCAGCACATCCCCTCGCGCGTCTCCTCGTCATCGACGGCATATCCGCGGATGCGCGTCGCATGTAGATCCTTGAGCAAGGCTTTCAGTGTGACATGGCTGTGCGGCGTCAATTTCTCCAGCGCCTTGCCTGCATATAACGCCCGCACCCGTTCGTCCGGCAGCGTGCTCAACAGCGCCTTGCCGGTCGCCGTGCAGTTGGCGGGAAGGCGCATGCCGATGCGATAGGTGACGCCGAGCGGCGAGTCGCTGTTGCGGCAGGCGACATACACCACGTCGGTCCCATCCAGAACACCCAGAACGATGCCTTCTCCCGCCGGCATGGCAAGCGAGTCCCAGGTGCTGACGAACTCCTTGGTCAAGTCGATATTGGCCAGATAGGCATGGGACAGATCGAGGAGATGCGTGCCCAAGCGATAGGCGCCGTTGTCGAGACGGCTCAGCATGCCGGTCACGGTCAGGGTGGTACACAGCGCCAGCACGCTGCTCTTGGGAAGTTGAAGATGCTGCGTGAGTTCGGCCAAGGTCATCGGAGCCTTCGCCGCGGCGAGGGTATCGAGGATCTGGATCGCCTTGAGGATGGACGGAACGATGCCTTTAGGCAGACTGCGCGCATTTTCCACTTTGGTCCCGGCTCCTTGCGGTTTCGTCGCTGGTGCAACGCTGTGTGTAACGAATTCTCCGAATCGCTTTCGATGGTTGACGACTCAACAAAATTTGTCGTATGCTGCGTTCAGATAATAGCACAACGTTCAGGATTATGAACGTTAGCTCTCGGCGGACTGATGTTCATTCACGCCAAGGACGGAGATTGATGAATTCCCCTCAAGAGACAATACGGTCCGTCAGAGAACTGACTCATTTCGTCGACGGCGCCAGGATCAACGGCGCCAGCCAACGTTGGGGCGAGGTCTTTGACCCTGCCAGCGGCGCGGTGACGGCGCGCGTTCCCCTGGCGAGCCGCGCCGAAACCGGGCTGGCCATCGCGGCAGCAGCCGCCGCCTTTCCCAAATGGGCGGCCACGCCGCCGTTGCGCCGCGCCCGTATCATGTTCAAGTTCAAGGAACTGATTGAGCGCCATGCCGACGAGTTGTCGGCGCTGATTTCCAGTGAGCATGGCAAGGTGTTGTCGGACGCCAGGGGCGAGCTCACCCGCGGCCTGGAGGTCGTGGAATTTGTTTGCGGCATCCCCCATCTGCTCAAGGGCGAGTTCTCCGAGCAGATCGGCAACGGCATCGACAGTTGGTCGATGCACCAGGCGCTGGGCGTCTGCGCCGGCATCACGCCTTTCAATTTTCCGGCGATGGTGCCGATGTGGATGTTTCCGGTCGCCATCGCCTGCGGCAATACTTTCGTCCTGAAGCCCTCGGAACGCGATCCCTCCACCAGCCTGCGGCTGGCCGAGCTGCTGCACGAGGCGGGATTGCCGGCGGGCGTGTTCAATGTCGTCAATGGCGACAAGGAAGCGGTGGATGCCTTGCTGACCGACCCGCGGGTGGCTGCGGTGAGCTTCGTCGGATCGACGCCGATCGCCGAATACATCTATAGCACCGGCGCGGCGCATGGAAAGCGCGTCCAGGCCTTGGGCGGCGCCAAGAATCACATGGTGGTGATGCCCGACGCCGACGTCGACCAGGCGGTGGATAGCCTGATCGGCGCGGCCTATGGGTCGGCCGGCGAGCGCTGCATGGCGATCTCCGTGGCCGTCGCCGTAGGTGAAATCGCCGAGCCGCTGGTGGCACGCCTGGCCGAACGGGCGCGCACCTTGAAGATCGGACCGGGCAGTTGGCCCGAGGCGGAAATGGGACCATTGGTGACGCATTCGCATCTCGACAAAGTGCGCGGCTATGTCGACCTGGGCGTCAGCGAAGGCGCGGAACTGGTGGTCGACGGCCGCGACTTCAAGCTTGCCGGCCATGAAAATGGCTTCTATCTAGGCGGCTGCCTGTTCGACAAGGTGACGCCCGCGATGCGCATTTATCGCGAAGAGATTTTCGGTCCGGTTTTGTGCGTGGTGCGCGTACCCGACTTCCATCATGCCGTGAACCTGGTCAATGCCCATGAATACGGCAACGGTACCGCCATCTTCACGCGCAACGGACATGCCGCACGCGAGTTCGCCCGGCGCATTCAGGTGGGCATGGTCGGCATCAACGTACCGATCCCGGTGCCGATGGCGTTCCACAGCTTCGGCGGCTGGAAACGCTCGCTGTTCGGTGACCACTCGGTGCATGGTCCGGAGGGTGTGCGCTTCTATACCAAGTTGAAAACGGTGACGGCGCGTTGGCCGGTCGGGATGGAAGGCGAAAACGCTTTTGTCATGCCCACGAATGGATAGAACGGTAATCGCCAAGACTATCGCTCTCGACGGTGATCGGGGATCCGGAGGATTGAACATTTTCCAGTGGCGTCCGTATATTGCCCGATATTTGGAATATAAAATATTGATTGCCGAAGTTGGCATGGTGTGTGAGTATTACCAAGTCCAGTAGCGCGTCTTGCCCAATAAGAATAAAGCAGCACAAGCGTGAAGTTTTTCTGATTTACCTATACCGGAGGAGTATGAACGTGAAGATAAAATCGATTATCGCTACATTGGCATTGGGCGCCGCTTTTTCAGCGCTTGCCGCGGACCCGATCAAGATCGGCCTGTCCGGCCCATTCACCGGCGGCTCTTCGCCGATGGGCGTCAGCATGCGCGACGGCGTCAAGCTGGCCGCGACTGAAATCAACGCAAAAGGCGGCATCCTGGGGCGCCAGATTCAGCTCATCGAACGCGACGATGAAGCGAAAAACGAGCGTGGTATCCAGGTGACCCAGGAACTGATCAACAAGGAAAAAGTGGCGGCCGGCATCGGCTTCATCAATTCCGGCGTCTCCCTGGCCGCGCAGCGCTTCTATCAGGAGGCGAAGATTCCGGTGATGAACAACGTCGCCACCGCCACCGTCATCACCAAGCAGTTCATGCCGCCGGAGTTTCCCGACAGTTATGTGTTCCGCACTTCCGCCTACGATTCCATCCAATGCGCCTTGATCGTCGAAGAGGTCGTCACCAAGCGCAAGCTGACCAAGGTGGCGATCCTCGCCGACTCCACCAACTACGGCCAATTAGGTCGCGAGGACTTGGAAAAAGCCTTGGCCAAGAAGGGCATCACCGCCGTGGCAGTGGAGAAGTACAACATCAAGGATGTGGACATGACCGCCCAACTGCTGAAGTCCAAGCAGGCGGGTGCTCAGGTGGTCATCACCTACGGGATCGGGCCGGAGTTGGCGCAGATCGCCAATGGCATGGAGAAGCTGGGCTGGAAAGTGCCGATCCTCGGTAGCTGGACCCTGTCGATGGCCAACTTCATCGACAACGCCGGCAAGAACGGCGAAGGCGCCATCATGCCGCAGACCTTCATCCAGGAAGGCAACACGCCGAAGCGCAAGGCCTTCATCGAGGCCTACCAGAAGACCTACAAGGTGGACCGCATCCCGTCGCCGGTATCCGCAGCTCAGGGCTATGACTCCATGTTCTTGTTGGCCGCCGCGATCAAGCAAGCCGGCACGACGGATGGTGTCAAGGTGAGAGAGGCCCTGGAAAACCTCAAGGAGAAGATGGAAGGCGTGGTCAAAACCTACGACCACCCGTTCACCCATGACGACCACGAAGTCATCAAAATAGGCGATGTGGTGATGGGCATGGTCCAGAACGGCCACGTGGTGCACGCCAAGTAGGTGTTGGCCGTTGCGCGGCGTATGATCGTCGCCGCGCAACGCAATCATCGTAATTCGCCGGGTTGGCGCCACGCGCGTACAACCCGGTTTTGTTAGTTTCACTCAACGGGCGGGCTTCCAGCCTCCTGTGCGGAGTCGATACCATGGATATTTTTCTGCAACTCGCCGTCAGCGGCATCGCCCTGGGCATGATCTACGCCGTCATCGCTTTCGGCTACCAACTGACTTTCGCCACTTCCGGCACGCTCAACTTCGGCCAGGGCGAAGCGCTGATGCTGGGGGCGCTGGTGGGACTCAGCCTGGCGGGCAACGTGCTCGGCGGGCCGTATCTCAACTACTGGCTGATGATCCCCATCGTGATGGTATTCGGCGCGCTTCAGGGCATGCTGGTCGAATGGATAGGCGTGCGGCCGGCCATCAAGATCAAATCCGAATTCGGCTGGATCATGTCCACCATCGCACTGGCGATCATCTTCAAGAACGCCGCGGAAAACATCTGGGGCAAGGATGACCTGCGCTTTCCCTCGCCGCTGTCCGAGACGCCTTTCCAGATATTCGGTGCTAACGTCCAGCCCATGCAGGTGCTGGTGGTGGGCGGCGCCCTGCTGATGATGCTTGCGGTGGAGATTTTCAACCGCAAGTCGATCTACGGCAAGGCCGTGGTCGCCACCTCGAACGACCGGGATGCCGCCGGCCTGGTCGGCATCAATACCGGCATGGTGATCACCTTTTCTTATGCGCTGTCCTCGATGACCGCCGCCGTCGCCGGCGTGCTGGTCGCACCGCTCACCCTGACCGGCGCAACCATGGGTTCCGCGCTGGGCCTCAAGGCATTCGCGGTGGCCATCATCGGCGGATTGACGTCGGGGATGGGCGCCATCATCGGCGGCTTGATACTCGGCGTCGCGGAGACCTTCACCGGCTTCTACATCTCCACCGGCTACAAGGAAGTGCCCGGCCTGCTGCTGCTGCTCCTGGTACTGGCCGTGAAGCCTGCCGGACTGTTCGGCAAGACCGCGATCAAGAAAGTATGAGCATGCGCAGAAAGAACTATGTCCTGGTCGCGCTGGCTATCGCTGCGCTGGCCCTGTTTCCCCAGGTAGTGACGAATCCTTATTACATCCACCTGGCCGAAACCATCCTGATCTATGCGATTCTGCTGTTCGGGCTGGACATCGTGGTGGGCTACACCGGCCAGGTCTCGCTGGGCCATGCCGGGCTGTTCGGCATCGGCTCCTACACGGCAGGGATATTGTTCTTCAAGTTCGGCATGCCGTTCTACCTCGCTGTCCCGGGTGCCATCGCGGTCGCCGCCCTGTTCGGCGCGGTCCTCGCCCTGCCCGCGCTGCGCGTCACCGGCCCTTACCTGGCGATGGTCACGCTGGCTTTCGGCACCATCATCCAGATCCTCATCAACGAGATGACTTTCCTCACCGAAGGACCGCTGGGCATCAAGGTGCCAAAGCCGATATTCTTCGGCCACAAGCTCGGCGAGGTGGAATATTTCTACGTGGTGGCCCTGCTCATGGTGGCCGCGTTGATCGTCGTGCATCGCATCGTCAAGTCCCACCTCGGGCGGGCCTTCGAGGCCTTGCGCGACAGCCCGGTGGCCTGCGACTGCATGGGCGTGTCGGTGTACCGATACAAGGTCTACGCCTTCGTCATCAGCGCCGCGCTGGCCGGGCTGGCGGGCAGCCTGTACACCTATTCCGAGGAATACATTTCGCCCAACACCTACAATTTCGAGCTGACCATCCTGTTCCTGCTGGCGGTGATCATGGGCGGGCGCAAGACCCGCAGCGGCGGGCTGGTCGGCGCGCTGATCGTGGTGATGCTGCCCAGCCTGCTTTCCGACATCGAACTGTTCCGCCAGATCGCCTCCATTGCGGCGACCATCGCCGTCGCCACCGCCGCGTGGTCGCTGTTCAAGAAGGAAAAGACCGCCCGCGAAATCGCGGTGCCGGTCGCGGCAACCGTGGGCATGGCGGTATTCTCCTATTATCTGGAGAACATCACCGACTGGCGCCTGACCATCTTCGGCTTCATGACTCTGTTCGTTGTCTATTACCTGCAAGACGGCATCGTCGGCTACCTGCGCGGCATCGTCGAGCGTTTCCGTCCGAAGGCCATACGCCACCATGAGGTCTACCTGGATCACGGCGACGACCGCCACATCTGGGCGGCGCCGGATCATGCCGTGTCGGGCAGCGGCCACCTGCTGGAAGCCCGGAAGGTCCTGATGCAGTTCGGCGGCCTCAAGGCGCTCAACGAACTGGACCTGAACGTGGTCAAGGGATCGATCCACGGGCTGATCGGGCCGAACGGCTCGGGCAAGAGCACCATGATGAACGTGCTCACCGGCATCTACCAGCCGACCGCCGGCCAGGTCGAATTCAACGGCGCCGTCATTTCCGGCAATACGCCTTCGGCCATAGCGCTGGCCGGCGTGGCGCGCACTTTTCAGAACGTGCAATTGTTCGGCGAGATGACCGCCATCGAGAACGTGCTTGTAGGACTGCATCACACCTTCAAGAGCCATATCGTCGACGTGATGCTGCAAAGCGGCCGCTATAGTGCCGAGGAGCGCGATGCAAGAGTACGCGCCGCCTCGCTGCTCGACTTCGTGGGGCTCAACGCGCTGCACAACGAGGAGGCCAGGAACCTGCCTTACGGCAAGCAGCGGCTGCTGGAAATCGCCCGGGCGCTAGCCCTCAACCCCAGCCTCATCCTGCTCGACGAGCCGGCCGCGGGACTCACCGCGCCGGACATCAAGGAGCTGATCGGCATCATCCAGAAGATCCGCGATCACGGCATCACGGTGATCCTGATCGAGCACCACATGGACGTGGTGATGGGCATTTCCGATACGGTAACGGTGCTGGATTTCGGCCAGAAGATCGCCGAGGGGAAGCCGGCGGCGGTGCAGGCCGATCCCAAGGTCATGATGAAACCCAGCCCGCCGGCGCTTGAGCGGAGAACACAGATGCTGAAGATACACAACCTGCAAGCCGGATACGGCAAGGTCGAAGTGCTGCACGGTATTTCTCTCGAAGTTCCGAAAAGCAAGGTGGTCACCCTGATCGGCTCCAATGGCGCCGGCAAGACCACCACCATGCGCGCAATCTCCGGCATGATCGCGCCGACCGGCGGGGAGATCCGCCTGGGCGGGCAAGCCATCACCGGCCTGCCCGCGCACCGCATCGCCCGCGCCGGGATGGCCCATTCCCCCGAGGGACGGCGGGTTTTCGCCACGCTCTCGGTAACCGACAACCTGCTGCTGGGAGCCTACCCCCGGCTCACTTTCAGCCGCCCCAAGGGCGACATCCAGGCCGACCTGGAGCGGGTGTTCGAATTGTTCCCGCGCCTCAAGGAACGGCGCGAACAGCTCGCCGGCACCCTCTCGGGCGGCGAACAACAGATGCTGGCGATGGGCCGCGCGCTGATGCTGAACCCAGACGTGCTGCTGCTCGACGAGCCTTCGATGGGACTCGCCCCGCTGCTCGTCGAGGAAGTGTTCCGCACCATAGCGCGCCTGAAAAGCGCAGGCATCACCATGCTGCTGGTCGAACAGTTCGCCGCCGCGGCGCTGAAAGTGGCGGACTACGGCTATGTACTCGAAAACGGGCGCATCGCGGTGCATGGCGACGCGGCACAGCTCAAGAAGGATCCCGCCGTCCAGGCCGCCTACCTCGGGCAGGCGCATTAGTTTTTTGCGGCTATCCGTAATCGGTGATTGATTTTCCGTCGTGCGCTGCGCCATGTCCGTGGGCGTGTGTCCATTGTCCCAGTTCGGCCACAAGGAGCGACTGGACACCAGCCTCCAATCTGAAACTATTGTACGGATATTGAACACACGTTATACTGGGCTTCAGTCAAGCTCAGAGGTGGCGCCATGCTAACTTCCTCGAAGACCCAACGGGTCGATTTGCGTATTTCGCCTGCCGCCAAGGAGATGATCCAGGCCGCGGCCCAAGCCCAAGACAAAACAGTCAGCGAATTTCTGCTGGACAGCGGCTTGGCGTCAGCCGCCGAGACCTTGGCGGATCGGCGTTTGTTCATTCTCGATGACGCCCAATGGCAGGCATTTCAGGCCGCGCTTGACGCGCCGCCTCGCGCACGGCCCCGCCTTGCCCGCTTGATGAAAACTGGCAGGTAGCGGCTTGTGGTGGCAAGGAAAGCCGATTGGGTCATTCAGAAGCTTGATCGCGCCCACATCGTCGATTTTTTTAACTGCGGGTACGAGGATCTCAATCGCTACATTTCCCGCTTTGCTCTGAACAACCAGTCGGCCGGCAGCGCGCAGACCTATGTGGCGCTAGCTGACGAAAAGATCGTCGGATATTACAGCCTGGCAGTCGGAGCCATTGCCCACTCTCAGGCACCCATGCGAATGGTGAAAGGCCTGGCCCGTCATCCTGTTCCGGTGATGTTGCTCGCCAGACTCGCCGTCGACAATGAGGCCAAAGGGAAAGGATTAGGAGCGGCCCTACTGCATGATGCTCTCGCCAGAACGCTTCAGGCTGCCGATATTGCCGGTATCCGCGCGATCATTGTTCATGCCAAGAACACTGAAGCTCGGCGGTTCTATGAGCATTTCGATTTTGATCCAAGCCCGACCGACCCGTATCACCTTCACCTGTTGATCAAAGATCTGCGAAAAGTAATCAAAGGGGCGTGACATTGATTTTCACGACAGCATGCATAGCCGTGCCGCCATCTGTAGCGGTAAGGAGAGCGCAGTTTTCTCAACCGCCCGCCCCGCAGTGGCCTCATCAGCGCCGACTTTCTGGAAACGACCGATGCCGAACAAACTAATCCGAACGTAGCCCTTATCGCTTTGCAAACAACGCCAACAAACGTCGCCACAGGGCCTTCAAGTCGATGCCTACTCCGTAGAAGCTTGGCTTGAGTTGGAGGATTTCTGGCGGGCGGTTATCAGTAGTCGGGATATTTGCCTGGAGTACGGCTAGGTTATAAGTTTGCTGCAACGCGTTCGACGCGCTGAGAGCTGCTTGCTCACGTTCGGCAAGGATCTGGTTGACTTGCGTTTGAATATCACGAAATGCCATAAAGGCAGTTAGGCATTCTTCCCTGTCAACATTTATCGACGAAAGACCGCCACGGCCGGTAGTGGTGCCGGAGGCGGACGCCCAAAACGACCCGACCGTAGCCATTAGACCAAATAGTTTTTCCGTGTATTCGCTATCCAGATCCAATTGCTGCGCAATCTCGGCTGCCGTCACGTTCCTGACGTGGGGGTTCTTGATCAATAGGTCTCGAATTGCAAGTATCACCCGCTCCGTGTCCCGGGCGAGTTCGCTGCCGGGATCCACAGCGAGAATGCCAAGCAACGTGATGGCATTCGTTCCAGCAAGAAGAGGATTCATTCTTGACGGTGCAAAATCCGCGGGCAGTTTGTCCCGGAGTGCTATTCTCATTACCCAGGGGTCAACAGGCTCTCCCGATTGATACCGGCGTATGAGTTCTCGTAGCCAAATCTTCTCCGACTCAGTTGGAATCACAGGGGTTACCTTGCGCATATCCGTTCCATGTCGGGCATCATTTGGCTTCCTGGCTAGCCTGTAGGAAATCACACGCCAAGTTCGCGCGTAATTCTACGCGAACGGAATGGATCGCGTGAACGGCCCATCTTGGCCTTACTGGGACGACCAGATCGGCTGGCTGATATGGTCGGTTTCCTTGTGGCATTGCGTAACGCCAAATCAACCACCAAATACGTATTCCCTCATTACTAGCGGCTCTTTCTCGCCGCGCGCACCAGTTGCGCTCCCCGCTCGGCAATCATCAGCGTCGGCGAGTTGGTGTTGCCCGAGGTGATGGTCGGCATCACCGAAGCGTCGATCACGCGCAGGCGGGCGATGCCGCGCACGCGCAGTTCCGAATCGGTGACCGCCTGGGGATCGCCGTCGCGTCCCATGGCACAGGTGCAGGTCGGATGGAAGATGGTGGTGCCGATGTCGCCTGCGGCCTTCGCCAGTTCCTCGTCGCCTTGAATCCCGGCGCCCGGCAGGAATTCGTCGGGGCGGTAAGGCGCCAGGGCAGGCTGGCTGAGCACTTGGCGTGTCATGCGCAGGGCACGCACGGCTACGCGGCGATCTGACTCGGTCGATAGGTAGTTCGGGGCAATCACCGGGTGAGTCTCCGGGTCGCGGTCGCGGATGTGTACGATCCCGCGCGAGCTTGGCCGCAGGTTGCATACGCTGACGGTGAAGGCGGGGAAGGAATGCAGCGGGTCGCCGAACTTGTCCAACGACAACGGTTGAACGTGGAACTCCAGGTCCGGCGTGGCCACCTCCGGCGAAGAACGGAAGAACCCGCCGAGCTGGCTCGGCGCCATCGCTAGCGGGCCGGAGCGGAACAACGCGTACTCCAAGCCCATCATGGCCTTGCCCCAGAGGCTGTTGGCGCGCTGGTTGAGGGTCGTGATGCCATGCACCTTGAAGATCATGCGCAGTTGCAGATGGTCTTGCAGGTTGGCGCCGACGCCCGCGAGTTCATGGACCTGGGGCACGCCATGTTGCTGCAGCAAGGCACCGGGGCCGATGCCCGAGCGTTGCAGGATCGTCGGCGAGCCGATGGCGCCCGCCGTGAGCAGAGTCTCGATGCGGGCGCCGACACGATAGGCAACGCCGCCGAGGCGGAACTCGACTCCGCGGGCCTCCTTGTTTTCCAGCACCAGTTTGTCGATCAGCGCGCCGGTGACGACCTTCAGGTTCGGTCGCTGCTGCGCCGGGCGCAGGAAGGCCTTCGAGGTATTCCAGCGCACGCCCTTCTTCTGGTTCACTTCGAAGTGGCCGATGCCGAAGTTGTCGCCGCGGTTGTAGTCACCGCTGAATGGGATGCCGGCCTGCTTGGCCGCTTCGACATAGCGGTCGAGGATGTCCCAATGCAGGCGCTGCTTCTCGACGCGCCATTCGCCTTTATCGCCGTGCATCGCGTCGGCGCCGCCCCAGTAATCCTCACTGGACTTGAACACCGGCAGCACGCTGTCCCAGTTCCAGCGCGAGTCGCCGGTGATTTCCGCCCACTCCGCATAGTCGCGGGCCTGGCCGCGCAGGTAGAGCATGGCGTTGATCGAGGAACTGCCGCCCAGCACCTTGCCGCGCGCATACATGATGGAACGGCCGTTCAGCCCGGGCTCGGCTTCGGTCTCGTAGCACCAGTCGGTGCGGGGATTGCCGATGCAGTACAAGTAGCCGATCGGGCTGTGGATCCAGATCCAGTCGTCCTTGCCGCCGGCTTCGAGCAACAGCACGCTGACCTCGGGATCGGCCGACAGGCGGTTGGCCAGCACGCAACCGGCGGTGCCGCCACCGACGATGACGTAGTCGAACGCCCCGAACTCCCCGTAATCACGCGGTTCCATAATGTCCGTCATGAAAGTTTGAGATGCAATTCTACCCATGATTGGGCATCATTATGGGCGACGACAAACCCTGGTTTATTTTGGCAAGTTTCCGATGAGGCGAATAGCATGCATAAGATTCTGATCTCGCGCGAGGTCTATCCCGAGGTACTGGCGCGTCTGGAGCAGCACTTCGAGGTCGATTATCACGCCGTCGATGCGCCGCTCACGCCGAAACAACTGGCCTCACGGCTGGCGGACAAGGACGGCGTCCTGACGATGCCGACCGAGCGCATCGACGCGGCGCTGCTGGCGGCCTGCCCGCGCCTGAAGGTGGTGTGCAACAGCGCCGTCGGCTACAACAATATCGACCTCGATGCCTGCACCCGCGCCGGCGTGATGGCCACCAATACCCCCGGGGTACTCGACGACACCACCGCCGACATCGCCTGGGCCTTGCTGCTCGCCAGCGCCCGGCACATCGCCGCCGCCGACCAATGGGTGCGCACCGGACAGTGGGGCGGCTGGAAATTCAAGGGCTGGCTGGGCCAGGACGTGCACCATGCCACCCTGGGCATACTCGGCATGGGGCGCATCGGCCAGGCCGTGGCACGCCGCGCCGCCGGCTTCGAGATGCGCGTCATCTACCACAACCGTACCCGCCTGTCGGCGCAACGCGAAGCCGAATGCCGCGCCACATGCGTGGACAGGGCCACGCTGCTGCGCGAATCCGACTTCCTGGTGTTGATGCTGCCCTACTCGCCCGAATCACACCACGCCATCGGCGCCGCCGAACTGGCGCAGATGAAGCCGACCGCGCACTTGATCAATGTCGCCCGCGGCGGCATCGTCGACGATGCCGCGTTGATCGAGGCCTTGCAAGCACGGCGCATCGCCGGCGCGGGATTGGATGTGTTCGAGGGAGAACCGGCACTCGATCCGCGTTTCTTCACGCTAGACAACGCGGTGCTGACGCCGCACATCGGCTCGGCATCGTCGGCGACGCGCATGAAGATGGCGATGCTCGCCGCCGACAACCTGATCGCAGCTTTGAACGGAGACCGGCCGCCCAACCTGCTCAACCCGCAGGTGGAAAAACCAGCGCGTTAGCTTGCTTCGCTGGAATTGGCCCGCTCGACCCTGGCGATGCGCAATTCGAAATGCTGGTACCAGAAGCGCCGGCCGTTGGCCTGGGCCACCCGGTGTTCGGTGTTGGCCTTCCAGGCACTGATCGCCTCCAGGCTCGCCCAGTACGACACGGTAATGCCGAACCCTTCGGCATTGCGGGCGCTCTCGATGCCGAGAAAGCCGGGTTGCTGCGCCGCCAATTCGACCATGCGCTCGGCCATCGCATCGTAGCCCGCAAGACTATCGTCGGCGCGGCGTTGCGACGTGAATATCACTGAGTAATAAGGCGGTGCGGGCGTCTGGGCGAACATCGTTATGGTCCTTTGACGACGAACATGACTTCAGCGACAAGCGCTAGTCGGTCAGCACTTTTGCCAGGCTTGCGACGGTTCGATCGATGTTGGCGAGTTTGTCCAGGCCGAACAGCCCGATCCGGAAAGTCTTGAAGTCTTCCGGCTCGTCGCACTGCAAGGGGACGCCCGCGGCGATCTGCAGGCCTGCGTCCAGGAATTTCTTGCCGGTGCGGATAGCCTCGTCATCGGTATAGCTGACCACCACGCCGGGAGCCAGGAAGCCCTCGGCCGCAACGCTCCTGAAACCTTTGCCGGCCAACAGCGCGCGCACCTTGCTGCCGAGTTCCAACTGCGCCGCGCGAACCTTGTCGAAGCCGCATTGTTCCGTCTCCTTCATGACATCACGGAAAGCGCAGAGAGCGTTCGTCGGCATGGTCGCGTGATAGGCATGCCCGCCCTGCTCGTAGGTTTCCATGATCTGCAGCCACTTGCGCAAATCGCAGGCGAAACTGGTGCTGGTGGTCGATTCGATCCTTTCTCGCGCCAGAGCGCCGAGCATCACCAGGGCGCAGCAAGGCGGGCCGCTCCAGCCCTTTTGCGGAGCGCTGATGAGGACATCGACCCCGTTGGCTTCCATGTCGACCCAGACCGTTCCCGAGGCGACGCAATCCAGGACAAATAGCCCGCCGACCGAATGCGTCGCGTCCGCCAAGGCGCGCAGGTAGTCGTCGGGCAGCATGATGCCGGACGCCGTTTCGACATGGGGAGCAAATACCACGTCGGGCTTCATTTCCTTGATGGCCGCGATCGCTTCTTCGATCGGCACCGGCGCATAGGCCGCCTGCCGGCCACTTTGGGTCGGCCTGGCTTTCAGCACCGTCGATTCGGTGGGGATTTTGCCCATCTCGAAGATTTGGCTCCAGCGGTAACTGAACCATCCGTTGCGGATCACCAGGCATTTCCTGCCGGTGGCGAACTGTCGCGCCACGGATTCCATACCGAAGGTGCCGCTGCCCGGAACCACGACCACCGACCGGGCGTTATAGGCTCTCTTGAGCGTGAATGAAATGTCCTTCATCGCCCCCTGAAAAAACTTCGACATATGGTTGATCGAGCGGTCCGTGTAAACCACGGAGTATTCGAGCAGGCCATCGGGATCGACATTAGGCAGCAGACTTGGCACAGTTATCTCCAATAAGAATTTCAGGATATTCGTTCGACGTTTTCGATACGGCGCGATCGGTCTTCAACGGTCGTCCAGCGCCAGCTTCAGGCCGAACCCGATCAAGGCCAAGCCCGCCAGGCGATTGGCAATCGTCCTGACTCCCGGCACTCCGGACAGCAGCCGCGCGGCCAGGTTGCCGATCAACACCAAACCGATTTGATATAGCAGACAGGTCAGGGTGACATGCACCATCATCGACACCAGGGTGATGGGCCGCGCGTCAGGTCGCACGAAGAGCGGGAAGAAGGCCATAAAGAACATGATCGCCTTGGGATTGGTCAGCGCCACGGTGAAGCCCTGGCGGAAGAAATACCAGGCGCTGTGACGCTTGGTATCGCTCGCCGCCGTGTCGGTCACCGGCTCAGTCAACAGCTTGAAACCGATCCAGCACAGATAAGAAATGCCGAACCATTGCATCGCGGCGAAGACCGTCGGGTAGGCCGTCAGGATGGCGGCGAGTCCCAACACCGCCGCCAGCATATACACGAAATCGCCCGACACAGTCCCGAACACCACGCCCATGCCGCCACTGACACCGCTGCGCGCGGTCGCGCCGAGGATGGCCAGCGTGCCGGGACCGGGAATCATTTGAAAGATCAGGATCGCGGCGATGAAGCTCGCATAGTGCTGGATATCGAACATGGTTTAATCGGCCCTATCTTTCGGCGCTGGCCAGCTTCAGGGCCAGCAGGATGAAAACCGTTCCGGCAACCCGGTTGATCAGGCGTTGAGCCTTGTCGGAGTGCTTCAGCCACTCGCCCAGAGTACCCGCCAGCAGCGCCACTCCGCCGAAGACCAACAGCGTTGCAATGATGAAGAGTCCGCCGAGCAGCATCATCTGGAGACTCAGCGAACCGCGAGCGGGATCGGCGAACTGGGGCAGAAACGCCAGGAAGAAAATCGATACTTTTGGATTCGTGACATTCATGATGATGCCGCGACGATACAACTGCCAGTTGCCGATGCCGAAGTTATCGCCATTACCCGCGCCGGCCATCCCCATCGCCGAAGCGCGAAACGCCTGCCAGGCGAGATACACCAGGTAGGCTGCTCCGATCAGCTTCAAGGCCGTGAAGGCCAGCGCCGATGCCTGGAAAATCGCCGCGACACCCAGCGCGACCGCCGTGGTGTGGACTACCAGGCCGGTACTCAAGCCCAGCGTCACGATGAGCCCCGCCTTTGCCCCCCGCAGCGCGGACTGGGTCAACACGAAAACATTGTCTGGACCCGGCGATAGGCCAAGCAGCAGCGAAGCGGCGAAGAACATGGCCAGTGTTTCGATCGGAATCATGGTCAATTGGTGGCGTGCTGGACAAGCGTTGTCCGGAACTGCCTGACATCGATTGGAGTAAAGTCGGAATTTTACGCCGCAACCACGCCGGGCGAGGATGATATTTACTGAGGGAGGTACTCAAATGGTACTGCTGGAATTTGCGATGTCCCCGTTCGACAAGGGCGCGAGCCTTTCCGAATATGTGGCACGGTCGCTGGACATCATCGACAAGAGCGGCCTGCCTTATCAACTGACACCCATGGGCACTATCGTCGAGGGCGAGTGGGACGAGGTGATGGCGCTGGTCACGGCCTGCCATAAGACCATGAGCCAGGACTGCGACCGGATTTCCACCTCGATGAAGATCGATTACCGGGCAGGAAAAAGCGGGCGCCTGAAAAGCAAGATACAGGCTATTGAAAGCAAGCTGGGCCGCACGCTGTCGACGTGAATTCTCCGTAGCGGTCGGTCGCCATCGCGGTGATGCCTCGCCGGGTAAGCACGGCGGATTTCAAACGCGGCTGAGGCGCATGGAAAAGGCGCGGTTACATGAGACATACACCGTAGCGCTAGCTGGCCACAGGCGCACCGGCGCCTGGCTGGATCTGGCGAATGAGAGCGATGTATACATGAAACGCGTTCTCGGCATTGTGCAAGGCGTTGTAAGGAGTGCCTTCGAATGTCATCCCAAGTTTTTCGACGCAAGACGCCAGTGTGCCGACAAGCATGCTTTCGAGGCCGAATGACATCAAGAAGGTAATCAACCAGGGATAACCGCGGCAAAGCGCATACATTCTCTTGATGTCGGTCGATCGCGGCCCGAAGCACCATTCCGCGTCACTCGGCTTAAGGCCGAGCGCCTTGCAAAGGGCTTCATTGTCCTTGCCGCCCCAAACCAATGGAATCAAGGAACGATTGGATTCGTGCGGCTTTAACCAGTCGGCCATTTGAAGATACGCCCCCTCGATATCAGGCGCCGCTTCCAGAGTTTCTTGCGTAATGCCGGCCAGAATGGCGCTATTCGGATTCATGACCTCATCCGGATTCACGTAGCACGAAAATCTGCTGACGATGTCACCCATTTGCAGATCACCCAAAACGGCGCCGATTTGAATGACCTTCTTCGAGGGATGGTTGAACTCGAGGGCAAGTGTAACGACAAGGGGGAAAGTTGTACTTGTTCTCATGATGTTCCGGTCTCATTGTGATGATCTTCCAGCACGCAGATCATTCGGCTGCGTCCGCTGTCGTCGATACGGCCGGCAGACCGTCAATCATTGTAGCAGCGCATGATGCCGCCATTGCGCGACATAAGTCATTTACAAAATTTGACTATCGTCTATAAAGTAAATGCGCATCCAGATCCTGTTTGAGTATTGCGGCGCCGCGACCGGACTGATCTGACCGCCTGATGGCGGCCGACAGTAGGGTTTCGCGGTAGGTCTTAGTGCTCTTCCCCCGTCGAATGTTCGCTGGATCGGGTACGCCCTGGCGACCGGATCGATCCCCATGCTTGCCCGGCAAATCGGGTTTGGTGACCACCGTGATCGGGATCCATCGATAGTTTCCGGTGAGAAGGAGCCCGGAATGAGCCTCTCCATTCAACCCGCAAGTTCCACTGGCGTGAACTATGAAGCCCGCCTGTCCCAATCGCTGCAACAGCGACGGGATGAACTGAACAATCGTCAGGTGACGATGACCGCGGACAATCGGGTGGTTTCCAGGCAAGTCGATACCATCTCGATCTCCCAAGCCGCGCATGCCCGTCTCAGCGAGGAAAATACGCAGGTAAGCAACCGAATCGAAGAGCGAAGAATCGCCGAAGTGAATGCATCGAACGTTGCCTTTACGAAGGATATCGACGCCGAAAGGGATCAGAAAAGGGCGCAATTTGTGGAAGACATGAAGTATCTGAATGCGAATGCGCAGGCCGATCGGGCACGCGCCAAGACAGCGCAGACCGCGCACATTCAGGAGCAAAAGAGGGAAGCAATGACGGCCGAGACAGTCAAGGACATCAGGGCGGCTGATCTTGAAAAAGAGAACGCACGGCATGTTACGACCGTCAGAGTCGACGCCGACCGAAGCGGGCGCGATAAGGTCGCGGCAGATATTCTTGCCAATGTCCGTGAAGCAGCGAACCATATCGAACAGTTGCGTCAGTCCAAGGAGATTCTGGACAAGGCCAAGGCGAACAAGGACGCCATCGAATATTCCAGAATTCATGCCGAGGCGCGAATCGACCATGATCGTTTAAGGACGGTAGAAATTCATTTGGAGCACCAACAAGGAGCAAAGAATGCACTTGACCATTTTCAAAAGGTACGGGAAGCCAATGATGCCGCGGTCCGCATGTACCGGAAGGTGGCTGAGATACATTGATGCGTATCTATGAAATGCAAAGTTGGCTTTGTCTGATCCGACCGACTACCCTCCAAAGCCTTCACAACCTCGGTCCGTTGGACTAGGATTCGAACCTTCCCTTCCGAGGACACCAGCATGCTAAAACTCAACGTTAACGGCCGCAGCCACACCGTCGATGTCGAACCTGAGATGCCCTTGCTGTGGGTTCTGCGCGATCACCTGAACCTGCGCGGTACCAAGTATGGCTGCGGGATGTCTCTGTGCGGCGCCTGTACGGTGCATATCGATGGCGTGGCCGTGGAATCCTGTTCGTTGCCGGTGTCTGAGGCAGTGGGCAAGAAAATTCTCACCATCGAAGGCTTGGCCAAACGGGATTTGCATCCCATCCAGGCGGCGTGGATCGAACATGAAGTCCCACAGTGCGGCTACTGCCAGACGGGCATGATCATGTCGGCGGCGGCACTGCTCGACAAGAAACCCAGACCCACCGACGACGACATCGACGCGGCGATGACCAACCTGTGCCGCTGCGGCACCTACGCCAGGGTGAAGAAGGCCATTCATGCCGCGGCCGAAATGCGCGCCCTGCCCGGCGCCGCCAGGAAAGGAACAGCATCATGACGATCACGCTAAGCCGCCGGGATTTCATGAAAGCCTCCGCCGCCATCGGCGGCGGGCTGGCCCTCGAATTCTGGTTTCCGGTCGCCGCGAAAGCTGCCGGCGGGGTCTCCAGCACCGAAGTGAATGCCTGGGTGGTGATCCACCCCGATGACCGCGTGGTGATCCGTATCGCGCGCTCCGAGATGGGACAGGGCAGCTATACCGCGCTCGCCCAACTCGTCGCCGAAGAATTGGATTGCGACTGGGCCAAGGTCAGTGCCGAATTCGCTTCGCCGAATGAGCACATCCGCAGAAAGCGCATCTGGGGTTCGATGTCTACCGGCGGCAGCATGGGGATACGCGGTTCCCAGGACTATGTGCGCAAAGCCGGCGCCAGTGCGCGCGAGATGCTGGTCGCCGCGGCGGCCGCGCAATGGCAAGTGCCGGCCAACGAGTGCAGCGTAGACAAGGGTGTCATCACGCATGTGCTGTCGGGACGCAAGCTGCGCTATGGTCAGGTCGCCGGCGCGGCGGCCAAGCTCACCCCGCCGTCGGACGTGAAGCTGCGCGATTCCAAGGACTGGAAGATCGCCGGCAAATCCATGCACCGCCTCGATATCCCCGACAAGGTGCTCGGCAAGCCGGTCTTCGGCGTCGACGTGGCGCTGCCCGGCATGCTGCATGCATCGATCGCCCAATGCCCGGTGTTCGGCGGCAAAGTGAAGAGTCTCGATGCGCGAATCGCGGAAAAAATGCGCGGGGTGAAGAAAGTCCTGCGCGAAGAGAACTTCATCGCGGTCATCGCCGACAGTTGGTGGCGCGCCGACCAGGCCTTGAACAAGATCGTCGTCGAGTGGGATGTCGGCGCCCACGGCAATGCGTCCAATGAAACCATCGCCGCGATGTTTCGCGAAGGCCTCGCCGATCCCAAGCTGCCTCAGGCGCGCAAGCTCGGCGATACCGACGCGGCGCTGGCATCCGCCGCCAAGGTGGTCGAGGCCGAGTACCAGTCCCCCTACCTCAATCACGCGACGATGGAACCGCAGACCTGCACGGCATGGTTCAAGCCCGATGGCTTCCTCGAAGTGTGGACCTCAACGCAAAACGGGGAGGCTTCCCTGGCCGTCGCGGCGGAGACCGCCGGCCTGCCCCAGGAGAAGGTCGAGGTGCATAAGATGATGCTGGGCGGCGGCTTCGGCCGGCGCGGCGGATCGCAGGATTTCGTCAGGCAGGGCGTGACCATCGCCAAGTCGATGCCGGGCGTGCCGGTGAAGCTGATGTGGTCGCGCCAGGAGGACATGCAGCATGGCTTTTACCGCCCCGCCAGCATGGTACGCATGAAGGGCGGCCTCGACGCACAGGGCAAGCTCGTGGCGCTGCATACGCGGATTGCCTGCCCGTCCATCCTCGCGGTATTGATGCCGGAGGCGCCCCTCAAGGACGGCATCGACTTCTCCGCCGTGCGCTCATTCAACGATGCGCCGTACGAGATCCCGAACCAGCAGGTGGACTATGCCAGGCGCAACGGCCACGTCCCGGTCGGCTTCTGGCGCGCACCGGGCCAGCAAAACGCCTTCTACCGCGAATGTTTCATCGACGAACTGGCGTCGGCCGCGGGCAAGGACCCGCTCGATTTCCGTCTCGCCATGCTCAGGGCGGGCGACAAGAACCGGCTGGTGCTGGAGGCTGTGGCGAAAGCGGCGGCATGGGGTTCGCCTATGCCCCCAGGACTGCATCGCGGCCTCGCTTCCATCGATGGCTTCGGCAGCTACACCGCGATGGTGGTGGAACTGTCGGTCAGCGCCAAGGGAGTAGCCAAGGTGCATCGCGTGATCGTCGCCATCGACTCGGGATATGTGGTGAATCCCGACACCTGCCGGGCGCAGGCCGAGAGCAATGTGGTTTACGGTCTCAGCGCCGTCTTCCAGCAGGAAAACAATGTGAGGAACGGGCGCATCGTCGAATCGAACTTTCACAACTTCAGACTGATGCCTCTTCCCGACATGCCCAAGGTGGAGACCGTGCTGGTGCCCACCGGCGGATTCTGGGGCGGTCATGGCGAGCCGGCGATCCTGGGGATAGCCCCGGCGGTATGCAACGCGATCTTTGCCGCGACGGGCAAACGCATACGCTCGCTACCGCTCAAGCACCACGATCTGCGCAAGGCATGATGACCATAATAAAGTAGTGGCTATTCAAGCCGGAAACACTGGGCTCATGGCAGCAGTGGTGTTCTCATTTATCGATATCACCGTGCAATAAATCACGACTCGAATCCAAGTACAGGGGCATAATGGGCGCAGTTGAAGGTTTCTAACCCAAGCGTTTCCTGAAGGAGTCGATCATGTCCTGTTGCGCCTCGGGTCATCCCTGTCAAGCTCCGAAATCGAAGGCCGGCGCGGCGCGAAACAAAAGCCTCCTTCCAATAACGTCTGGGCGATATTCATTCGCCTTCGCCGCCAGCGTGCTGGGTTTGCTGGCGAGTGCCGATTCGGTTGCGATAACCGATTTCACCCAAGTGGCCGGCGGAAACGGCACGACCTTCATCCTGCAACGAGACGGCATCGTCTGGGGATGCGGCGCGAACCTTTACGGGGAACTGGGCGCCGTGGATACGCAGGTGAGCTCGCCGATCATGGTCGCCACCGAAACGGTCAAAGTGGTCACCGGGGGTGGGCGCCATACTTTTTTCATCAAGCGCGATGGCACGCTGTGGGGCGCCGGCGAAAATACCTACGGCCAGCTTGGCAATGGCTCATCGGCCAGGCGCGTTTACGGGCAAGTCCAAGTCCTGGGCACGGGGTTCGTGGATGCGGCCGTAGGCGGGTATTTCTCGCTCGGCATCAAGAGCGACGGCAGTCTGTGGGCGTGGGGCTCGAACAGCGAAGGCCAGTTGGGCGACGGTACTTTCCGTGACAAGAAGGGGCCGGTCCAGATCGACACTGGCTACCAGTCTGTGGCGGCCGGCAATTCCCATGTCCTGGCACTGAAGAAAGATGGCACGCTGTGGGCATGGGGAAAGAACGACAAGGGCCAGCTCGGTGACGGAACCTTCACCAGCAGCAGCACCCCGCTCCAGATCGGCACCAATTTCAGCGCGATCGCGGCCGGTCCGTTGCACAGCGCGGCGATCAAGAAAGACGGCTCGCTTTGGGTTTGGGGTTGGAACTCTTTTAGTCAGTTGGGAAACGGCGATACCGTCGACAGCCCGACGCCGATCCAGATTCCCGGCAGCTATATGGCGGTGACCGCCGGGGTTTATCACACTGCGGTACTGGATCTCGGCGGCAATCTGTTGGCCGCGGGAGGAGGCCGTTTCGGCCAGCTCGGCGATCAAATCGTCAATGACTTCGGAAGGACGTCCTTCGGCAGGGTCGGCGGTCATTTTTCGGCAATATCGTCCGGTCTCGAACATATGGCCGCCTTGAAGCAAGGCGGCAGGCCCCTCGTCTGGGGCAGCAATCAGACCGGCCAGCTTTGCGATGGCAGCCCCATCGTGTATTACCTGCCGACCCAAATCGCCAGCGCCGGCTTTGTCGCGGCGGCGGCAGGCGTCGAGGCGAATATCGCACTGAAGGCGGATGGTTCGGTGTGGGCCTGGGGCGAGAATATCCAGGGAGAATACGGCGACGGCAGCCGGCCGGCGTATATCCAGCGCTCGGTCCCAATCCAGGTCGGCGGCGGCTACACCTCGATCGCAGGCGGCTGGAACAGCTTCTGGGGAATCAAGTCGGACCATACGCTGTGGGCCTGGGGCGACAACATGTATGGCCAAATCGGCAACGGCCAAGCCGACGGGCTGGTCATCAAGGCGGTCAAGATCGGCGAAAAATTCGTGAAGATCGCCGGCCACAGTATCCACTCCCTGGGAATCAAGGATGACGGTTCGCTGTGGGCCTGGGGAAACAATGCATCGGGGCAACTGGGCGATGGAACGCGCCAGTCCCAACTGCTGCCGATAGCGATCGGAAGTGGCTATGTCGACATTGCCGTCGGCGACAGCCACAGCCTGGGCATCAAGCAGGATGGCAGTCTGTGGGCGTGGGGCGACAACAGCAGCGGCCAGCTCGGGAATGGCACCAATATCGATAGCGTGGTCCCGGTCCGGATCGGCGACGGATTCAAGTCGGTCCAGGCCGGCCGCGGTTTCAGCATGGCGCTGATGGCCAATGGCAGTCTGTATGGCTGGGGCGCCGGTTGCCTGGGCCGTTTCGGATTCTCCACCGAGGCATCCAGTCGCCCGGTATTGCTGGGCTCGGGCTGGAAGACGGTGTCGGTGCGCGACAGCCATGTCCTCGCTCTGTCGCTGGATGGCGACCTGTGGACCTGGGGAGTGGACTATCGCAAGCCACCCACCGGCGACGCCGGCGATGCCGACAACGCCGCACCGCAGAAATTGGGCACGGGCTTCGTCTCCATGGCTGCGGGAAATCGCTCAAATGTAGCCGTCAAGGCGGACGGCAGCCTGTGGACCTGGGGAGTGAACTACTTCGGCGAGATCGGCGATGGGCGCCTGACTTTCAGGACCATGCCGAGCGCCGACCTCGAAGCGGCTCAATAATGCCCAAGGCAGGATCGGGCTTGCCTCCGCGCAAGCTGGTCTGCCTGATTTTCTTCCTGGCGGCATTGCTGGCGCCCATCGAAGCTTATTCGGGCGTGTATTTCATGTCCCCCGGAAAATGGCGTGACGGAAGAATTTCCTGGCGCTACAACCCTGCTGGCATCGCGCCCGGCGCCGACGAAGCGGCAATCCTGGCAACTGTGCAACGCGCCTTCGATGCATGGTCCGCAGTGTGCAACATCAGCGCTGAATATTCCGGATCCACGACCACCACACTGGACCAGACCAGCGCCAGGAGCGAAGTCGTGATGGGCTATGCCGCCCTGCCCTATCCTCAGGCAGCCGACGCGGCGCCGGACAGCGAGGACTCGGCGAGCAATTACACCTATTTCACCAGCGGCAAGATACGCATCAGCACCAGCATCGGCGCCGCCATCCAATACAACCCGAATGTGCTGGTCCACGAAATCGGCCACCTGCTCGGATTGGACCACAGCGACGATCCTTACTCGATCATGTATGCCAATCCCTACAACGCGATGCCCGCCCTCGCGCCCTACGAGCTTTATGGCGACGACATCACTACTTGCGCGAATCTGTATGGCGGCAAGGGCATTCGGACCGACCCCGGTTATGGCAATTCTCTCCCGGCCGATTCGAAGGGGGCGGCCGCGAAACTGGAGATCGCCGCCATCGTCGAACAGGACGGGACGGGCGCCCATGCCTTGCGACTGTTCAACTACAGCGCCGTCGGCATCGACTATTCCAATGCCTATCTGGACGGCAGCTACGCACGCAACATCAAGACCTTCATCCCGGCGCCCGGAGACAATGCGCTTGAGGTCTGGGTCAAATCCACCCTGCCGCGCTATGCAATCGACCTTGCGCACAACATCGGCGGCCAATCCGCCAGGACCCATGATCTGGTGCGCCAGTTGAACTTCACCGCCGGCACAGCGGGAACGATCAGCGGCAATCGTATCGACACAGTGGAAAGCGGCACGCTGGCTGCCTATTCGGCGCGCGGCAATATTCAGACCACTGCGATTGGCGCCCAACAAATCTATGTAGCCGCCCTTTTAGGCACAGCGATTTATTTCAGGACCGCCCAAGGCTGGTCCGCCGCCGTCGGTCCATTATTGACCTTGGCTGCACCCGGAGCCGTCAACTTCGACATCCTGCGGGACTTCGATGCACGCGCGCTGCCTTCCGGTACTGCGCTATATGTCGGCTATGGCGCCTCCGTCGACGAAATGCTCGCCAGGCAACAATTCAAGCGGGCACACGCCTTTTAATCAAGCTATGAACAGTTGATAATAAGCGGCGTTGTATCGCGCCGACTGCCACTCAAGGAGCGCTCATGTCTGCGAAACTGGTCCTGGAATTCAATCGACGTCCCTCCACGCTGGCTTACATGCTGCGCGCCTTGCAGCCTTCTCCGGGGCTCAGAAACGCGGGCGGATTTCCTCCCGTTCGCGCCATCTGGAACGAGATGCCCATCGATCAGCGCGGACTCAAGACTTTCCTCGGACTCACCGGACTCAAGGCCGCCGAAGGCTTGCCGATGCTCTATCCCCACGTGATCAGTTTTCCGCTGCAAATGGCGATCCTGACCTGCCCGGCCTTTCCGCTCCCGATCTGGGGCGCATTGCAGATCCGAAACCATCTGTTGCAGCACCGGCCGATTTCAGGCAACGAAGCGCTCGACGTGGATACCCATGTCGCCGACCAGCGCATTCTCGACAAGGGAGCGGAGGTCGACCTGCGCACCACGGTGCACTCGAAGACAGGGCTGCTTTGGGAAAGCCTGAACACCTTTTATTATCGCGGCCGCTTCGGCCAGGCAAGCGCGACGTCGCCGCTGGCGCCCGCACCGAACATTGGCGACTCGGTGATTGCCCGATGGCACACGCTATCGGGTGTCGGGCGGCAATTCGGGCGCCTGACCGGCGACTACAATGGCATACACCTGTCGAACAGCTATGCCCGGCTATTCGGTTTTCGGCGGGCATTCCACCATCCGCAACTGGTGCTTGGGCAGTGCATGGCCCGCCTCCCGGCCCCCGACGCGGAAGGTCCGCAACGCCTCGATGCCTGGCTGAAGGGTCCGGTTTTCTACGATTGCGATGTCGCCCTGCACGCCTCTCAAGAGGCCGACGGCACGGCCTTCGGACTGATTCCGGAGGGCGACGCTCGTCCGGCGATGTTGGGGCAATGGCGATCCTGCGCCCCGGACAGCCGTCTGGTCGATATGACGGGTTCCTAGATCCCCGGGAATAGCCGCAGGTTCAATCAGGCAAACGCGGAAGCTTCTTGCCGTCGGCGGGGATTCGATACTTGGCCACGTTCATCTGCATGGCGAGCAGGGTGTAGTAGGCATTGATTCCGGTCAGATCGACAACTCCCTTGGGCCCGAAACGTTTCTCGGCGCGTGCGTAAGTCGCATCGGATACTGCCTTGTTCTTGTGCAACTCCATGGAAAAGTCATAGACGATTTCCTCGTCGTCGCTCATGCCCTTGGGACGCCGTCCTTCGAAGATGGCCAGGGCGATTTCCGGCTTGATTCCGGCCTTCAGGGCGATCGGGTAATGCACGTACCACTCGTAGTCCTGGCTCCATTCACGCGCGGTGATCAGGATCGCCAACTCGCTCAGGATGTTGCCTATCGCCGCAGGTAGTCACCCATGGCCCGAGCTTGATTCATCACCGGTGGACTATGCATGAGCGGCTCGAAAGGCCCGAACACCGGCACTTTACGGGCGGCCAGAAATTCATCGGCCGCTTTGCGCTGCTCGTCGGTGTAATTCGACGGGGGAATTGTCGGCAAGCGGTCCGCGGCGATAGCGTTCATGCAAGTTGACACCAGAATAATGGCTGGAACGATGCGGGACAGGTTCATATCGTACTCCTGAAACATTCATGACAACGGCAAGGACGGAAGACCCGTCGGGAATTGTACACGGCAATATACTTGATTCAGGATGCGCCAGGACTGGTATCGATGCATTCGACATCGAGCGTCCGTCGATTGCCAGATATCGAATCCATCATGCATACTCCCGGCTTTGGCGTTGAACTTCAATTCCATTTCAGGAGCTAAGATGAATCACCTAAGACGCGTTTGCGCAGCGGTATTTCTGGGATTGGCCGCGGTGCCGGCGGCGGCGCAATTGTCCGCCACCGAGCAGCAGATCGTGGCGGCGGTCAAGGCACGTTCGGAGGATGCGATCAAGCTGCTCGAGCAAAGCGTCAACATCAACAGCGGCACCATGAACCACGAAGGCGTGCGCGAAGTCGGTGGTCTGTTCCGCACCGAATTCGACCGGCTGGGCTTCAAGACCCGGTGGGTGGACATGCCCCCGGCCATGCAGCGCGCCGGTCACCTGGTGGCGGAGCGCGAAGGCACCCAGGGTAAACGTTTGCTGCTGATCGGACATCTGGATACGGTCTTCGAGAAGAACAGCCCGGTGCAGCTATGGAACCGCCAGGGCGACAGGGTACGCGGGCAAGGAGTATCCGACATGAAAGGCGGCGACGTCATCATCATCGAAGCCTTGCGCGCCTTGCAGACGGTCGGCGCATTGGAGCATACGACGATCTCGGTCGTCCTCAGCGGAGACGAGGAGCGCGCCGGTTCGCCGCTGTCGATTGCGCGCGCCGACATGATCGCCGCGGCCAAACGCAGCGATGTGGCGCTGGCGTTCGAAGGCACGGTACGCGACAAGAGCGGCAACGACACCGGGACCGTCGGCCGGCGTGCGTCGGGCGGTTTCGCGCTGGAGGTCAAGGGAAAACAGGGGCATTCCGCCGGCGTATTCGGCGAGGACGGTTACGGCGCCATTTATGAAACCGCGCGCATCTTGAACAGCTTCCGCGAGCAGCTCATCGAACCGGACCTCACCTTCAACCCGGGCGTCATCCTCGGTGGCACCGAAGTCACTTACGACGATGCGGCGACCAGGGGCACGGCCTTCGGCAAGACCAATGTGATCTCGCGCACCACGCTTGTCAGAGGCGATTTGCGTTACCTCAGCGTCGAGCAACGCGATAAGGCCCATGCCCGCATGCGCGAAATCGTGGCGAAGAACCTTCCCGGCACCAGCGCCGAAATCAGTTTCCGCGAAACCTATCCGCCGATGTCGCCGACACCGGGCAACCTGAAAGTTCTCGAACTTTATTCCAAGGCCAGCGCCGCTGCAGGACTCGGCACCATCGCCCCGCTGCCGCCGGGCTTGCGTGGCGCCGGCGACGTGCAGTTCGCGGCGCCCTATGTGGACAGCCTGGACGGCATGGGCGCAAGGGGAACCGGCGCACATTCGCCGGACGAAGACCTGGATGTGAAGTCCATCGAACAAGCCAGCATCAGGACGGCCATCATGATCTACCGGCTGACGCGATGACACTGGCAGACCGCCGACTCGACTACACCTGACGGAACAGCCTGGCAAACCGCTGTCTCACGAGGCGCAGCCGGCATTTGCATACCAGGTCTGGACAGCGCCAAGATCCATATGCGTGTTGGCCGACAGCGGGCCCAGATAATATAGATGACCGTTCGTCGGCATGATAAGCAGATAGGCGTTGGTCGCGGAATAGTAGCGCAAGTAATACGGGCCGAAGCTCATCGACTTGGAACCAGGCGGCGCGAACATGCCGGCGTAATTCACTTCCATCCAGTTGAACAAGGTATCGGATTTCGTGTCGGCGTTCGCCGCGCTTGGCGGCAATGTCGTCGCTGTCGCGGGTTTACCGGGCGCCGTGGGCGCAAGTGCATCCGGGTACTCAATCGCCGTCGGGCCGGCTCGGATCAGCTTGGGGACGTGGCTATCGTTGGTCGTCCCGTCGCCGAGTTGGCCTTCCTCGTTGCTGCCCCACGCCCACAAGCTGCCATCGGACTTGAGGGCCACGGTATGGTCCAGTCCCGCGGCGATCTCGGTGTACCCGGTGCCGATCCGCTCGGGTACGTGACTGTTGCGGGTGGTACCGTCGGAAAGCTGACCATAAATGTTATATCCCCAGGCCCAGAGACTGCCGTCGGTCTTGAGGGCAACAGTGTGATTGCCCCCCGCCGTAATTACGGAATAGCCGGTGCCGATCAGCTTCGGCACGTGGCTTTCGACGGTGGTGCCGTCGCCCAACTCACCTTGCCCGTTGTAGCCCCACGCCCACAGACTACCGTCGGACTTGAGGGCGACCGAGTGATACCTCCCCGCCGCGATCTTGGCGTAGCCGGTGCCGATCAACTTGGGAACGTGGCTATCGGTGGTGGTGCCGTCGCCAAGCCGGCCGTTCAAGTTCTCGCCCCACGCCCACAGGCTGCCGTCCGACTTGAGCGCAATGGTGTGCCATCCACCCGCCGCTATCGCGGCGAAGCCGGTGCCGATGGATTTCGGCACGAGGCTATTGGTGTTACCGGCATCGCCCAGTTGACCTTTCATGTGTCAACTCCCGGTCAATACGCGGCAATCGTACGAGGGGAAAGGGACTCAAACATTGAGAGGTTCTCCTGAATGGATAACCCTGGTCGCTGCACGAGCGAAGGCTTGCGCGCAATCGCACAAGGCTCCCCAGAATATAGGTCAGCGCGCTCAAAAAACAAGGCGATATCTTCTCGCATACCGCGACACGGCATGCGGCGGAGCCGGTGGCGCCTGAGCTAGTTACTTGAGGCGCGGATGCGGCGGAAGGAACTTATACCGTGACGTCGATGAATACTCCGGTCATCTGGCCCCGATAGTTCGAAATCGGGTGCGAGTCGGGTCTTTTTTCCCGCTGTTTCGCCTGCTCCCGCTGGCCGTCCTGCTTGGAATGACCGGTGGAGCCGGCGGGTTCGACGTCATGCTTAGGCAAAACAACCTGAGTTTTGCTTATGGAGGTTCTGGTTTCGATTGCCATGGCCTCGACCCTTTCAACAGTAGGTTTCGATTCAGTCGTGCGTTTGTCATGCCTGAGTATCCATACATCATGATTAACGGCAATCCCCCGGGGAAACTTTACCGGCCTTGGCCACAAGTCTTTGTAGGAATGTGGATTAGTTCACGGTCGGTGCAGATTATGGCGTTTGCCGGGTCATGCCGGAACCCGGAGACGGACTGGAATAGAATCGAGTCTGCCCGCGTTTTCGACGCCTGCAAGGATCGCCCGAGTGATTGCCTTGATTGCCGACACCGCCGAACCGCCTATGGATAGCCATCCCATCCCGGTAGCCCCAGCTTGCTTGAGCAGGCGCCCGTGGGAGCCGCTCGCCTTGTTGTCCATCCTGGTGCTGGCCCTGGCTTTGCGCTGGTGGGAACTGGAACGCAGCGGCTGGGGGGCAGAGTATTACACCGCCGCGGTGCGCAGCATGAGCATGAGTTGGCACAACTTCTTTTTCGTCGCCTTCGATCCGGCAGGTTTCATATCCGTCGACAAACCTCCGGTCGCGCTCTGGCTCCAGGTCCTGAGCGTCAAGCTGTTCGGATTCCATCCCGTGAGTGTTCTCCTGCCCCAGGTGCTGGAGGGCGTGGCCGCAGTATGGGTACTATACCGCTTGGTGCGGCGCCAATTCAGCGCGCTGCCCGCCCTGTTGGCGGCCTTGTTCATGGCGATAACGCCGGTATGGGTCGCCGTCAACCGCACTAACAACACCGATAGCTGCCTGGTATTGACACTGCTCCTGGCGAGCTGGGCCTTGCTGAAGGCGGCGGAGACCGGCCATCGGCGCATGCTGTTCCTGTCCATGGCCCTGGTCGGGCTGGCCTTCAACGTCAAGATGCTGGCGGCATTCGTCGTGCTGCCCGGCTTCTTCCTGATTTACCTGATAGGCATGCCGCGGCACTGGCGGCGACGGCTGCTCGACCTGGCGATGGCAAGCCTGGTCCTGGCCGCCTGCGCCCTGCCCTGGGTGCTCGCCTACGAGGCGACGCCAACGGAAAACCGGCCTTACGTCGGCAGCAGCCGGCACAACTCGATGCTGGAACTGGTGGTCGGCCACAACGCCCTCGGCCGCTTCATGATCCAGGCGAAAATTCCCGCGAGAGACGAATCGGTGGCGCCTTTATCGCCCGGCACGGAGCCTCGAACGATTGCAAACAGCCGCGCCGAAACCGCATCCAGAATGCGCAGCGAGCTGTCGCGCCAATTCGTGCAAACGCCGACAGGGCCACTGCGGCTGGCCGGCGGCCTGTTGGGTGCGCAGGTCGAGTGGCTGCTGCCGCTGGCCTTGCTGGCACTGGTCGGCGGCGCTTTCGAGATTCGCCGGCGCGAACCGCCGGCGCTGCGGCAACTGACCATGCTGTTCTGGCTGTTCTGGAGCGTTTCCTATGTCGCGGTATACAGCGCCATGGGCGGCATCATCCATTTCTACTATATGGCCACATTGGCGCCCGCGCTGGCAGCCCTGGCCGGCATAGGAATTGCCGGCCTGTGGGGCCGCTACCGCCAACAGGAAAGGTTTGCGGTCCTGCTTCCCCTGGGACTGCTGCTCGGCGCCGCCTGGCAGTTGTACCTGCAAGCCGGCGCGCTGGGCTGGACCCTCGACACCGTCATCGACCCGCCGGAAAAATGGCTGGGCTGGCTGCATATCGCGCCGGTCGGCGGGAGCCTGGCGGCAGCCTCCATCCTGATCGTCGTCTCGGTCACCGGCATGGCCAGGCGGGCCGCACGCATGCTTGCCGCGAGCGCTCTCGCGCTTGGCATCGCCGCGTTGCTGGCGCTGCCCCTGGCGTGGTCATTGAGTGCCGTGCTGGCACCGGGCTATGGGATGCTGCCGTCTGCCGATCTACAGCGCCTGATCGCCGCTTCCAGCACAGCCGAAACAGGCGGACGAAGCCGCTTTGGGCTATTCACCGACACGTCCACGCTGGTCGAATTCCTCAAGGCGAACCGCGGCGACGAGCGTTTTCTGCTGGCGACATCGACGACGCAGTTAGCCGCTAGTCTCATCATCGCCACGGGCGAGCCGGTGATGGCGCGAGGCGGATTTCACGGACTCGACCCCGCGCTCGGCGTCGACAAACTCGCCCGCATGGCCAATGAAGGGAAGATTCGCTTTGTAATGCTTGGCGATCTGCCCATCGTCAGCCGCAGGATGGGCGCCGATGCCGCCGGCAAGCCCATCGCCGAGTGGGTCAAGAGCAACGGCAAGCTCGTCGATCCGGCGCTATGGCGGCCGAGTCGCGGCAGAAACACCATGGAACTCTACGACCTACGTCCCCAGGCGAACTAGTCACCTGCCCCAACCGGTGCGGCCCTCACCCGGCATGAGCGGCGACTCACGGAGTAGCCTGTCCTTCACGCATTGACCTTGAAGTGTTCCACCACGCTGCGCAGGTAGTCGGCGGTCTTGTTCAATTCGCCAACCGTATCCCTGACCTCGACGATGGAGGCGTTGTTCTGTTCTATCAACTGTGCAATCTGTTCGGTATTGCCCGCCACTTCACCGGTGGCGATGGACTGTTCATGCGCCGCCTCGGCGATGCCTTCTGAAAACTCCGTCACGCGCCGGCTCGAACTGGTGATGTTCTCGAAGCCTTGGTAGGTTTCCTCGATCAAGCCCCGCCCTTCCTGGACGCGTTCGACGGCGGTTTCCATCGACATCACTGCGGAGTGCGTGGTGACCTGGACATCCGCCAGCATCCGGTTGATCTCAGCGGTGGTGTTGGAAGTGCGCTCGGCGAGTTTCCTGACTTCGTCCGCCACCACGGCAAAGCCGCGCCCCTGCTCGCCAGCCCGCGCCGCCTCGATCGCCGCATTCAAGGCCAGGAGATTGGTCTGGTCGGCAATCTCCTTGATATTGCCCGCCATGCCGCCGATCTTGGCGATGGCGCCGCTGAATTGCCGGATATGCTCGGCGGAAACCTGCACGGCCTCGACGACCTTGTGGGTGGCTTCGATGCTGCTGGTCATGCGGGAATGGCCGTCATCGACAATCTGCAACGTCGTTTTCGCCGAACTCGCCGCGCTGGTCGCGTTTTCGGCGACTTCCTTGACCGACGATGACAATTCGTCCATCGCGGCGCTGACCTGGGTGATGCGATCGGTCTGATCGTGGGAAACCTGGGTGACCCGCCGCACCTCGTCGTTCAGTTGATCGCAACGTTGATGGACGCTACGCGCGCTCAGGCGAATTTCGTCGATCATCACGCTCAAGTGCGTCTGGGCGACCGCCAGGGCAGCCAGCACGCGCCCAACCTCATCCGGCCGATTGATCGGGATATCGTTGAAAAGATTGCCTTGGGCAATCTGATCGAAATAGCCGATGGCTTCATGCAAGGGACGGGAGATGGTCGCCGACATGAACCCCACGCTGCCGATCGCCACAGCCATGGTGGCTGCGCAGATCAAGGCCGTGAGGGTGCCCTGGCCGGCAAGCCCGGCCACACCGGCAGCCACGGCCAGCAGGGTCATCAGCGTTACGAACATTGCGAATCGCGTGTTGAAGGACAAGCGGAAAATCCGATCTATCAGCGTAGCGCCCGGCAACTTCGCCTGCTTGGCGTTGATGGCCCGATACAGCGCGGCGGCGGAAGATTTCTCGGCGGCACTGGGCTCGGTCCGGACCGACATGTAGCCTATGGTCTGGTCATGCTCCCGCACCGCTACGACGAGCGCCTTGACCCAGTAATAGTCGCCGTTCTTGCAGCGGTTCTTGACGATACCTCGCCAGGGTTGGCCCGACTGGATGGTCGTCCATAAGTTTGCGAAAGCTTCGGGGGGCATATCCGGATGGCGAACCAGGTTGTGGTTCTTGCCCAGCAATTCCTCTTGTGAAAAGCCGCTGATCTTGATGAAGACGTCGTTCGCATAGGTGATGGCGCCCTTGAGATCCGTCTTCGAAACGATCGTTTCCCCTTTCGGGAACGGGAATTCGACATCGGTGACGGGCAGATTGACCTTCATTTAACACTCCATTGATGAACGCGGTTACTTGATTACTGGGTCGAACAGGGTACGCATTCTAATCGACGCGCGGTCGCCGGCAACTCGGCCTCCCTTGCCTTCGGAAAATAAATCGTTCAACCGTCCTCATGGTAGCGGTTGATGTCCAGCTTTCCCTCGCGAAAACCGACCATCAGTCCGCGCAGTTCGTCGGGCAGCGGCACCGCGCATTCCTTGTCGAGGTCCATGTTGACCAGCACCATCTTTGCCCGCACCCGCACCACGCCCTTGTATGAGCAGGTCACCTCGAACTTCATGGAGCTTGTACCGAGGTGTTCCAATCGCAGGCCCAGCGTGATCATCTCGCCGATCTTGGAAGGCGCGATGAAATCGCAGCCGAGGTTGACGATGGGCAAGCCGCGCCGCTGCTCGGTGATGTATTTTGCATAATTGACGCCCAGTCCCTGGTTGAACCAGTCTTCGACCAGGCCGTTGAACATGACGAAATATTGCGGATAAAAGACGATGCCGGCGGGATCGCAATAGGAAAAGCGCACCAGGCGTTCGCTGTAGAAAATGTCATCGATGATGCGTGTGGTCATGGCTCTCTCAATTTGAAATATCGATATGTGATCAGGCTCCGCCGGAGCCGTTGTTTCATTCCCGCGCCAGCAGCGCCTCGGAATCGAGCTTGTCGGCTCGCGCTTCGCCGAGCAGCGCCAGCGTGACCTGGAGTTCCCGGGCGAGGATGTCGAGCACCTCGGTCACTCCGCTTTCGCCCCGCGCGGCCAGGGCCCAGATCCACGGTCGCCCGATCATGGCGGCGCGGGCACCCAGCGCCAGCGCCTTGGCGATATCCTGGCCGCTGCGGATGCCGCTGTCCATGAAGACTTCGAGCCGGTCGCCGACCGCATCCACGATGGCGGGCAGTGCGGCGATGCTGGACGGTGCGCTGTCGAGCTGGCGGCCGCCGTGGTTGGAGACGATGATCGCCTGGGCGCCGATATCGGCGGCGGACCGGGCGTCGTCCGCGTCCAGGATGCCCTTCAGGATGATGGGCCCGCGCCAGTTCTCACGCACGAAATCGAGGTCGCGCCAGGTGACGCTGGCGTCGAACTGGGCATCCACCCAGCGCTTGAAGTCGAAGAGGTTCTTCCCGGTGGGCACCGCCGCGGCGAGATTGCCGAACACCAGGGGTTGCCCGCCCAGTGCCACATCGCGCAGCCAGCCGATGCGCCGGGCCGTATCCCAGGCCTTGGCCAGCCTGCCGGCCAGCGTCAGACCGCCGTTCATGCCGTGGCGGGTATCGCGGTAGCGCGAGCCGAGCACCGCCAGGTCGAGTGTGAAGACCAGGGCGCTACAACCGGCGGCCTCGGCGCGTTGCAGGAGTTCCCTGACATAGCCGCGATCGCGCATCATGTAAAGCTGGAACCAGAACGGCGCCGTCGTCGCTTGGCGCACTTCCTCGATGGAGCAGAGCGACACCGTCGACAGGCAGAAAGGCACGCCGGCCTTCTCCGCCGCGCGCGCCGCCTGCACTTCGCCTCGCCGCGCCATCAACCCCGCCAGGCCTATCGGCGCCAGCGCCAGCGGCAGCTTGATGGTCTGTCCCAAGACCTTGGCGCTGGTATCGATCCGCGACACGTCGCGCATCACCCGCTGCCGGAGCCGCAGCGCCAACAGGTCGGCGCGGTTGGCGGCGAGCGTGACTTCCTCGTAGCTGCCGCCGTCGATATAGTCGAACAGCTGGCGCGGCAGACGGCGCCGGGCCAGTTCGCGGTAGTCGTCGACCGAAGCGGGCGTTAGCATGGTGAAAATCCTCTAGGGCTCAAGTGATGAAAGAGCGGCGACAGGGATTCTACCGCTGCCGCCGTTCTTCGTTGAGGTCGTGCCTTACACTGGCGGCTACCTGCAAGCAACTCGATACCAGCCTGTCTTGAAACCGGTCGTTCAAGGTAATCGGCTCGCACGAATTTTTCGTTCTGCATTGTTCATGCGCCGCACCGTGGTTTCAGAAGCGCATCCGGCTCACAAAAAATCGTGACAAGACCGTGCCCTTGCGGTCAGCGATCTTGGTGATCGCCGCACCGAGCATGCGATGACCTGGTTACTCAACGAGCTGGACTTGCATCGGAGGCTTGCTGTGCAAGTGCCTCATCCCACGGGGCGACCTCTCCACCAAAGCGCTGGACAAGGAAGTCCACCAGCAAGCGCAACGCCAAAGGCTGGTGTTGTCGCGACAGATAGATCGCGTGGATGCCCAGCTCTTGCGGTTCGTAGTCCGGAAGCAAGCGGAGAAGCTGACCATGCTGTAGATCCTCCCGCACGTAGTAGGTCGGCAGCATGCCGATACCCGCGCCTGATAGTACAGCCCGCCTGAGGACTGCCGTTTCGTTGGTGTGGAAACTCCAGCGTACAGGCGCCTCAATCACCTGACCGGCAAGCGAGAACCGATACTGCCCGCCGATGCCGAACGCATGCGCGATGCAACGATGACTCTGCAAGTCGGAGACGTCCCGTGGTGCGCCATGGCGCGCCAAATAATCAGGCGATGCGCACAACATGGATCGACAACGGGCCAGGGGCCGGGTAATCATGGTCGGGTCCAGCGAGTTGGTAATGCGCACGGCCAGATCGACACGCTCCGCGACCAAATCCGTTGCCTTATCGGAGACCGACAGCACGATTTCCACCTGCGCATACAAGCGCTGGAAATCCACCAGTGCCGCTGTGAGTTGTGCATCGGCAAAGGAACTGGAGCTTGTCACGCGCAACACCCCGGCCGGCACGCGACTTCTCGCCGCCGCAATGTACTGAACATCCTCGGCGATATCGAGCAATTGCCTGCACGATGGCAAAGCAGCCAGTCCGGCGTCCGTCAGGCTGATTTTCCTCGTCGTACGGTGCAATAAACGCGCTTCGAACCATGTTTCCACCGCAGCGAGGTAGCGGCTGACCATGGCGACGGACATGTCCAATCCTTCCGCCGCCTGCGTCAGGCTGCCACGATCCGCCACTTCCACGAAGACGCGAACGGCAGTTAAGCGATCCATTTAATCAATCCGTGCAATAAACAATTAACCAAGACGGACTTTATCAAACATTACGCAATAACTAAAGTTCGCCTCGCAGCACCTACTAACCAACTCAAGGAGATCACCATGCCCTACACCAACAAACTAACCCGTTTTATGTTTCCCGCCCTGATGACGCTGGGCGTTGTTGCTTCCACCGGCGTCGGCGCACAAGTCGCTGCCCCCCTGACCATCAAGGTCTATAACGCTGACGGCAACAGCTTCCATGTCAATGCCGTCGTTGTGAGCGGCAAGAGCGAAGCCATGGTGATTGACAGCGGCTTCACTCGTGCCGATGCTCTGCGTGTTGCCGCCAATGTGCTCGATAGCGGCAAAACGCTGAAGACCATCTTCATCAGCAATGCCGACCCCGACTTCTACTTTGGCGCCGAAGTGCTGAAGAACTACTTCCCGCAAGCTCAGGTACTGACCACCCCGGCGGTGCGCGAGAAGATCCAGGCCAAGCTGGCCGGCAAGGTGGCTTTCTGGTCGCCGAAGATGGGTAATAATGCGCCGCAAAAGCCAATTGTGCCGGAACTACTGCAAGGCATGACCCTGAGCGTCGATGGCGAGACCATCGAGGTGCGCGGCACCACGGGTGAGCTGGCCCATCGCCCCTACGTATGGATTCCGTCGATCAAGACCATCGCCGGCAACATCGGCATCTTCGGCAACATTCATGTGTGGACCGCCGATACCCAGAAACCCAGCGAACACAAGGCTTGGCTGGCCCAACTGGACGAGATCGAAGCGCTGAAGCCTTCGCTGGTCGTGCCCGGCCACATGGCCACCGGCACCGCCCTGGACGTGAGCGCCGTGCGCTACACCCGCGATTACTTGCGGCGTTTCGAAGACGAAGCGGCCAAGGCCAAGAGCGCCGCTGAACTGATCGAGAACATGAAGAAGGCCTACCCGCAAGCCGGCTTGGGCATGGCACTCGATATCGGGGCCAAGGTCAACAAGGGCGAGATGAAGTGGTGATCCTCGGCGCCGACTCTGTCGGGATCTCTCAACCGAGCCGGCGCGCCGACTTGGGCGGAAACTCGATGTAACGGATGCACGCATATAGGACCTTTCCCGTATCGCCGATTCCGGCGGTACGGGATCACGACGGGCTTCGCTTCGACAACCTTCATTCGGATCCCAATCATGAATTCTATTACCTTGCTTTACATCGATGACCCATTGTGAGGCTCGTGTTACGGCGCGGCTCCGCCGGTATAGGCTGCCCGCGAAATGGTCACCGTATGCGCCCATGGTGGTGGCATGATGACTGGCGCAAATCGCCAAACCATAACTCTCCAGCCACGTGAATTCGTCATGCAGCATGACGCACGGATTGCGGAATTGACCGGTCAGAACTTTGGCGATGCCTATTTCAACGGCCTGCTCCGTGACACGACCGCTGTCTTCGATTCTGAACCGACCATTGCCGCGATGCTGGCCGCCGAGCAAATCGCGGGTCGCGGTCTGGACATGATCGGGCAACTGCAAATCGCGCATTACGTCGAGGGGCGCCGCTTCACGGATCGAGCGGTATTGCTTGCAATGGCCGAAACGATCGGCCTCGATCCCGCTGCCTTCGCCAATGCTTTGGATCGACATCTCGGCGAAGCCGTGCAGACACATATTGGCGAGACTCGCCAGTTGATGGCTCAAGCGAGGTCAAGCAGAACGCGACTGTGCGACAGGTCATGAAAACGCTGGCATCCAGGGCGTCAGCGGACGTTGCCTACGCCACCGGGGAACATTGGGCCTTCGCCGCCAACGACGAAAACAGCGCTGAGTGAACTGACATGTATATCGAGACTATTCCGCCAATTTCGGCGGCTAGTCGCTATCGACAATAATGCTTGCATTTACAATAGTTGTAAGTACAATCATATTATGAGTTCCACACATAATGCCCCGAGAGGTTGTACCAATTTCAAAGCCAGACAGCTATCGAGGCTGCTGTCCAGGCACTACGACATCGAACTCGCCAAGTCCGGACTCAAAACAACTCAATACTCGTTGCTCACCCATGTCATGCGCCTCGGCCCAATCGCGCCGGGGGAACTGGCCAGGCAGATGGGCCTCGACGCCTCGACCCTGACGCGGAACCTACAGCCGTTGGTAGCGGGTGGTTGGATATTGCAGGGTGCCGGCGCCGATGCGCGCAGTCGCCTCGTCACCATTACTACGGTTGGCCGCGGCAAACAAATCGAAGCTCAGCAACACTGGAAAGCGGCACAGCGAACTATTAATGCGATTCTCGGTGCCGAGCAAGTCAGCGCCCTGCATCTCCTCCTTGACGATTGTGTGGCGCTGCTCGAGTCCACTACCGTCCCGACCTAATCCGTTCAGAGAGGTCACCATGTTCCGCTCGTTGCAAAGGCCCGATGTACTGATTACAACGCTGGCTGCCGCTGGTGTCTTAATGATCACCATGGGAACACGCCAGGGTATGGGGCTGTTTATCAGTCCGCTCAATACGACGACTGGACTCGGCATCGCGACTATCAGCCTGGCACTCGCCATCGGACAATTCACGTGGGGCGCGGCGCAACCGCTTGCCGGCGCCTTGTCCGATCATTACGGTCCTCGCCCGGTATTGGTAGGCGGCGTCTTGATCCTGGTAATCGGCAGCGCCATTACACCGTTCATGAATTCCGGTTTCGGACTGATCGTCTCACTCGGACTGCTTTCAGCGATCGGCTCTGGGGCGTGCAGCTTTTCCGTCTTGATCGGCGCTGCAGCTCAGCGCTTACCGATTGAATCACGAGGATCCGCGTCCGGGGTCATCAACGCAGGTGGCTCTTTCGGCCAGTTTGTCTTTGCGCCGATACTCCAGAAGCTTATCCAGACGCTGGGCTGGATGGGTGCGATGTGGGCCATGGCCGTCATGACGCTGGCTGCGATTCCGCTAATTGCGAAAGTAACGCCACCCGGCCATGAGCCGGTTAAACCTACTCATGGAGAAGCAGGTCTGATGAGCGCCGTCGGCGACGCCATGAAGAACCCAAGCTACCTACTCCTGCACGCTGGCTTCTTTACTTGCGGATTTCACATTGCCTTTCTCGTTACCCACTTACCGGGTGAGGTCAACCTTTGCGGGCTACCACCCTCTGTCGCCAGTTGGTCTCTCGCCATCATCGGACTGGGCAACATCTTTGGAAGTCTCTACGCCGGCTCCTGCATTTCGCGCTATCGCAGCAAATACGTTTTGGCCGCCATGTATGGCTCTCGTGCTCTATTGATTGCTTGGTACCTACTGATGCCAAGAACCGAGATGGTCTATTATTTTTTCGCAGCAGGTTTAGGCTTTACCTGGCTAGCGACGGTACCGCCCACTGCTGCCATTGTCGGTAAGCTTTTTGGCGTCCGTTATCTGGCGACGTTGTTCGGACTTACCTTGCTGTCGCACCAAATTGGAGGGTTTCTCGGTGCCTATCTCGGTGGTTTGGCAATTACCCAGCTTGGGGATTACACGTGGATGTGGTACGCCGATATGGCCCTGGCGGCGGCCGCTGCATTGGTCAACCTTCCGATCCGTGAGGCGCCGGTGGTCCGAACCGTCGTCCCCGCCTAATCCGACATTGGCATCGACCTGGATTCCGGCTTGCCGTCCATGACGTCTCCTGTTCGACCGCGACCATCGGCGAGCGCAGCCAGCGCGCTACTCACGGCACAGATCGTTCCAACGCTGCTTCGCCTAAGTCTGCCGAACATGCTGTCGATGTTGGCAACGGCCTTGGTCGCCGTCGCCGAAACGGCTTACGTTGGCCGACTTGGTATCGCCGCGTTGGCGGGAATGGCGCTGGTCTTTCCGATGGTAATGCTTCAGCAGATGATGTCCGCGGGCGCCATGGGTGGCGGCATCTCATCGGCGATCAGCCGTGCGCTGGGCAGTGGAGACGAGCCACGCGCCGAAAGCTTGGTGTTGCACGCAACCATGATCGGCTTGACCACCGGTGCCGTTTTCACTTGTTTCTTCCTGGTGCTCGGCCCAGCCCTTTACAGCATCCTTGGCGGAAGCGGCGAGGCGCTCGCCGAGGCACTGGCGTATTCCAACGTTGTTTTCATCGGCGCCAGTGCTATTTGGCTGACCAACACTCTTGCCTCGACGATTCGCGGTTGCGGCAACATGAGGGTTCCGTCGATCGCCTTGTTTCTCGTTGCCGCTCTGCAAATCATCCTTGGAGGAGGACTTGGCCTCGGCATCTTTCCATTCCCGAAATTGGGAATGCGGGGCATTGCGCTCGGTCAGGTGGTTGCTTATGCATGCGGTGCTGCGCTTCTCACATGGTATCTGCTATCCGGCAACGCGAAAGTGTCGCTCCGGTTTCGATTTGCCGACCTAAGGTGGGAAATGTTTCGTGACATCCTCAAGGTTGGCGCGGTTGCCTGCATCGCACCCGTGCAGGCGATTCTCACGATCCTGATACTGACCCGGCTGGTGTCCTATTTTGGTACCGAGGCTCTCGCCGGTTACGGCATTGGCGCGCGCCTGGAATTCCTCCTGATCCCGGTTGTCTTTTCCATAGGTGTTTCCTGCGTCCCCATGGTCGGCATGGCGATCGGCGCCGGCAATGTCGAGCGTGCGCGCCGCGTGGCCTGGACCGGCGGCGCCATATCGGCTCTCTGCCTGGGCGTGATCGGCCTCCTGGTCGCCCTCGGACCCGACCTTTGGGCGGGCATGTTCACCAGCAATGCCGCCGTAATGGCCATGGCCAGTCTGTACTTTGCCTGGGCGGGACCATGCTATGCGTTCTTCGGGTTGGGCCTATGCCTGTACTTTTCGTCGCTAGGGTCAGGAAGGATACTTGGACCGGTGCTGGCCGCGACGGTGCGCCTCTTTGTGGTTGCCTGCGGCGGATGGTGGCTGGCGCAGTCGCAGCAGCCACCATGGACCATTTTCGCCCTCGTCGGCCTATCCATGTTTGCCTATGGTGCCTCGACGGCGATTGCTGTGTTTCTGACGCGCTGGGGTCCGCCAAAGGTACGTTCGGTCTGATTCATCATCTTGTCGAAAGGAACTTCGAATGGGCTCAACACCAGTTCAACCGAAAGCCGCGTTGATCATCGGCGCCGGCGATGCAACCGGCGGTGCGATCGCCAGGCGCTTCGCCAAAGAGGGACTGATCGCCTGCGCCACCCGGCGCAGTGCAGAAAAACTCGCCCCACTCATCGAGGGGATTGTTCGCGATGGTGGACGCGCCCACGGCTTTGCCTCGGACGCCCGCAAGGAAGAGGAAGTCGTCAAACTGGTTGAAGAGATCGAGCGTGACGTTGGACCGATTGACGTCATGGTATTCAACATTGGCGCCAATGTTCCCTGCAGCATTCTCGACGAAAGTGCTCGCAAGTACTTCAAGATCTGGGAGATGGCGTGTTTAGGTGGTTTTCTGGCTGGGCGCGAGGTCGCCAAGCGCATGGTTGCTCGCGGTCGTGGAACCATCATCTATACAGGGGCCACCGCCAGTCTGCGCGGCGCAGCCAACTTTGCCGCCTTTGCGGGAGCGAAGCATGCACTGCGCGCTTTGGCGCAGAGCATGGCGCGCGAGCTAGGTCCCAAGAACATCCATGTCGCTCATGTGATCGTCGATGGTGCAATCGATACCGATTTCATCCGTGAGAACTTTCCCGAGAGGTATGCGATGAAGGCCCAGGATGGGATCCTTAATCCCGATCACATCGCCGACAACTATTGGTATCTTCATACGCAACCGCGCGATGCCTGGACCCATGAGCTGGACCTAAGACCGTGGATCGAGCGCTGGTAAGCAAACCATTCAATGGAGAATGCGTCATGACCAAGCAGGTGGAGTTCTTGTTCGATTTTGGCAGCCCCTACACCTATCTGGCTTATCACCAGCTGCCCAGGATTGCGAAGGCCCGGAATTCCGCAATTCTTTGGACGCCGATATTGCTGGGAGGAATATTTCAGGCCACGGGGAACCGCAGCCCCATCGAGGTGCCGGCCAAAGGACGCTACTCGATGCTGGACTTGCAACGTTGGGCAAACACTTACAACGTTCACATGACGATGAACCCGCACTTTCCTATCAATACGCTGCATCTGATGCGCGGCGCGGTCGCCATGCAGATGCGAAGCGACGAGGAGTTCCAACGCTATCTTGCGGCAATCTTCAATGCAATGTTCGAAGCGCCCCGCAATCTGAATCTGCCAAATGAGGTTGGTGAGGTCCTTAGGAACAACGGAATCGATCCCGAATTATTCGTCGGATTAGTGGGCGATCAGGCCATCAAAGACAGATTGAAGGAGAACACGACCAAAGCAGTGGAGCGCGGCGTTTTCGGAGCGCCAACATTTTTTGTCGGCGATCAAATGTTCTGGGGACAGGATCGACTGCAATTCGTAGACGATGCGCTGACATAACCTGCGAATTAGGTGGCGATCCAAAGGCTCAGCGGCTCAACTTCTGGAACAAGGTCGCATCTCCTGGAATCGTTGCCCAGTTCATCCCCAAGCTTTACTCCTGCAACATTCCCGCCAGCTTGTTGCGCTGGAGCTTACCGGTGGCGGTGCGCGGCAGGCTCTCCATCAGGCGTATCCGGCGTGGCCGCTTGAAGCCCGGCAGCGCCGCGATGCCCGCCGCCAGGCGTGCCTGCGCATCCGCCGCGCGGCCAGCGGCCGGCACCACGAAGACGGCGATTTCCGTCAGCCCCTCGGCATTTTTCAGCGCCACGCTGCCCAGTTCCTGCACGCTGTCGCCGCAAGCGGCGAGCAAGGCCTGATCCACCGCGATGGTGCTCACCCACTGGCCGGAAATCTTCAGCATGTCGTCGGTACGGCCCGAGTATTCCCAGGCGGGCGTATCACGTTCGCACGGCACGAACATGTCGCCCGGCGAAAACCAGCCGTCGTGGAAATCGGTCTGGGCCTCAGGTCGCTGCCAGTAGCCGAGCGCCACCGCAGGGTGGCTGAAGCACAAGCGCCGCGGCATGCCCTTGTCCGATTCAGAAATGGCCTCGCAATTGCGCACCTCGGTCAGCGGCGTCGGCCGCAAGATGCCGTTATCGTCGCGGGAATAGAGCATCAGCGCCAAGGTTTCGGAAGTGCCGTAACCGCTCAGCGGGGAGATGCCGGTGGCATCCTCCAGCGCCCGGCGCACCGACATCGGCAGGGACTCGCCCGCCGATACCAAATGCCGCACGCCGGCAACCTTGAGGCGTTGCGCCAGGCCCGCCTGGACGATCTTGTGGTAAAGGGTCGGCACGCTGAACAGCACCGTCGGATGGTGTTGCTCGCAGATCGCGGCGACACGCTCTGCCGTGGGCCACTCGCCGTCGAGGACGACCGTGGCGCCCAGCCGCAATCCTGCGAGCAAGCTGTTGCCCAGGGAATAGGCGAAGAACAGTTTGGAGGATGCATACAGGCGGTCGTTGACGCTCAGTCCGAGAAGTTCCTGAGCGACTGCCATGCAGCCGTCTACCATGCGCTGGGCATGGATCACTGCCTTGGGTCGCCCCGTGGTGCCCGAGGTGTAGATCCAGAAGGCCATGTCTTCCGGCCGCCGCGGCACCGCTTCGAGCGCCGGGGCTGAGGCGAGCAGGCGCTGCCATTCCGACGCCTCGCCGTCCATTTCGAGGATACGCGGCGGATGTTCGAGTTTGGCGCATAAAGCATTTAGGAGCGGCAGCGAGCCGGCTTCGCAGCAGATGAAGCGCGCGCCGCTTTCGGAGAGTATGACGCCCAGTTCCTTTTCGAACAGGCGCGAGTTGAGGCCCACCGCGACGCCGCCGGCGGCGATCGCGCCGAGGTAAGCAATCACCCAGGCAATGCCGTCCGGCGCGAAGATCAAGACGCGCTCGTCCTCCAGCAGACCCAGATGGCGCCAGGCACCCGTGGCGCGGCGCACCGCGTCGCGCAATTCGGCGTAGCTGAGTCGGCGCTCGCCGCACTCCAGGGCGATCCGCTCGTCGGCGCCCGCCGCAATCAGGATTTCAGCCGCGTTCATGTGGGTCCGATCAAGCCCGTAAACACTTGCGCTCAAGCGCCCGGTGCGGCGAAGGAGCCTTGACGTTGTCCACGCAGCTTGAAGCGCTGGATCTTGCCGGTGGCGGTCTTCGGCAGTTCATCGAGGAATTCCACCCAGCGCGGATACTTGTAGGGCGCCAGCTTGGTCTTGACATGGGCCTGGAGTTCCTCGACCAGTTGCGGTGTACGCTGGATGCCGTTCTTGAGCACGACATAGGCCTTGGGCTTGATCAGGTCCTGTTCGTCGTTCGCCCCGATCACCGCCGCTTCGAGCACCGACGGATGGGTCATCAGCGCCGCCTCCACCTCGAAGGGCGAGACATAGATGCCGGACACCTTGAGCATATCGTCGGAACGCCCACAGTAAATGAAATAGCCGTCCTCGTCCTGGACATACTTGTCGCCGCAGCGGGTCCATGGCCCCTGGAAGGTCGCCAGGGTCTTCTCGCGATTGTTCCAGTACATGATCGCCGCGCTCGGCCCATTCACCTGCAATTCGCCCATGGTGCCGCGCGCCGCCGGCTGGCCGGCCTCGTCCACCAGGCGGATCTCGTAGCCCGGCACCGGCTTGCCGGTGCTGCCGTAGCGCACATCGCCGGGGCGGTTGGAAAGGAAGATGTGGAGCATTTCGGTGGAGCCGATGCCGTCGAGGATGTCGACGCCGGTATGCTCCTGCCAACGCCGCCCGATGTCGGCCGGCAGCGCCTCGCCGGCCGAGGTGCAGCGGCGCAGCTTGGGTAGTTCGTCGCGGCGCGGCAGATCCGGACTGGCCAGCATGGCGGCATACAGGGTGGGCACGCCGTAGAAGATCGACGGCTGGTATTTGCGCAACACGCGGCCCACCGATGCCGGCGTCGGACGTTCGGCCATCAGCACCGCTGTGGCGCCGACCGAAAACGGAAAGGTCAGGCCGTTGCCCAGACCATAGGCGAAGAACAGCTTGGCCGCTGAGAACACCACGTCGTCTTCGACTATGCCCAGTACCGGCCGGGCGTACAGTTCCGCCGTCAGGATCAGGCTGCTGTGGATATGCACCGTGCCCTTGGGCTTGCCGGTCGAGCCGGAGGAATACAGCCAAAAGCAGATATCGTCGGCCGTGGTGGGGGCTGTCGCGAACTCGGGCGAGGCTTGCGCCATCAAGTCGGCGAGTCGCAGTTGACCGGCCGCCAAAACCGAATCGCCGCCGCCGGAGACGATCACGTGCTTGAGGTAGGGAGCGTTCGATAGCAGCGTCTGGAAGGCCGGCAGCAGCCCGGTCGAAACGATCAGCACCGATGCCCGGCTGTCGTTCAGCATGAATTCGTAATCCGCCGTGGTGAGCAGCGTATTGGCGGCGATAGGCACCACGCCGGCATTGATACAGCCGAGGAAGACGGTGGGAAAGTCGATGGTGTCGTAGAGCGCGACGAAGGCCCGCGCCTCCATGCCCACGTCGAGCCCGCCGAGCACGTTGGCGAAACGGCTGACGCGCTCGGCAACCTGGCTATAGGTGTATTCGCCCTGATCGTCGCAGACCGCCAGCTTGCCGCCTCGACCGGCCTGGAGATTGCGTCCGAGCAGGTCGTCGGCGGCGTTGTAGTTACGAGGAATATGCACCTGGGGGGGATTTACATCATGATCCGCAGTGGAAACCTCGTAGCCCATCTCTATCTCCTTGGCATATTGACTTTAGCTGAATTCGATTTCGCCGTTTGGCAACAAATACAGAATGAGCGCCCGCCCGTCGCTGACCGTCGGCCGATGCGCACTGTCGGGTGGATAGACCAGCCAGCCCTCGTCGCGGCCGTCGAAGCGCGCGCCGGGCGTCTGCGGCATGATCATGTCGATCTCGCCGGTGGGATGGCGGTGGTGCGGTCCGACCAGGTCCGTAATGTCCACCACGTCGATGCTGAAGTTATGGGTCGCGGCTCCGGGCTGGACGATGCGGCCGAACTTGCGCGAACCCTCGCCCTGCTGGCACATCCAGCCGGCGGCAATGGCTTCCTCGCAGGCCTTGCGTATGTCACGGAAGAATGTTCCGCCGGCGGGAAATTCGGCGTTGAGACGTTGCTCCAAAGTCTTGTCCAACGGCAGACCGGCGATCGTCGCCGTGACTTCGGCGACCCGGCTGGTGAACGCATCGAGCGACGTCACGCGAGGCTCTCCTCGCAAAGACTCAGCCATCCCGGGATCCAGTCCAGCGCCACCTCTTCCGGCATGGTTCCGGCGCTGGCGTCGTGCATGAGGATCTCGCCAACGCGTTGCGCGCCCAGGTCGCGCAACATCGCGTCGAATTGCTTGCCGCCCAGGCAGAAGGTCTCGGTATAGGTGCGATCGCCCAGCGCAAAGATGCCGTAGCGCACCTTGGACAGATCCGGTTTGCTGCGCTCCAGCGAATCCATCAGCGCACGGGTGTTGTCCGGAACATCACCCTGGCCGTAAGTGGAAGTCACGATCAAATAGGGACCATCGGGCTGGAATACCGCGGAATCCAGCCCATCCATGAGCTTGATGTCGGCGCCATGGCCATCGGCTTCGAGTACGGTCTGGATTTCTTCGGCCACCAGTTCGGCTGTGCCGGTCATGGTGCCCACGAGTATGGTCAGGTGCATTCGTTTCGCCTTGATCGAGAGGGGTGAGTCAGGCCGAACCCGTTGCAGTGGTCGGCAAAATCGATAACCATAATCCTAACACCGATTCGCCAAAGTGCAATATATTCCGAACCAAAGCAGTATAATTCATCAACCCTCAAGCACTCGCACGCAGACATCAAACCCGCCTAAGGACTCTTGAATGGCCAGGAAAGATAGTGACGAGAAACTACAGCGACCGGATCTGAGCGCCGCCGAGAACGACTACCTGCGCGTCCTGGGCGAACGCATCCGGGTGTTGCGGGCGCGCCACGGCATGACGCGCAAACTCCTGGCCCAGGACTCCGGCGTTTCCGAGCGTTATCTGGCGCAGCTCGAGACCGGACACGGCAACATCTCCATCATCCTGCTGCGCCAGATCGCCGAGGCGCTCGGCAACCCGTTGCCGGAACTGGTCAGCGAGGCGCCCGAACAACCGGTCGAACTGACCTTGCTCACGCAGTTTCTCTCGCGTTTGCCCGCCAAGAAACTGGCGCGGGCGCGCAATCTTCTGATGGCCGAGTTCGACGGCAGCGGCGAGACCGACCGGCGCCGGCGAATCGCCCTGATCGGCTTGCGCGGCGCCGGCAAGACCACCCTGGGCTCGCTTCTGGCGCAGCGGCGCGGCGTGCCTTTTCTGGAACTGGCGCGCGAGATCGAGCGCGAGACCTGCACCCAGATCCACGAAATTTTCTCCCTCTACGGCCAGGCCGCCTACCGGCGCTACGAAAAGCGCAGCCTGGAATCGCTGATCGAAAGCCACGACGCCTTCGTCCTCGCGCCCGGCGGCGGCATCGTCTCGGAACCCGCCACCTTCGACCTGCTCCTCTCCTCCTGTTACACGATCTGGCTCAAGGCCACGCCCGACGAGCACATGGCCCGCGTCATGGCTCAGGGCGACACGCGGCCGATGGGCGGCAACCAGGAAGCCATGGAGGATCTGCAACGCATCCTGACCGGCCGCGCCGCCCTCTACAACGAGGCCGACGCGGTGCTGGAAACATCGGGCAAGACAGCCGAACAATCCCTGGCGGAACTCGTCGAGTTGATCGGCGGCTGAGTCTCACGGCTAAGGCTTGGACCTTAGCTGTCCATCCGTAGGGCGGTGTAGTGACCGGGCCCCGCCGCTTTGAGTTACCATTGTTATCCGGCAATCCAATGCGGCGTTTTGGTTCTCCAGTCGGAAGAATACAAATGCTCAAGGCTAAGGATCATTCAAACGAAGTAAGGATGGCGATGTTCAATCGCTTATTCATTCGCGCACGGATGAATCTCCTTGCTTCGGTAATAACTTCGGCGGCCCTGGTCGCCCTCACCTACTCGAGCGCCGACCGAGCTGCGTTGGTCACATGGTTCGTGTCCTTGACCGTGGTGACCCTGGCGCGCTACGCGCATGTGACGGCCTACCTCGCAAGAGAGCATAACCCGGTTGAGGCGGGCCGGTGGGCATACCAGTTTGTCGCCGGAGCGCTGGTAGCCGGCTCGATATGGGGATGGGGCGCTGCTCAGGCCATCCTGATATCCGTAGACCTTCCGAACCATTGGTTCTTCGTAACGGCAATATTCATCGGTACGCCGGCGATAGCGATTTTTTCGCTGAGCTCGGTGCTTCCCGCCTACCTCGCCTTCATTTCGTCCTTCCTGGTTCCCTGGGGGATTTACAGTATTTACCTGGGCGGCGAAGTCCATGTCCTGAATGGCCTGCTGGCGATGAGCTATACCATCGGCCTATTCATGATCGCGCGTTATGTGAACATCGAAACACGCGCCACGCTCATGCAGCAGATCCAGATCAACCAATTGGTGAGCGAGCTTTATGCTTCCAATGATGAAACGAGATTTGCCAATGAAGAGCTCCGCAAGGAGATCAAGGTCCGCGCCGCAATCGAGACGGATCTGCGTGATGCGAAGGCTCTGGCGGAATCGGCGAACAGGGCCAAGTCGCAATTCCTGGCCAACATGAGCCACGAGATCCGCACGCCGATGAATGGCGTGCTCGGCATGACCGAACTGCTGCTCGACACCGACTTGAGTGACAAGCAACTGGAACTTACGCAGTTCATCCGCTCCTCAGGCAAGGACCTGTTACGGATCATCAACGATATTCTGGATTTCTCGAAGATCGAGGCAGGCAAGCTGGAGATCGAGACCATAGACTTCGATCTGGGCCAAGTCCTCAAGGGTATGATCGACCAGTTTTCCGAACGAGCTCATGCCGCGGGCCTGGAACTCACGATCGACGTCGATCCGACGGTGCCTTCGCGGTTGCGCGGCGACCCGGACCGGCTGCGCCAGGTATTCTCGAACCTGATCGGCAACGCCATCAAATTCACGCCGCAAGGCAAGGTCGACGTGCGCGTGCATAAGGTCCGCACAGATGCCGACCGGGTAGTGCTGCACATCGAAGTGAGCGACACCGGCATCGGCATCGATGCGGCGGTTCAGGAACAAATTTTCGAGCCCTTCCGGCAGGCCGACGGCAGCACCACGCGTCGCTTCGGCGGCACCGGCCTGGGACTGTCGATCTGCACGCAGATCGTCGAACTGCTGGGCGGACGAATCGGCATGACCAGTACGCCCGGCGTTGGCTCCGTGTTCTGGTTCGACGTTCCCTTCACGTTGCAGGCACCCCAGCCTGACGCGCCGCAGCCGGATGGACGGGAGTCCCCCCGGCCGGCCGGGCTCGACGCCGCACCTGAGCGCCGCACCGGCATCCACCCTGCCGGCCGCCTGCTGGTCGCGGAGGACAATCAGATCAATCGGCAACTCGCCCAGGCCATGCTCGCGAAACTGGGCTGGGAGTGCGACCTGGTCGAAAACGGGCAGGAGGCGATCGATGCGCTGAGTCAACGTCGCTACGCGGGTGTCCTTATGGACTGCCAGATGCCGGTGATGGACGGCTATGCGGCAACCCGGGCCATCCGGGTCATGGAAGACTTGGCAGGGCAAGTTCAGCGGTTGCCGATCATTGCCCTGACCGCACATGCCATGGAAGGAGACAAGGAGAAATGCCTGGAAGCCGGTATGGACGCCTATCTCGCCAAGCCCTATTCGTCCGAGAGTCTCCAGAAAACGCTCGACCGGGTATTCGCACCGCCGGCGGCACCGGCGGTTGCCGAGTTGCCGGACCGAAGAGCGCCGCAGGCGGAGCGAAGACTGGATCGCACGGCGCTGGAGCATATCAGGGCGCTGGATCGCCCCGGTTCGAACGGCTTGCTGCGCCAACTAGTCGCGGCGTATGTGAAGAATACGCCGGTGCAAATCCGGGCGCTGCACGACAGCGCGGCATCGAACAATGCCGAGACGCTACGCAATACGGCGCATTCGCTCAAGTCGAGCAGCCTCAATGTCGGTGCAACCGCACTGGCGGGAATGTGTCGAGACCTGGAGCTGGGCTGCCGGTCGGGCATGATCGACCAAGCCCCATCGCGCGTCGCCGCCATCGAGCACGAATACGCACTGGTTGAAAAGGCACTGCTGGCCGAAGTCGAAGCTCAGCTTGTTTGATCCGGCAGTCAACTTGGTAACTCCGTCGCCCGATGAGATGAGAGACAGGAGATTGTCATTCCGCGCGAGTAGTGGCACGATGTGCCGATGGTAAAGACAACCCACCCCAAGTCCGTTGAAAAGCCGCAACAACACGGTAACGAGTCATGTCGGGAGGATGCCATGTTCGACCTGGCGTTCCCGTCGATACCATCCCTATCGCCCAGTCTTTTCGCAGTCGTGGGGGAAGCGTCGCTACGGGGGTTGGTTAGACGTCATCACGAGCGGCTGCGCAATTCAAGCATCGGACATTTGTTTCCGTCAGATCAAGACCGCTTTACGGCCGTCGTCGAGCAAATCGCCAACTTTATCGTCAAGACAGCCGCCGGATTGTCCACGTTTGGTCAATCGCATGGTCACCTCTGGCTACGAGCGCAACATCTTCCCATCACTATCGACGAGACAGCACGCAACGTTTGGCTGGCAGAGATGCTTTGCGCTCTTGATGATGTCGGGTTTCCGGACGAGGCGCGGCTTGAGTATTGGAACTGGGTCGAAGCTCTTTCCATCCTCGTGATCAACCGACGCACGATGATTACTCAACCGCGTCGATACCCTCTGGCGGAAGCGTCGATTGCACTAAGTCCATTCATGCACGCGCGCCGAGGGAGGTGAATTGTGGGACTCACCGCGGCGGTACAGCACAAGCGCGGGAGTGGTCGACCGGGAGGCATTGCTTACATTCGCGGCGTACCCGGGAAGATTGGGCCAATCCGAATTCACCGCGCCTGGCCGAACCGCTCGCACAAGCTTTTCACCGCCGCGGCCTCGCCGCGAACCCTTAGGAATGCGCCCTCGCCGTCGGCGCGCTCCTCCAGCACTTCACAGCTCGCGAAGATTTCGCCGCGCAGTTGCTGTGCCGACCAGGGAAGGAAAAGCTCGGCCTCGACGAGGCCCCGGCGGAAAAAAGCGACTATGGCTTCGCGCAGCGACGCAATGTCGCCGGCGCGGCGCGCGCTCATCACGATGCAATCGCGGTACTGCGTGCGCAGCATCGCCTCGCGTTCGCCTTGGGCCGCCGCATCGCCGACTTGATCGATCTTGTTGAAGACGCGGATGCGCGGCACTGCCTTCGCACCGATCTCGTCGAGGACTTCGTCAGTGACCGCGAGCTGCCGTTCAAAGCCGGGATCGCTCGCATCGATGACATGCAGCAGCAGCGACGCATCGAGAGCCTCGTCGAGCGTCGACTTGAACGACGCGACGAGCCCGTGCGGCAGATTCTTGATGAAGCCCACCGTGTCGCTGACGAGCACCCGTGGCATGCTCTCGGGGTGGAGGGCGCGCACGGTGGTGTCGAGAGTGGCGAAGAGCTTGTCGGCGACCAGCACCTCGCTGCCCGTGAGTGCGCGCATCAGGGTGGACTTGCCCGCGTTGGTGTAGCCGACCAGGGCCACGCCGGCGAGGCCCTGGCGCTCCTGTCGCCGAGCGCGCTGCGTCTGGCGCTCGACGTCCATCGCGGCGATCTCTTGCTGTAGTTCGGCGATACGGTCACGGATCTTGCGCCGGTCCAACTCGGTGTGCGACTCGCCGGCGCCGCGCCCGCCGGTGCCGCTGCGCTGGCGCCCTTGCGGCCCCGCCAGCTTCGCCGCCTCGCGCAGGCGCGGCGCCATGTAGGCGAGGCGGGCGATTTCCACCTGCGCTCGCGCGGCGCGGGAGCTCGCGTGGCGTTGAAAGATTTCGAGGATGACCATTGTGCGGTCCATGACCTCGCAGCCGACTTCCTTTTCGAGGTTGCGAGCCTGAGACGGCGAGATCTCATGATCGACGAAGATGGCGTCGATCATGCCCGCGTTGGGATCGGCGGCGGCCGGTGGCGTTTTTTCCAGCTCGACGGGCTCCGGCTCGTTGTCCACGAAGCGGCGTATCTCCTCCCGTTTTCCGGCGCCCAGGTAGGCCGTCGAGTCGAAGCTGGAGCGCTTTTGGGTGAACGTGGCGGTGATCTCGAAACCCAGGGTCTTTGCGAGATCGCGCAGCTCGGTCAGCGACACCTCGAACTCGACGTCGCTGACGTTCGGCAGTTGCACGGCCGCCACGACGGCGTATTTGGGCTGCTCTTTGACTTCTCTGCGCATTCGGGGATTGCTGCTCTTGGGTGGGCGAAGCCGGATAATACCCGTCAATGCACTAATTGCCGGCGTTGACCATGCGCAGGCCTCGCGCCCAACATCGACGGCCATCCCTTTGAGCAACTTGAGGGCTGCGTTCCGAAATCGTCAATCGCGCTGGACTATTGCGAATCGACCTCGCCTGATCCAGCACCGCTCAGTCGAGCCACCAATCGTCGACGGGCGTCCAGTATTCAGGGTAGCCACTGTCCAGAACGGCTTGCCTGGCTTCATCCAAGCGGATGGCGTCATCCAGTTTCTCGTCGTAGCGTCTGACGACGTAATTTGTCGACTGCGAAATCTCGTCCGAATAGACTTCTTCATTTTGGTCAGGAACATGGTACATGGTCGTCTCCTGTTGCTTTCGATATTCAGGCGGTCGGGAGCCTGATCATCCTGGCTAAAGAATACGCATAACGTGTGCAACAGTAGAAGAGAAGAAGAGCGTCAAAGGCTTAGCAATTCACGCAATGGCCATGGCCGACCAATCGGTGACGCGATCTGGCAAATCTTGCCTGTAACAACACCACGTCCGGCAACAACGCCACCCGGGGCGCGGACCGAGAAGGTGCCGCGAAAGATACAGGGACACCGCAAGCTGAGGTAAGATTGCCGGACCTTCTCCGCATAGATCGGGTGCCGACATGCAAGCAGTCATCTATGAACGTTTTGGCGATGAATCCGTCTTGCTGATACGCGAGATCCCCACGCCAAGAGCCGCCACCGGCCAAGTCCAGGTGAAAGTCGATATCGCCAGCTTGAATCCCGTCGATTTCAAGCTGCGTAGCGGCATTTTGCGTATGCTTGGCCGACCCAGGCGTCCGGCCATTACAGGAAAAGACTTTGCGGGTGAAATCACTGCTTTGGGCCAGGATGTGCAAGGCTATGCGGTGGGGCAACGGGTGTTCGGTTCCGTCGATCCCATGTGCGGGGACGGATCATGCGCACAGTTCGTCTCCGTTTCCACCGACCTGATCGCACCTATCCCCGACGCCGTGAGTGATGAGGTGGCGGCCTGTCTGCCGGTTGCATCCGGCACCGCTTTGCAGACGCTGGTCGACATTGCCCACCTCCGCCACGGTCAGTCGGTCTTGATCACGGGAGCGTCCGGTGCCGTGGGCGCCAGCGCCGTGCAACTTGCCCGTTCGATCGGGGCACGCATTACCGGCGTATGCGGCACGGCGAATGTCGACTATGTTCGGTCGATCGGCGCCGATCACGTCATCGACTACAAGGTCGCCGGATGGCAATACATCGATGAGCGCTTCGATGTGATTTTCGATGCCGCCGCATCCACGACTTTCTCCGGCGCCAAAGCGCGCCTGGGGCCGAACGGTATCTATGTCAATACCATGCCCCGCCCCGCCTTATTCCTGGAAGCACTCATGGCCCGGCTCAGCTCTCGTCAAAGGTGCGTACCTTTCCTGCTCAAGACCAATTCGGCATTACTTGAACGTTTGGCGACACTGGCCGCCGACAAGGTGATCGTGCCGCATATCAGCGAAGTCATCGGCCTGGATCAAGTGGCTTCGGCTCAGCGTCGAATGCGGGAGGGCAAGGTGCATGGCAAGATTTGTGTGCGCGTGGCGGCATGAGCGCCGGCAGGAGCGGAGACAGACGGTGGAACCGAATCAGTAGAAGAGGCTGGACAGATCAACCGTGGATCGCTTGCCGATGGCGCCATGGTGCAGATCCAGCCAGGTCTTCGCATGCTTCCGTCCGTTGTCCCGGAGCATGACGAAGAACTGTTTGTTGGCGATGATCTTGGTTTCCGCCGGGAGTCCTCCCATCAGTTCGTCGGCCGCGATGACGTGGAAGTTGGCGCGGGCGACACGGCGCTCGAAGCGGCCGAGCTTCAACCAGGACTCGTTCACGAACTCCCGCAGATGGGCGAACATCCGCATCTCCCGCAGGAAGGTGGCTTGAAAACCCAAGTCCTGCTGGCGCTGTTTGATTTCCTGCGCGGAGTACGGTGTCTCCTGGTACTTGAGGGGCGTCAGCAGGACCAGTAGAATGTCGTGGCTGTCACAGTGGTAGAACAACGGGAAGACGGCCGGATTGGCGCTGAATCCGCCGTCCCAGTAGGGCTCGCCGTCGATCATGATGGGGTGGTGGATGCTCGGCAGACAGGCGGACGCCATGATCGCATCCACCGACAACTCCGAGGATCGGAACATCCTCAGCTTACCTGAATTGGCGTGGGTGGCCGCGATGAACAGCTTGACCGGGCTGCCGCTGCGCAACTGCTCGAAGTTCACCTGCTTGGCGACGATCTTGCGTAGCGGATTGAGGTCGAACGGGTTGAGTTGGCTCGGCGAAAAGTGGTCCGTCAAATGCAGCATCAACTTCAGCGCCGGTCCCAGCTTTGGCGCTTCGCCATCATCCGCCCCCATCGATTGGACAAAAGGAACGCTGTCGGCGACCGCGTTCCAGAAGTTCGAGAGCGCCGCACGGGCGCCCTCTGCCCCTCCGGTCATCAAGCCCTGCGCCAGGACCACCGCATTCATCGCGCCGGCACTGGTTCCGCTGATACCTTCGAAGATCAGCCGGCCGTCTTCGAGCAGATAATCCAGCACGCCCCAGGTAAACGCGCCATGCGCGCCGCCTCCCTGCAACGCCAGATTTACGGCGCGGCGACCCGGTTTGAGGAAAGACATCGATCAATGGCCCGGCCGGTGGTTTGCCTGCCACCGACATGTCGCTGCGCTTGCCGACAGAAGAGCTTTTAGGATCATGGGCATAGCGTTCGTTCCCGGCTTTCTTCGCGCGTAATATTCCGGCCAGGACTATGGCAGTTCGGAACTCTCCTGGCAATGAGGTGGGGCGGGATACGTCTTGTGCAACATAGTGCTTGACGAAACACATTACTGCAATATAATACCTACCATGCTTTAGAATTAAATTATTCTGGTGGCATGCGGTTTAACTTGGCGTCCGCTGCTCCATCCACGTTGCAAGCTCGGCAATTCCCCCGGAGAGCCTCATGATTACTTTCGATACCCATCCCGACCGTTATAAGCACTGGCGCCTGACTTGCGACGGCGCGGTAGCCACGCTGACCCTGGACATCGACGAACAGGGCGGGATCGTCCCGGGTTACGAACTGAAGCTCAATTCCTACGACCTGGGGGTGGACATCGAATTCAACGATGCCTTGCAGCGCATCCGCTTCGAGCATCCGGAAGTCGGTTGCGTGGTGCTGACCAGCGGCAAGGAGCGGATGTTCTGCGCCGGCGCCAACATTTACATGCTCGGCACCAGCAGCCATGCCTGGAAGGTCAACTTCTGCAAATTCACCAACGAGACCCGCCACGGCATCGAGGAATCGCGCCGCAACTCCGGGCTGAAGTTCATCGCCGCGCTGAACGGCACGACGGCCGGCGGCGGCTACGAGGTGGCGCTGGCCTGCGACGAGATTATCCTGGTGGATGACCGGTCGTCGACCGTGAGCTTGCCGGAAGTGCCGCTGCTCGGGGTGTTGCCCGGCACCGGCGGCCTGACCCGCCTGGTCGACAAGCGCCGGGTGCGCCGCGATATCGCCGATGTGTTCTGCACCACCGCCGAAGGCGTGCGCGCCGAACGCGCCAAGCAGTGGAAGCTGATCGACGACTACGCCAAGCCCAACGATTTCAAGGCGCGCGTCGCCACGCGCGCCGGCGAACTGGCGCAACGCAGCGACCGCCCGCACGATGCCGACGGCATTACGCTGACACCGCTGGCGCGGACGGTGGACGCCGCCGGCTACCATTATCAGTGGGTGGATGCGGCGATCGATCCGGTGACCCGCGTTGCCACCCTCACCGTCCGCGCGCCGGACGGCAAGACCGATATCCCGCAGGACATCGCCGCCATCCTGGCCCAGGGCGCCAACTGGTGGCCGCTGGCGATGGCGCGCGAACTCGACGACGCCATCCTGATGCTGCGCATCAATCAACTCGAAGTCGGCACCTGGATCCTGAAAACGCGCGGCGACGCGGCGACGGCGCTGGCCATGGACCAGGCGCTGCTGGCGCATCGCAACCACTGGTTCGTGCGCGAGACGCTCGGCATGCTGCGGCGTACCCTGCGCCGGCTAGATGTCACCTCGCGCAGCCTGATCGCCCTGCTCGACGCGGACTCCTGTTTTTCGGGTACGCTGTTCGAACTGGCCCTGGCCGCCGACCGCAGCTACATGCTGGCGCAGGCCGATGTTTCCAGCAGCACGCCACGGATAACGCTGGGCGAAATGAACTTCGGTCCACTGTCGATGAACAACGGCTTGAGCCGCTTGCAGACCCACTTCAGCCAGGAAGAAGCGCCGGTCGAACTGTCGCGGGCGCAACTGGGGCAGGCGCTATCGGCCGAGCAGGCGCTGGAACTGGGCCTCATCACTTTCGCCCCGGACGACCTGGACTGGGAAGACGAAATCCGCGTCGCCATCGAGGAGCGCACCAGCCTTTCTCCCGATGCGCTGACCGGCATGGAGGCGTCGCTGCGTTTCGCCGGGGCCGAAACCATGGATACCAAGATTTTCGGCCGCCTCACCGCCTGGCAGAACTGGATTTTCAACCGGCCCAACGCGGTCGGAGAAAAAGGCGCTCTCAAGCTCTACGGCAAGGGCGCCAAAGCACAATTCAACTGGGAACGCGTCTAACCATTCCGTATCAAAATCAATCGTGACTTTGTCGACTTCGCCTTGCCGTGCTATTCGCACTGTCTGCGGCTCATCTTCGCGTCACACTTGATTTTGAAACGGAATGAGAGATGAACTACTGCACCGAATAACCATTTACCGAACTGGAGCGAACATGGCCATCAACTATTCCGAGCGCATCCCCAACAACGTCGACATCGCCTCCAATCCCACTTTGCAGCGGGCGCTGGAGCACTGGCAGCCGCACTTCCTGCAATGGTGGCAGGAGATGGGGCCGAGCGATTTCGACCAGTCGGACGTTTATCTGCGTACCGCCGTGTCGGTGGACGCCAAGGGCTGGGCCAACTACGGCATGGTCAAGATGCCCGAGTATCGCTGGGGAATCTTTCTCGCCGACGCGCAGCCGGAGCGCAAGATCGGTTTCGGCGATCACTATGGCGAGCCGGTATGGCAGCAGGTGCCGGGCGAATACCGCTCGACCTTGCGGCGGCTGATCGTCACCCAGGGCGACACCGAGCCGGCTTCGGTCGAGCAGCAGCGCCTGCTGGGCCTCTCCTGCCCGTCGCTGTACGACCTGCGCAACCTGTTCCAGGTGAACGTCGAGGAAGGCCGCCACCTGTGGGCAATGGTCTACCTGCTGCACGCCCATTTCGGCCGGGACGGCCGCGAGGAGGCGGAAGAACTTCTCGAGCGCCATTCCGGCGACACCGACAAGCCGCGCATCCTGTCCACCTTCAACGAGCCGATCGCGGACTGGCTGTCCTTCTTCATGTTCACCTACTTCACCGATCGCGACGGCAAGTTCCAGTTGAAATCCCTGGCCGAATCGAGTTTCGATCCGCTGGCGCGCACCTGCAACTTCATGCTGACCGAGGAAGCGCACCACATGTTCGTCGGCGAGACCGGCATCGGCCGCATCATCAGGCGCACCCTGGAAGTCATGGACGAACTCAACACCGACAACCCCGAGGCGATCCGTCGCCACGGCGCCATCGACCTGCCGACCATCCAGCGTTACATGAACTTCTGGGTCTCCTCGGCGCTCGATCTGTTCGGCGCCGACATCTCTTCGAACGCCGCCTCGCATTTCGCCAACGGCCTCAAGGGCCGCGCCGACGAAGCGAACTACCCGGACCACCTGTGCATAGACACCACCTTTGACCTCGACAAACCCGACGGCAAGGGCGGCGTCGCCGCCGAGACGGTATCGATGCGCAACGCCATCAACGAAGTCATGCGCAACGCCTATCTCAAGGACTGCGAGATCGGCCTGAAGCGCTGGAACAAGACCATCGAAAAAGCCGGCCGCGATTTCCGCCTGAAGCTGCCCTCCTCGCGTTTCCGCCGCATCGTCGGCAGTTGGGCCGGACATCACACCGATCCTGACGGGCAGGTCGTCGGCGGCGCCGACTGGGAAAGCCGCAAGGACGAATGGATTCCGTCGCCCTCCGACCGGGCATTCATCAAGAGCCTGATGCAGCGGGTCACGACGCCCGGGAAGATGGCCGCCTGGATCGCCCCGCCGGACCGCGGCATCAACAATATGCCAACGGACTACGAATACGTGCACCTGGCATAGCCTGTTGCTAACCTCCAGCCGCTTATAGCCTCACTCCGGGCCGTTTTCGGCCATCCCACCCCGCGAGAGCTTCTCTCGCGGGGTGATTCGTCGCGTCCACAGGCAATTCACGCCCCGATGACTGCAATTCATCGCACAGCCGTCGAACCCGGCGACAGCCTCCGGTAGATTGCGGCACTGGTGCCCGCCTGTGAGTTTAGGGTACTAGCCTGATCGAAGCGTTTTCATCCGTTGGCCGTCAGTCCGCATCGGTCTTTCGTCGTGCATAATGACGGGCTGGTTGTCTTTCGCGTCATGGCTTACCGAGCCGCTGCCGCGCCAGAATGCGATCCTATCCGGAGAACAACCTTATGTTGCGCCAAATTTTCTTGATTTTCGCCCTCGCCACAGCCTTAGCGGGCTGCGGCAAAGTGATGGAAAAAGCCGACAAGAACGCCGGCGCGCCCGGGGAACAATCGGTGCTGATCGCGGCTGAAGATCTGCTCACCGTCCGTGGCGGCAACCTGGCTTCCGGCCCGGCGATCACCGGCTCCATCCAACCCGAGCGTAAAGCAGACCTGAGAGCGGAAATACCCGCGGTGGTCCTGAATGTCCTGAAGGAAAACGGCGAAAGCGTCAATCGCGGCGACTTGCTGGTACGTCTGGATGACACCGCGATCCGGGACAGCATGACCTCCGCCGAAGCGGCGGCGCGTTCGGCCACACAGGCGTTCGACCAGGCCGAAAGGCAATTTCAACGGCTGAAGACCCTGCGCGGATCTGGCATGGCGTCCATGCAGCAACTGGAAGATACCGAAATCCGCCGCAATAATGCCCAGAGCGACCTGATCGCGGCGCAGGCCCGAACTGTGCAAGCCCGCCAACAGTTGCAGCGGACCGAGGTGCGGGCGCCGTTCGCCGGCGTGATCAGCGAACGCAAGGTTTCCGCCGGCGATACGGCGCAGGTCGGCAAGGAATTGCTGAAGGTGGTCGATCCGACCAGCATGCGCTTCGAAGGCTATGTTTCGGCCGACAAGATCAGCAGCGTGAAAGTGGGACAGCCGGTCATCTTCCAGGTCAATGGCTACAATCAGCAGACCTTCACCGGCCGTGTGAAACGCGTCGATCCGGCGGCCAATCCCACCACGCGCCAAGTCGAGGTCCTGGTCGGTTTTGTCGACAACAGCCAACCGCGCGTCTCGGGTCTCTATGCGGAAGGCCGGATCGAGGCGGGCAGCATCCAGGTCTTGATGATTCCCGACGCGGCCCTGATCCGCAACGGCGATCAGGCCTATGCCTGGCGCGTCAAGGACAGCAAGCTCTCCAAGACCAGCCTGGTGATCGGCGAGCGAGATCCGCGGCGAGGCGATTTCGCCGTGCTGAGCGGGCTGAGCGACGGCGATCAAGTGGTGCGCAATCCGCTGTCGACTCTGAAAGATGGTCAGCAGGTGGTTGCCGCGGTTGTCGCCACACCGCTTGCGGCTAATCCCGATGCGGCGACAAAGCCCGGCGCCGAAAAAGCCGCGGGGTCCTAGCCATGTTCCTCTCCGACTTCAGCATCAAGCGTCCCATGGCTATGGTGGTCATCATCATTGCCCTGATGTGCCTGGGCCTGCTGGCGCTCAAGAAGCTGCGCGTCAATCAGATCCCGGATGTCGAACAGCCGGTGCTGGTGATCAGCATCCCCTACCCGGGCGCTTCGCCGGATACCGTGGAAAGGGAAGTCATCAACCGGATCGAAAAATCGCTGCAAAGCATCTCCGGCGTCTACCAATTGCGCGCCACCGCCAGCGAAAACAACGCGACCATCGTGATCATTTTCAATTTCAACAAGAACATGATCGAGGCTTCGGATGAGGTACGCAACGCCATCTCGTCGGTGCGCTACAAACTGCCCGTCGAAATGCGCGAACCGGTCCTGCGGCGGGTCGACCCGTCGGCCCAGCCGATCATGCAATTGGCCTTGTCGTCCAAGACCCAGACCCACGCCGAGATTTCACGCCTGGCGGAAGACAACCTGGCGGACAAGTTCCGCGGTATCGACGGCGTCGCGGTCGTCACCGTCAATGGCGCCTTGAAGCGCGAGCTGAGCATCCTGCTGCGGGCCGAGAAACTGCGCGAGTACAACGTCTCGGTCGCGGAAGTGGTGGCCGCGCTGGGCAACCAGAACGTCACCGCCCCGGTCGGAAAGATCCGCGGCGCGCTGGATGAGCAGAGCATACGACTGGTCGGGCGCATCGAGTCGCCGGCCGAGTTCGAACAAATCGTTATCAAGCGCCGCGGCAATGAAGTGGTGCGCCTGGGCCAGGTCGCCAGCACCGCGGACGGGTTCGCCGAGCTGAACGGCTTCAGCCTGCGCAATGGCCACCCGAACGTCGGCATATCGGTCACCCGTTCGCGGGAAGCCAGCACCGTCACAGTGGCCAACAAGATCCGCGCCATGGTGGTTGAGATGAACAAGACCCTGCCGGGCGGCACCAGCGTGGAGGTCACCCAAGATGGCGGCGAAGACGCCGAGGAGAGCCTCAACAACGTCATCGAGTCGCTGATGTTCGGGGCGGTGTTGACCATCTTCGTCGTCTATGTGTTCCTGAATTCCTGGCGGTCGACGCTGATCACCGCCTTGAGTCTGCCGACGTCGGTGATCGCCGCCTTCATCGCGGTGTGGTTGAGCGGGTTCACCCTGAACTTCATGACCTTGCTCGGACTGTCGCTGGCGATCGGGGTACTGATCGACGATGCCATCGTGGTTCGCGAAAACATCGTCCGCCACATGGAGTCGGGTGTGGACCGCCGCACCGCCTCCAGCAAGGGAACCCAGGAGATCGGCCTGGCCGTGGCGGCGACCACTTTTTCCATCATCGCGGTATTCATTCCCGTGGCGTTCATGCCGGGCATTGCCGGCGAATGGTTCCGGCCGTTTGCGCTGACGGTGGCCAGTTCGGTCCTGGTCAGCCTGTTCATTTCATTTACTCTCGACCCGATGCTGTCCGCCTATTGGGGCGATCCGGTCGGACATCATCTACAGCCCAGGAAAGGCCTGAGCCGGTGGCTGGCGAAATTCAACACCTGGTTCAATCGTCAGTCCGACCGTTATGGAAACGTCATCGCCTGGGCGCTGCATCATCGCCGCTGGATGGCGGTCATCGCCGGACTAAGCCTGGTTGCGGCGATAGGCTTGCATGTGCAGTTCGGCGGATCGAGTTTCCTGCCGTCGCAGGACGTCGGCATGATCGCCATCGAGGTACGCACCCCCTCCCTCGCACCCTGCCGGAGACGGTCGCCACCAACAGCAACGTTAACGCCGGTGGCGGCAGGGTCTACGTCGATCTCGGCAAGAGTACGGCGCGCAAACGTTCGGCGATCGAAATCGCGGTCGACCTCAGAAAGCTCATGGTACGTCTGATAGGCGCCGAATACGTGGTGCTCGACGACCTGGGCAACGGCGCGCGCAAACCGGTGCAGATCCAATTTTACGGGCCAGATGCACGGCGACTGATCAGCCTTACCGGCGACTTCATGGAGAAACTTGGCAGTGTCCCCGGCGCGGTCGATATCGGACTCTCCGAACAAAGCCCCAAGGACGAACTGAAGATCGAATTGAATCGCGGCCTCGCGAATGCTTTGGGGATTTCAGTCAACGACGCGGCTCAGGCCTTGCGCGTGGCGTTCGCCGGCGTCGAAGTCGGCGACTGGGTCGATCCGACCGGTGAGTCGCGCGACGTCGCGGTGCGTCTGCATCCGGACGACCGGGTCAATGCCGAGAATATCGAGCGCCTGCCGATCGCCGTCAGCGGCAGCAACATGATGGTGCCGCTCGACCAGATCGCCACCATCACCATGGGCAAAGGACCGGCGCAGATCCAGCACATGGACGGCAAACGCATGATGGCCGTGACTGCCAATGCCCAAGGCAGGTCGTCGGGCGAGGTCACCGCGGATGCCATGAAGATCGCCAAGACCATCGACTTTCCGCCGGGATATGGCATAGAGTTGGGCGGCGCGGCGCGCGACCA
>JAPLQT010000038.1:0-31936 GCA_026399515.1 Pseudomonadota bacterium | reverse complement strand
TTCACCGCGCCGCTTGCGGTGATGCTGTCGCTGCCGCTGAGCCTCATCGGCGTGGTGGTCAGCCTGCTGCTCACCAGGAGCACCCTGAACCTGATGAGTTTCATCGGCGTCATCATGCTGATGGGCCTGGTCGCCAAGAACGCCATCCTGCTGCTAGATTGCGCCCGGAAACGGGAGGCGGAAGGCTTCGACCGCGAAGAGTCGCTGATGCATGCCGGCCGCATGCGCTTGCGGCCGATCCTGATGACCACTTTCGCGCTGATCGCGGGCATGCTGCCCGTCGCCATCGGGCTGGGCGAAGGCGGCGACTTCTACCGGCCGCTGGCCATCGCCATCATCGGCGGCACCATCACCTCGACGATACTGACCTTGCTGGTGGTGCCGACTTTCTACGACAGCATCGAAATCGCCCGCGACCGGGCGCTCGCCAAGTTCCAGCGGCGGGTGCCGCGCTGGACAGCGCTCGGCGCATTTTTCGCGACCCTCGTCGAAGCCCTGTTCACGCTCCTGTTCATACGGCTGGCATATCGCTTCCTGATCAAGCTGGTGCTGATGGCGAGAGGTCGGCCGGCGGGCGCCATAGCGATCGAACCGCGCAACTAACAGAGAACCCAACGATGCGACCTGACGGTTTATTCCCAAGACAAGGAGGCCTGGCGAGAAAGCGCCTGGTCTGGCTACTGACGCTGCTTGTGGCGATCCTGGCGCTCGGAGGAACGCTGTTCAAGATCAAGGGAAACCAGGAAGCAGCCGCGGCCTCGAAACTGAAGGAAGTCGTTACCCTTGAGTTCGCGGCGAGCGACGTGGCCCAGGTGCAAATGCGCGAATTGCGCCAGGTCATCCCCATCACCGGCAATCTACAGCCCTTGAACCAGACCATGGTCAAGGCCAAGGTCGCGGGAGAAATCAAGGAGGCCCTGGTGCGCGAGGGCGAGGCGGTGAGAAAGGGCCAGGTGCTGGCGCGTTTCGATACGGTGGATTTGCAGGCCAGGCTGGATGAGAAGATCGCCAACCTGGAGGGCGCCCGTGCCCAGCTTGCCCTGGCGGAAAAGAACCAGCAGAACAATCAGTCGCTGTTGAAACAGAAATTCATTTCACAGAACGCCTACGACAACACCCAGAGCAACTTCCTGGTGAGCCAGGCGACCCTGAAATCCTATCAGGCCCAACTCGATCTTGCCCGCAATGCGCTCAAAGACGCGGTGGTCTATGCGCCGATGGATGGATTCGTGGCCAAGCGCCTGGTCCAGCCCGGAGAAAAGGTCGGTCAGGACATGCCGCTGTTTTCGATTGTCGACCTGTCGCGCATGGAGTTGCAGGCGCCGGTGCCGGCGAACGAAATTCCCAATATCCGGATCGGCCAGGAGGCGACCATCAAGGTCGAAGGCCACGATAAACAGGCTTTCAGCGGCCGCGTGGAGCGCATCAATCCTTCGTCCGAAGCCGGGTCGCGCTCGATCAACGTCTATATCACCATCGCCAATACCGAGCACGCGCTGAGAGGCGGCATGTTCGCCAGCGGCGTGCTGAGCCTGTCGAATTCGCCGCCGGTGCCGGCCATCCAGTTGTCGGCGATCCGGGACGAGAACGGAATGCCGTATGTCTACACTCTCGAACAGGGGAAATTGGCCAAGCGCACAGTGGAACTCGGCCGCCGCGCCGAGCAGGACGGTTTTATCGAGATTCGTTCCGGCATCGCCCAGGGAGTGCTGGTCGTCACCGGCCGCATGGAGGGGCTCAAGGCGGATACTCCCGCGGTCTTGAAGAGCCAGGCGGCGCCCGTCGATTCGGCCGCGCCACGATCCTAGCGCCATCATGTGGATCACCCGCACCAGTATCAACCAGCCGGTCTTCGCCACCATGGTGATGGTCGCGTTGCTGGTTCTCGGCATATTTTCCTACAACCGTCTTCCGGTCGAGCAAATGCCGGATGTCAGCAATCCTTACGTCTTCATCGCGGTAAGCTATCCCGGCGCCTCGCCGGAGCAAGTCGAGAACGACTTGCTCAAGCCGATCGAAAATGTCGTCAACACCGTGAATGGGGTCAAGCTGATTTACGCCACCGCCAGGGAGGGTGCGGGTTTCCTTTCCGCGGAATTCCGCCTGACGACCGAAATGGGTGCGGCAACGCAAGAGGTGCGCGACAAGATCGCCCAGATCCGCCCCGGATTTCCAAGGGAGGTCAAGGACCCGCTGGTGAGCCGCGCCGATTGGGACAATCAGCAGCCAGTGGTGAATCTCGCAGTGGTCTCCGACAAACACAGCTTGCGCGAATTGTCGACCCTGACCGACCAGATCATCGTCAAACGGCTACAGAACGCGCCTGGCGTCGGCAACGTCAATGTCGGCGGCAGCATGGTACGGCAGGTGCAGATCTACCTCAAGCCGGCTCAACTGCAGGCTTACGGGATAGGCGTGGACCAGGTCATCGCCGCCATCCAGGCAGCGAATCAGGATCTGCCGGCCGGCAGCATCTCCAGCGGCGCGGTGGAACAACTGGTGCGTGTCGAAGGCAGGATCAAGGAGCCGGCCGGTTTCGGCAAGATCATCCTCACCCGTCAGGTGGGCGCCCCGGTGTATTTGAGCCAAGTCGCCGAAATTGTGGACGGCGAACAGGAAGAGACTTCCATCGCCCGCATCAACGGCAAGCGTTCCATCGGCGTGGGGGTCTTCAAGGTGCAGGACGCCAATGTGGTCGAAGTCGGCGAAGGGATAGGCGTCGCCCTGGAGGACTTGAAGAAAAGGCTGCCCGACGGCGTCGAAATCAAATTGATCAATTCGTCCGCCGAATCGATCAAGCACTCACTGAACAACGTCAAGGAAACCATCGTCGAAGGCGCGCTATTGACGGTGCTGATCGTCTTCCTGTTCCTGCACTCCTGGCGCAGCACCATCATCACTGGCCTGACCCTGCCGATAGCCGTGATCGCGACCTTCATCGCCTTGTATGCGTTCCATTTCACCCTCAATTTCCTCACCCTGATGGCATTGAGCCTGTGCATCGGGCTGTTGATCGACGATGCCATCGTGGTGCGCGAAAACATCGTGCGCCACCTCGGCCTGGGCAAGAATCATTTCACCGCGGCCAAGGATGGAACCGAGGAAATCGGCCTGGCGGTGATGGCGACGACCTTCGCCATCGTCGCGGTGTTTATTCCGATTGCCTTCATGAGCGGCATCATCGGGCGTTATTTCCTCCAGTTCGGAATCACCGTGGCGGTGGCGGTACTGGTATCGCTGTTCGTCAGTTTCACGCTGGATCCGATGCTGTCCTCGATCTGGCACGATCCGCCCGGCTCGCGTTTCAAGCGCTTCCCCCGACTGGGGCTACTGATGAACCGGATCGAGAACCTGGTCGAATCGGCTCATCGGTTTTACGGCGTCATGCTGACCTGGGCGCTCGCGCATCGGGTGAAGGTCCTGATCATCGCCAGTGTCAGTTTCGTCGGCAGTTTCTTCATCGTGCCGCTGGTGGGTACGGAATTCATTCCGGAGACCGATCAGGGATTCATTTCGCTCCGGCTGAATACACCCATAGGCTCAGGGCTGGAATATACCGACGCCAAGATGCGGCAGGTCGAAGACGCGCTCAAGTCGTTCCCGGAAATTTCGATTGCCGAGACCAATGTGGGCACAGACGAGGGCAAGAACTATGCGCGCATCAACCTCAAGCTGAGCGATCGCAAGGAGACCCGTCGCCGCTCGCAAAAGCAGCTCGAACAGGCGATACGCGCCAGACTTGCGTCTATCGCCGGCATCGAGCTCTCGGTGGGTTGGGGCAAGCCGATCTTCATTTCGATACTCGGTCCCGATGCCGGCAAGCTGACGGAAATATCCCAGGGCGTGATGAAGCAGGTTGCGGCGATCAAGGGCATCGCCGATCTGGAAAGCAGCGAACGGGGCGCCAATCCAACCATCGCGGTGCGCATCAACGACAATCTGGCCAGCGATCTCGGCCTGAATATGGCGCAGATCGGCCGGGCGCTGCGGCCACTGATCGCCGGCGATACGATCTCGCACTGGCAGGCGGCCGACGGACAGAATTATGACGTCAATGTGCGTTTGCCGAAGTCAGGGCGGCGTATCGCCACCGATCTCGGCGACCTCTATCTCACCAGTAGCCGGGCCAACTCCGACGGCACGCCGCAGATGGTGGCTTTGCGCCAGGTCGCCGAATTCGTCCCCACCTTCAGCGCCCAGCAGATCAAGCGCCAGGACTTGCAGCGGCGGGTGTCGCTGTATGCCAACGTCGAGGGACGACCCGCCGGAGATGCCGGCAGCGAAGTACAGGCCCTGCTCAAGAAACTCGAACCAGACCTGCCGCCCGGTTACCGCTTCAACGTCGGCGGACAGACCCAGGAGATGAACGAGTCGTTTGCCGCGGCGATGGCGGCGCTGGGGATGGCGGTGATCTTCATCTACCTGATACTGGCCTCCCAGTTCGGCAGTTTCCTGCAACCCATCGCCATCATGGCGTCCCTGCCCCTGTCCCTGATCGGCGTGTTTCTGGCGCTGCTGATCACGGGAACCACGCTCAACCTGTTCTCCATCATCGGCTTCATCATGTTGATGGGCCTGGTGACCAAGAACGCCATCCTGCTGGTGGATTTCATCAACCAGGGCATCCGCGAGGGCAAGACCCATACCCAGGCGATACTCGATGCCGGGCAGGTACGACTCAGGCCGATACTGATGACCACCCTGGCAATGATCTTCGGCATGCTGCCGATGGCGCTGGGCCTGGGAGACGGCGGCGAGATGCAGGCGCCGATGGGACGCGCCATCATCGGCGGCGTGACCACTTCGACACTGTTGACGCTGATCGTGGTGCCGGTGATTTATACCTACCTCGACAACCTCTCTACCCGCTTCAAGCTGCGTCGCCAGCGCATCCGCGCCGAGCAGGACGCTCAGGTACAGCCTGCGGCGAGCATCACGAACGAGCGGTGAGCCGGAGCAGCAAGGGACATCAAGACAGGTCAGGCAATCTCGCTCACCCGGTGGCAGGCGACCAATCGATCCTCGAAGGATTGCAGCGTCGGAACGATCTCCCTGCAGCGGTCGACCGCATGCGGACAACGGTTGCTGAAAGCACAGCCCGGCGGCGGGGCCAGCGGCGAAGGCAGTTCACCGCGCAGGATAATCTTTTGCTGGCGTAGCGCGGGATCGATGCGCGGCGTACTGGCCAGCAGCGCCTTGGTATAGGGATGCAGCGGACGGCTGAATATCTGCTGCTTGCCGCCATGCTCGACAGTCTTGCCCAGATACATCACCAACACTTCATCGGCGATATGTTCGACCACACTGAGATTGTGGGAGATGAAAAGATAGGCGACGCCGCTGGCGTCCTGGATATCCATCAGCAAATTGAGCACTTGCGCCTGGATCGACACATCCAGCGCTGATACTGGTTCATCGGCGACGATGACTTTCGGGTCGAGCATCAGGGCGCGGGCAATGGCGATCCGCTGCCGTTGGCCGCCCGAAAACATGTGCGGATAGCGACCGAAATGCTCGGGACGCAAACCCACCTTGGCCATCATGGCCTGCGCCTTAGCGACTCGCTCTGACTTGGTCAGCGCCGTATTGATGATCAGCGGCTCCTCCAGCATGGCGCCGACTTTCTTGCGCGGGTTCAGGCTGGCATACGGATTCTGGAAAACCATCTGCACCAGCGGCCGGATGCGCTTTCGCTCCGCTCCGTCGGCATCGGCGACGTTGACACCGCCCATCCGCAGCTCGCCGCCGCTGGGCGCTTCTATCATGGTGACCTGGCGCGCCAGGGTGGACTTGCCGCAGCCCGATTCGCCGACCACGGCCAAGGTCTTGCCGGGGGTCAGGGTGAACGAAACGCCGTCGAGCGCACGCACCGTGGCTTTGGGCTTGAACCAGCCTTGCGAAACAAGGTAATGCCGGGTGAGCTGTTTGGCTTCCAGCAGAGTGGCGGGAGCATTCATGCGGTGGCGCTGCCTTCCGGAATGCAGTGAGTCAGCCGGCCCGCGGCATCCAGCGGAAAATGACAACGGACTAGCGCATCCTCTTCGACCGACAGCGCCGGACGAATCTCGCGGCAACGGTCCGTCGCATAGCTACAGCGCGGATTGAGCAGGCAGCCGCCGGGCCGGTCATACTGGCCGGGGACCACGCCGGGGAGGGTCTTCAGCCGCGACTGACCGATGTTGTATTCCGGCAGCGCGGCCAGCAGCGCCTGGGTATATGGATGCCTGGGCGTCTTGAAAATCCGCGGCACGGATCCGGTCTCCACCACCTGCCCGGCATACATGACAACCACGCGCTGCGCGGTCTGCGCGATGATGCTCAAGTCATGAGTGATCAGCATCAGCGCCATGCCGCGCTCGCGCTGGAGCTGCAACAGCAACTCCAGCATTTGCGCCTGCACGGTGACGTCCAGGGCGGTGGTCGGTTCGTCGGCGATCAGCAGGCGCGGGTTGCAGGCAATCGCCATGGCCACCATGACACGCTGGCTCATGCCGCCGGAGAGTTGATGCGGATAGGCGTCGAGCCGATGTTCCGGGTCCGGGATGTCGACCTGCTTCAGCAGTGTCAGCGCCTGTTCGCGCAGTTGCCGCTTCGACCCACCCTGATGCACGCGCAGCGTTTCCATCAACTGGTAGGCCACGGTGAAACACGGATTGAGGCTGGTCATCGGGTCCTGGAATATCATCGCGATATCCCTGCCCAGCATCGCATGCCGCTCGCGCTCCGTCAGACCGAGCAGGTCGCGCCCGGCGAAGGCCATGCGGCCTGCACTGACGCGACCCGGAAAATCGATCAGTCCCATCAAGGCCAGGGCGGTCACGCTTTTGCCTGACCCGGACTCGCCGACGATGCCAATAATTTCGCCTGCTTCGATGTTCAGATCGAGATCGTCGACGGCGGTAAATGGCGCTTCGACAGAGCCGAACTCGACGTGCAGTTTTTCGATATCCAGCAGGCTCATTGTTTCAACTTCGGGTCGAGCGCGTCGCGCAGGCCGTCGCCCATCAGGTTGAAGGCCAGCACCGAGATCAGGATCGCCAGGCCGGGGAAGGTCACCACCCACCATGCGCTCTGGATGAACTCCAGGGCGCTCGCCAGCATCGAGCCCCATTCGGGGGTCGGCGGCTGGGCGCCGAGGCCGAGAAAACCCAGCGCCGCGGCGTCCAGGATCGCCGCCGAGAAACCCAGCGTGGCCTGGACGATCAGAGGGGCGGCGCAGTTCGGAAGGACGCAATTGAACATCAGGCGCAAGGTGCCGGCGCCGGCGATGCGCGACGCGCTGACGTAATCCTTGGCCATCTCGCCGATCACCGCGGCGCGCGTCAGGCGCGCATAGTGCGGCAGCAGCACGATGCTGATCGCATACATGGCGTTGATCAGGCCAGGCCCGAGGATCGCCACCACGGCGACCGCCAGCAGCAGGCTGGGCAGGGCCAGCATGATGTCCATCAGGCGCATGATGGCGATCTCGGTGATGCCGCGAAAGAAGCCCGCCAGGAGTCCGAGCGCGATGCCCAGCCCCAGCGACAGCGACACCGCGACCGTGCCGATCAGCAGCGACAGACGGGAGCCGTGGATTAGGCGCGACAGCACGTCGCGGCCGACCGGATCCGTACCGAGCAGGAAGCGGCTGTTGCCGCCCTCCTGCCATGCCGGCGGCATCAGCGTCGCGTCGCGGTATTGTTCGATCGCCGAATGCGGAGCTATGACATCGGCGAATAGCGCCAGGAGAACCAGGCCGCAGACGATGACCAGCCCGGTGACCGCGCCGCGATTGCGGCTGAAATCATCCCACAGTTCGCGCAGGGGATGCGGCGGAGTGCTCATATTGGCGTGGCTCATGAGCTGCGGCGTATCCGGGGGTTGATCACGCCATAGAGGACATCGACGCTCAGATTGACCAGGATGATGATGCTGGCGGACAGCAGGATGCCACCCTGCACGACAGGATAATCGCGGCGGTGTATGGCTTCCACCAGCCATTTGCCGATACCCGGCCAGGAAAAAATGGTTTCCGTCAGGATCGCCCCGGCCAGCAAGGTTCCGACCTGCAAGCCGATCACCGTGACCACCGGGATCAGGGCGTTGCGCAAGGCGTGGATGGCGATCACCCGCAGCCGCGACAAGCCTTTGGCACGGGCTGTCCGGACATAGTCCTCGCGCAGCACTTCCAGCATCGCCGAGCGCGTCATGCGCGCGATCACCGCTAGCGGGATGGTGCCCAGCGCGATGGTCGGCAGGATCAGGTGGGACAGAGCCGACCTGAAGGCACCCAGCTCGCCCGAGAGCAGGCTGTCGACGAGCATGAAACCGGTCACCGGCGGCAGGTCGAAGAGGATATCGATGCGGCCGGAAACCGGGGTCCAGCCCAGGGTCACCGAAAACAGCAGGATCAACAGCAGAGCCCACCAGAAAATCGGCATTGAGTAACCGGTCAGCGACACGCCCATCACCGAGTAATCGAGAAAAGTATTGCGCTTCAACGCCGCCAGGATGCCAGCCGGCAAGCCGATGATCAGCGCCAGCAGCATGGCGCAGAAGGACAACTCCAGTGTGGCCGGAAACAAAGTCAGGAACTCGCGAACAACAGGTTCGTGGGTAACGATCGAAAACCCCAGATCGCCCTTGAGGAGTTTTCCGAGATAGTCGAAGTACTGGACATACAGCGGTTGATCGAGGCCAAACTCGTGGACCAGCCTCGAATAGCGCGCCGGATCCATGCCGTGCTCGCCGGACAATGCTTCGACAGCATTGCCCGGGATCATGTGGATCAGGGAAAACACCAGCAAAGTGATGCCGAGAAAAGTTGGAACAACCAACCCCGCCCGGCGCAGGAGGAATCCAAACATTCGGCTTACTTGCTCAAGTCGACCTTGTCGAAGTAGTGATGCGCCGTCACATCCATTTTGAAGCCGACCACTTCCTTGCGCACCGGCGTGAATCGGACCGAGTGTGCGATGGGAATCCAGGGCGCCTCCTCCTTGAAGACCTCCTGCGCCTTCTCGTAGAACTTGGCGCGCTCGGCCTGCTTGGGCGTGGTCTTGGCTTTCTGTATCAACTCCTCGAAACTCTTATTGCACCAGCGCGCCGTATTGCCACCGCCCTTGACCGCCTCGCAGCCGAGCAGGGTGGCAAAAAAATTATCCGGGTCGCCGTTGTCGCCGGACCAGCCGAACATCATCGCTGACTGTTCCCCAGCCTTGCTGCGCTTGCGGTACTCACCCCACTCGAAAGTGACGAGCTTGGCCTTGACGCCGATTTTGGCCCAGTCGGCCTGGATCAGTTCAGCCATGCGCTTGCCGTCGGGATTGTAGGGGCGGGTCACCGGCAAATACCACAGGTCGGTCTCGAAGCCATTCGGATAGCCCGCCTTGGCCAGCAGCTCCTTGGCCTTGGCCACGTCATAGGGATACGGCTTGACCTTGTCGTTGTATGACCACATGGTCGGCGGTATGGGATTCTTCGCGGCCTGTCCGGCACCCTGATAGACCGCCTTGAGGATGTTTTCCTTGTCCGTGGCCAAGTTCAGCGCCTGGCGCACCAGCTTGTTGTCGAATGGCTTCTTTTCGATGTTGAAGGAAATGTAACCGACGTTCAAGCCCTCCTGGGTCAACATCTTGATGGCAGGATCGGCCTTCATCAACACGATATCGGCCGGCTTGGGGAAAGCCATCACCTGGCATTCGCCGGTCTTCAACTTGGCATAACGCACCGAGGCATCAGGAGTGATGGCATAGATCAGGTTATCGATTTTCGGCCGGCCGTTCCAATGCTGGTCGAAGGCCTTGTAGCGGATGACGGCGTCCTTCTGGTAGGAAACGAACTGGAACGGCCCGGTGCCGATGGGCTCGCGGTCGATCACCTCGGGCGTGCCGGCAGCTTTCATCTTGTCGGCATATTCGACCGAGAGGATCGCCGAAAAATCCATGGCCAGATTGGCGATGAAGGGCGCTTCGGCATGATTGAGATGGTAGCGCACGGTGTAGTCGTCGACCTTCTCCAGCTTGGCGACGATCTTGTCCATGCCCATGTCTTCGAAATAGGCATAGGTTTGGCCCGGCGTGACCTTGGCGAACGGGTGGTTCGGATCGGCCATACGGTAAAAACTGAACAGCACATCGTCGGCATTGAAATCGCGCGTCGGCTTGAACCTGGCGTTGCCGTGGAACTTGACGCCCTTGCGCAACTTGAAGGTATACGTCAAGCCATCGGCGGACTCCTGCCAGGATTCGGCCAGGCCCGGCACCACCTTGGCCGTGCCGATCTGGAATTCGACCAGGCGGTTGTACATCGGCACGGACGAGGCATCGACGGTAGTGCCAAGCTGGAAGAACTGGGGGTTGAAGCCTTCAGGACTGCCTTCCGAGCAGAATACAAGTGTTTGCGCCGCGGTCGCAACACCGGTTGAGGCACTAAGGACAGCGACCAGTCCGGCCAGGAGCATATTCTTTGCGTTCTTATTCATCAGCGGTTCTCCAAAATAGATGGCGGCCATTCCGGCTTGACGATGTCATCGAGCGGGCACCGCGGTGGCGCTGAATACTACCGGACACTTCAGTGGCAATCAACGATCTCAACGTTTTTCCTGCCTTCTACAGTCCAAACGAAGCACACGCGCAATCGATCGTTGTTGCAAATTGTTGCCCCTTGCGATTTCCCCTTAACACTTCCAGTTGATTGCCGGGGGAGACACACAAATCTTCCAAGGTCATAGACCAGTCAGCGGCGAGCGAAGCGAGTCCGCTGCAATACAGAGTCAGGCACAGGGGGCACCGATGGCGGTGGAATAAACGGATGACCCGCTGCAATATGCTCTGCCTCGGACTTCTTGAGGTCTGCATAAATCGCCCGCAGATCATAGTTGAACTTAGCGGCGTGGGCATCTCGAATGGCCCGCACTTCATCGACGATTTCGTCATTCAGCATTTTCTTCTCCAAGAAGTTCTTCCGGGGTGCAAATGAACGGCAGGAACAAACCAATCTGTTCAAGGTACTCGGAGATGCCCCTTTGTATCTCCGGGTTTGCGATGTGCCGGCAGTTCCAGGTCAGCAGATAATCCACACCGTAAACTGTGGCGACCGCAATGTGGAGCGCATCCTCCGCTGCTTTGGATGAGACGATCCCTTGTCCCACCAATGCCTCCGCGATATTGAGTGCCTCCTCGCTGATCAAGAGTAAGGGCATGTCAGCTAAAACAGCCAGCCGCTTTTGGGCAGCACCAGGATCGCCGGCCCCGCACTCGCGCAATACCGACTCTGACACCAGCAGTTCGTATTGGTTGCGGGTTTCCCACCAGGCCAGAGTAATTTGCTGGTGAGCAGCGCCGAGGATGGTCTTACTTGGGCGAGCCGTCAAATAGCTGATGACGGATGTTTCGATGTATACCTTGCGCTTCATGATTTTAGTCCTGGTTCACAAAACCGTGGTCTGTCCCGTATTACGCCCAAGGGTTAGGCATCGACTCGCAGCTCATAGTGGATGAGGTCATGCCAAATGCCCGCTAGCTCGAAGCTACGCTTGGAATTCCCGAAGTAGGTGAAACCATTGTTCACGAGGACTCGACCTGACCCAACATTCTCTGATCTCGCCGTGGCCTCTAAACGCACTAACCGCAGTTCCTTGAACGCCTTGGCTATGACTTGGCTAACGGCTTTGCTAGCGTAGCCCTTTCCACACGCCGACTGACCTATGCGATAGCCAAGTTCGGCCGAATGGAAGTGAGCCCGCCTAATTCGTGTAAGGTTTACCCGACCAACTAACTTTCCAGTGTCGTCCCTGACAAGGTACTGGTACGCCTTGTCTTCGGCGGCTTCGCGCATTGATTCAGCGATAGCGGCTCGAACACCACCAAGTGAGTAGTAGCTTTCTAGTCGTGCATTTATGTGGAGTTCGAAGAATGTCCTGTTCCCCAGTTCGAACGCAAGCAGTTCCTCGGCATCTTCTGGCTGGGGCGGAGCAAGGTGGACTTCCGGCATGAGATGCCTAACGAGGCTGTAGGGAAAGGGTATTCATGTGCGCATTCTGAGCCGAACCAAACCGAATATCAATTGTCATAAGTAATTCGTCAGTTCAGGGGGGTTGCATGGCACGTTACGAGTACATCGATACCTGCCCGCTATTCCTGGCGGTGTGGTTCAAAAAAAGGGGCCGGGTTCGATGCTCCCTGAATTTATCCCTGCTACGCAGAAGACATATCGGTGATCATGCACTGCAATAGAAGGGCAGATTTCCAGCATCACATCACAAGAGCGGTGGACCAGCATCGATTGACCTCAAGCCGCTTCCAAGCTCGTGAGCGGCATGTGGCTTAGCGCCAGCCGATGAATGTCGGCTTTCAGGCTGGCGTGCTGCACATCGATACCGACCAAGGCACCGGCAGCGTCGTAATCCAGCACAACGCCATCCACCACCTCGTCGGAGTCCACCGATGGACGTTCGGCCAGATGGATGTAGAGCGAATCCGTCGCTGCGTCGTAGTTAATCCTCATGGCTTGAATCTCCTATCGGGGAAGGCATTATGCAGCGTCACGCCGTCGGGAGGCATGACCACCCGCAAATAGCGACTTATCTCCTCTACCCACACCCGGTGCTGGATACGCCCATCCTCGGGTTGCACTTCGCGCCGCAATGCCTATTGCAAGGCGGCCTGGCAACATTTAAAGACAGGACGCTAGACCCCGGGCACTCCCTCGCCACGCAGGCGCGCCGCGCTGAGCCGTGCCTCCGTATAGCGGACGAGCGCCCGCGTTGCGCGCTCGCTGGAGCGGAAGATGCAGACGCCATGCTCCATCAGTTTGTCGGCCATCGGGTCGAAGAGCGGGCCGCCGTCAATGAAGGCCACGATGGGTTTCGGACAGGAGGCGACCAGCGCCGGCAGCGTCTGGACTATGCTCTCCGGGCTGTCGATGTCGAAGCCCGCCCGCGCGCTCTTCTGTAGCGACCTGACCATGGGCGAGGTCGGGTCGAGTCCGACGACTATCGAATCGACGTCCGGTTCGGCGGCCATGGCTTCGGTGCAGAGCAGATGAGCCTCGTCGTCCGCCCCCGGGTTGATGTCGAACGGGTTCCTGACTTCCATCAGCGCATCGAGCTTCTTGGACGCCAGGATCGCCACCCGCCGTTCCCGGGTCGATGGTCCGATCTCGGCCAGAGACATGGAGAAGTCGCCCACCTGGATGCTGTCGGCGATGGCCACCGTGTCGTACCCTGCGCCGGCCACCGCGCCGAGCCGCTTGCCGCGGACAACCTTTTCGCGCATGCAATCGGAGATGTAGAACAGGTCGCTGAACTCGCTGACGTCGCTCGCGACCAGCGCGCCGGCCTGCGTGAGCACGGACAGGCAGACCTCGTAGTCGCCGGCGATCGAGGCCGTGTGACCCATCGCGGCCCGCCCGCCCGCCGCGGACTGCCCGGCCTTGTAAATGACGACCTGCTTGCCGGCGGCGGTCGCCTTGCGCACGGCGCGCGCCAGGGCCAGCCCGTCGAGATCCTTGAATCCTTCGACGTACGCGCCGATCACGTGGATGTCCGGGTTAGCTGCGAAGCTCTCGACCATGTCGCCGTGCGTAATGTCGTTCTGGTTGCCCAAGGCGACCATGTAAGCCGGGTCGAGCCAGGCGTTCTTGCTGAGCCGCGTGACCAGGAAAGCACCGCTCTGGCTGATGAACGCCGAGCTGCGTTGAGCCTTCTTCTGAGTTCTCGGCAGGCGTTCCTCGGGAATGAACCAGGAATCGTAGTTGCCGGGGTGCGAGATTATGCCCAGGCAGTTCGCGCCGACGAACACCGGTCCGACTCCCGCGCGCCGGGCGTTGTCGATCGTCGCCAGCATCCGCCGGGCCGGCTCCCTGCTCGCCTCGGTTTCCCCCATTCCCCCGGGGATTAACAGCACCGATTCCACGGCATCGGTCCTGATCACTTCATCGATGATACCGAAGGCGACGGCGGCGGTCACCGCGAGGATCAAGAGGTCCAGCTTGCTCTCCAGCGCCCCCAGGCTCGGCGCACAGCGCACGCCATCGACTTCCTGGCCGTCAGGATTGATGACGAGCAGCCGCGACTTGTCATAACCGGATGCGATGATGTTCTTCAGGGTGATCCGGCCGAAGTTCATGCGCGTGGCGGATGCACCGATGATTCCGATCGAAGCCGGGTGCAGCAGCTTGTCGATCTTGCCCTGAGGCCGCGGCGGGCGGACGCTCTGCGGCCGGCCGAAGCGGCACAAGCCGTCGAGGGCGACGAGCGCGCCGGCCGAGCAGGTGAAGGGGTTGACCTCCAGCTCCTCGATGACGAAGTCGGTCTCGGGGTTGCCCGTCGAACAACTGTTCGCGAGGCGGATGAAGGCGCCGAAGCACTGGAGGAGGCTTTCGTCCTCCACCAGCCGGCGCCCCCCCCGCGTCAGTCCGGCGATCTTCCGGTAGGCAATCGTCGGTTTGAAAAGCTCGAGAAATTCCTCGGCAGTGGTCAGCCTCGGCAGTGGTCAGCGCGGTCGAAGCCGACACCACTGCCTGCCCCCGGCGGGAGCCTCCGGCATAGAGCTCGGTGTCGACGCCGCCAATCCCGGCGCTGAGAATCATGCCGAATTCGCGCGTGTTGCGGATGCCGACCAGCAGCTCGCTGCCGGAACCCGGAGCGTCCGCTTCGATGAACTCCGTTAGCATCAGCCCCGCGACGTCCCGTTCCGACAGCGCCGCGAGCATGCTCTTGCAGGCGGCGCGCACCGCCCCCGGCTGCTTGGGCACAACCGCGACCCCGCCCACATCCGACTTGTGCGCGATGCTGCCTGAGACGATCTTCACAACCACCCGGCTTCCAGCGAACGACGCCAGGAGTTCGTCCGCCGGCTCGGCCCCGCCGGTGAGCAATTCGTGTCTCGGCGTCGAGGCGATGCCGGCCACGGCAAGCAGCCGGTAGACCTCATGCTCGAACAGCGTGCTGCGGCCCTCGCTGTGCGCCGTCCGGAAGATATCCTTGATCGCTGCACCCATAGCATCGCCGTCGACGCGGCGCGTAGCAGTCAGTCGCTGTATGTCGCTCATGCGTGTTCCTCGTGTCGTGTTCATCGGTTCCGGTTCAAATCTTAACTTGGCGCTGACGCAGACTTTCAGCATACCTGCGCGCCTCGCAGTAGCGCACCAGCGCCCGCGTGCCGCGCCCGCTGTTGCGGAACACGCATACACCCTGGTCCATCAGGCTCGCCGCCATGGCGTCGTAGAGCTGGCCGCCGTCAACGACCCCGATAATGGGCTTGGCATTGCGTTCGACCATGGGCGGCATGAGATGCACTGTGCTCTTCGGATCGCTGAGATCGTATCCGGGCCGCAGCTTGCTCTCCACCAGCGCCCGCACGGAGGGCGCAGTCGGGTCGAGTCCGACGACGACGGCATCTATATTGGGATCCTGGAGGAACGCCTCGGTGATCTGCAGGTGCGCCTCGTCGTCGGCCCCGGGGTTGATGTCGATGGGATTGCGCACTTCGACCAGTGCGTCCAGTCGCTTGGCGACCAGGATTTCTTCCACCCGCTTGACCGTTCCCGGCTCCAGCGCCCCCATCTGCATGGCGAAAGTATCCGATTCGATGGCGTCGGCCATGCCGACCGCCTCGAATCCTGCGCCGCTGATGGCCCCCAGCCGATTGCCGTGGATTTCCTTCCGGTGGAGCGCGCCGGCGATGTAGAACAGGTCGTCGAAGGACGTGAAGTCCTCGGCGACGATCGCGCCGGCCTGGCGCACGACGGATTCGAACAAGGTCGGACCGCCTGCGATGGAAGCGGTATGGCCCATGACCCCGGTCACGCCGGGCGCCGTCTTTCCTGATTTGTAGACCACGACCTGCTTGCCGTTCACCACCGCTTTGCGCACCGCCTTGGCGAAATCCAGCCCGTCCAGATCCTTGAATCCCTCGACGTAGATGCCGACGGTGTCGATCTCGGGCCGATCCGCGAAGTAGGTGAGCATGTCGCCGTGGGTGAGATCGGTCTGGTTGCCCAGAGCCAGCATATACGCCGGATCCAGCCACGGATTCTGGCTCATGCGCGTGATCATGAACGCCCCGCTCTGGCTCAGCATCACTGAATTTCTCTGCGGCTTCTTCTTCGGCTTCGGCAGCCGCTCGAGGGGGATGAACCAGGAATCATATGAGCCGGGATGAGAGACCACGCCGAGGCAATTGGCGCCGAGGAAAATTGGCCCGCCGCCTTTGCTGGCGTGGGCGGCATTGATCCTCGCGCCGAGCGCGGCCGCGGGCTCCCTGCTCTTCTTCGTCTCGCCCAGGCTGCCCGGTATCAGCATCACCGACTCCACCGAATCGGTTTCGATGATCTCATCCACCAGGCCGTAGACGGCATCGGCGGCCACGGCGACGATCAGCAGGTCGATCTTGCCCGGCAGCGATTTCAGGCTGGCGGCACACTTGACGCCGTCGATCTCCGTTTCGCCCTCGCGAATGATGGTCATGCGCTCCTTGCCGTAGCCGCTGCCCATCAGATTGCGCAGGATGATCCGGCCGAAATTCATGTTGGTCGCCGACACGCCGATGATGCCGATCGACTGCGGATGGATGAGTTTGTCGATCTTTTGGATGGGGCGGGCTAAACGGACCGCGGACGGTGCGCGAATTTCGCAGTGCGCGACCCTGACTACCAGTTGCGCGCCGACCTGAACCGGGTTCAGCTCCAGCGCCTGCAGCACGAACGCGGCCCCGGCATCCCCGGAACAAGCGCTTACCAGCCCGAGCAGCCGTTCGAAACAGGCCTCGAGCTGCGGGTCCGGTTGCGTCAGTCCGTCGCGCCTGGCCACGCAAGCCAGCTTTTGATAGGCAAGCGTGCGCCGGAACAGGCGGAGGAAGTCGCTTGCGTCGGTCAGTTCGACGGCGGCGTAGACCGAGGCGCGGTCTTTCCTGAAATTGCTTTCATCCAATTCCGCGTCCAGCCCACCCAGCCCGGCGCTGATGACCATGCCGAATTCACGCGTATTGTTCAGGCTGACACGCAGATCGACGCCGGACGCGTTTGCCGCCTTCGGATCGCCCCTGTATATGATGCCGAGAGCGGAGAACAGCGCGTCCAGTTCCGCCTCGTTCAGCGCATTTCTTCCCGCGGCCGCCGCATGGCTGAATATTGCGGTGAGTTCCTGGTTCTGCATTGCGCTGACTCCCTTGGTGCCGCTCGATTGATCGAATTACCTCTGGCCTAGCGGGTGCCGCGCACCGGCAAATGCGGCAAGGCGAAGCCCTGATTGTAGGCCGCGCGCGTAATCAACATGAATTTGAACTGCCAGCCGGTCGCAAGCGCGGCGATACCGGCCAGCGGCAGCGCGATGCGTGAAAGGTCGGCGGCCAGCATGCCGAGCAGCAACAGCACCAGGGGCGCGATGGTGCCGAACTGGACCAGCACCTTTCCGGCGCGGTCGAGCACCGTCAGAGCCGGCCGCGCCGCGCTCTTCGCAATGCTGCCGCGATAAGTCGACCAGGCCAGCCCGCGCGCGATCAGCGCCAGCGAAAAATACGCGAGCACGCTCTTTGCGGGCGAGCCGAACACCGCCGACAACGCCACGAACAGGCCCGCGCCTTCGGTGAGCGCAGTGATGAAATTGAGCCAGCCCAGCGCGGGCACGCGCCAGGCCGGGATGCCTTTCGCCGCCTGCAATATGCGTCCCTGGCAGTAGGCGAAGACCAATGCGGCAACGGCTGTTGCCTGCGCCAGGGGCGTGCTGCCAAACCAGACGGCGGCCAGGCCGAGAACGAACACGGCGCCTGCAGCGAAGGATTCACGCGTCATCCATGAGGTGAACGGATTGAAGCCGACGTTCATCGCCCGCAGCGGCCGGCCGATCGGGAACCAGACCGAAACAAGGCCGGCCCCGATCAGCGCCATCGCGAAAAGCATCTCCGCCCGCAGCGAGTTTCCGCCGAGTCCGGAGAAGGCGGCGATGACCAGCAATCCCGCCCCTGCGCCGCCGAAAATGAAATTGAAGGCCGCGCGGAAATCCCAACTGGTCTGGTGCCAGGGTTTCGGTCCGAAGCTCATGCTTCCGCCTCCTTCTTATCCCAAATGTAGTAAAACCGCGGTCCGGTGCCGAGTTCCTCGTGCATGCGGAAGAACTGATTCTCCGCGAGAAGCTGCGATACGTTGCTGTGCGGATCTTCGATATCGCCGAAACTCATCGTCTGCGTGATGCAGGCGTTGACGCAGGCCGGCGTGGCCTCGGGATCGACCCCGGGCTTCAGGCCTTTCGCCATGCCGGCATCGATGCGGTCGACGCAGAAAGTGCACTTGGTCGCCACCGCGAGCCGCTTGGGATCGAATCGTTTTTCCTCGGCTGCCGTGGCCTTGCCGTAGGCGAAAGTCGCCAGATCGGTCTTGTAGCGCGCCTGATAGGGACAGGCGACCGCGCAGTAGCTGCAGCCTATGCACAGGTCGTAATCGATGGTGACGATGCCGTCCGGCCGTTTCCTGGTGGCGGTGGATGGGCACACCGCCATGCACGGCGGATCGTCGCAGTGCATGCAGCCGACCGGCACGAAAGCCCTTTTCACCGCCGGGTATTCGCCCACCTCCAGGTCGAGAACGCGCCGCCATTGCACGTCCGGCGGCGTCGCGTTGGCGTGCTTGCACGACGCCGTGCATGTCTGGCAGCCGACGCAGCGGCGCAAATCCGCGACCATGGCCCAGCGAGTCATCGTTCACCTCCTGCGCGTTTCAGGCTCACCCGCACCACGTCCGATCCGGAACCGGTGGCGTCGGTCAGCGCCATGGTCATCGGCACCAGAGAATTCATGCTCGGCATGCCAAAGTCCTTGGCGAAGGGCGTCGCCCAGTGGTCGAACTGCCCCAGCAGCAATAGTGTATCCGGGCGTATGCCCTGGCGCACCACTGCCCGCGCCCGCACGCTGGCAAGCGGCGTGGCGATCTCGACCATATCGCCATCGGCGACGCCGAGTTCCTCCGCCCTGCCCGTATTCATGATCACGCCGCGATGGCCGGAGATGTTGTCCGCCACTTCCTTGATCATCTGCATGCCGACGTTGGCGCCCCAGGCATACTGCATGCTGCGCGCGGTGAGAAGCCAGAACGGAAAGTCCTTCGATTTGCCGCCCATGACCGCGAGGGATTTTTCCCATTCGCCCGGGAAATCCTTCCACGGCGGCAGCGCCTGATACTCGGCGAGTTGCTTGTCCCACCACTGCATGTCGTTCTCGTGCAGGCGGTTGCCGAGTTCCTTACCGATGCGGTACAGGCGCTCCTGGTAGGGCATTTCGAAGCGCAGTCCCTTGGAAATCAGCGTCGGATACAGGTACCAGTCCGCGTGAGCGAACGGTTTGGTGGCGAGGCCGTTCTCTTTCCACCAGTCCAGGCCGTGCGACTGTTTGCCGTCGCTCAATTCGGCGCTGGCTGCCCGGCACACGGCATCCCAGATATCCTCCCGTGCGTGGACCTGCGTCGGATCGAGCGAGAAATCCCAGGTCGCTCCCTTGAGCGGCACACAGGCCGCGCCGCGATTGATCGATGCGTTGTACCCTTCGAGCAGACCGGTGCGGCGCGCGAGTTCGGTGGCGATGTCGGTAAAGTCGCGCGCCTCCCCCTGCGCCTCGACCACAGGCTGGCGCAGCGCGAAGCCCTCGTTCTCCCAGAACTGCTCGATGAATTTCGAGCCGCCAATGCGGATCAGCTGCAGGCTCTCCAGATCGGTCGCATCCGGCAGCAGAATGTCCGCCATGTGATTGGTTTCGTCGCGGGTATACGCGAAAGCGACGACGAACGGAAAACGTGCCATGGATTCCGACAGCGCCTTGGTGTCCCAAAACGAGATTGCGGGATTGGAGCGGTACACGAACCACACGTCCGGCAGCGTCACCGTCGGCAGCCCCTTGGGCGTTTCCTTCATGAACATCCAGGTGAAATGCGTAGGCCCCAGCGCCTGGCTCCACGGCCCGTCCGCCGCCAGCGGCACCATGCTGCGGTAGGCATTGCGGATATTAGGATGCGCGTTCCAGTGCTCGCGGTCGGTCGGATTCATCGGGTAATGCATGAATCCATCCGGTCCCGGCTTCACGCTGTGCAAGCGCTCCGCCAGCGGCCGCGTGAGCCGCACCGTCGTACCCAGCGTGCCACCCGGGACTTCCAGACCGCCCACCAGGGTCGCAAGCAGCGTGCGCGCCCATACGCACTCATAGCCGCCCCAGCCATTGTTGACCGTCTTGCCCAGACTCACCGCCACCGGACGGTAGGGCAGCGTCTTGCCCTCGATCTCTATCGTCGCCCCGACCTGCGCATGATCGAGAAACTCGTTGGCGATGCGGCGCATGGTCGCTGCCGGCACGTCGCAGATACCCGCCGCCCATTCCGGCGAATACGGCTGCATGTGCGCGACCAGCTTGCCGAACGACGTCTTGCCTTCGAGCTTGCCGCTGCCGACCACCTCGGCATCGGCGCCGATTTCCACCGCGTCGCACTCATAGCTGCCCTCTAGCGCGGGATCGCAATCGGGCGTGTCGAAGGGAATGGCCGCGGCGCGCTTCAAATCCCAGATCAGCGGCTTCTTCGTGTCTTTGTCGCGCAGGAAGAACCCGTTGGCGCCGACCAGATACGGCGATGAGGTGTGCTGCGTGAGGCAATCGAGGTCCAGCCGCTCTCGCGCGGTTTCGTGCAGCAACACGTGCAACAGCGCGTAGAGGAAAGCGGCGTCGGTCTTGGGGCGTATCGGCACCCACTCGGCCGAACAGGCACCGGTCACCGACAGGTGCGGCTCGACCTGCACGCGTTTCATGCCGCGTTCGCGCGCGTTGGCGTGGCGCCATACGCCGACCACGCCGCCCGAGGCTTCCACATTGGCGCCGCAGGAAATAAGGTAGTTGCACATCGGCGTGTCCGGAGACACGGTAAATGCACGGTGCCACAGTTCCCCGTACAGGTGTTCGGAGTGATAGCACTTCACGCCCTGGCCCGAACCGAAACCCATGTCGATCGGACCCCAGGCCGCGAGAAATGCGGGAAAAGTGCCCATGTAGGATTGCGGCGTGCCGCCACCGCCGAAGTTCGCGGCGACCCTGGGATAGCCCGATGCGTCGCGCAGGCCGGTTTCCCTGATGGCGCGCAGTTTGGCGGCGATGGTCTCCAGCGCCTCCTCCCAGGATATGGGCACGAAGCCCGGCTCTTCGTTCCTTCCCTTCTTCGGATTGGTGCGCCGCATCGGCGTCAGCACGCGGTTCGGGTTATAGGTCTTCTGCACCAGGCCGTAGGCCTTTACGCACACCTTGCCGCCGCCGGGATGGATATCGCAGGCGCCGAAATTCGGCTCCACCTCCGTGGCTACGCCGTCAGTCACGCTCACCTTGAGCAGATCGGGGCCCGCCACGCACTGGTAGCAATACGTGGCGCGCTTGCCCGAGGCCGCCATCACCGCGTACGGGTGCTCCGGGGCGTTCACTTCAGCACCGCCATGATCGCTTCGGCCGAGTCTTTCGTCAGTCGTGATTTCATCGCGTCTCCTCCTTGTGTTGCCGGCGTCTAGTCACCGCGCCGCATACGACGAAATCATAGGCTTCGTTGCGCGCATAGTGCTTGCCAAATGCGCCTTTGCATACTGTGTACTTGGCATATAATTGCTCATCTATGCATCTCTTGAGGTTTTTAATGCCAAAATTTCAACTCGACAGAACCGACCGCAAAATCCTCGACATCCTGCAAAAGGAAGGCCGGTTGAGCAACCTCGAACTCGCGGAGCGCGTCGCGCTGTCGCCTTCGCCGTGCCTGCGCCGGCTCAAGCGCCTGGAAGAAAGCGGCGTCATCCGCCAGTACGTCGCTCTGGTCGATTCACTCAAGGTCGGGCTCGGGCTGCTCGCCTATGTTTCGGTCAAGCTGGAAAAACGCGGCGAAGGCGCGGTCAAGGCGTTCGCGCGTTCCGTTCAGAACTGGCAGGAGGTGGTGGCCTGCTATTCCATGACCGGCGATCTCGACTATCTGCTGCGGGTGCACGTGGAGGACCTTGAGCATTACTCGCGCTTTGTCATGAATTCCCTGCTCAAACATCCCGGGATTACGGAAGTGAAATCCAGTTTCGCGCTGGAGCGCGTGAAAGACACGACGGCACTTCCGCTGACGCACTTGGCATAACGAAAGAAATCCGCTACAGGCCAAGATAGGCCTCTTTCACCTGCTCGTTATCGAGCAGTTCGGGCCCGCTGCCCGAGAGCACGACACGGCCGGTCTCGAGCACGTAGGCGCGGTCGGCGACAGCCAGCGCCGCGCGCGCGTTCTGGTCCACGAGAAAAATGGTGGTCGAAGCGGCTTTGAGCGCGCGCACACACGCAAAAATCTCTTCCACCAGCTTGGGCGCCAGGCCCATGCTGGGCTCATCCAGCAGCAGCAGCCTGGGCAAAGCCATCAGTGCCCTGCCCATGGCGAGCATCTGCTGCTGCCCTCCGGAGAGCGCGCCCGCCGGCTCGCGGCGCTTCGATTTCAATACCGGGAACATCGCGTACACGCGCTCGATTCCCAGTGCTGCCTCCGCCCGGGAACGCAGGTAAGCGCCCAGACGCAGATTGTCCTCGACCGAGAGCGGCCCGAACACCTGGCGCCCTTCCGGGACCTGAACGACGCCGAGGCGCACGCGCTTGTCCGGCGCGGCCGAAGTGATGTCGGCACCTTCGAAATGCACCCGCCCCGCGCTGACCGGCTGCACGCCGGAGAGAGCGCGCAGCAGGGTCGTCTTGCCTGCGCCGTTGGCACCGACCAGCGCCACCAACTCCCCCTCGCGCACCTGAACGTCGATGCCCTTCAACGCGGGAATGCGGCCGTATTGGCTGCACAGGCCTTCGACCTCCAGCATCATCGGCGCATCTCCACCCCGATCGTTACAGCGGCGGCGATATCCTTTCCGAAGGATCCGTCGTGAGGCACCGAACTTCCGAGATAGGCTTCGATCACTTTCGGGTCGTTGCGTACCGACTGGGCCGGGCCTTCGGCGAGTTTTCGCCCGTAATCGAGCACGAGGATGTGGTCGGATACCCCCATCACCAGGCGCATGTTGTGCTCGACCAGCACCACGGTCACGCCGCGCTCGGTGAGCCGGCCGATCAGATTTTCCAGTTCCAGCGCCTCTGTGGGGTTCAGACCCGCCGCCGGTTCGTCGAGCAGCATCATCTTTGGTTTCGTTGCGAGCGCGCGCGCGATCTCCAGCCGTTTCAGTGCGCCGTAAGGCATGGAGTCCGACGCTGAACTCAAGTAGTCCTGCAGCCCGACGTAGCGCAGCAATTCGGCCGCCTCGTCGCGGCAGGTCTTTTCGGCGCGCTTCAGGCCGGGCCCGCGCAGCAAAGTCGAAGCCAGCCCGCACCGCTCGTGCATATAGCGCCCGACCATGACATTCTCTAGTGCGCTCATGTTGAAGAACACCTGCAGATTCTGGAACGTGCGGGCGATGCCGTGACTGGCATACTCATGCGGCGCACGTCCGGTCAGGTCGTGTTCCTCGAAGGCGATCTTGCCCGACGAAGGCTGGTAGACCCCGGTAAGCAGATTCAGCAACGTTGTCTTGCCCGCGCCGTTCGGGCCGATGATCGAGTGCACCGACCCCGTCTGTATGTCGAAGCTCAGGTCCTCGACCGCGTTCAGGCCGCCGAACTTCTTGGTCAAACCCTGGACGCGAAGAAGGCTCATGTGCGCGGGTCACTTCGTGATGCCGCTCCCTGCCGGCGCAACTCGAGCAGTCGTCCCAGGCTGGGCACCACGCCGCGCGGCAGGAAAATCATGGTGCCCATCATCACCGCGCCGAACACCATCATCTCGTAATCCTTGAACACCGTCAGCAACTGCGGCAAGGTGGTCAGCACCGCCGCGCCCACCACGGCGCCGAAAGTCGAGGCCATGCCGCCGAACACGACCATGGTGACGAGTTCGATCGAGTGGAAGAATGCGACTTTTCCCGGCGTGACGAAACCGGAGTAGTGCGCGGCAAGGCTGCCCGCCACGGAAGCGAACACGGCCGAGATGACGAACACCATCACTTTCTGTCTCGCGGCGTCTATTCCGACCACCTCGGCGCCGACCTCCGAACTGTGCAGCGCGCGCAGCGCCCGCCCCGCTGGTGACTCGATCAGATTGAGCGCCAGCCATACCGCAAAGAGCAACAGTGCGCCGACGATCCAGTACCACAGGCGCTCGCCGCGCAGCGTGTACTCTCCGATGCTGAACGGCACCACCGAGAGCCCGTCTGGACCGCCGGTGAATTTGTCCTCCGTTGTGATGACCATGAATATGATGATACCGAGGCCCAGCGTGGCCATGGCGAGGTAATGCCCCTTCAGCCGCAGGATGGGCCGCCCGACCAGGAATGCCAGCGCCGCCACGGCGAGCGTCGTGGTCAGCATCGCGGCGAGCGGCGGCCAGCCGTAGCGCGACGCGAGGATCGCCGAGCCATAGGCGCCGAGGCCGAAAAAGCCCGCATGACCGAGACTGATCTGCCCGGCGTAGCCGATGAGCAGGTTCAGCCCGACGCAGACGATGGCGTTCAAGCCCACCAGGATCGCGATGTCGTAAAAGTAGCTGTTGCTGAGCAGGAACGGCAGCAGGACGATCGCCGCTGCCAGCGCGAGCAAGCCTCCGGTGCGCGGCGATGCCAGGCGCTGCAGCATCGGGCTAGACCCTCTCGCCGCCGCGCTTGCCGAACAGGCCGCTCGGCATGAAGAACAGCACGGCGAGAATGATGACGAACGCGATCGCGTCCTTGTAGGCCGAGGACAGGTAGCCGGCGCTCATGGTTTCGGCAATACCGAGCACCAGACCGCCCACTACTGCACCCATCCCGCTGCCGAGACCGCCCAGGATTGCAGCCGCGAATCCTTTCAATCCCAGCATCACGCCGACGTCATATGAAGTGAGCGTGATCGGCGCGATCAGTATGCCCGCGATCGCACCCAGCGCCGCGGACAGGCCGAAGGAAAGAAACAGGACCATGCGCACGTTGATCCCCACCAGCTCCGCGGCCAGCCTGTTGTGCGAGGTTGCGAGCATCGCTTTACCCAGGAGCGTGCGACCGAAAAACCAGGACAGGGCGAGCACGATCGCGAGCGTCACCCCGAGAACCCAGAGGCTCTGCGGCAGTATGGTGGCGCCCCCGATCGCTATGGGCGTATCGCCGGTAAAGGGTTTGAGCGGGTGCAGGTTCTTGTCCCAGACGAGCATCGCCAGTCCGCGCAGAAAAATCGACGCGCCTATGGTGATGATGATCAGTGTGACCACCGAGGCGCCGCGCGCCGGCTCCACCGCAAATTTCTCCAGCGCGAGCCCGACCAGCGCCGCCGCGGCGATCGCGAGCGGAACCGCCAGCAGGTAGGGCAGCCCGGCCGCGGTGAGCGACACGGCCGCCATGCCGCCTATCATCACGAATTCGCCCTGCGCGAAGTTGATGACGTGGCTGGCGTTGAAAATGATGGAAAAGCCCAATGCGAGCAGCGCGTAGATCGCGCCCACCGTCAGACCGGTGAGCAGATACTGCATGAACTGCGCGCTCATGTCGCCGGGCCTTCCCGTGTCACGGCCGGTCGCTGCTTACTTGACCTCGGTCCAGTTGCCGCCCTTGCCCTCGAGCATGCGGAACGCAGTCAGGTCCAGGCCCATGTGGTCGGTCGCGGACATGTTCACCACGCCCGCCGTTCCCATGTAGCCGCGAACGCCCTCGAGCGCATCGCGCACTTTCGCCTTGTCGGTGCCGCCCGCCTTCTTGACTGCTTCGATCGCGAGCATCAGCCCGTCGTACGCATGGCCGCCGAAAGTGGAGACATCGGACTTGAAGCGCGCCTCGTAGTCCTTCTTGTAGTTCACCACCACCGAGCGCTGCGGATCGCTCGCCGGCAGGCTCTCGGCGATGAGCAAGGCCGCGGCCGGCAGGCGCACCCCCTCGGCTGCGGCACCGGAGAGATTGATGAACTCCTTGGAGGCGACACCGTGCGACTGATACAGCGGAAAGGCGATTCCGATCTGGCGATAGTTCTTGGTGACGATCGCCGGCCCCTGGCCGAAGCCGGGGTTCAATACCGCCTGCACGCCCGCCGTGTTCTTGATCTTGGTCAACTGGGCCGTCATGTCGGTGTCACCCGCGCCGTAGGTTTCGTCGGCGATCACCTCGATCTTGTGCTTCGCCGCTACTTTCAGGCATTCGGCGCGCATCGACTTGTCGAACCCGCCGGCGCCGGAAATAAGCGCAATCTTGGACAGCTTGCGCGCCTGCATGTCGACGAACACCTTTTCGCACGCCATGCGGTCCGTATGCGGCGTCTTGAACACCCATTTCTTTACTGGTTCGATGATGACCACCGCGCCCGCAAGCGAGATGAAGGGAATTTGCGCGGCCTCGACCAGAGGCACCACGGCCATGGTTTCCCCGGTCGTCGACCCGCCCACGATCAAGTCGACTTTATCCTGTTCGATCAGTCGCTTGACGAAGGTGCGGGCTTTTTCTGCGTCACCCGCCGAATCGTAGGAAACCAACTGCAGCTTTCTACCGAGGACACCGCCGGCCGCATTGACCTTCTCGACATAAAGTTCCAGCGTCTTGTTTTCCGGGTCGCCGAGAAACGCCGCGCCGCCGGTTACGGACAGGAACGCGCCAACCTTTATCGGCTCCTGCGCCACCGCCTGTCCGGTGAACAGGGCGCATGATGCGGCGAGCACCGCCAGGCTGCGCTTGATGCTCGTCTTCGCTTGCGTGGTTTTCATTTTGCCTCCTCCAGAGTTTGAATGAACAAACGCCGGCGCATTCGGCTGATTTTTGTTGGATGCCGTAGGTGCGCCTGCGCCAGATCAGGAGGGTACCGGCCGCCGGCCCGAACCTCCTCGAAAAGTTATTATATGGTATTGTCGTACTTAAATGCGATTTTTGATCCAGATCAGTTTTGGCGGCAATAAACAGTTCGCAGCGAGACCTGAAGGTTCGCCATGACCCAATCCGATTCAAACGAAGACACCGGCCCGGCTGATCTTCGGGTGAGACCCGTCGATGCCGCGGATCTGGGGGAAATCATCGCGATCGACGCCGAGGTCACGGGCCTGGAAAAGACCGACTACTGGTACGAACTGTTCCACCGCTACGGCGCCGGGCGCACCCGGCAGAAGCTGTTCCTGGTGGCTGAATCCGGCACGGATATCGAAGGCTTCATCATTGGTGAAGTGCGCGATTGGGAGTTCGGCTCCGCACCCTGCGGCTGGGTGTTCGGGATCAGCGTGCGCCCGGGCGCGCGTCTCGCCGGCGTCGGCGCGCGCATGCTCGAGGCAATCTGCGACGGTTTCCGGCACGCAGGCGTACACAAGGTCCGCACCCTGCTTGCGCGCGACAACGGACTGATACTGTCGTTTTTTCGCAGCCAGGGCATGATGGCCGCGCCATTCATCCCGCTGGAAAAGGAACTAGACTGATGTCCAAGGCTAAGAGTCCATTTCGAAATGGGTCGATCCCGACCCTCATACTCACCTGCATTTTCGGCTTCAGGACTCATTTTGCGGCGAGTTCCTTCTAAACCATGAAGCTGCAGAAGGGCACCACCCTGGCCCTGTACAGCATGCTGGAATTCGCCGCGAATCCGGGAAAGCAGTTGTCGGCGGCCGAAATCGCCGAAAAGTACGGAGCGTCCGCGCATCACCTCGCAAAAGTCCTGCGTGAACTGGGCAGAGCCGGATTGGTCGAATCCGCGCGCGGCGTGGGCGGGGGCTACCGTTTCAGCGGCAACGCCACGCGCCTGACTCTGATGGACGTAATCGAGTTATTCGAGGACATCAGCACCCGCACCGGCGAGAGCGACGAATTCGACGGGTCGAGCGACGTGGGACGCGCCCTGGGCGCGGTAATGTCGGAAATCGACGAAATCGCCAAGGCCACTTTCCGCTCGATCACGGTGGACACCATGCTGAAACTGATCCAGCGCCAGCGCCGCGAAGCCAGCGCTGCGCAGGCACCTGCACGCGGCAAGTAACAACAAGCGCGCCGCGCACCCGCCTCTTTGGAGCAACGAGGCCGCCCCTCCGTACTAGGCGGCGACCCGTCGTTTTGTCGTACACCTTTAATCTAGATCAAAACGCTCGCCGTTCGGTTTGAGGATCATCCGAGGTCAACTAGAGAAAATGTCAATTTTTCCGCAGGGGGGTCGCATGCAAGCATCGCCGGAAGCCGTGGGGGCATCGCAACAAGAAGCAACAGACGTCCGGCCTCTGACCGGAAACGAAGCGATCGCGCGCGGCGCCTGGGAAGCCGGCGTGCGGGTTGCCGCCGCATATCCGGGCACCCCCAGCACCGAAATCATGGAATCCCTCGCCCATTACCCGGCGGAGGATCTGCACGCCCAGTGGTCTACCAACGAAAAGGTTGCACTCGACGTAGCCATCGGCGCCTCGTTTGCTGGCAGCCGCGCGCTCGCTTCGATGAAGCACGTCGGCCTGAACGTCGCCGCCGATGCCTTCATGTCGCAAGCTTACATCGGCGTCAACGGCGGGCTGGTCATCGCCATATGTGACGATCCGGGGATTCACAGCTCGCAAAACGAGCAGGACACGCGAATATTCGGCCAGTTCGCGACGGTGCCCGTGCTAGAACCCAGCGATGCGCAGGAGGCCCTCGATCTGACGAAACTCGCCTTCGACCTGTCGGAGCAATTCGACACCATGGTCATCGTGCGCGGCACGACGCGCCTGTCACACACCCGCAGCCCAGTTGCAATCGGCCCGCGCAGAGAACATCCGTCGCGCGGATTCAACGAAAGCCCGGCAAAGAACGTGATGATTCCCGCGCATGCGCGGCGCCGCCACACTGCGGTGCTGGAGCGTGAGTCGAAACTGAAGGAGTATTTCGAGACTTCACCCATCAACCGCTGGGAAACTGGCGACGCGAGTTTCGGCGTGATCACGGCAGGCACCTGCTACCCCTACGTACGCGAGGTGCTGCCCAACGCTAGCGTGCTGAAGCTCGGCGCTTCCTGGCCCCTGCCCGAGGGATTGCTGCGGCGCTACTGCGAGTCGGTGGAGCGGGTGTTCGTGGTGGAAGAACTTGAGCCCGTCATTGAAAAGGAACTGCGCGCGCTCGGCATCAAGGCGGAAGGCAAGCAGTTCTTTCCGCGCGAAGGCGAGTTCTCCCCGGAAATCCTGCGCGCCGGATTCGAAAAAGCGGGTGTGCTCGAGCCGCGCCCCAAGCGCGAAAGCTGGGCGATCGAGCCCCTGGTGCGCCCGCCCGTGCTGTGCGCAGGCTGCCCGCACACGTCGAGCTTCATGGCAGTGCGCGCATCGGGTGCGCGCGTGGCCGGCGACATCGGCTGCTACACCCTGGCCTGCCTCGATCCGCTGAGGGGGCTCGATACAACGGTGTCCATGGGTTCTTCCATCGGCAATGCCACCGGCATGGCCCTAGCCGGCGAGCCGAAACCGGTGATGGCCACCATCGGCGACTCGACCTTCCTGCACGCTGGCATACCGTCCCTGATCAACGCCGTATACAACCAGGCGAACATCACCGTACTGCTTCTGGACAACCACATCACTGCAATGACCGGCGGCCAGGAGCATCCGGGCACCGGCAAGACGCTGCGCGGCGATCCAGCGCCCAAGGTGGATTACGAAGCGCTGGTGCGCGCCATCGGCGTGACCTGGGTGCGCACCGTCGATTCCTACGATCTCGCGGCCATGTACCAGATCCTGCGGGCGTGTCGGTGATCATCTCCAACCGTCCCTGCGTGCTCGATCCGATGAAAATCAAAGGGCCTGCCCTCACGATCGTGAACGAGAACTGCAACGCCTGCCAGTCCTGCATGAACCTCGGCTGCCCCGCGCTCACCTGGGGCACGGACACGTTCGAGGGCAGACACAAGGTAAAGATAGATGCGTCCCTCTGTATCGGCTGCACGCTTTGCGCGCAGGTCTGCACCGTGGATTGCATCAAGCCGACTTCCCCTCTAACGTCGACGCCGGTAACGCAATGAACGCTCCGACAATTTCGAGCAAGAAGCAGGAAGGGGCACAGTTGCAGCCAACGGCGGCCGCGGCCAAGGCGCGGGAGCCGATGAACGTCCTAATCGTCGGCGTAGGCGGCCAGGGCGTCATCATGGTGTCCAAGGCGCTCGCCTCCCTGGCGCAGTCCAAGGGCTTCGAAGTGAAGCAAAGCGAAGTGCATGGCATGGCCAAGCGCGGCGGCTCTGTCTTCAGCCATGTGCGCTTCGGTCCGCAGGTCTGGTCGCCCACTATCCCCAAGGGCGAAGCCGATATACTGGTCGCGCTGGAGTGGGCTGAAGGCCTGCGCTGGCTCTCCTACCTCAAGCCCGACACCGGCATTTTCATCTGCGACACCAAGCGCATCGTGCCGCCGTTCGCATGCCTGAACCGGCGTCCTGGCGCGCCACTGCGCTACTCCCGCGAGACGCCGGCGGAGGTCAAGGCGCACGTGGCCGAAGGCTACGCCATCGACGCCACCGACATGGCCGAGAAGCTCGGCAACGAACGCGCCGCCAACGTCGTGCTCATCGGTGCGCTGTCAACAGCCCTGGCCTTCTCGGCCGATGACTGGGAAAAATCATTGGCCGAGTTCGTGCCGAAAAAAACCATAGCGGTCAATCTGGAAGCGTTCCGCCTCGGGCGCAGCTGGATCGAAGAGGCGCGGACCCTGACACCCGAGGCCGAGGCACCGGCGGCGCGCACCCCCGTGCCGGCTGAAATGAATTACAGCGTACGCCTCGAAATCACGCCGGATTGGTGCAAGAGTTGCGACATCTGCGTCAAGCTTTGTCCTGAACGCTGTCTGCGCCTGAACGAGGAACGAGTGGTCGAACTGGCGCAGCCGGAAAAATGCACCGGCTGCCGGCTGTGCGAATTGCTCTGCCCGGATTTCGCCATCCGCGTGCACCTCGATATCGTGAACGTGCAGGGCATCGCGGCTGCAGCCGCAGGGAGCAGGGCATGAACGCCATCGACAAGGGACTTGCTCACAAAGGCTCTGTGCGGCTCATCTCGGGCAACCACGCCTGCGCCCTGGGTGCAGTCGCCGCTGGCTGCCGGTTTTTCGCCGGCTATCCGATCACGCCCTCGTCCGAAGTCGCCGAACGCCTGTCGCGCCTCCTGCCGGAGGTGGACGGCGTGTTCGTGCAGATGGAAGACGAAATCGCCTCCATCGCCGCCGTGATCGGAGCATCGATGGGTGGCGTCAAGGCCTTGACCGCCACCAGCGGCCCCGGTTTCTCGCTCAAGCAGGAAAACATCGGCTACGCCGCAGGAGCGGAGATTCCGTGCGTGATCGTCAACGTCATGCGCGGCGGCCCCTCCACCGGCATGCCGACGCGTCCGGCGCAGGGGGACATCATGCAGTCGCGCTGGGGCAGCCACGGCGACTACCCCATGATCGTGCTGGCGCCAGCATCGGTGCGGGAAATCTACGACGAGACCATACGCGCCTTCGAACTGGCAGAGACCTATCGTACACCGGTGATTCTGCTCTACGACCAGGTGATCGCCCAACTCACCGAGACCGTGGATCTCGGCGATGCCAAGAAACCGGCGAACGTCGAGCGCAGGTGGGCAAGCGGTCCGAGTGAAGCCTACCAGCCCTACGCGGCGAACGAAGACGGCATCCCGGCGATGTCGCGCCCCGGCAACGGTTATCGTGTGCACACCACGGGCTTGAATCACGCCGAAAACGGTTTCCCGACACAAGACCCGGAGGCCGTCACACGCAACCTGGGCCGGTTGCTGACCAAGTTCGACCGCAACCGCGGCAAGATCGATTCGTGGGAAACGGTCGCCTGCGATGACGCGGACGTGGTGATCGTGACGATCGGCATCAGCGCACGCGCCGCAACGCGGGCCATAGAAATCTGCCGTGCGCGGGGCGTGCGCGCCGGACTGTTCCGCCCGATCACGCTGTGGCCTTTCCCCGAAAAAGCCCTGCTCGACGCTACGGCGAAAGCGCGGGCGGTGC
>JAPLQT010000097.1 GCA_026399515.1 Pseudomonadota bacterium | reverse complement strand
TTGTACTCGGTGTTTGAAGAACTCGGGATGACCGAGGATCTGAAGATAGTTGCCCGCGAGATGTTGTCGCGTCAGCCCGATAATCCCGACATCCAGCAACTGGCCAAGGCCGCACTCAGCGCGCGGTAACCAGGCCGTTGGTGTTAGCGTTGTGGTAACTTATTGGAGGTGGGAGGTAACTATGAACAAGCGTTGATTGACTGCGGCGACGGTGGCTTCTGTTGCGTGGGGCACCGCTTTTGCCGCCGATGACGATCTGCGGAAGACGACATTGATCGACAAGCCGAATCCGAGCGTGGAAGAGGTTGATGCGGCCTTGTTCCCGAAGCAAATCGTGGACCTGAAGGCTGAATGCGCCCAGATGGAAAAGGCCGGTATGCGTTGCCAGAGTGTTATTCCGAAGTCGTCGCTGGATACGATCCAGGTTACCTTTGCTCGCGGTTCGGCATTGCTGACCGAGGAGGGAAAAGGGTTTTTGCGCTCGGTAGGCGCAGCTTTGCAGCGCAGGTCCGGGGTCTGGAAATCCCTGGCGATCGAGGGACACGCCGATGCAACGGGGAGCGAAGCCGTTAACCGTCGTTTGTCGCAGAGTCGCGCGGATTCGGCAAAGAGCTTCCTGGTGGCAGAGTTTGGCCTGAGCAATATTCAAACCGTGGGGCGTTCCAGCGAGAAACTTCGTGACACCGATAACCCTGCCAGTCCTCTCAATCGTCGCGTCGAGTTTATTCCCGATTGGTAGCAAGACGATTCCCGCGAAATTGCGGGATTGCAGAAAAGCCGGCGTTTCGCCGGCTTTTTTTTGGTTCCGGGCATGGCGCATAGCGCCGGGCCGCCAACGCCGACTTTTGCCCGGCGCGGGAAAGGCATATTGACAATGTATATACATTACCTATAATTCCCGGTATGGATGTGTACATTGAACTCATGGGTATGCGTTTCTCATGGCACGACAAGAAGCTTCGGCTAAACGAACGAAACCACGACGGGATTTCGTTGGAAGAAGCGGTCGACGCATTCCTTGATCCTGACGCAATGTACACGTCTGCTGGCGAAGGACACGGCGATGGACGGCAAGCTTTGATCGGCAAGACGCGACAAGCGGCAACACTGTTTGTTGTCCAGGTCGAATATTCCGCGAGCGATGTGCTGTTCATCTCCGCTCGCCAGGCCACGACTGAGGAAAGGAATCGATATGAAGCCCGCCTATATTGAAGCCCGCAAGAATCCGGATCGTCCGATGACTACGATCTCCATGCGCTTGCCGGAAGATGTCATCGATGAGTTGAAACGGATTGCGCCGATGCTCGGCATGAATGGCTATCAGCCTCTAATTCGGTTCTACATCGGCAAGGGTTTGCGCGAGAGCCTGTCCGAACTTCACGGTTCGCAATGGGAAAAACTAGCGGAGATTCTTCACCAGCGTGGCATGGACGAGGAGCAGGTGGCAGAGATCATCGCAGAAGCCCGAAGCGGTGCCTCGGAACACCGGATTGCGGCCTGATTAGGATAACCACGGTTTCAGGCCCACCCGGTAGCCAGGAACCAGAGAGTCTGCGACAGGCGTTCTCTGCAAGACTTGAACAAAGCTGAACTTGGGCGGCTTTTTCAGGCTTGAGTGTCCCTGCGAGCGGCCATAATTTGCCAGTGTCCGTCATTCCGGTCCGGGTTGAATCGCGGATCGGCCCGTT
>JAPLQT010000091.1 GCA_026399515.1 Pseudomonadota bacterium | reverse complement strand
GCCGCGCGTGGTCGGGCTCGAGATGGCGCTGAACATGATCGTCTCCGGCACCCCGGTGCCGTCGGAAAAGCTGGCCAAGACCAAGCTGTTCGACCAGATGATAGACGGCGACCTGATGGAAGGCGCGCTGGCATTCGCCGACAAGGTGATTGCGGAAAACCGTCCGCTGAAGCTGGTGCGCGACCTGAAGGTCAACTATCCGAATCACGAAGCCTTCCTGCAATTTGCCCGCAACATGGTGAAGGGGGTGGCGGGGCCGTTCCCGGCACCCTTGAAATGCATTGAGGCGGTGGCCGCCTCGGTCACCGCCAAGAACTTCGAGGAAGGCCAGAAGATCGAGCGTGAGGGCTTCCTCTACCTAATCCAGACGCCGGAATCCAGGGCACTGCGCCACTTCTTCTTCGGCGAACGGGCTGCCGGCAAGATCGCCGATGTGCCGGCGGATACGCCGCTGCGCAAGATCGACAAAGTCGGGGTCATCGGTGCCGGCACCATGGGCGGCGGCATCACCATGAATTTCCTCAACGCCGGGATTCCGGTGACCATGCTGGAAATGAAGCAGGAAGCACTCGACAAGGGTGTCGCGACGATCCGCAAGAACTACGAAAACTCCCTGAAGAAAGGCAAGTTGACCCAGGAAAAACTGGATCAGCGCATGGGCCTGCTGACCCCGACCCTGAGCTACGACGACCTCAAAGGCATGGACATGGTCATCGAGGCAGTGTTCGAAGAGATCGGCGTCAAGGAGCAAGTCTTCAAGAAGCTGGACGAGATATGCAAGCCCGGCGCGATCCTGGCTTCCAACACCTCGACGCTGGACGTGAACAAGATCGCCAACTTTACCAAGCGGCCGCAGGATGTGGTCGGCCTGCATTTCTTCAGCCCTGCCAACGTCATGAAGCTGCTGGAAGTGGTGCGCGGCGCGGCCACCGCCAAGGACGTGATGGCGACGGTCATGCAGATCGCCAAGAAGATCAAGAAGACCGCGGTAGTCTCGGGCGTTTGCGATGGCTTCATCGGCAACCGGATGATCGAGCAGTATGGACGACAGGCCGGCTTTCTGCTGGAGGAGGGCGCCCTGCCCGAGCAGGTGGACAAAGCCATTGAGAAGCTCGGCTTCGCCATGGGACCGTTCCGCATGGGCGACCTGGCCGGCAACGATATCGGCTGGGCGATCCGCAAGCGCCGCATCCAGGAAAAGCCCGGCACCAAGTATTCGAAGACCGGCGACCTGCTCTGCGAGATGGGCCGCTACGGGCAGAAGACCGGCGCCGGCTGGTATGACTACAAGCCCGGCGACCGCACCGCTTATCCGAATCAGCAGGTCAACGACATGGTGGTGCAGCACTCCAAGGACCTGGGCATCACCCGGCGCAAGGTCAGCGACCAGGAAATCGTCGAGCGGCTGGTGTATTCGCTGGTCAACGAGGCGGCTTACATCCTGGAAGAAGGCATCGCCCAGCGCGCTTCCGACATCGACATGGTATATCTGACCGGTTACGGCTTCCCCTTCCATCGCGGCGGCCCGATGCTGTATGCCGACATCATCGGTTTGCCGAATGTCGTCAATGCCATGAAGAAATATGCCAAGGGACGCCATGGCGAGTTCTGGAAACCGGCGCCGCTGCTGGCCAAACTCGCGGCTGAAGGCAAGTCCTTCAACTGACCAACGGGAAACCGCAAAAAATTCTGGAGAATTGCAATGACTGATGCAGTAATCGTATCAACCGCCCGTACCGGGCTGGCCAAGTCCTGGAAAGGCGCTTTCAACATGACTCACGGCGCCACCCTCGGCGGCCATGTCGTCCAGGCCGCCGTGGCGCGTGCCGGCATCGACCCGGCCGAAGTCGAGGATGTCCTCATCGGCTGCGCCACCCCCGAGGGGGCAACCGGCGCCAACATCGCCCGGCAGATCGCCCTGCGCGCCGGCCTGCCGGTGACGACCGCCGGCGCGACGGTAAACCGCTTCTGTTCCTCCGGCTTGCAGACCATCGCCATGGCGGCCCAGCGCGTGATCGTCGACCAGGTACCGGTGATGGTCGCCGGCGGCGTCGAGTCGATCTCTTGCGTCCAACAGGAGATGAACCGCCACATGATCGCCGAGAACTGGCTGGTGCAAAACAAGCCCGAGATCTACTGGACCATGCTGCAAACCGCCGAGCAGGTGGCCAAGCGCTACAACATCCCGCGCGACAAGCAGGACGAGTATGGTGCGCGCAGCCAGCAGCGCGCCGCGGCGGCCCTGGCGGCGGGCAAGTTCAATGACGAGATCGTGCCGATGACGGTCACCATGGGCGTCGCCGACAAGGCCACCGGGCGCTTGTCCACCAAGGAGGTGACCATCTCCGCCGATGAAGGCATACGCGCCGACACCACGCTGGAAGGCGTGTCCAAGATTCGCACGGTATTCCCCGGCGGGGTCATCACCGCAGGTAACGCCAGCCAGTTTTCCGACGGAGCCTCGGCCTGCGTGGTAATGAACGGCAAGCTCGCCGAGCAGCGCGGCATCCAGCCGCTGGGGATCTTCCGCGGCTTTGCCGTGGCCGGCTGCGAGCCGGACGAGATGGGTATAGGCCCGGTGTTCGCGATTCCGCGCCTGTTGCAGCGCGCCGGCCTGAAGGTCGAGGACATCGGCCTGTGGGAATTGAATGAAGCTTTCGCGGTGCAGGTGATTTATTGCCGCGACAAGCTCGGTATTCCGGATGATCGCCTCAACGTGAATGGCGGGGCGATTGCGGTCGGACATCCTTACGGCGTTTCCGGCGCCCGCCTGACCGGCCATGCCTTGATCGAAGGCAAGCGGCGCGGCGTCAAGTATGTGGTCGTGACCATGTGCATCGGCGGCGGCCAGGGTGCCGCCGGCCTGTTCGAAGTTTGCTGAGGAACTACCATGAGCGTAAAAAAACTATTCGATCTTACCGGCAAGATTGCCCTGATCACCGGCGGCTCGCGCGGGCTCGGCCTGCAGATGGCCGAGGCCTTGGGCGAGATGGGGTGCAAGTTGGCGATCACGGCCAGGAAACAGGCCGAGCTCGACGAGGCGGAAGCCCACCTGAAGAAACTCGGCGTCGAGGTGCTGACCATTACCGGCGACCTGTCGAAGTTCGACACTATCCCCGGCATGGTGGACGCCGTGCTGGCTAAATATGGCAGCATCGACATCCTGGTGAATAACGCCGGTGCCACTTGGGGCGCGCCGGCCGAGGACCATCCGACCGACGCCTGGAACAAGGTGATGAACCTCAACATCAACGCCATGTTCCAGCTCAGCCGGGAAGTCGGCAAACGCGTGATGATCCCCAAGAAGTCCGGCAAGATCATCAACATCGCCTCGGTCGCCGGCCTCTCCGGCGGCCCACCCGACATGACCACGCTGGCCTACAACACCAGCAAGGGCGCGGCGGTCAATTTCACTCGCGCCCTGGCGTCGGAATGGGGCAAGTACAACATCAATGTCAATGCCATTTGCCCCGGTTTCTTCCCCTCGAAAATGTCGCAGGGCTTGCTGGAGATCATCGAGAAATCGGTGATCGCCACGACGCCCCTGCACCGCCTGGGCGGCGACGAGGACCTGAAAGGCGCGGTGGTGTTCCTGGCCTCCGAAGCCTCGCGCCACATCACCGGCCAGTATGTCGCCGTAGATGGCGGCGCCTGTATTACGTAACTCACATAGTCGCCAGACAACCTACGTGCCATGAAATCGTTCAAGACCAGGATTGACGCCCCCACCCCCGACCCCCGCCCAGGCGGGGGCAACAAACTGCTCGCTGCGCTCGTGGATTGCGGGGCGCTTCGTAACTAAGCATGGCGACCGATTACTTCGGCATCCAGGTGCCTTTCCTCGACATGCTCGGCGTCAAGGCCGAATTGAATGACGAGGGTCGCCCCGTTGTGTCGGTCGAATTGCGGCCGGAACTGATGAACAGCTATCACGTCTCCCACGGCGGCGTGATCATGACGCTGCTCGACGTGGCCATGGCCATGGCGGCGCGCACTTCGTTTCAACACAAGGGCGGCGTCATGACGGTGGACATGTCGATGAGCTTTTTGCGGCCGGCCACCGGTCGCGTCGTGGCGCAGGGGCGGGTGCTGCGCGGCGGCCGTTCGCTGTATTTCTGCGAAGCCGAGGCGCAGGATGCGTCCGGCCAAATGATCGCAAAATCTCTGGGCACTTTCATGCTGCGCAAAGAGATGCACGACGGCGAGGGCAACTGAGCTTCGCTCCGCCGCTTTCAACTCAACAGGAAAATCAAATGAGCGAAACCAATCTGCAAGTATTGCTGGCCAGCCGTCCCACGGGCTGGGTCGAAGAGAGCAATTTCAACATCGTCGCCACGCCGATACCCGAACCCAAGGACGGCGAAGTCCTGGTGCGCAACCACTACCTCTCGCTCGACCCCTATATGCGCGGCCGGATGAACGACACCAAGTCCTATGCGGCGCCGGTCGCCGTCGGCGCCGTCATGGTCGGCGGCACGGTGGGCGAGGTGGTGGTATCCAAGCACCCCGGCTTCAAGGCGGGTGACAAGGTCTCCGGCTATCTGGGCTGGCAGTTGTATGGCATCAGCGACGGCACCATGCTGCAGAAGATCGATGACTCGAAAGTGCCGCTGTCTGCCTATCTGGGCGTGCTGGGCATGCCGGGCGTCACTGCCTGGGTGGGACTGATGGATATCTGCGCGCCCAAGCCCGGTGAGACGGTGGTGGTGACGGCGGCTTCGGGCGCGGTGGGCAGCGTTGTCGGCCAACTGGCCAAGATCCACGGTGCACGCGCCGTCGGCATTGCCGGCGGGGCCGAGAAATGCCGTTATGTCGTCGATGAATCGACTGCGTGTTCGAGAATGTCGGCGGGGAGATTTTCGACATGCTGCTGGGACGCATGAATGCCTTCTCGCGCATCGCCGTGTGCGGTCTGATTTCCCAGTACAACAGCGAACCTTATCCGATGAAGAATATCGGCTCGGTGTTGATCAACCGCATCAAGATGCAGGGTTTCATCGTCTCCGAGCATCTGCCGCGCTGGCCGGTGGCCTTGAAGGAATTGAGCGCCGAGATCGCGGCGGGGCGCATCAAGTATCGGGAGTCCGTCGCCCACGGCCTGCGCAAGGCGCCCGAAGCTTTCATCGGCTTGCTGAAGGGACAGAATTTCGGCAAGCAAGTCGTCAAGCTGATCTAGCATTCATGATGCGTTGGCTACGCCCCCGATCATGAAAGCTAGCAAGGCTCGCAAGGTCCCCCACCCCCCCGCCCCCGCCCCAGGGCGGGGGACTAAGTTTGCTCGCTGCGCTCGTCGTCGTACGGCGCGCTCAGTGGCGTATTAAGTTAACGGACCAGACCCAACTATGAACGACAAATTCATCGGTACCCGCCCGGTCGCGGCCCAGCATGCATTCGACATCGAACGCCTGGAAGCCTGGCTGGGCGGCCATGTCGAGGGCTTTCAGGGGCCGCTCGCCGTCGAGCAGTTCAAGGGCGGCCAGTCGAACCCGACCTTTCTGATCAAGACCCCCGCCAAGTCCTATGTCATGCGCCGCAAACCGCCGGGCGTGCTGTTGCCTTCGGCGCATGCCGTCGATCGAGAATACAAAGTCATCAGCGCGCTGGCCCAGACCGATGTTCCGGTCGCCAGGAGCTATGCACTGTGCCAGGACGATTCGGTAGTCGGCGCGATGTTCTACATAATGGACTACGTCGAGGGCCGCATCCTCTGGGACCCCAGCCTGCCCGGCATGCAGCCCGCCGAACGAGGCGCCATCTTCGATGAAATGAATCGCGTCATCAGCGCCCTGCACATGGTCGATTACCAGGCAGTGGGGCTGGCCGACTATGGCAAGCCGGGCAATTACCTGGAGCGCCAGGTGGCGCGCTGGAGCAAGCAATACAAAGCTTCCGAGACCGAGAAAATCGAGGCCATGGACAATCTCATCGCCTGGCTGCCTGCACATATTCCGCCCGGCGACGAGACCCGCATCGTGCATGGCGATTTCCGCCTCGACAATGTGATTTTCCATCCGACGGAACCGCGCATCCTCGCGGTGCTCGATTGGGAATTGTCGACGCTGGGCCATCCACTGATCGATTTCGCCTACCACTGCATGACCTGGCGGCTTTCGCCCGGCTTGTTCCGCGGCCTGGTCGGCATCGATTTTGAGGCGCTGGGCGTCCCCAGCGAAACCGACTATGTCGCCGCCTATTGCCGGCGTACCGGTCGTGGGCCGATTGCGCCCAAGGAGTGGGAATACTACATCGCCTTCAACATGTTCCGGCTCGCCGGCATCATGCAGGGGATCATGGCGCGGGCGGTGCAAGGCAATGCCTCCAGCCAGGAAGCAATAGAGACGGGCAAGCGCACCCGGCCGCTGGCCGAAGAAGCCTGGCGGCAGGTCGAAAGAATTATCGGTAAGTCATAGCCAACTCACATGGTCGTCAAACCATCTCCGTGCCATGAAATCGGCAAAAGCCTGGATTTACGCCCCCACCCCCAACCCCCGCCCAGGCGGGGGCTACAAATTGCTCGCCGCGCTCGTGGGGTACTGGTGCCCGACTTTGGGGTTAGGGTACGGGGCGCTTCGTAACTGTATTTCCCCCAATTGAAGTTTTCCTGAAAGGACGCAGCATGGATTTTTCACATAGCGACAAGGTCAAGGCGTTGCAACAGCGGGTCAGTGCCTTTATGGACGAGCACGTCTATCCCAATGAAGCCACGTTCTTCGCCGAGATCGAGGCGAACCGCAAGAAGGGCAATCCCTGGGTGCCCACACTGATCATCGAGCAACTGAAAGAGAAGGCTCGCGCCGCGGGCTTGTGGAACCTGTTCCTACCGGAATCGCCACGCGGCGCCGGACTCACCAATCTCGAATACGCGCCGCTGTGCGAAATCATGGGCCGCTCGCCGATCGGGCCGGAGGTCTTCAATTGCAGCGCGCCGGATACCGGCAACATGGAAACCATCGAGCGCTACGGCAACGAGGAACAGAAGCGGCAATGGATGGTGCCCCTGCTCGAAGGCAAGATCCGTTCGTGCTTCTCGATGACGGAACCGGGCGTGGCCTCCTCCGACGCCACCAACATCCAGGCGCGCATTGTCCGTGACGGCGATCACTATGTGATCAACGGTCGCAAATGGTGGTCCTCGGGCGCCAACGATCCGCGCTGCAAGATCATCATTTTCATGGGCAAGACCGATCCGGACAACCCCAGCCGCCATTCCCAACAGTCGATGATATTGATTCCGATGGATACGCCGGGCGTCAAGGTGCTGCGCCATCTGCCGGTGTTCGGTTACGACGACGCGCCGCACGGCCATGCCGAAATCAGCTTCCAGGACGTGCGGGTGCCGGTCTCCAACATCCTGCTGGGCGAGGGGCGCGGCTTCGAGATCGCCCAGGGCCGCCTCGGGCCTGGCCGCATCCACCACTGCATGCGGCTGATCGGCGTGGCCGAACGGGCGCTGGAAAAAATGTGCCGCCGCACCCTCAAGCGCGTCGCTTTCGGCAAGCTGGTGTCGGACCAGGGCGTGACGCGCGAGCGCATCGCCGATAGCCGCATCATGATCGACCAGGCGCGCTTCTTGACGCTGAACGCGGCCTATATGATGGACACGGTCGGCAACAAGATCGCCAAGAAGGAAATCGCCATGATCAAGGTGGCCGCCCCCAGAATGGCCCTCCAGGTGATCGACTGGTCGATGCAGGCGCATGGCGGCGGTGCCGTCTCGGACGACTTCGGCCTGGCGCTGGCTTATGCACACTCGCGCACACTGCGCTTCGCCGACGGTCCCGATGAGGTCCATCAGAATCAGATCGGCAAGATGGAATTGTCGAAGTACCTCTGATCCGGCCGGCGGAAGGGGAGCGCACCATGTCAGATCGCCATTTTGCATACTGGCCGAAAGGCCTGCCGCGCCACATGACGATACCGGAAACCGACCTGTTCTATAACGTCGATGTTTCCGCGAAGCGCTTCCCAGACAAGCCTTACCTGGTCTTCTACGATACCACCATCAGTTTCAAGGAATTCAAGGACGAAGCCGAGCGCATCGCCGGCTTCCTGGAACATGAGTGCGGTGTGAAGAAGGGTGACCGGGTACTGCTGTTCATGCAGAATAGCCCGCAATTCGTGCTCGCCTACTACGGCATCCTGCGCGCCAATGCAGTGGTGGTGCCGATCAATCCGATGAATTTGACCAATGAATTGCGTCACTATGTCAGTGACAGCGGTGCCGTCACGGCTATCATCGCGCAAGATCTGTATGCGCAGATGAAACCGCTGCTGGGCGAGGGATTGCAACATATTCTTGTCGCCGCCTATTCGGATTACCTGAAGCGGCCGACCGACCTGAAAGTTCCCGAGTTCATAGCCGCGCCGCGCCTGCCCATCGCCGATCCCGGCGTCACGCTGTGGAGCGACGCACTGGCGAAGGAATTGCAGCCAGGGCCGGTCACGGTCGGACCCGACGATCTCTGTGTGATGCCCTACACCTCGGGCACCACCGGCAACCCCAAGGGCTGTATGCATACGCACCGCTCGGCGATGAGTACGCTGGTGGCGGGAATTCAGTGGTTCGGTATCCAACAGGATTCCACGTTCATGGCGGTGCTGCCTTTCTTCCATGTCACCGGCATGCAGGGTGCGATGAGCGGTCCTTTGTTCTGCGGCATTACCGTGGTGCTGCTGCCGCGTTGGGATCGCGAAGCCGCGGCGCAGTGCGTGCAACGCTACGGCGTCACCGGGTGGACGGCGATTCCGACCATGATCATCGATTTCCTGATGAATCCGAACCTCGACAAATACGATCTTTCCACGATCACCCGCATGAGCGGCGGCGGCGCAGCGATGCCCGAGGCGATCGCCCAGAAGCTGCTCGACAGGGGCATCACCTATGTGGAAGGCTATGGCCTGTCGGAGACCATCGCGCCGACCCACATCAATCCGCCCGACCGCGCCAAGAAGCAATGCCTGGGCATTCCGATTTTCGACGTCGAAGCGCGCGTGGTCGACCCGCAGACCTTTACCGAACTGCCGCCGGGCGAAGTCGGCGAGATCGTGGTGAACGGCCCGCAGGTATTTCTCGGCTACTGGAACAATCCGCAGGGCACCGCGGATGCCTTCGTCGATATCGGCGGCAAGCGCTTCTTCCGCACCGGCGATTTGGGACGCACCGACGAGGACGGCTATTTCTTCATGGTCGATCGCCTCAAGCGCATGATTAATGCGTCAGGATACAAGGTTTGGCCCGCCGAAGTGGAGGCGCTGATGTACCAGCATCCGGCGATCCAGGAAGCCTGCGTCATCTCGGCCAAGGATGCGCATCGCGGGGAAACCGTGAAGTGCCTGGTCAGCCTCAAGGAGGCGTATCGCGGCAAGGTGACGGAACAGGAGATCGTCGATTGGGCCAGCCGGAACATGGCGGCCTACAAGTATCCGCGCATCGTCGAGTTCATCGAAACACTGCCGAAATCCGCCACCGGTAAAGTGCAGTGGCGCGCATTGCAGGAGCGTGAACAGGAAAGAACAACATGATCGATCTTAGAAGCGATACCGTGACCCGCCCGACGCCGGGCATGCTCAAGGCGATGCTCTCGGCCGAAGTGGGCGACGACGTCTGGGGCGACGATCCCACCGTGCAGCGCTTGCAGGCCGTCGTCGCGGAGCGGGCCGGCAAAGAGGCCGGTTTGTTTCTTCCGACCGGTACGCAAAGCAATCTCGCCGCGCTGATGGCGCACTGCGGGCGCGGCGACGAGTACATCGTCGGCCAGTTGGCCCATACCTACAAATACGAAGGCGGCGGTGCCGCGGTGCTCGGCAGCATCCAGCCGCAACCGTTGGAGAATGCCGCGGACGGCAGCATTCCGCTGGACAAGATCGCCGCGGCGATCAAGCCGATCGACGACCATTTCGCCCGCACGCGCTTGCTGGCCCTGGAGAACACCATCGGCGGCAAGGTGCTTCCGGCCGGGTACGTGAGCCAAGCGACCGGCCTGGCTCGCAGCCGGGGACTGGCGGCGCACCTGGACGGCGCCAGGGTTTGCAACGCCGCCGTGGCCTCGGGTCAGTCCGTCGCCGAATTGTGCGCGCCCTTCGATTCGGTTTCGATCTGTTTTTCCAAGGGACTGGGAAGCCCGGTTGGTTCCGTGCTGGTTGGCAGTGAGGCATTGATCCAGGCCGCGCATCGCTGGCGCAAGCTTCTCGGCGGCGGCATGCGCCAATCCGGACTACTCGCGGCGGCCTGCCTGTATGCGCTGGGGCATCACGACGCGCGGCTGGCGGAGGATCATGCCAACGCCGAACGGCTGGCGCGAGGCCTGGCAGGGATTGCCGAGGTCAAGGAGGTCTCCCAGGCCACCAACATGGTATTCGTGCAGTTTCCGCACGAGGATTGCGCGGCGCTGGAAGCCTCGTTGAAAGCGCGCGGAATCCTCATCCAGGCGCTCTACAACGCGCGCCTGGTCACTCACCTCGACTTGAACGCCGCGGACATCGACACCGTGGTCGAGGCGATCAAGTCCTACTTCGTGGCGCGTAAGTCATAGCATCGCCCGATCGCGGTTCGAAGCGCAAAAAATGTGCGGCACTCTTAAGCCCTACTGGCTATAGTGAAACATGTACAATCCGTCCCCACCGATCAACGGACTGACTGGCCCATGTTTCCATGATAAATATATATTTCCTGACCCGGCGGTATTGTTCACTGCCTGCCCTGGTTCTCGCGTTGCTCGCGGGAGCGACATCGCCGGGTGCGTTCGCCGCCGATGAGATCCAGGTCTACAACGGCGACCTGAGAGCGGCTGGCGAATCCGGCGTCGAAATTCACCTCAACTATGCAACCAAGGGTGAACGCGTGGCGCTATGGGCGGGGCAGATACCGACACATCACGCATTGAATCTGACGCCCGAGTTTTCCTGGCATCTGACGGACAACATGGATTGGGGCATTTATGTTCCGACGACGCGGGATGCCGATGCGAATTGGTTCGGCAACGGCATCAAGGGACGGATCAAATATATCAGCACCCGCGGCAGTGAAGACGACAAGACATTCTGGGGCGTGAACCTGGAAGTTGCCAGGAACAGGATTACGGTTTCTGAAAGCAAATGGTCAACCGAGTTGCGTGGGATTCTTGGGGTCGAAACGCCCGTCTGGGCGGTCACCGGAAACGTCATGCTCGGCAACGACTGGAGCGGCCCGGGTCGATCGAACACCCCGGATCTGGGCGTGAATGGGAGCGTTCTGAGAAAGATCGATTCCCAGTGGTCCGTTGGACTGGAACATCACGCGGCCTTGGGGAAGATCAACGATCTGCAGCCATGGAGCAAATCGGAGCAGACCAGCTTTCTGGTCGGAAACTACGAAGGCAAAGGCTGGGGGCTGCACGTGGGGATTGGCCGCAATTGGACGGATATCGGCGACAAGACCGTGGTGAAGGCAATTGTCGGCATCGATTTCTAGGCTTCAAAGCTCCATGAGAGAGGCACGGCAATGAAGAACTTGAGTTTCCGCGCAACAACCATGCTGGGATTCTGCATTCTGATCGCGATGTTTTCCATTATCGTCGGCATCTGTGTTTTTGGGTTGCACCAGATCCAGAAGGGCATGGCCGAAATCGAAAACGAGATTATTCCGTATGAGCGCCAGGCCAACGAGATGGCTTTCGACGTCGTGCAAATCCAGCAATTCCTCACGGATGCCTCGGCGACTCACGCCCGGGATGGATTCGACGACGCCGAAAAGTTTGCTAAGGCGTTCAAGAATGGCCTCAAGAGGCTGAAGGGGCATTACGCGGCGAAGCCGGAAAAAATCAGGGAACTTGATCTGCTGGAAACTTCCTTCGACACCTATTATGCAACCGGCAAGCGCATGGCCGAAGTCTATATCGCCAAGGGCATGGACGCCGGCAACGAGGTCATGAAGCAGCCGCAGACCGGATTTGACGCAGTGGCGGAAGACATCACCGTGAAGATGTCGAAATTGCGCGATACCGAAATCGCGGCGGCATCTTCGAAAGTGCATGAAGTCGATGTGATTTCCGAAAGGGCGACCTATCTTAGCCTTGGCGCCGGTCTCCTGGCCATCCTCCTGGGGCTCGGCATCGCCTGGCGCATCACCACCGGCTTGCTCAATATGCTTGGCGTCGAGCCCATGCGCGCCAAGGAAATCGTCAGGCAGATCGCGGAAGGCGACTTGTCTCGCGACATTCAGGTCAATGGAGGCGACGACTCCAGCCTGTTGTCTGCCGTGCACTCGATGCAAGTCAGGTTGCGCGAAATGATCGGCGAAGTGACCCGAAATGCCAACAGCATCGTTGAACTGACCCAACACCTTGCCGAGGCGTCACGGACAGTGCATTCCGGTTCGCAGCGCCAGAACGATGCCGCAGCCGGTGTTGCGTCGGCCGTCGAGGAAATGACCGCCAACATCGGCCAGATCGCCGGCAACGCCGACGATTCGGAGACGATCGCCAAACAGGCCGGCGGCATATCCGATCAGGGCAGCCTGGTGGTCGCCGACGCCGTCGATGAAATGAACCAGATCGCCGCGGCGGTCAAGCAATCATCCGGTATCATCCGTGAGTTGGGCGAAAGTTCGCAAAAAATCTCCGAGATCGTCAAGGTGATCAAGGATATTGCCGACCAGACCAACCTGCTGGCGCTCAATGCCGCCATCGAGGCGGCCCGCGCGGGCGAACAGGGGCGCGGTTTTGCGGTGGTGGCGGACGAGGTGCGCAAACTCGCCGCGAGCACCGCATCCGCCACCCAGGAAATTTCGATCATGGTCGAGGACATCCAGAAAAGCGCCAGCAACGCGGTTTCCAGCATGGAACAGGGCACCGAACGGGTTAATCAGGGCGTCGCCAAGGCCGAGCGCGCGGGCTCGTCGATGGCCCAGATCAAGCAAGGCACGGAGCAGGTATTGGAGACCGTGGTGAGAATTACCGGCGCGCTCAAGGAGCAGAGTGTGGCCGTCAATATGATTGCGCAAGAAGCCGGAACCATCGCCTCGATGGCGCTTGACAACACCCATGCCGTGGATGACCTTGCCAAGACTTCCGAACAGCTCAACCAGCTGGCCAGCGCCTTGCACGGCTCGATTAGCCACTTCAAGGCGTAGAACCTCAACAAACACAGCGAATTGAGACGATCCCGCGGATTTAGGGCTTGTGCCTCGACGGCGGGACGATACAACTAGCGTAGCTCATCGCGAATCAACGCCTCAGCCGCCATGACGCCGGACATCCCCGCGCTGGCAAAGCCGAATCCCGGCCATGTGGTTTGCCCAGCCTGATACAAAGCGCGAATCGGGCTGCGGTACTTGAACAACGCAGCGGGACTGGCAAGCGGAGAAAGTCCATACAAAGCGCCGGCGTAGAGGTGCGCATCGTTCTGGAATTCCTTTGGACTCAGAATACGCCGCACCGCGATGTCGATATCATGAATGCTTTTCAAGCGCTCGATCGCCTGCGCGGCGATCTCCTCCTTGCGTTCCTCGCTCCAGTCTTCGGCCGCCAAGTCCTGGCGGATCGGTGGAAACACCTCGACGATGCTTCCCCCGGGCGGAGCAAGCTCAGGCACGGCAAGCGTGGGAACCATGTAGATAGGCCAACGCAATTCGTGCGGATCAGGTGAAAACAGCTGGTGCTGATCGGCGAGGAAAGGCAGCACGTTGTTGGAATAGCTGCCGGCGTCGATCTTATTGGACAATCCAAGTTGAAGAGCGAAGCCTTTGTGCGACAGGATCGCTCGCCGCGCTTTTCGAGCCATTTTCGCCGGAACATCGCGTTCGGACAATAGCGATCCGCAGGTGTGCATCCCGCTGGTGGTCGAGATCACGGCATCGACTTCGACGACACCTTGGTTCTTCACGTCGATGGCATAGGCGTACCCATTTTTCACCAGAATTCTATCGACCTTCGAATTCAGATTGATCTCGCCGCCTTGCTCCCGTAAGGCGCGGCCCAGCGTTTCCGGAATACTGCCCATGCCGCCCCCGGGAATGAAGTATCCCTGCCGAAACATGGCCGCCAGGCTCAGCAGCGATGCGGCCGGTACTTTATCGGGTGGAATGCCGGTGAAAAGCAGCGTTCCCGACATTGCCGCACGTACTGCCTCATTGCTGAAGCTGTTGTTCAGATGCGCTCCCGCTGTCCCGCGGAACAGGTGAAGGTAGCGCCAGCCTTTGGCAATAAATCGCGGCAGCGAAAGCGGATGCACCAGGATATCGTCGGCAAACAAATGCAGCAGCGGATCCCATGTGTTCAGGAAAGCTTGCAGTTCTTTCCGTGCCGTGGCCGTGGCTGCTTTGCCGCCGTTACCCTCGACCGAGATGTCCGGCTCTTCGCCGAAGGTAACGACCGTGCCGTCAGGCAGGGCAGTCCTCTGCAGGGCCGAGACTCTTCGTAGCGGCAGGAGCGAGCTGCGCTCAAGTTCCAGTCTATGGAACAACTGATCCAGCATGCCGGGTAGCGCCAGAAACAGCGCACCGTCGTTAAACGTATATCCGCCAACGCGCGTAGTGGCACAGCAACCGCCTAACTTGGCGTTGGTTTCATACAGCTTGACCGTCATTCCCTTAAGACAAAGCAAGCGTGCCGCCGCCAATCCCGCCATGCCGCCACCGATGACGGCGACTGTCTTATTCGTCGGCTTCATCACCCAGCGACACCGCGAGCCTAGTCGCTACTCGGGTGTACTCACGGCACTGGACATGCAGCTTGTTTTCGCGGAAAGTTTGCTTTCCTTCCGGGGTTCCCAGGTCACAGCCCAGCAGTTCGCTACATCCGGTTGCACCGAAGGCCGTCTTGAACTCGGCAACGAGGCGCTGTACCGCCGCAAAATTCTTCCCGGCCGATTCATCCGCGCGGCTTCTTCCATAGACGAGATTAAGCCCGAGGATGCCGCCCGATACGGCGCCGCACATCCCGGACGTTTGCGACATGCCACTACAGAATCCTGTGGCGATAGCCGGGATAAGCGGCGATTCGATCTTGTGCTGTCTTGCCACTGTCAATAGCACGGCTTCAGCGCAACGGTAGCCGGAATCGAGCAGGCTTTCGCTGTAATTTTCCGGATCGGTCGGTGCCGCATTTTCATGCGAAACTTTGTGCATAGCTGCTCTTGCTCCCATTCATGGCTCGCCCTTGGTCCTCACGAATCGTCCTGCGTCTTTCGGCGGGGTGCGTCTGTTCGAATTTTCGCCAGGCGCGGCGCATCTGCTCGGTTGAAGTAAATCCGGCCATCTCCGCGACCCGCTCCATGCTCAGATTGGAATTCGTCATGAGTTCCTTTGCCCCCGCGGTGCGAACCTTTCTGAGGTAGGTCAGCGGCGGTATCCCGGCGTGGGCTTTGAACAGCCGGGTCAGGTTGCGTGGGCTGGTATGAATCCGCTCGGCCAGTTCGGCAACCGTCCATTCCGCACACGGATCGCGAATGATCATATCCTGGACTTCGTGGATGCGCGGATGGATGTGATTGCGATGCACCAGCCAGGGCGAGAGCTGTGGATCGGCGCCCGACCGGCGCATGTAAATCACCAGGAACTTGGCGACTTCCCGCGCCACCAGCGGGTTGGCGTATTCGGAAATCAGATGCAAGGCAAGGTCGACTCCGGCAGTGACCCCCGCACTCGAGTAGATATTTCCATCCTGGACGAAGATGCGGTTTTCGACGACATGCAGCTTCGGGTAGTCATGGCTGAGCCTCTCGGCGTACATGTAGTGGGTCGTGCATTGCCGGCCGTCCAGCAATCCACTCAAGGCGGCCAGGAAGGCTCCTGTGCAGACGGTGCACAGAAGGTTGTCGGGTTTTACTACTTCAGCCAGCCATGCCGCCGCTTGTCCAATTTCCGGTCTTGGAAAGTCGGGCGTAAGCGCGACGCAGGGAACAAAAATTATCGCACCGGAGGGCAAGCTCTGCGGCAGTTCTTCGACACCCTGGAGCGTCAGTCCAAGAAAGGTCTTGGGCAAGGATTTCGGCCCGATGAAATGCAAGCGAAACTCGCCGCCAAAACGCTTGGCGAATCGAAATGGCTCACCGACGCCCGCGAGATCCATCAGCACGGTGCCGGGAAGGACGAGAAAGTACACTTCGGTCACGTTCATTTGCATGACTCCTCAAGTGCCGTCTGATGACCGCCGCCAAAAACGGCGCGGCAGCAAATACGGATGCCATAGCCTATCCGTGGCAATGCAAGAAATCAACCCGCTTTCGGACACGGAGGACGCAAAAACGGACAGAACTGAATAGCTGCCGACGTGGGGCGCGAAGGCATGTCAAAGCGGCGCTGGTCGCTAAATGGAGAATGGGTCTTCAGAGCAAGGCGCGGCTTTGAGGCGCATCCGCGGCTATCCCCGCAAGCTTGTCCGTTTTCGCGGTGTATTGGTCGCTAAACACCATGGATTTCTGATCTGCGTGCCGCTACATTTGGTCCATCGGGATTCGTTTGGATCGGAGTTGGTGAATTTTGTGGACAAGACACTCGTTCTCATCAACAGCACACGTAGAGAGAATTGTCGACGGCTACTACAGTGGTTGCAAAGCTTGGTCCTCAGGCTGAAGGAACGGCGCGCTGAGCGCAGAAGCTTGGATATCCTGAGCAAGCTCAGCAACGCCGAATTGAAGGATATTGGCTTGAGTAGAAGCGATCTGATGTCCGTCGAGACTGGCGAAATATTCAGGGACATCAGTAGACGCAAGCGTTGGCATAGCTGAGGAATACAGACATGCATGTAAACCAGTGGAAAACACCGACGATAATACTGCTCTGCGGTGGAGCGATCGTGATGCTGTCGTTCGGAATACGGCATAGCTTCGGTATTTTCCTTCGGCCCATGGCTCTCGATCTGCAGTGGAGCAGGTCGACGTTCGCGTTCGCCATCGCTCTGCAGAACCTCGTCTGGGGGTTTGCCCAGCCTGTCATGGGGATGCTGGCCGATCGCTTCGGCGCCGGGCGGGTTCTGGTCGCCGGCGGACTCTCTTATGCCTTGGGTCTGGTATTGATGTCGCAATCGACCACCGGACTTGAATTGGCGCTTTCGGCGGGTGTTCTGGTCGGGCTGGGAATGAGCGGAACCTATGCGATCGTTTTCGGCGCCGTCGGCAAGGTATTTCCGGCGGAAAAGCGCAGCCTTGCCCTCGGCATTCTCAGCGCCATGGCCTCGTTCGGCATGTTCGCCATGCTGCCTTTTGGCCAATCCTTGATATCGGGCGTGGGATGGTCATGGGCACTCTTGATCCTCGCGGTAAACGCCTGCCTTATCCTGCCGCTTGCCGTGCCCCTGTCCGGCAGCACAAATTCAGCCGTGGCTTCGTTACAGGCGCAGCAAAGTGTGTCGGCAGCCCTGGCCGAGGCGCGAACCCATCGCGGATTCTGGCTGGTTACGCTTGGTTTCTTCGTCTGCGGTTTTCAGGTGGTGTTTGTCGCTACCCACCTGCCGGCCTACCTGTTGGACCAGGGCATGTCGACCAATACGGGAATGATGGCGCTGGCCCTGATCGGACTTGCCAATATTCCCGGCTCATACTTTGCCGGATATCTGGGCGGCCGCTATTCGAAGAAGTATCTGCTGTCCGGCATCTTTGTCACCCGCGCCCTGATCATCGCAGCGTTCATAAGTGTTCCGGTGACGCAGTGGAGCGTGTATTGCTTCGCTGTCGCGATCGGTCTCATCTGGTTCGGTACTGTGCCCCTGGTCAGCGGCATTGTCGCCCAGATATTCGGCGTACAGTATCTGTCGATGCTCTTCGGACTGGTGTTCGTGGGACACCAGATCGGCTCTTTCTTCGGCGGCTGGCTGGGCGGGTTTGCTTATCAACTCACCGGTTCCTATCATGCCGTCTGGATCGTTGCGATCGGCCTGAGCATCATCGCCGCGGTCTTGAATGCGGTCGCCGACGACCAGGAGATCGAAAGGCTGGCACCGGCGCCACAGTCGGCCTGAGTAATGGAAACGCAAGGGAACGCCATGGACAAAACGACGGCCGAAGCTCTCGTTGATTCGATTGCGGGAAAGGCGAAATGCGCTTTTTTGGCGATCGGGATTATCGCGATCCTGTTGTGGATTGCCGGGCAGTATCTTGATCCGGGATTGCGCAAGGCGATCGTGTACTCCGGTTTCGGTATGTGCTGATTCCTTCGATACCATGATCATCATTCGATTGAATCTTGGTTCGACGAAACCCCGCAGGAGGATTGCCGAAAGCGCCGGCTTCCTTCATCGCGCCGAATGTTTCCCGCTTTCTACATTTGCCGGAAGCGGTGGGCGTATGCCCGACTTACCTGCAAGGAGCGTTCGCTGTTGCGCAAGTGGATCGTGAGTTGCCCCGTCGCTGCCCTCACGACACGCGCGATGGCCGCCACGCTCACCAAGGTCGAACGGTGGATCTGCCAGAACTTGTCGGGATCAAGTTCGGCTGTCAGTTGGCGAATCGGCTTGCGCATCAACGCTTCGCCGGCGGATGTCACGACCTGGGTGTACTTGTCGTCCGCGTGGAAATAGACCACGTCATCGACCGGGATGACTTGCATCGTGTTGTCAGTCGAGACATTCAATCAGCGCAAGTAGCCGTCGCTTTTCGGTGACATCCGCTGGGCGAGTTGGGCCAGCAGTTGGTCCATGTTGGGCCGGACGGCTTGCGTTTGGCGGCTCTTGAGGCGTGCGACGGTATCCGACAAACGCGCGACCGTAGCGGGCTTCAGGACATAATCGAGCGCCTCCTGCTCGAAGGCTTTCACCGCGTAGTCGTCATAAGCGGTGACGAAGACCACCTGGCAGCGTCCGCGCAGCAGGCGGGCAATCTCGATGCCGCTCATGTCGGGTAAATGAATGTCAAGAAATGCGATGTCCGGCAGTGCTTCATTGATGCGGCTAATCGCGGCGATCCCGCAATCCGCCTCATCGATCACCGACAATTCGGGCCAAAGTTCCGTCAGGGTATCGCGTAGTTGATGTCGCAATAACGGTTCGTCTTCGACGATCAGGATGCGCGGGCTAGTAGTCAAGCGGCACCTCGATCCTGGCAATGGTGCCGCTGGGAGAATTAGGCGACAACGTGAGTCTGCCTTTGCCGGCATAAATCGCCGCCAGGCGATCGCTGATGTTGGTCAGACCGACACCCCGGTTCTTGCCTGAGCCGGCGTCCGCGGCCAGACCTTTTCCCGTATCGGCGACACTTACGGCAATATTTCCGTCGGTCGCCAGTGCGACCAGATCGATTCTTCCTCCCCCCGGTAGCGGTCCGAGTCCATGCTTGAGGGCGTTCTCAATCAATGTGATGAGCATCATGGGGGGAAATGATACATCCAGCAACGGTTTCGGGACGTCGATCGAAAACGCCAAGCGCTCGGCCATACGGACCTTGTGTATATTGAGATAAGCATTGCACATGGCGATCTCTTGGCCGAGGGTGCTGGTCTCGCCACGCATGCGCGGCATCGCCGCCTGGAGATACTCGATCAAATCGTCCAGCATGCGGGTCGCCGCGCCTGGCTCCTTGCCGACCAGGTAGCGCAGGTTGGCGAGAGTATTGAAAAGAAAGTGGGGCTCGATCTGCGCCTTCAATACCTGCAATTGAGCCTCGGCGGTTTGGCGGGCCAGCTTTTGCCGTTCCGCCTCAGTCCGCATCAGTTCCCTTTCGGCGACGGCGATTCTTGCCCGCCCGGCCATCGCCAAGCTGGCGATGGCGCCGACGATCACACCCACGCCCGCGGTGAGCGCGAAGGAAGCAAGATAATGGGAATCTTCCAGGAAACGTGAAAGCTCGCGCCCCTTGATCAGGACGACCAGTACGGTGCCAAGCAGAGAGCCGGCAATTAGGGCACCGGCCAGTTGAGGAATACGCGGTCGCCCCGGCGGCGACCATCCCAACACGGGAAGCAGGAAACCAAGAACGGAAAAGCCGACGACTTGTGCACTTATCCAAAGATCCGGGTAGGTATTGTCGAGCAGCGGCTATAAAATCAAAGCCACCGCGCTGTTGAACAGGAAAGTCTGGACGCCGATGCGGATGGCCTGATGCCAACGCACGAGGGAAAGCAAGCCGCTTAGGGATTCAAAAAATTGGCCGAATTTCATCGCCGTCCTGTCCATGATTCAGCCATCGCAATTCGCCGGCCGTCCTGCGGTTGAAGTTCTGGTAAATAATGTTAAAGAAATGATCATGGGGTTTCGATGAGCATGCGATGAACCGCCGGAAAAACGGAGCGACCGGTTGATCCGCACGATAGGCGAATCGGAAACGTTCAACCATGCCGGCTGGCCAGGCTCAACGCCACCGCTTCAGGGCGCAGCGCGTGCCTACCCCAGCAACTTCTTCATAAACGCTTCAACATAGGCTGGGCGCAGAGGCTTCAGAATATAGCCCTTGGCGCCTCCCGCGAGGGCTGTCTCGGCGAAAGCCTTGTTCGGGTTTCCGGTCACCATCACGACTTTGCTCAATGGACTGGCCTGCATAATCAAGGGGAGTGCGTCCAATCCCGACATCCGGGGCATATCCACGTCGAGGGTCACGATATCCGGGAGATGTTTTTTCACGGCCTCGACGCCTTCCAGGCCGTCACCTACCGTTTGCAGAACATTCAGGCCGATTTCCTGCAAGATGCCCTTGAGCAGCAAACGTATCGAGCCGCTGTCGTCAACGATCACGGCGGTGCGTTTCGAGTGCCCCGGTACCTGCGGAGCGGATTCCCCGCCGGCAGTCCTGGCGATCATCCGGCGATTTTCCCCGACATGCTTGAGTTCTTCCAGAATCTGCGGCTGTGAGAACGGCTTGTGCAGAAACCCGGACGCTCCGGCGTTCGCGGCCCGGCCGACCAGGTCCGGATCATTCGAACCGGTCAACATGATCACGTCGATATCGGGTGAAGACGAATGCAACTCGGCAAGCAGCTCCAGGCCATTCCGACCGGGCAGGTTGTAATCAAGGCAAACGAGATCGGGTTGATGCTGTTTGACGCACTCGGAGAGTTTGGAACCGTCTTCAAGGGCCGCGACAACCTGATGCCCGTGGCTTTCGAACAAAGCCGACAAGACCTTGCGCATCGAAAGATTGTCATCGACGATTACGATTTTCATGGCTGTCCCGGAAACTTGGTTGCTGCAATATTGTGTCTGACGTCTCAACCCTTGAACTTGATCAGCAGATTCAGAATTTTCATCGCGCGGCCGGCGTAAGGCGGCTGGAACAACATCTGGATTGCCGAGAACGGACCCTGGTGGAAAATCGGCCGCAGCTTTGAGAAGGTGTTGAAGCCTTCCCGCGAATGGTAGTGTCCCATCCCGCTGGCCCCGACGCCGCCGAAGGGCAGATCGTGTTGCGCGACATGCAGCAGGGCCTCATTCACCGAAACGCCGCCCGACATCACGTTGGCGATATAAAAATCCTGTAGGCCGCGGTCGTGGCTGAAGGGGTAGAGCGCCAGCGGACGGTCGTGGCCGTTGATATAGTCGACGACCTCCTGCTTGTCGCGGTAAGTGCGGATCGGCAGGATCGGGCCGAAGATTTCGCGCTGCATCAACTGCATGTCTTCGGTCGGGTTCAGCACCAGGTGAGGAGGAAATTTTCGCGATTCGACATTGGGCCGTTGCCCGTCGGCGAGATTGATCAGCGTGGCACCCTTGACCCGCGCATCCTCAAGCGCTGCTTCAAGCCGGCTGTAAGACCGGGCGTCGATGATGGCGGTGTAGTCGGGGCTGTTGATGTCGGGGTAGCGCTCGGCCAAGAGACGTTTGCAGTGCCCGGCGAATTCATCCTCTGTACCCTGCGGCAGGAACACGTAGTCGATATTGGTGCAAATCTGTCCGGCATTGAACATCTTCACCCACATGATGCGTTCGGCAGCAGTCTTGACAGAATAATCGGGACCGACGATGGCGGGGGCCTTGCCGCCCAGTTCCAGGGTCACTGGGGTCAGGTTGCGCGCGGCGCTGGCCATCACCGCCGGGCCGGTAGTGCCGGAGCCGGTGAACAGCAGGTGGTCGAAGGGCAGCGAAGAGAAGGCCGGGCCGCGGCCACCGCCGTCCTCGAAGAACTTGAGCTTGTCCTCGGAAAAATACTTCGGGCTGAGTTGTGCGAGCAGTTCGGCCAGGTGACGGGAGTTTTCCGACATCTTGACCATGGCCCGATTGCCGGCCGCAAAAATCGCCGCCAGCGGTGCGAAGCTCAGGTTGAGCGGAAAATTCCACGGCACGATGACGCCGACGACGCCCAAGGGCTGTGGTATCACCCGGTTGCGCGCACCGGGATAGAGCATGAAGTCGATCTGGCGTGTTTGCGGTTTCATCCATTTCTTGAGGTGCTTGGCCGCGTCGTTGATGGTCTCCAGCACCACGAAGAATTCGCCGAACAAGGTTTCGAATTCGGAGCGATTGCCATAATCGAGATTGATGGCTTGTACCAACGCATCGCGGTTTTCCTTGAGCAAGCGCGACAACGTTTTCAGGTCGGCCAGACGCTCGCTGTAACTCGGCGCAGGGTGGGCCAGGTAGGCGGCGCGCTGGCGTGCAAAGCAGTCCCTGAACTCGGCGGGCATCTGGACTTGTTCCAACAGGTTGGAGCCTACAGAGTCTGCATTCATAGTTGTCTCTCGGTCAAGGGAACGTATACGGCCAGAATCGGAAGCTTCGCGTCGAAGATTATGACATCCTTGCCATAGTGGAGGATAAGTTGATAAATATCATGGCGCACTCATTCTTGAAATCGCGGTGCAGCAAGAATATTCTCGCTTGATACAGATTGACAGCCACAATGATTCTCTCCAATATTTCCTACATTCGCCAACGGAATGCATAGGCCGGATCAGCGATCATGACGTCAAGCTGTACCTGTTGCGGCGCCTGTTGCGCGACCTACCGCGTGGTTTTTTCCTTGGACGAGACCGACCAGATGCTGGACGCCGGAGTTCCCGCCGAGTTGACTCTCAAGCTCAATAGCGAATTTTGCTGCATGTGCGGTACCGACACGAAACCGCAGCGATGCGTTGCGCTGGTGGGACAAGTCGGAAAGAGCGTGAGCTGTTCCATCTATGCCCGGCGCCCCAGCCCCTGCCGTGCTTTTGCGCCCGAAGCGGCCGGCGGACATGGCGATATCGCTTGTGGAAATGCCCGACGACAGCATGGGCTTGCGCCCCTGGCCGGTTCCTATGATGCCGTTCCGTTTGCCTGATGTTAACGTGAAATAGCGAAATTGAGCGCCGAGTAACCCGACGAGCGTAGCGAGCAAGTCAGTCGCCTCCCCGCGAGGGGGCGAGGCGGGAATTCGTGGCGCATGCGCCGCGCCGCCGCAGCCGGCTGGCTGTGCAAAGCCAGCCGTGGGCCGCGTAGCGGACGGGAGGGGCGGGCGTTTATTGCTTTGAACGATTTCATGGCACAGGGGTGGGCTTGGCGACGATGCGAGCCAGCTTATCCACAAAATTTGTGGATAAGGCTGTGGGTAGTCACGTGTTTGCAATAGAGCCAGTAGCCCGACGGTCCATTGCACATTATTTAGGCAGCGATACTCGAATAGGCGGACGTCGTCTACTCGTTCTTCAACTCTCCGCCGAGGGCGGTTAACAAGTCGGGCAGTAGCTTGGCCAACTCGCCGGACATCAGCACGAAATCGACATCGAACTGCTCGTCGGCTGTCTCCGCGGATTTTTCCGCTTCGTCGTGAAGGATGTCGAGGAAGGACACGCGCCTTGCCGTCAGCTTGTCCGTCAGGATGAATGATATCCGGTCGTTCCACGTCATCCCAAGCTGGGTGGCGATCTTTCCGGAGGCGATATGCTCGCGGATTTCCTTGCCTTCCAGGTCGTGGCGAACATAGCGGATCATCGCCTGCGTGTTTGTCGCCGAGCGTAGCTCCAGGTCGCTGTCGAGCGTAAATCCAGCCGGAGCCTCGCCGGAGACGAGCCAATCGGTCATCGCCGAGGACGGGGCGATCCGGGACTGCAAGGCGCGCGGATGCAGGTCATCGAGCGTGGCCAGCAGCACCTCCATGAATTCGTCGGCGCGGGCATCGGAACCCGCGTCGACGACCAGCCAGCCATGCGCCGGGTCTATCCATCCCCAGGTGGTGCGACGGCGCGTGAAAGCGCGCGGCATCAACTCCTCGGTCACCCGATCCCGCAGCTCGCGCAGTTCCTTGCGACCGAGCTTGCGCTCCTGCTCGGTTTCAATCGTCGCCGCCCTTTCCTGGGTCACCTGGCGGATCACCGTGGCCGGCAGCAGCTTCTGCTCTACACCCAACGCCAGCAGCCAATGTCCGTTCACCGCATGGACGAACTGTCCTTCCTGGCGAGGATAGACCCAGCCGCGGCTGAGCATGTCGAAACTGCCGCAGCGGTTCAGGGGGCGCCGGGCTAGCTTTGCGTCGAGGCTTTTGGCATCGAGCCCGGAATGATGCGGGAGACGGTAGATGCGAAGGTTGCGGAACCACATGGCGAGGGATGCTGAAAAGGGGGTTGCAGGATACAGGGATGGGTGCGGCTGTCAACTTGCCGTCCCAAACTATATGGGAGAGGGATGTATCGGCGGCCGTGTATCCTGGTTTGAAACCTGGAATCCTTGATCCGCAGCGGGCATTAGCCCGCCGGAAAGTATTGCTGCGCCATTCGTTGGCAGTAGGCGCTCAAGTTGGAATGAGCCGCGGTCGCGGACTTGATCGGCGTTTCAAAAGGTACCATGAGAATGTTGGCGAGGAAGGCGGCGGCGACCGCATCCGTCGATGTCGGATGTTCGCCGAGAAAGTAGGTCTGGTTTCCGAGCAGCGTTGCCAACGCATCGATATCCGCCACGCCCAGCGCGTGTATCTGTTCCGGTGTGTGACGACCCATGCCGTGACCCTGCAATTCGGCACGAACGCCGCGCCGCGCTATCAGCGGCACGATGATCCGCAGCGGCCACGGCAGGCTTCCGAAGAATGCCGGACGAGTCTTTTCCCAGCCTGGCGCCGCCATCCAGCGGTCATGGAGCAAAGCCCAATACAAATGATCCTCGAACAGGCGGGTAATCACCAGCGCTTGAGCGCGTTGCAGCGGATTCAGCGTGCCGTCGAGCGGATCGCCATACTTGCCTTTAAGATAATCGATGATGAGTCCGGAGTCGGCCACTATCGTTTCTTCATCGGCGATCCAGGGGAATTTCCCTTTCGGCGCCCGATGCAGATCCAGGGTGTAGCGGTTGCTATAGGGCAGGCCGGCCATGCGCAGATACAGTTCCAGCTTCATGCAGAAAGGGCTGGCGTTGGGCAAGTTGAAAGCCGGCGGGAATTGGTTGAGGGTGATCATCGGTATTCTCCCTTGTGCTGCGTCACCATGCGGCGGAGATCCAGTTGCCGTCCTGATAGTAGTGCACCTGATTATTCCACAATAGCGAACGGTCGTTGCCGATGTAACGCTCATTCGGCAGGCTGGAAACCAGCGCCGGACGCTGGGCCAAACTTACGTTGCCCAAGCTAACTTCGAACCGCTGTAGTTCGGTTCGGGTATAGCCAAAATAGGCATTGAGCGCCCCGGCAGGGATGGGGATGAATAGTGAAGGCGGCGGCGGGCTGTTGTGCAGGCTGACCGGCAGGCTCACGCGCACCGTGTCGCCGACGGTCTGTAGCGCGATGCCATGGTGGTCGTGCAGTACGGTCGCATCCGTGCCGCGCCGGCCGATGATGCTGCGCGCGGCCTCGCGCGGGTGAGCCGGGTCGCTCACATCGATCAGGGAAATTTTCACTCCCTGATACCAGGCGAAGCGGCCATCGCCCGCCGTGCCGTCGGATTGCGCATCCTTGCCGACACCCAACAAGAGGGTTTCGCTAAGCGGGAACAGGTAGTCGGAATAGCCATCCACTTGCAATTCGCCGGCTACCTTGGGATCGGCCGGGTTGGAGAGGTCGAGCACATATAGCGGATCGGTCAGCCGGTAAGTGACCAGATAGCCGCGCGCACCCAGGAAACGCGAGGCATAGAGCTGCTCGCCCGGCTTGCCGAGCGGTTGTGGACGAGCGGCGTTGGGCAACTCGCCGACGACAGCCAGCGCGCCGGCGCTCTCCTGGAGGATGGTCAGGCGGCCCGGGCTGTCGATGGGCGTGGTCGCCGCAGGGGTCGTTGTCGTGGTCGACGTACTTGCTACGGTGACGAACCAGCCTCCCCAGCTAGTCTGGGTTTGCGTAACCACGCGCAGCAGCCCGTTGTACTCACCCATGCGGAAGGATTTGCGGTTCTGGTCGAAGCCCAGGTGGCCGGTCACGCTGCCGGAGCCGCGATAGGCGATGTCGAGGCCGTTGAGGGCGAACTTATGGATGTCGGTATTGGTCTGCGCCGAGTAGACGGGGAAGGCGCCGCTGTAGGTGTAGCTGCTACGCGTCGTCGCCAGGTAAAGACTTTGCTCAGACATGTAGAAGGCCTCGGTGCCGCCGGTGAAACAGATTGCCGCGTGCCGGTGCGTGGCGGAGGCCAAGTCGATGCCGACCACGGTGACGACGTCGGCGCTCTTGACGGAATTATTTTCCTGGGTGAAGCACGAGGAGGCATCCACCAAGGGTTGTTTTGCGCCGCCATCAATCGACAGCGTAGGTAGCAACTGTGACGCCTGTAGCGCGTTGACGACTGCGTTGTTGGCCGAGGTTGTGGGCCAAGAAGGGTCGAGACCGGGCACTTGCGGATAGCTGCGCAGCACCAGGTAGAGCGTCGATCCGAGCCGACGCGAGCCTATCAGCCGTGCGTCCATCCGCAAGGTGCGGCGAGTCAGCATCTGTTCGCTGTCGGCGGAATCGATCAGCGCCACTTCGGTCACGCCTTGTCCCCACGACTGAGGGGAGAACCAGATGCTGTATATGCCCAGACCGGTGTTGCCCTCACCGACGGCGGCGAGTTGCCGGCGCTCGCTGTCGAGGTACAGACCGGTCCCTCGGATGTCGCCGGAGAAGGGTATTTTCAGGCTGCCCACGGCGGTGAGGGCTGCATCCGCCGCAGCTGCATTGAGCCGCAGACGGCGCAGCAGATTACGCGTGGAGTCATTGGCGCTGGCTTGATCCAGGCTGAATACCTGCGTGCCGTCGCTCTTGATCAGGTCGGCTTCATCCACGCCGGTCTCCTGTAAGGTCGTGCCGGAAAATATCGGCGTGGACGCGGCGGCGGCGGGAGCAACGGATGCGATGGCAACAGTGACATCGGTCGCCCAGACGGTACCCAGATAACTCTTGCTGGCCGGCCCGAGGGCTTCCCGGAAATACGCTGTCAACCCAGCCTCGGTGGTTGCGCGCAGGGCCGAGGGCGGGAGTGTCGATTCGATAGCCGTGGAACTGCCCCCACCGCACCCCGATAGGCTTGCCATGATCGCGACGCCGACACAGCTTGAGCCGACCAACGCAAGCCTGAGCAGGTGGCTTAGGCTTTTGATATTCGATTCCATGACGACTCCCGAGTGGACGCGTATATTCATACTAGTCCAAGAGGAGTGCATGGGCTTGTGATCGCAATCACCCTCACAGCTTCCGGAACACTCGCCAGAGCGTCAAGTCATAGGCGATCTTCAGAACCCCGCACGCCACCAGTGGTGCAGCCAGCCAACCGGCGGCGAATAAGGCTCCGCCGAGCGTCGGACTGACCGCCGCCGCAAGACTGCGGGGCACGCTCGTGAAACTTGCCGCAGCGGATCTTTCCCCGGGCGTGACCACGGCCATGACGAAGGCGGCCCGCGCCGGAACATCCATCTGCGAAAGCAGGGAGCGCGTTAACAGCAGGCCCAGGACGACTTCAAGACTGGTTGCGAACGCCGCCGCGATCAAGCACAGGCTGGCCGGAATATGGGTGAAGACCATGGTGTTGAGCAGCCCGATGCGTTTTGCCAGATGCGGCGCCGCGAGTTGAGAAATTGCGGTGAGGAGCCCAGCCCAGAAGAAGAATGCTCCTGCGGCCGAGAGGGACAGATCGAAGCGTTCGAACAGCCAGAGGGCCAATAGCGAGTTGACCACCAGCCCCCCGGCGAAGGAATCCACCGAGAATAGGGCGGCGAGGCGCAGCACCATTCGACGCGATGGACCGAGCGGCGTCGACGGCAGGCGTAGTTCTTCGGCGTGTGGCTCCGGCAAACGCCGATAAAGCAGTCCCACGGCACAGCCGATCAGTCCATAGAGCGCGAACATCACCCGCAGCGAGTCGAGCCGTGTTACGCCGGTAACAACGACAAGACTGTCGGGAAGAACCGCCGCCAGGGCACCCAAGGCTGCAAACAACGCGCCGAGCAGACTGTATCTGGCGAACAAGGCGGTACGCGCCTCGCCTTGAGAAGTTTCCGCCAGGCGGGCGTGTTCCAGCGGAAGAAACAGGCTGACGTCGCCGGAACTGGGATTCAGCGTGCCGACGAAGGCAATCAGGAGCAATGGCCAGAATGCCGAATTGACGGCGAAAGCAAATCCTGTAGCAGCCATCAGTAAGGATGCTCCAAGCAACAGCCTTCGGTAATGAAAGCGATGCGCCCAGGCTCCCACTCCCAAGGTCGCCAACGCCGACCCCAGCAGCGTCGCGCTGGCCAGGAAGCCCACCTCCCAGGTGCCGAAGCCCAGCGCCAACAGGTAGGCCGGCAGGAGTATCGCCACATAGCCGTCGGCGAAGGCTCGCAAGGCGCGCCCCAGCAACAAGGGCATGGCACTGTCGTCCGCGCCGTCGGGCAGCAGCAGACGGCGAATCACTTGAGGCCGGCGAGCTGGGTCGATTCTTTCAGCGGCTTGTCCATACACCAGGCGTAGAGGGCGTCGTAAATGATCATGCCCTGTCTTAACATCTCGTGGTCGTCGGCAAAGTTTAGCGATAGGCCTTTTGATATCGCCAACAGCCCGGCAGCTTCATTCGCCAATTCAGGTCGTCCGCAATCGGCGCCTCGGACAATCACGGCGAGTTTGTCGAGCGCCGGGTCGCGGATCTTGTATTTCGCGATGAACGCATCAAAACTGCAATGGTCGCCATGATGACCGAGTTCCACCCCGGGAACATCATAGGGAATCGCGCCACTCTCGGCGGCGACGCGCATTACGGCGTCAGCCGGAACGTAGAGGAATTCAGGCGTTTGGTCCACGAATCGCAATACCAGCCACGGGCAGGCGATGCGGTCTATCTTGGGATGTTCGCGGGTAATCCATTTCATGGCGTCATCCTGTTCTTGTGCTGAAGATAGTTGGTATTATTCGCCGATTATGGCGCACTTGCTCAAATCATCGGATCTAATGGAAACCATGAAGAAATGTTTCGTCGTCTTGTTGTCCATTCTCTGTCTTGCCGGGTGCGGCGGCGGCGGATCCTCGGGGGTACCGACGCCCACGCCAGGTCCGACCAAGGAAAAGCTGGTTGGCGAAGTCTATTCCAGCCCTGCCGAGCTTGCCACTTCAGAGCTCAAGGTCAACGCCGGGTATACCGGTAATCTGGCGACATCCCGCGCCATCAAGGCTGCCGGCATGGCCAGCATTCTTGATTTGCTTTTCATGGCCCCGGTCGCCGACAGCCAGGGGAACCTTCGTAGCGTCGTCGCGCCCGATACAGAGCAGAAGTTGATTCAGTATGCCAATGACAACAAGGATCTACTGGCACCGGGTGCCCGCGTGCTGATTATCGACGAAGTGTTTGCCGATTCAGGCGACACAGCCGACAGCGTCGTGGCCCTGGAGCGCCAGTTGGTTGCCATCAACGCGAGTGTGGCGCTGGTAAGGAAATATCTTCCGCAGGCATCCGTCGGTATAACCGCATCGCCCTACGCGGCACAAGGCAAGCAAAATACCAAGACCTATATTCTCAAAGCGGTAGCGCTGGTGGACTGGGTTGGCACTGATCCATACTGGTATGGTGACCCGTCAAATATTCGATACCTGCACGAGTGGTCCAGCACGTTCCATGGTCTTGCCAAGCAGGCCAACCCAAAGGTAGAGACGCTTTTCGTCGCCCAGGCCTTCAAGTTTTCGACCTGGGATCTGGCTGTATTCAACAGCTTCATTGCGGAAGAACTCGGTTATGCCGAACAGTACGACGGAATGGTGTTCTTTGGCTGGCAATTCGTCTCCGAAATCGACATCGGCACTGCTGGGAAGTTTTTTCCCACAGCCACCAAACAACTCTACAAGAAGTATTTGAAGTAGCGGCGTCCCTCCTTGGGTAGGCGCGCGCCGCGCCTACCGGCGGCAGACGCGGCGAAAATGACTTGATGGCCCGTTATCCGTTCGAGTGGGTCATAATCGGCGAATAATACAAATACATTCGCTTGCCATGCCGGACATTCTTCGCGCGCTGCGCCATCGTAACTATCGCCTGTACTTTTCCGGTCAACTCGTTTCGCTGGCCGGTACCTGGATGCAGATGATCGCCATGAGCTGGCTGACCTACCGGCTCACAAATTCCACCTTGATGCTGGGACTGGTGAGCTTTGCCGGGCAAATTCCGATCCTTGCGGTGGCACCGCTCGGCGGCGTCCTCTCGGATCGATTCGACAAGCGTGTGATGATGCTGTGGACCCAATCCCTGGCGATGGTTCAGGCCTGTCTCCTGGCCATCCTGACGTTGACCGATGCCATCCACCCCTGGCAGTTGATCCTGATGTCCCTGTTCCTGGGGCTGATCAATGCCATCGATACGCCGACGCGGCAATCCTTCGTCGCCGACCTGGTCGACAATCGCGACGACCTGCCCAATGCGATCGCGCTGAATTCCTTCACCATGAACTCAGCGCGCTTTCTCGGGCCCTCGATCGGCGGGATCGTCGTGGGCCTGGCCGGGGAGGGCGTGTGCTTCCTCTTCAACGCGCTGTCCTACCTGGCGGTCATCCTGGCGTTGTGGGCGATGCGCACCCGGCATCAAACCCGGGTGCATCTGCCCGCCGGCGAAGCCATGCGCGAAGGCTATCGGTATGCGTTCGGCATTCCGCAAATCCGGCAACTGTTGTATGTCGTCGCCGCCACCAGTTTCTTCGCCACGCCCTACGTCGTGCTGTTGCCATATTTTGCACGGGAAGTCTATGCCGGTGGCGCGCAGACCTTCGGCTTCATGTCGGCATCCGCGGGCGCCGGGGCGTTGCTGGGGACCATCTACCTGGCTTCCAGAAAAACAGTCGTCGGTCTCGACCGGGTGATCGGAAATGCGGTGTTGTCGGCCGGATGCGCGCTGGCGGTATTTGCCATGAGCGATCTTCTGGTCCTGGCCATGCCGGCGCTGGCGATACTCGGATTCAGCATCATTTGCATCATTGCTTCGAGCAACACGCTGATCCAGTCTATCGTCAAGGACGACATGCGCGGCCGGGTCATGGCGCTGTTTACGGTTTCCTTCCTCGGCATCGCACCCTTGGGCAGCCTCTCGGCAGGCTGGATATCGCATCAGTTCGGCGCACGCGGCACGCTCCTCGGATGCTCGTTCGCGATCCTTGCGGCGGGAATCGCCTTTATTCGGATGCGGCGCCCTTACGACGCTTTGTGAACGCGCTCATCGCGGCGGCGGTGCAACGGTCACCCGGCTTCGCAGGATCGGGCTTACGCCGCGGACCGGCTTATCATTCCTCGGTGAACAGCGAAACGCCCAGTTGTGCCCGGCGTTTCAGCCAGGGGCTGGGACGATAGCGCGGGTCGCCGTAGAAGTCCTGCATCGCTTCCAGGATGGCCAGGATGTTGTGCGCACCCAGGGCGTCGCCCAGCGACAGCGGACCCTTGGGGTAGCCGAGGCCGAGCGATACCGCGCGGTCGATGTCGGCCGGCGCGGCGATGCGTTGCTGGGCGATGTCGCAGCCGATGTTGACGATGCCGGCGACGATGCGCTGGGAGATCAGCCCGGCGCTGTCTCGTATCAGCGAGACCGGCACGCCGTCGTCGGCGAACAGTCCGTGGGCGGCGGCGCGCATTTCCGGGGTGGTCAGGGGCGTGCTCATCACGGTACGGCGCTGTCCGAGTCCGAACAGGCAATCGATGGCGACCGTGCGGCTGGCATCCAATCCCTGGGACAGGCACAGCGACGTGGCGTCCGATCCGAGAGGCGTGACGATGCAAAGCGCCTCCGCGGACGGGCGTTGGCCGCTATCGATGGTCACACCGGCTTTTTGCGCCACTTCGCGCACGGCTTGAGCCCATTCCGGCAGTGCCTGGCTGATCCATACCTGGGCCGGGCGTTCCTTTGGAATCGTCGCTACGGCGATCGGCTGCGCACGGTTGTCGACATAGGTGTAGAAGCCGCGTCCGGTCTTGCGACCGAGTATGCCGGCGACCAGTCGTTGGGCCGCCAGGGGGGAGGGCCGATAGCGCGGTTCCTCGTAGTACTGATGGTAGATCGACTCCATCACCGGCTGCGAAACGTCGATCCCGGTGAGGTCCATCAACTCGAACGGACCCATGCGGAAACCCGCGGCATCGCGCATGATGCTGTCGATTTCATGGAATTCGGCCACGCCTTCGCTGAGGCAGCGCAGCGCCTCCGTGACGAAGCCGCGGCCGGCGTGATTGACGATGAAGCCCGGCGTATCCTGGGCGCGCACCGCGGTGTGGCCGACGCGCCGCCCCAAGGCCAGCAGGGCGTCGGACACCCAGGGCGCGGTCAGCAGGCCGTCGATGACCTCGACAATTTTCATCAAGGGCACCGGATTGAAGAAGTGGAAACCGCCGACGCGCTCCGGGTGCTTGCACACCGCCGCGATGGCGGTGACCGACAGCGACGAGGTGTTGGTGGCGAGTATCGCGTCGGCCGGGACGATTTCTTCCAATTGCTTGAAGAGCTGGCGCTTGGTGTCGAGATTTTCGACGATGGCTTCGATGATTACATGAGCCGGTGCAAGCTGCTCCAGATGGGTGACGACCTCGATCCGGGCACTGGCTTCTGCCAAAGCGTCGCCGGTGATCTTGCCTTTCTCGGCGAGCTTTCCGAGAGTGGCGATCACCGCCTCGCGGGCGCTGTTGGCGGCACCCGGCATGGCGTCATAAAGCCTGACGTGGATGCCGGCCTGGGCGGCGATCTGGGCGATGCCGCGGCCCATCGCTCCGGTACCGACAATTGCAATGTTCAGCATCGGACCTTGAATATCGGGAAGCATATACAATCCTTCAGATCACCAGAGTTTCCACCACGGCTCGGGCGGGTACAGGCCGCGCGCAAAGAACTCGCTGTTGGGGAAGTTCTTGCGCATGACGCGTTCGGTATCGTCGCGCAGATCCTTTATGCCCAAGGCATCATAAGCCCGGATGATCAAGAACAAGGCCTCTTCGTTCGCGGGCGCGCCGGGATAGCTTTTCAGGGACGACTGGGCGCGGTTGAGCGCCGCAATATAGGCGCCGCGCCTGAAATAATAGCCCGCCACATGCACCTGGTGGGCAGCGAGGTTATTCACCAGGTAATTCATGCGTGCCGTGGCGTCGGGGGTGTATTTGCTGGCGGGAAACTTGGTCGCCAGTTCCTTGAAGGCTTCGAAAGATTCCCTGGATGCCTTGGGGTCGCGCTCGCTCAAGTCCTGCATGCTTAGCTCGCCCAGCAAGCCCAGGTCTTCGCCGAAATTGGCGAGGCCTTTCAGGTAGTAGGCGTAATCGACATTCGGATGGTTGGGGTGCAGACGGATGAACCGGTCGCAGGCGGACACCGTGGAAGCGGTCTCCTGCTGCTTGAAGTAGGCATAGGCGACTTCGAGCTGGGCCTGCTGGGCATAGCGTCCGTAGGGATACTTGGCTTCCAGCTTCTCGAAATACTTGATGGCTTTGTCATAAGCGCCGTCGTTCATCGCGTCCCTGGCTTCGGTGTAGAGTTTTTGCGCCGTCCAATTGGCGGTCTCGTCGGACTGATCGGGCAGCAGCCCGCAGCCGCCCAGCAGGAAGGAAAGAAGAAGCGCGAAAAAAACCGCCACAGCCGCTACACTACGCATGATGAAAGTCCCGCTATCGAATCCGGCTGATTATAGCGCAAGCGTTCCCGAGTGCAGTGCCGCGCCAGAGCGCTTCGTGGTGCCTGCGGAGTGCGCCGGCCTGCGCCTGGATCAGGCGCTGGCGCGCATGCTGCCTCAGCACTCCCGCAGCCGCTTGCAGGGCTGGTTGCGTGAAGGGCGCATCCTGGTCGAGGGGATGCCCGGCGCCGACGCCAAGATCAAGATCTGGGGCGGGGAAGAGGTATGCGTGGCGGTGGCGGCCGATCCGCGCGCCGAGCCGGACGCGGCCGAGGATATCGCGCTGGACATCGTCCATGAAGACGACGACATCCTGGTGATCGACAAGCCGGCCGGATTGGTGGTTCATCCCGGCAGCGGCAATTGGCGGGGTACGCTGTTGAATGCCCTGCTGCACCACGCGCCGCGGCTGGCGGCGATTCCCCGCGCCGGTATCGTGCATAGGCTGGACAAGGAAACCAGCGGCCTGCTGGTGGTGGCCAAGACGCTCGAAGCGCAGACCGATCTGGTGCGCCAGCTACAGGCCCGAACGGTGCGGCGTCATTACCTGGCGCTGGTGCATGGCGCGGTCGAAAGGGACGGGACGGTCGACGCGCCGATCGGCCGCCATCCGACGCAACGCGTCAAGATGGCGGTGGTCGCCTCGGAGGGGCGCGGACACGGCAAGGAGGCGCGCACGCACTGTGCGGTGCGCGAACGTTTTGCCCATGCGTCGCTGCTCGAATGCCGCCTGGAAACCGGGCGCACCCACCAGATCCGCGTGCATATGGCGGCGATCAAACATCCGCTGGTCGGCGACCCGGTCTATGGCAAGCGCGGCGCATCGAACGATCCGTCGCCGCTGAGATTTTTCCGGCGTCAGGCTTTGCATGCCTGGCGACTGGCCTTGCTGCATCCGCACACCGGTCTCGAAGTGGCCTGGGAAGCGCCGCTGCCGGAGGATTTCGCTTCCCTGCTGGTGTCGTTGCGCGAAGAGGCATGAACGATCGTTGCCTGATACCCGATTGGAATGTTCCGGCAGCGGTCCATGCCCTGGTTACGACGCGCAGCGGTGGCTACAGCTCGGCGCCCTATGCCAGCTTGAATCTCGCCACGCACGTCGGCGACGATCCCATGATCGTAGTCCGCAACCGTCAACGCCTGCGATCAGGCATCCGGCCGCTGCCGGCCGATCCGCTGTGGCTGGAACAGGTGCATGGCACACGAGTTGTCACTGCGGAAAATTGGCGGGAGGGAGAAAAGGCCGATGCCTGCATCGCCCGCAAGCCGGGCCTGGTGTGCGCCGTGCTGACCGCCGATTGCCTGCCACTGCTGTTGTGCGCCGAGGATGCGTCGGTGGTGGGTGCCGTGCATGCCGGCTGGCGCGGGCTGTCGGCCGGTGTGATCGAGGCGAGCGTGGCCGCCATGGCCATGCCACCCGCATCTCTGTTGGCCTGGCTCGGGCCGGCGATCGGCCCGCGGGCTTACGAAGTCGGTGACGAAGTACGCGCCATCTTCTGCGCACAGGATGCGGCGGCGCAACGGGCCTTCGTGCCGCATCGGCCGGGCAAATGGCTGTGCGATCTTTACCTGCTGGCACGCCAGCGACTCGCCGCGCTCGGCGTGCAGCGAATTTCCGGCGGCGACTATTGCACTTTCAGCGATGCCGATCGCTTCTATTCGTACCGCCGCGACGGCGTCACCGGCCGCATGGCTTCCTGCATCTGGCTCGAAGCTTGAAAGTGGCAATGACCCATCCCGTATAATCGCCGCCATGTCGGTTCTTCTCTGGATCATCGTCACGTCGATTGTCGGCGGCGCCATGTCGGTGCTGGCGGCGGCAATGTTCGCGTTGACGCTGGGCGTGGCCTGGGTGTCGCAACTGGTCAGCTTCGCCATCGGCGCCCTGCTGGGCGCGGCCTTCCTCGAAGTGCTGCCGCATGCCGTCATCGCCAGCGCCGACGCCAGTTCCACCTCGGCGATCGTACTCGCCGGCATCCTGGCCTTTTTCGTGCTGGAGAAACTGGTGCTGTGGCGGCATTGCCATACCGAGGCCTGCGAAGGACACGAGCAGCATGTCCATGCGGCTCCCGGACCGCATGGAGGGCACGAATCCTTCGATGGCGGGCGCAGCGGCCTGCTGATCCTGATCGGCGATACTTTCCACAATTTTGTCGATGGCGTGCTGATCGCCGCCGCCTTCATGGAAAGCATCGAGTTGGGTATCATCACAGCGCTGGCGATTATCGCCCACGAAATTCCGCAGGAAGTCGGCGACTTCGTGATCCTGCTGCATTCGGGCTATTCGCGCGCCAAGGCGCTGGCCTACAACCTGATTTCCAGTCTGGCCACGCTGGTGGGCGGGCTCCTCTCCTATTACGCGTTGTCCTCGGCCCAGAGCGCGGTCCCGGTGTTTCTGGCCTTGGGCGCGGCGAGCATGATCTATGTCGCGGTGGCCGACCTGATCCCCGGCCTGCACAAGCGCACAGCGTTGAAAGCCACCTTGCAGCAGGTGTTGCTGATCGGCGCCGGCGTTGGAACGATCTGGTTCTCCCACCACCTGGTCGATCGTTTCGCGGGCTAGGGACGGCCTAGTACATATACATATCCTTGACAGCCTATTTGCTGCAATGCAAAATCCGGCGTCGGGATATCCCACGTTGCCCACGTTGCAATCCAGACCGTCATACAGGAGTAGCGGATGTCCGAAATACCCGATCCCTCGGCACTAGCCATGCAAACCATGCTCCAGGCGAGCCAGACCTGGGCTCAGGGTTTTACCCAATGGCTGTCCAGCCAGCAGGCCGCGCAGCAACCAGGCGGCACGACCACGAAATCGAACACGGCGAACGCCGAACAGTCGGAAGCGGTGATCCGGCTACAGCAGGAGTTCGCCTCCCGCCATGCGCAACTGTGGCAAGCGCAGATGATGCGCAAGCGCGACCAACCGTCACCGGCGGTGGCACTGCCGGCGCCTGGCGACCGCCGCTTCGCCGCGCCTGAATGGGCCGAGAGCCCGGTTTACGATTATCTGCGGCAGTCCTATCTGATCAATGCCGAGTATCTCGGCAAGCTGGTCGAAGCCTTGCCGGCGGCGGATGAGGGCACCAGGAGCCGGCTGCGCTTCGTCACGCGCCAGTATGTCGATGCGCTGGCGCCGTCGAATTTTGCCGCCACCAATCCCGAGTTCATCAAGACGGCGCTGGCGACCCAGGGCGAAAGCATCACCGCAGGCATCAAGAACCTGATCGCCGACATCGGCAAAGGCAGCATCTCGATGACCGACGACACGGCCTTCGAAGTCGGCCGCATGCAACTCATCCAGTATTCGCCGACGACCGAGAAGGTCTCGGAGCGGCCCTTCCTGATGGTGCCGCCGTGCATCAACAAGTATTACATCCTCGATCTGCAACCCGAGAATTCTCTGGTCCGCTATGCGGTGGAGCAGGGCAATACCGTATTCATGGTGTCCTGGCGGAATCCCCGGGCCGAACAAGGCCACCTGGCCTGGGACGATTACATCGAGTCGGGCGTACTGACCGCGCTCAAAGTCGCAAGTGAGATCTGCCAGGTGAAACAGGTGAACGCCCTCGGCTTCTGCGTCGGCGGCACCATCCTGGCGTCGGCCCTGTCGGTCGCCAAGGCTCGCGGCGAAGATCCGGCCGCGTCGCTGACCCTGCTGACGACGCTGCTGGATTTTTCCGAGCCCGGCGAACTGGGCTGCTTCATCGACAAGAATTCGGTGGTGCAGCGCGAGCAGACAATAGGCAAGGGCGGCTTGCTCAAAGGCAGCGAGTTGTCCTCGGTGTTTTCCAGCCTGCGCGCCAACGACCTGATCTGGCAATACGTGGTCGGCAATTACCTGAAGGGCGGCAAACCGTCGGCCTTCGATCTGCTGTTCTGGAACGCCGACAGCACCAACTTGCCGGGGCCTTTTGCCGCCTGGTACTTGCGCCATTTGTATCTGGAGAACAGCCTGCGGGTGCCGGGCAAGCTGGCCATGTGCGGCACCCACGCCGACCTGGGCCGCGTCGATATGCCGGCTTTCCTGTATGCCTCGCGCGAGGACCACATCGTGCCCTGGAAAACCTCCTACCAGTCGCGCGGCCTGCTCGGCGGCAAAACCATGTTTACGATGGGCGCCAGCGGCCACATCGCCGGCGTCATCAATCCTGCGGCGAAAAACAAACGCAGCTACTGGACCAACGACGGCGACGGTTCCAGTCCCGAAGCCTGGCTGGAAGCGGCGAGCGAGCACAAGGGCAGTTGGTGGCCGCGCTGGACCGAATGGCTGGCCGGATTTGGCGGCAAGCCATGCGTGGCACGCGGCCGGCTCGGCAACGCGGCTTACAAAGCCAGCGAGCCGGCGCCGGGGCGCTATGTCAAACAACAGGCTGCATGAAATGAGCTACTGCGAACAAAAGGGCGCGCAGCGGCTGAATCTTGAGAAGCCCCACTAATAATTACGAGGAGACGAAAAATGCAAAGAGTGGCATTGGTCACAGGTGGAATGGGAGGGCTAGGCGAAGCGATATGCATCAAGCTGGCGGCCCTCGGAGACAAGGTGGTGACGACATACAGCCCCAGCAACACCAAGGCGCAGGAATGGCTGCGCGCCATGAACGACATGGGTTACGGTTTCAAGGCCTATGCCTGCGACGTGGGTGATTTCGAATCCTGCAAGGCCTGCGTCGCGCAGATCGTCAAGGACATGGGGCCGATCGACGTGCTGGTCAACAACGCCGGCATCACCCGCGACATGACCTTCAAGAAAATGACCAAGGCCGACTGGGATGCTGTCATGCACACCAACCTCGATTCGGTGTTCAACATGACCAAGCAGGTCATGGACGGCATGACCGAACGCAACTGGGGACGGGTCATCAACATCTCGTCGGTGAACGGCCAGAAAGGCGCTTTCGGCCAGACCAATTACGCCGCGGCCAAAGCCGGGATGCACGGCTTCACCAAGTCGCTGGCGCTCGAAGTGGCGAAGAAGGGCGTGACCGTGAACACGATTTCCCCCGGCTATATCGGCACCAAGATGGTCATGGCGATACCGCAGGAAGTGCTGGAGTCGAAGATCCTGCCGCAGATACCGATGTCCCGGTTGGGCAAGCCGGAAGAGGTGGCGGGTCTGGTGGCCTACCTGTCCTCCGAGGAGGCGGCGTTTGTCAATGGCGCCAACATCTCGATCAATGGCGGTCAGCACATGTTCTGATGAATCAGGGCGCCCCTCAAACGAGGGCGGCGCCGGCCCGATGTCCGGGCGCAAGGGTTTTTCGTTGCAATGGGAAGTAAAAAGATGTCTAAGAAAGTCGCGTTGGTAACCGGTGGTATGGGTGGTCTCGGGACCGCAATTTGCAAGGCTTTGGCGGCCGATGGCTATACCATCGTGGCCAACTGCCTGCCCGATTTTCCACCGAAGGATGAATGGCTGGCGAAAACCAAGGCCGAGGGCTTCGATTTTCATGCGGCCGAGGGCGATGTCACGGATTTCGATGCGTGCGCCGCGATGGTCAGGAAGATCGAGTCCGAGATCGGGCCGATCGACGTGCTGGTGAATAACGCCGGCATCACCCGCGACGGCATGTTCCGCAAAATGGACAAGTCGCAGTGGGATGCGGTGCTGACGACCAATCTCGACAGCGTCTTCAACGTGACTCAGCATGTTCTGCCCGGCATGACCGAGCGCGGCTGGGGACGGGTCATCAACATGTCCTCGGTGAATGGCGTCAAGGGCCAGTTCGGCCAGGCCAACTATTCCGCGGCCAAGGCCGGCATCCTGGGATTCACCCGGGCCATCGCCCAGGAAGTGGTGAAGAAGGGCGTCACGGTCAATGCCATCGCGCCGGGCTACATCGGCACCGACATGGTCATGGCGATCAAGTCCGAGGTGCGCGACCAGATCGTCGCCGGCATCCCCATGGGACGGCTCGGCAAGCCCGAGGAAATCGGCCACCTGGTCCGCTACCTGTGTTCCGAACTGGCGGGATTCATGACCGGTGCCACGTTGAACATCAATGGCGGCCTGCACATGGGCTGAAGCGGGATATCCCGATTGCGGGATAAGTTTGATAGCGGTCCCCGCCACGGCGGGGACTTTCAGGCACTCAGTAACGGATTCAATACATCAGGAGGATTCAGGCGATGGTAGAGAAGATGAGACTCATCAAGAAATATCCGAACCGTCGCTTGTATGACACCCGCACCAGCACCTATATCACGCTGACGGACGTCAAGGCGCTGGTGCTGCATCATGAGGACTTCCAGGTCGTCGATGTCAAGTCCGGCGAGGATCTGACGCGCAGCGTGCTGCTCCAGATCATCCTGGAGGAGGAGGCTGGCGGCGCGCCGATGTTCACCAGCGCCCTGCTGTCGCAGATGATACGTTTCTACGGCAACGCCATGCAGGGCATGATGGGCAAATATATCGAAGGCAACATCAAGGCGTTCAGCGATATCCAGACGAAATTCAAGGAGCAGGAAAACCTGCTGCAAGGCGAGCATCCGGCGATGAGCAGCGACCTGTGGGCGCAGTTCCTCAGTTTCCAGGGGCCCGCCATGCAGAACATGATGAGCGCCTACATGGAACAGAGCCAGAAAATGTTCCAGCAGATGCAGGAGCAGGTGCAGGGCCAGACGCGCAATCTTTTTGCCGGCTTCAAGTTCCCCAATTTTGTCGCGCCGGTGGAGGACGAGAAATCGCCCGAAAAGAAGTAAAGCCCGCAAGATTCCGTTTCGATAGGGCTTCGGCTCTTACGACACCGACACCAATTCTTCGGAAGCCCTTTTCTTATTTCGGCTAAGTGCAATCTAGGGTCAGATAGCGGAAATTTCGCGATCCGCTATATTGGGCTGCTAAGGTTGGAATTGAACCCGTGGTGCCATGCCTGCTTAGACTGTCAACCGGCGGCTGACATCGGCATACCCGGTGGCCGGTCCATTCAGTTTCCTGCCATTCGGCGCCGGCTTGGTTGGATGGCTCTTGCGTGCCCACTCCGGTCAATGGCCACGCTCGATTGCAGACATTGGCACGAGCTTACTCGATGATCTTGTCGGCGCTTATCAGAAGCGATTGCGGGATAGTTAGTCCTAGTGACTTGGCGGTTCTTCGATTGATGAACAATTCTATGGTCGCGACTTGCTCCACCGGCAGGTCGCTTGGCTTGGCACCTTTAAAAATCTTGTCCATATACGTTGCCGCACGCCCAGCAGTCTTTGCCAAGCTCTCCCCATAACTCATGAGACCACCGTGTTCAGCATATTCTCTCAATCCATAGATCGACGGCAGCCGGTTTTTCGACGCTACCGCAACGATGTGTGGCAACTCCTTCGAGAAGAACGGGTCGGTCACTATCAGAACGGCTCCAGCTTTCCCGCGAACAATCAGCGCGAATGCCTCGTCAATTTCCTGGGGCGTCCGAGCTTCGGCGGATAGGATCCCTATACCGAGTCGCATCCCCTCGGATTGAATTGTCTTTAGGTTACCGACGTGCGCGGGGTTCGCTGGGTTCACCAAGACCGCAACGTGCTGGAGCTTCGGAACCATGCTAAGCAACATTTCCAATCGCTTTGTCCCAAGGTCTGAACTTAGATTTGCGAAACCGGTCACGTTTCCTTCCGGCCGCGCCAGGCTCTTGACCAACCCATCTCGGAGTGGATCTGACACGGCGATCATAACAATTGGAATCGTAGAGGTTGCGTTGCGTGCAACTCGGGTCACTGCCGTCCCTGCGGTTAGAATGACGTCTACCTTAAGATCTACCAATTCGCTTGCGAGACATGGAAGGCGTTCGGCTTTGCCATCGGCCCAGCGAATTTCGAAAGTCAGATTCCTTCCCTCGACATATCCAGCTTCCCTCAGCCCTGCCCGGAATGCTTCTTCCACACTTGGAACAGAGGAGTATCCAAGAATCCCAATCCGCCAGACCTTGCCCTGCTGTTGTGGAAAAGCGGAAAAGGCTGCTTGAAGCGCACTCGCGCCAAGCGCGATGACCAATTTTCGGCGATTGTTCATTAAGACCCTTTGTTAGGTGACCAGTATGCGCGCATTCGTCAAAGGAGATAGGCGTTGGAGCATTTGGGCGCAGGCGGGTGCTTGGTGACGATAAGCCATCGCCAAATTGAAATGTAACAGCTACTGACTGGAATTGGCCGGGTCCAGCCTGCCAACTGGATCAGATTCTAACCGCTGGAACGGCAGGTGGACTCAGTAAGCCGACGCTCAAAGCCACGCTCCAATAGTGCCGTGAATGGCGGTCCCCGCTGCATTGCCGCCGCCGGAAAATCGCGGTCCAACCACGTGTTGCACGAAACGGGCCATCGGGATTCTGGGTTGCCGAACCCCAGCTTGCACAGTACGGAGTAATTCCCGGACGTTGTTGGAGTCAAGTTGCCAACCCTGGAATGCAAATAGCCCATATTCCCATGTTTGTCTGGATGTGGGGCTATGTCACTTGACGCCATAGTCCTCCTATGGCAAAGTGCGCCATATGAAGGCGACACGGGCGTTCTATGATCGAGGAGAATTTCCGGATGGCGCCATTGTTGAAATGACGATCTGGAAATTTTCCGAGCCGGTGCCGGGTAGCGCACACGCTTTCAAGTACAGCCTGTTTTACGGATACCCCGGCAAGCGCATTGTTGGTTACGACAATGAGCGCGGCAAGGGCGATCATCGACATTTCGGGAATCGTCAGGAACCGTATATCTTTTCTTCCGTGGAAGCGCTGGTTTCCGATTTTCTGTCTGATGTGCAGCATGTGCGAGGTAAGTCATGAGCGAAACTGTCCGGCTTCATGTGGGCTCCATCGAAGAGATGGGAAAGCGTTTCGTCGGTGCGTGGCATAGGCTTGAACGCGGCAAGGCGGTCAAGGAAACCCATCTGACTTTCTTCACTCTCGAAGCCATGATATCGACGCTTTCGCCCAAGCGCCTTGAACTGTTGAAGCGCGTCCGTCGGCAGCCGGCCAATACCGTGGCGGAATTGGCCAAGACCCTTGGACGAGACTACAAGCGAGTGCATGACGATGTCTCCGCGCTCACTCATGCCGGGTTGATCGTGCGCGACGAGAACGGCATTAGGGCTCCCTACGACAGCGTTCAAGCCATCGTGTCGCTTGACGCCTGACCATACCTCGTTCGTCATGTCCGCAAAAATACCTACCGTAGGATTCGTCAGTCTCGGTTGCCCGAAAGCCACTGTCGACTCGGAACTGATCCTGACGCGGCTGCGCGCCGAAGGCTACGCAATTTCAGGTTCCTACCAGGGCGCCGATCTGGTGGTGGTGAATACCTGCGGCTTCATAGACGCGGCGGTCGAGGAATCCCTGGACGCCATCGGCGAGGCGCTGGCCCAGAACGGCAAGGTGATCGTGACCGGCTGCCTGGGCGCGAAGAAGGACGCACAGGGCGGGGACATCATCCGCCAGGCGCATCCGCAGGTGCTGGCTGTCACAGGCCCCCATGCCACCCAGGAGGTGATGGAGGCGGTGCATGCCCACCTGCCTCCACTGCATGATCCATTCGTCGACCTGGTACCGGCGCAAGGCATTCGTTTGACGCCTCAGCACTATGCCTACCTGAAGATATCCGAAGGCTGCAATCATCGTTGTACCTTCTGCATCATCCCCAGCCTGCGCGGCGATCTGGTCAGCCGGCCGATCGGCGAAGTGCTGCGCGAGGCCGAGACTCTGGCCGATGCTGGCGTCAAGGAGTTGCTGGTGATTTCACAGGACACCAGCGCCTATGGCGTCGATGTGAAACACCGCACCGGCTTCTGGGGCGGCAGGCCGGTAAAGACACGGCTGCTGGAACTGTGCCAGGCCTTGGGCGAACTCGGCATCTGGGTCCGGCTGCATTACGTCTATCCTTACCCCAGCGTCGATCAATTGATTCCGCTGATGGCGGAGGGCAAGATCCTGCCCTACCTCGACGTGCCTTTCCAGCACGCCAGCCCGCGCATCCTGAAACTCATGAAGCGTCCCGCCAGCAGCGAGAATAACCTGGAACGCATCCAGGCCTGGCGGGCGATCTGCCCCGACATGACGATACGCAGCACCTTCATCACTGGCTTTCCCGGCGAAACCGAGGCTGAGTTCGAACAGTTGTTGTCCTTCCTCGATGCCGCGCAGCTCGATCGCGTTGGGGCCTTCGCCTACTCGCCGGTGGAGGGCGCGGCGGCGAATGCCTTGCCGGGCGCGTTGCCGGAAGAAGTTCGGGAAGAACGCCGCCGGCAGTTGATGGAATTCCAGGAAGACATCAGCACCCGCCGTCTCGAAGCGAAAATCGACCGTAGCTTGCAGGTCCTGGTCGACGAAGTCGATGAGGATGGCGCGATTGCCCGCAGCCAGGGCGACGCGCCGGACATCGACGGACTGGTGTATATCACCGACGGTCAGGATCTCGAAGTCGGCCAGTTTGCCAATGTCATCGTCACCGACTGCGACGTGCATGATCTGTATGCCCGTTTGGATAAAGGCTGACGCATGAGCGGCGGCAGACGCAAGACCCGGCCCAAGCTGGGTATCGCCCTGGGCGCGGGCTCCGCAAGAGGCTGGTCACATATCGGCGTGATCCGGGCGTTGGCGGAGGCGGACATCGAGCCGGACATCGTCTGCGGCTGCTCCATCGGCGCGTTGGTCGGCGCGGCCTACGTGAATGGCGATATCGACACCCTGGAACAGTGGGTCGCTGCGCTCGGCTGGAAGGATGTACTGGGTCTGCTGGATATCAGCTTCAACGGCGGCTTGATCAAGGGCGAAAAACTGATCGATTTCATTCGCCATCGTTTTGTCGACCATGAGTTCGACACGCTGGAAAAGCCCTTCGCCTGCGTTGCCACCGACCTGGAGAGCGGCCGCGAAATATGGCTGCGTGAAGGCAGCGTGGCGGAGGCCGTGCGGGCCTCGATCGCCATGCCGGGGCTATTCAGGCCAAGCTTGCGCGATGGCCGTCTGCTGGTGGACGGCGCGCTGGTGAATCCGGTGCCGGTATCCTTGTGCCGTGCGCTGGGCGCGGACCTGGTGATTGCGGTGGATCTCGGTTCCGACAGGCAGGGCCGGGGACATCCCCCATCCGATGCGATACCGGCGGCGACCTGGAAACAGAAATTGATGAACGGATTCGGACTGGCTGCGCAACGCGCGGCGCCGACCGAGGATGATCAAACCCTGCCTTCGCTGATCGAGGTGCTGACCGGCAGCCTGCAAATCATGCAGGTGCGCATCGCGCGCAGCCGGCTGGCGGGCGAGCCGGCCGACGTGATGCTGGCGCCGCGCCTGGGTCACTTGGGGACGATGGACTATCATCGGGGCGCCGAAGCCATGGCCGAGGGACGCGCCGAAGTCGAACGCATGCTGCCGGCGATCCGGCACGCCCTGGAATATTGAATGCACCATGAATAATGCCCTGATCGACGCGCTCGCAGCCATCGTCGGCAGGACCAACGTGCTGAGCGATGCCTCGGATACCGCGCCATTCCTCACCGATTGGCGAGGCCGCTACAGCGGCCAGGCGATCTGCGTGGTGCGGCCGGGCAGCGGCGCGGAAGTGGCGCAAGTCGTCGCGGCATGCGTAGCCGCCGGCGTCGCCATCGTGCCGCAGGGCGGCAACACCGGGCTGGTGGGCGGCGCCACGCCTTGCGCGCCGGCCAGCCATCCGCGCGGCGAGGTGGTGGTGAGCCTGGTTCGCATGAACCGCATCCGCGCCATTGATCTGGACAACAATACCATCACGGTTGACGCCGGCTGCATCCTGCAACAGGTTCAGGAAGCCGCGGCGGCCGACGGTCGACTATTCCCGCTGTCGCTGGCCGCCGAAGGCTCGGCGACCATAGGCGGCAACCTGTCGACCAATGCCGGCGGGGTGCAGGTCCTGCGCTACGGCAATATGCGCGAACTGACCCTGGGACTGGAAGTAGTGTTGGCCGACGGAAGAATCTGGAACGGCCTGCGCGGCTTGCGCAAGGACAATACCGGCTACGATCTGAAGCATCTGTTTATCGGCGCGGAAGGCACGCTGGGCCTGATCACCGCCGCCGTGCTCAAGCTTTTCCCACTGCCGCGCGCCAGCGCCACGGCCTGGGCGGCGCTGCGCGACCCGGCTGCCGCCGTGGCGCTGCTCGGACGCTTGCGCGAGCGCTGCGGCGAGCGGGTGAGCGCTTTCGAGATCGTCGGACGGCCGGCGCTGGATCTGGTGCTGGCGCATATTCCCTCGGCGCGCGATCCGCTGGCTGAGTGGCATGACTGGCAGGTGCTGGTGGAACTCACGGATAGCGATGCGGCGGCGAAGCTCGGAGAGATGCTGGAAATGATACTTGCCGACGAGATCGAAAGCGGCACCGTGATCGATGCGGCGATTGCGCAGAACGAGACCCAGGCCGGGGCGCTGTGGAATTTGCGCGAAAATATTTCCGAATCGCAGAAGATCGAAGGCATCAGCATCAAGCACGACATCTCTCTTCCCATATCGAATATCGCCGAGTTCATCGCCCTGGCCGATGCCGCGCTCAAGGAAGCTTACGCCGGTGTGCGCATCGTCTGCTTCGGCCACATCGGCGACGGCAATTTGCACTACAACCTTTCCAAGCCCGCAGTGCAGGAGAATCCGGCCTTCATCGCCGACACGGAAGCCATCAACCTCATCGTGCATGACCTGGTGCATCGCCTCGGTGGCAGCATCTCCGCCGAGCATGGTCTGGGGCAATTGAAACGCGTGGAAATACGCCGTTACAAGAGTGCGGTCGAGATGGATATGATGCGGGCCGTAAAGCTGGCGCTGGATCCGCGGGGTTTGATGAACCCCGGCAAGCTGCTGTGAAAAGTTTATTCCAAAGCGCTTTACACCGATTTGAGGCTTACTTCGGCCTCTCTTGTGGGGGTATAGCTCAGCTGGGAGAGCGCTTGCATGGCATGCAAGAGGTCATCGGTTCGATCCCGTTTACCTCCACCAAGTTATTTGTTTAGTATTGACCCTATCGTCTAGAGGCCTAGGACAATACCCTTTCACGGTATGAACCCGGGTTCGAATCCCGGTGGGGTCGCCAGATTCATTGGGGGTTGCCGGAACAGGGCAGCCCCTTTTGTTTCAAGCAACGAGCATCTGAAGTCTGGAATCTGGAGTGGTAGTTCAGTTGGTTAGAATACCGGCCTGTCACGCCGGGGGTCGCGGGTTCGAGTCCCGTCCACTCCGCCAACAAATCTGGACCCTTCTCGGTGAAGGGCCTTGTCTTTGGGGCCATACACCCCTACTTCCCGGCAACGACGCATAATCTTCCTGCCGGTTGAGCCGGAATTTGGCGCAAGCCGCTGCAACGAGTATTGTATGTGCCGCGACATGGCATCAACATATGACGACTGCGGGGAGATACATTCCATGGACATGATTACATTTCTGGCACACGCGGTCAGGCTTGAGCTTGAGGCTGAAAAGGCATACCGAAAAGCAGCCAGCGCCATGGATATGCTGAAGAACGTAGAGGCCGCGGCGTTTTTCAGGCAAATGGGTGAATACTCCCATTTGCATTATCAAGAAGCGATGCGTCGTGCAGGATTCAACGACTTGTCGGAAATGCCGGCGCTGGAGTTTCGCTGGCCTGACAACGTTGCGGCTGAATCCCTGGGCTCGGTCTCCGATGACGAGATCCTTGACCTTGAAGCCGCCATCGGTTTGGCGCTTGGAGCAGAACGCAGAGGAGTGGATTTTTACGTTTCCATAGGCAATGCAGCCACCGATCCACAAGTGAAGGCTCTCGCGGAAGAGATCGCAGGAGAAGAACGCGAGCATGTGACGGCGCTAGAACGTTTCATGGCGTGGAAGCCGATCCTGAGAAAATAGTCGCACGATAGCTTCGCCGGTCAGAAAATTCCGCGAGATTACGATGTCGCCGAGTGGAGTCTCGGAAAAATCCAAATCACCGACGCTGTTGCTTTCAACCTGAATCAAGCGTATAAAAATAATTGGAGTTGGTATTGCTAACCTAATGGGGGAGCGATTATCGAGAATGAAAAAAGTGCGTGATTCTCTATAAGTGATAGACCCCGGGATACCCGGAAATCGGCGCGACATGCGCCGCAACAAGACGCCGCTATATGCGGCGTCTTAGTTACCGTCTGCCGAAGTCGGCAATCTCAGCCAAACCACGTTCCGGAGCGCATTGGTGCGCCGCACAAATTTTGCTTGACTCCGGGCCATTCTTGCCTATAATGGCGACGTGCTGCGCTGCAACAACTTCCGCGGCACCCCGCTTTTGACCACTGCCTGAACTTGCTGACCAAACCTCCGGGCTCGATTGATTCGAGAACCGGGAACAGGGTTGCACCTAGCGGTCAAATATGCCGGGCCTGCGTTGATCCAACGAGGTCCGGTGCCCATAACCCCCTCGCAGCTGAAGACTACCGCGAAGGAGATCACATGAATGAAGCAATTCAGTTGCGAAAATGGATGCTGCGCAAGACCAGCCTCGTCCTGAATTTCACCCATGGCGGCCAGACGATAGCGGCCCTGATAATGAGCATGGTACTTGCCGCGCTGCTGGCCGGAAATCCGCCTGCGGTGAAATCCATGATGTCACGGATTGCCTCCGTGCGAACCGAGGTGGCCATGGCGGACGTCGGCCGGCAAGAAGCCGATCTTGCGGCTATTGAAAGACCAGCCGCAACTCTGACACCGGAAATGCGCGGTGCTCTGGACTTCGTCTCCAAGCGCTATCGTGTTTCCGCCGATGCGCTAGCCCCAGTCTTCCGCGCGGCACAGGCAACAGGTCGGCGGATGAATCTGGATCCGCTGCTCATCATCGCAGTCATCGCCATCGAGTCGAAGTTCAATCCATACGCCGAAAGCGTAGTCGGCGCGCAGGGTCTCATGCAAGTCGTGCCCCATTGGCACCAGGACAAGATCCCCGAGGGCGGGGGCACGCTGACGATTTTCGATCCGGAGATCAACGTCCAGGTCGGTGCGGAGGTTCTCAGGGATTCGATCCGACGCATGGGCGGCCTGATCCTTGGTCTGCAACATTTCGCCGGTGCCCTGGATGACCAGGACCATGGGTATGCAAACAAGATTCTTGCCGAAAAGCAGCGGCTGGAAATTGCTGTCGGGCGCGGCGCCGGCAACTGACCTGGATCGCCGATCGAGAGTCGCTATTCCTTGATCCGGGGATACGGCCTTACCCGACCATTCGTCGATCATTCAATCGGCAGCCTGACCGTCACCCCGAGTACATCCACGGTCTCACTGATGGCAAGGGGCAGAGCGGGCAAGTGGCCGAGCTGGGTCAACGATGTCAGGACTTTTCGGTCAAGTTTCGGGTTTCCCGAACCCTGGTCCAATTCGACGCCTCTCACGGTCCCGTCCCTGAGGATCGACAAGGAGACTATCATCGTCGTCGGCGGCTTCGATGCCGGGAACGCGCTCTCCAACCGATTCCTGAGCTTGGCTCGAAATTCCTTGAGGTAGGCGGCGAGTGCCGGTGTGGTATCGGTTGACGCAAGCTGTAGCGTGCGCTCGCGTTGGCGATATTTCTCGAGTTGCTTCATGACGAGCTTTTCGAATTTCTTGTCGGCATTTTCCTGAGCTGGTGCGTCCTTGCCCGTTGGCTTGAGCGCCTTGGAAACAGACGCCAGCGGCCATGCCTTTCCTTCGCTCTCGCGCTCATGCGGCTTTTCCGGCGGCGGAACCGGTTCTACGGGTGCCGGGCGCAAGTACCTGAATCCGGTCTGGGTTCCCAGCAGACGGGCACGCCACTCCAGGGCCAGCGCCGGATCGGGGGTCACACCCAGTTCGCCCCTTTCATAGATTTCAGCCAACCGTTTCATCGCGGGTAGATAGCCGCCCAGTGCCGAGCCTCGATAATGGGTCAGCGCCTCGGTATTGCTCTGGGGTACGCCACGGCCATCGGCATACATGCGCCCCAGGTTTGCCCCCGCTTCCAAAGACCCCAGCGTCTGTGCCTTGAAGAACCAGTCCACCGCCATCTTGTCATTGCGCTCGACGCCGACGCCATCCGCATACATGATGCCGAGGATGTTCAGGGCCAAGGGATCGTTTTGCCTGGCAGCGGCGCTGAATTCCGCGAATGCGAAGGCAAAATCACCGCGCTTGTAGGCGGCAACGCCGGCTTCGACATCTGCATTGGCGCCATGAAATGGCAACGCCAGAACCAGCGCTGTGATCCAGGCAGCCGGTCGATTGGATAGGAGCATGGACATTACTTCGAGTCGAGTTGAGTCGCCGCGCAATGTATCACCAAACCCGTAGCGTAGTGCCGGTATCTAAGTATTCCCCATTCAGGTCTTTGCTCGTGGTTTTTCCTCATCGCGACACATCAACTCAAGGGGAGCCTTGCACAACACTCTACGAGGTTTTATCGAAACGGATAAACTCTCGCGTGGCGTTGATGCACTTCGGACTTGAATCGGCAAAAAACGAAAGGAAAACCATGTCAGGAAAAATCGCTGGGCGACTCGCAATGTTCTTGCTCGGCTGGACGCTGAGTGCGGTTGCCGCGGACGAACGAACCCTGCCCACGGAGAAGGACTTTTTCGGTGAGATGCCTATCGTCCTCTCGGTGTCGCGCCTGCCGCAAACCCTGGATGAAACTCCCGGTGCGGTCACCATCATCGACCGCGACACCATCCGCCTCAGCGGCGCGCGTGACGTCCCCGACCTGATGCGCCTGGTGCCGGGTTTCCAGGTCAGCAACAGCTTCGAATCCGGTTCTCCGCTGGCGGTCTACCACGGCGGCTTCGGCGACTTCGCGAACCGCATCCAGGTGCTGATCGATGGCCGATCGGTGTATTCGGCGTTCTTCGTCGGCTCGGCCGGTTTGCAGTCGATTGCCCTCGACGATATCGAGCGCATCGAGGTGTTGCGCGGCTCGAATTCAGCCGCCTATGGGGCGCGCGCCTTCCTCGGCGTGATCAATATCATCACCCGCGATCCGGGAGAGACGCATGGCGTCCGTGTCAGCAAGACCGCAGGAGAACGGGGCGTCAGTGACAGCCTGGTGCAAGTCGGCTGGGGCAGCGACACGGCGAACTTTCGTCTGAGCGGGAGCCGGCGTGGCGATGACGGGCTGACCAGTATCTACGGCTACGACCACTTCACCAATGTTCATTACATCGGCGATATCGATCAAATGAACGGCCCTTACGGCAAGAACCACATCGGCGTGTTCAATTTCAGGGCGGACCTCAGGCCTGGCATCAGCGATACGCTGGAATTGCGAGTCGGCACTTCCGACCAGTATTCGGGCACCGGCAACAACTTCGGACCGGGCAACCCGCAGCGCGAACGGCGCATCGCTTCTGCGTATGTGCAGGCCGACTGGCGGCGGAACCTCAGCGAAGACGCCGACTTCCTGGCCACATACTCCCATACCGACGAAGCCTATACGGACAACTTCGTCTACGCCCCGACGCCGCAACTGATCATCGACTCCGGCGGTAACGCCAGCAATGACGCGCTGCTTTTGCAGCACAGCTTTCGCTTGGGAAAGGACTTGCGCATCGTCTGGGGAGGCGAATTGCGGCGCGAGGCCGTGCGCTCCACGCCGCTCTATAACAGTCCGCTGCTGACGACCGATTTCACGCGCCTGTTCGGCAACCTCGAATGGCGGCTTGCGACTACGCTGCTGCTGAACGCCGGCGGCATGTTGGAACGCAGCAGTCTGACGGGTTCCAACTTCGCGCCGCGCCTGATGTTGAACTGGCATGCGGCGCCCGATCATACGCTGCGTATCGGCGTCAGCCAGGCCTATCGTCCGCCCTCGATGTTCGAGAAGGAGGCCGACGTCCGCTTTGTCGTCAACAATATCCTGCTGGGTGAAGGCTATGTCGCGCGTGGCAACGTTGTCCCGGAGAAAATCCGCGCGCATGAAATCGGTTATCTCGGGGAGATCCCGGCGCTGCGGCTGAGCGCCGATGTCCGGATCTTCAAGGAAGACATCCGTAATTTCATTCGCGTGCTGAATTATCTGGATACCCAACCGAGCAAACCCCAAGTCGCCAAGGACTTCGTCAATGCCGACAATTTCTCAATCCAGGGCGCCGAGTGTCAGGTGAAATTCCGTCCCTGGCGGGATACCCAGGTGATCTTCAACCGCGCGAATATTCGCATCGATTCGCTGGATCTTGGTACCTCCACGTCCGCGCCGAAGCATGCCAGCACGCTGGCCCTGTTCCAGAAGCTCCCCGGCGGAGTCGACCTCAGCGTGATCCATCATGTCGCCGGGGCGATGAGCTGGCAGCGGGCGGGCAATCTCCTGCAGGCCATGGACCGCACGGATGTGCGGCTAGCCATGCCATTCCGAATCGGTGCGACCGAAGGGGAAATCGCCGCGGTGGTTCAGAACCTCGGATCGCCTTACAACGACTTCAACAACACGTTCTACTTTTGGCGGCGCGCGCATGCCACGTTAACCCTCAAGTTCTAGAGTGCATTGATGTTTTTTTGCCGTTTATTCTGGTTGTTGCTGGGGCTGCTGCTTGCCTGCGCCCCGGTTCGGGCGGCGCAGCCATCCATCGTCGTGGTTACCAGCGAACGCAGTGCCAGCTATGATGAAGTCATCTCGGCGCTGGGGGACAAGCTGGCGCAGGGCGGATACTCCGCCGCCGATCTGGCGATTCTGACTCCGGATGAATTGCGAAAGCAAGCTGGCCTATTGCCCCGCCTCTGGATTGCGTTGGGGACTGCCGCCGCACAAATATTGCTCAACTCGGAGAGCAAGGCGCCGCAGCTGCATTTGTTGCAGACGAGGCATAGCTTTCTGCAGATCAGTACCCGCCATCGGCAGTACTCTCCAGTATCGGCGATCTTCCTGGACCAGCCGATTACCCGTCAATTGCATCTATTGCGACTGGCTTTTCCGGAACGCAAGCGCATCGGCCTGCTACTGGGACCCGTCTCGCAAATGCAGGAACCGGCATTCCGGAATGCAGCCACGGACCTGGGTTTGAGCCTTGACAGCAGCCTGGTAGAGCGCGGCGAATCTCTTTATCCGTCACTCCAGAGATTGCTCGACGGGTCGGACGTCCTGCTGGCGGTGGCCGACCCCGCTGTCTACAACGCCAATACCCTTCAGAACATCCTGCTCAGCACCTTTCGCATGCGAGTGCCCGTGGTCGCGTTTTCACCGGCGTATGTCAAGGCCGGGGCGCTGTTGGCGCTGTATTCCACGCCGGCGCAGATCGGGAATCAGGCAGGCAAAGTTGCCCTTACCGTGTTACAGGGAAGTCCGTTACCGGCGCCGCAATATCCAGCAGACTTCATGGTGAGTGTAAATGCCCATGTGACCCGCGCCTTGGGGCTGAGCCTCAACGAGGTTGAATTGACCGCCCGCTTGCGACGAATAGACATGGCGCCATGAAGAACCTCGACATCCGATCCCGCGTCTTGCTTGCCGCCTTGTTGCCGGCAACCCTGCTGGCTGTGGCTTTGGCGGCGCTGTTCCTGTTCGACCGCCTGGGCGTCCTGAACGACGCATACCGGCAAAAAGCCGAAGCCATGGCGCGGCAGATCGTCGCCGGCAGCGAATACGGCTTGTTCTCCGGCAATCGCGAAGCCTTGCAAGTGCTGATCGAAAGGGCCGCTCGGGAAGAGGACGTGCGCGCGATCACGCTCTTTGATGCGGCCGACCGCATCGTTGTGAGTGCCGGTGCTCCACGCTCCGGTATCCCGCCGGACAACGGCGCGGAGGGCGAGTTCCTGACTGAGTTGCCGGGTAACGTCATGCTTTTGCGCCGGACCATATGGGGTGCGGATCTGCCGCTCGATGACTTGTTTCGGGAAGGCTCACCACCCAGCCGTACTCGGCTCGGGCAACTGATCCTGGAACTGTCGACGGATCGAATCGCAAACCGGGCACGTCAGTTGCAATTGACCTGGATTCTCATTACCACTGTATTCCTGATGTTCGGCGTGATACTCGCCGTCTACCTCAGCCGCGGGGTCATCCGGCCGATCGTCCAGGTCGCCGATGTGGTGGCGCGGATCGGCCAGGGCGACCTGGCGGCGCGTGTCTCCATCGATGCCAACGGACCGCTGCGCCATCTGGAGGAAGGACTGAACAAGATGGCGGCACATATTGAATCAGGGCAGGATGAATTGCAAAGCCGGATCATGGATGCCACGGCAAGTTTGCGCCAGCATCAGGAACACCTCACCGAATTGGTGCGGGAACGCACTGCGCAGCTCCTTGCCATGAGCATCGAACTGACCAAGATCGAGGAGCGGGAACGACAAGCCGTCGCGCAGGATTTACATGATGGTTTGGGCCAGATTCTGGCGGTTGCCAGGCTCAAACTCTCGGTTCTGGATACCTCACCGGACAACAACGTCCGCCTGAAAAGCGAACTCCAGTTCATCGAGGGATTGATCGACGAAGCCAATCGGTCGGTACGCACTTTGTCGTTGCAACTGAGCCCTTCAATGCCCAAGACGCTTGAGCTGGCGCCGGCGCTGGAATGGCTGGCCGAGAACATGCGGCGCAGTTTCGGTTTGCACGTCGACGTGAACATCGTTGACCTCCCCCAGCACGTCGATGCAGCCATCCTGTCAACCTTGTTGAGGGCAACCCGCGAGTTGCTGGTCAATGTGGCCCGGCACTCCCAAGCGCTGGTTGCGGAGCTGTCGACGATGACCAAGGACGATCGAATGATCATCAGCGTGACCGATTCCGGCATCGGCTTCGACCCGCAGACGTTATCCAAACCGTCGGCCGATGGTGGTTTTGGTTTGTTCAGCGTGCGCGAAAGAATCGGCTACATCGGCGGCGAGTTGTATATCGACAGCAGCCTCGGTGACGGCACGGTGGCGGTGCTGTCGGTGCCGATAAAGCTCATTCAACAAGTTCAAGTGACAAGGGAATGATCAGGATTATCATCGTCGATGAGCGTATCCCGGTGCGCTAAGCGCCCGGTTGAAGGACGCGATGCTCAGGGTTTGACCAGACCTTCGCGGACGGCGTATTTGGTGAGATCGGCAACGCTGTGTATGTCCAGCTTGTGCATGAGGTTGCGGCGATGCACATCCACCGTTCCCACCGCGATAAAAAGCTTCGTCGCGATCTGCGTAGACGTCAAGCCTTCGACGACCAGCTTCAATACTTCGGTTTCGCGTCGTCCCAAACGGTTGCCGACATTCCTTGGTTGTCGGCACTGTTGGTCATCGACCAGCATTTCGGAAACATTCCTGGACAGGTAGGATTCGCCGTCCAATACCGTCCGGATACCCAACACCAGTTCTTCCCCACCCGCCGCCTTGTTGATATAACCGGCTGCGCCGGCTTCCATTATGGACTCGACGGTGTTTCGCTCGATATAGGTGGACACCGCGATGATCTTGATAGCCGGATTTGCCGTCACGATATGGCGCGTTGCGGAAATTCCGCTGATATCCGTCAACGAGATGTCCATCAGGACCAAGTCCGGTTGCAACTCGGCGCATAACCTTATCGCCGACTCTCCTTCGCCGGTCATGCCTACCACGGAAATGTCCGGTTCCTTTTCCAGAACCGAGGAACTGCCCAATCTCATGGGTCAGCAGTATAGCCGGACAATCAGTTTTCGTTCACGCGAACAAGCGGGCAGGCAAGCGCCTGATGTTCCTTCGAATCTTTGCACTTGCATAAGTGGGTGGCTTTGCAGGCTTCGCACATCAATTCGCGAGCCTGTCCGACATGATGACTGGTGACCGTTTGAATGGAATGCTTCCAGGCACGTGTCTGTTTGAATGCTTTTGAAAATAATTGCCGAGACTTATCCGGGATCCCAGGGTCTTCGGAGTAGTTCTTGCAGATGGATGAAATCAAATCCAGATTTTTGAAGTGCCAATTCGCCACAACCCAACTCCCCCGAAGTTCAGCCCATCTTTTTTTCTTGATATCGGCTGAGCATAAGCCCTAAATCCGGTGAAGTCATTACCTATAAATCGATAATTTGAGGGCAAATGTCACACTTTCGTCCTTGAGCCAGGTTTGCAGGAATCGCCACCTCATGTGTGTAAGCGATTGACATGAAACGATATTGAGAACCTCCCTCGGCTGGCACCGATTGTCGACGACTTTGCTCTACTTCTTTCCATGCGTCCATGAAAGATGACAAATTTGCCCGATGCGATCAAAATCCGACCACGGCGTCGAGGTATAAAAATGGAAATGATGAAGATCAACTCCGGCAAACTGCGGGCTATCGGTTACGATGCCCGCAATCGACAATTGCAAGTTCAACTCGACGACGGCAGCACGCTCCAGTACAGCGGCGTCGGCAATGAAATCTGGCAAAGGCTGAGCAACTCGGGCGCGGCCTGGAGTTACTACCGCGACAATATCGAGGAAGAGTTCACGGCCAAGCGTGTCTCCGGCGTCTCAGGTAACGCCGCGCCCAAGCGGAATCCACTTGACGACTTGTGGCAATGACGAACAGAAATATCGGCCGCGCCACAGCCTCCGATGTGCGTGGAGACAAGCAAGCGTAATGCATCCATAACGATGGCAGAACAGACTTCCGCAGACCGTAAGGAGATCGTCGGCGATGCCTGGGGCGGGCTGGCCGCGATGCTGGTGGCATTGCCCTCGGCGATCGCATTCGGCGTGACCATTTTTTCGCCGCTGGCCGGATCCTTGGCTGCCGAAGGGGCGCTGGCCGGGATTCTCGGCGCTACGGCTCTCGGTTTGATCGCGCCGGCTTTCGGCGGCAGTTCGCGGCTGATCACAGCGCCTTGCGCACCGGCGGCGGCGGTGTTGGCCGCGTTGGCGGTGAGTTTCACGCAAGAAGGCATGGAAGCCGATGCCGTGCTGCTCCTGCTGGGCATGATAGGCTTGCTGGCCGGCGCGATCCAGATCGGCCTGGGACTGGCGGGCGTGGGCCGCTTGATCAAGTTCATCCCCTATCCGGTGGTCAGCGGTTATCTCAGTGGCGTCGGATTCATCATCATCGGCAGCCAGATTCCGAAGCTCCTCGGCGCCCCGGCAGGCGCCAGCCTGATCGACGCGCTGAGGACACCCGCGGCGTGGATGTGGCAGAGCATAGTCGTCGGCGTCATCGTCATCGCCGCGATGCTGTTGCCCACCCGCCTGACCCGCACCATACCGGCCACCATCCTGGCGCTGCTGGCGGGCGTCGGCGGCTACCTGCTGTTGGGACTCATCGATTCCTCATTACTGAGCACCGATCGCAATCCGTTGCTGGTCGGTACCCTGGGTCATGTCAATGCCAGCCTGGTGGATACGCTCCGGCAGCACTGGGCCGCCTTCAGCAGCCTCGGACTGAGGGACGTCGAGCAGGTTCTGGTGCCGGCACTGACCCTGGCGGCGCTGTTGTCCATCGACACACTGAAGACCTGCCTGGTCATCGACGCGATGACCAACACGCATCACGACTCCAACCGCGAACTGGTTGGCCAGGGGCTAGGCAACATCGCTTCGTCGCTGATCGGCGGTATCCCAGGTGCCGGAACCATGGGCGCTTCGCTGGTCAACATTTCCAGTGGCGGACGCACGCGTCGCTCCGGCATGATCGCCGGCGCCCTGTCGCTGCTGGCCTTCCTGGTGCTCGCGCCGCTGATCGCCTGGGTGCCGATCGCCGCCTTGTCCGCCATCCTGATGGTCATCGGTTTCCGCATGATCGACCGGCACAGCCTGGCTTATTTCTTCACGCCGGCGACGCGCCTGGATTTCATGGTGATCGTGTCGGTGATCCTCGTGGCGGTTTTCGGCAGCCTGATCGCCGCATCCGGCGTCGGGGTTGCACTGGCCATCCTCCTGTTCATCCGCGAGCAGACGCGCAGCTCAGTGGTACGAAATCGCATCGAGGGCCGGGAGATCTTCTCGCGCCACGCGCGTACCCCTAAGGAACTGGAGAAAGCCGAGCAGGCGCGGGATGACGTGGTGGTTTTCGAATTGCAGGGCAGCCTTTTTTTCGGCACCGCCAACCAGCTGCAAATGGCGCTTGAAGCGGAAACCGCCATCCGCAAGTACGTCATTCTCAGCATGCGCCGTGTGCAATCGCTGGACATCACCGCCACCCACGTGCTTGAACAGATCAAGGACCAGCTTGAAGAACGTGGCGCCTATCTGGTGTTCTGCGATATTCCCAAGGGCTTGCCCAGCGGCCTCAAGATGAAGCGTTTCCTCAAGGACACGGGTGTGGTGCGGCCGACCAATCGGGCTTTCGCCTTCCGCCAGCTCGATGAAGCCCTCGAATGGGTCGAGGCGCGTTCAATGGAGGAGGCCTGTGCCGAACAGCACGCACCGCCGGCGCTGGAATTGCGCGACATGCCGATCTTTTCCGAGCATCCCGACGAAGCACAAGCAGCGCTGGAAGATGCGATGACGATCCGATTCGTCAAAGCGGGGAAGAAGGTATTCAAGTCCGGTGCCGGTGGGGAGGAATTGTTCATCGTCCGTCGCGGCGCCGTGAAGCTCACCCTGCCGATCCACAAGAAGGAAAGCTATCATCTGGCAACTTGCGAACCAGGCGAAATCATCGGCGGCATGGGCTTCCTCGATGCCACCGGCCACACCGCCGACGCCCTGGCGCTGACCGACGTCGAGGTCTATGTGCTTACCCGCAGTCGTTTCCTGGCCCTGACGGCGGAGCATCAGGCGATCGCCTTTGCCATCGTCGAGAACATCGCCCATAACCTTGCCAGCCGGTTGCGCGTGGCCGCCGCCGAAATCGCCGCCTTGCGTGGCTGAGGGTGCCGCTGGAGAAACCCAGTGCATCGTTAGGCCATAGCCGAATATAATGAGCCTGCTATGTTATGCAGGGTTCGGTAGGCATGGGTCAGATCTCGGTGGAATTGGGCAAGCGCCTTAACAATGCTGTCGAAAGCATGCCCGCCTTTCCCAAAAGCGTGCAGCGTATCCTTGAGCTGACGCGGGATATCAACTGCCGCCCGAAGGACCTGGTCGCCGTGATCGAGAAGGATCCGATCATAACCATCAAGGTATTGAAGATCATCAACTCGGCATACTACGGCCTGCCGAACAAGATCACCTCGATTAACCAGTCGGCAGTCTATCTCGGCGTCAATACTCTCAAGAATCTTGCCCTGTCCTTTTCCACGATAGGTATTCTGCCCAAGAAGAACGAGGCCGATTTCGACATTCAACACTATCTGGTCTCCTCCCTCGTTACCGCCGATCTTGTCCGATCGCTCGGCGCCAAATTCGCTCCGGGGGAAATCGACCCGACCGATTGTTATATCGCCGGGTTGCTCCATGATTTCGGCAAGGTGGTGTTCGCCCAGTGCATGCCGGCTGAATTCAACCGGGCACTGGCGCTCTCGGCCAGCGATAAGTTGCCGCTGCATAAGGCCGAAGAGAGCATCATAGGGGCCGATCACACCCTGGTCGGCGCGATGCTGGCGAAGCGCTGGCAGTTTCCGGACTCGCTGGTCGATTGCATCGCCGGCCATCATGGACCGAAATATGTGACGCCGCTGGCCGAATGCCTGCTGGTCGCCGATCTCGTCGCCGAGCGGCTGGGCTATGACTCGAACGGCAACATCAGCGCCGGCGCCGACGCACCTTCATTGCCAAGGCGATTCGGCGGCGATCTCGACGCGGTTATTGCGGCGCTGGGGGACACGAGCAAGATAGTGTCGGAAGCGAAGATGTTTTCCCAGAGCGAGGGCTAGATGAAGTTCAAGTTCTGGGGCGTGCGCGGCTCGATTCCCTCGCCCGGGCCGCATACGGCACGCTATGGCGGCAATACCACCTGCATCGAGTTGCGTAGCGACAACGGCACGTTGATCATCCTGGATGGCGGCACCGGTATCTTCGCCTTGGCTCAGTCGTTGCTGCGCGAACTGCCGGTGAACGCTAATATTTTCATCACCCACAGCCATTGGGATCACATTCACGGCCTGCCTTTCTTCATCCCCTTGTTCATACCCGGCAACACGGTGCGCCTGCATGGCGCGATGGACCCCGTCACCGGTAGCGGCGTAGAGCAGGTGATGGCGGTGCAATTGCAATACAGCTACTTCCCGGTGCGCGAGGCGGAGATGAAAGCCGCCATCGAATACAAGTCCCTGGCCATCGGCCAGTCGCTGGAGGTCGGTGATGCCACCGTCACCTCCACGTTGCTGAATCATCCCGTTATCGACTTCGGCTATCGCATCGAGTGCAACGGCAAGTCGCTGTTCTTCACCGGCGACCATGAGCCTTACTACAATATCTACGATCCAGAGGATGAGGATTTCGCCGAATACCAGGCCTTGATCGATGAAAAGCAGTCTTCAGTCGACGAGGCGATGCGCGGCGTCGACGCCTTGATCGTCGATACGTCCTATACCCGTGAGGAATACCCGGCCAAGAAGGGCTGGGGGCACGGCTATTTCGATGCCTCGATCGAGATGGCCCTGCGTGTCGGCGCCAAGCGCCTGTATTGCACGCATCACGAGCCGACGCGCGGCGACGAGGAACTCGAAGCGGTGTTCGCCGCCGTCATGGCGCGCCATGCGCCGCAACTGGGCGGCTTGCAGGTCTATCTGGCCCACGAGGGCCTGGAGGTCGAATTGTAGCCGTTTCCAGCATGCGGTTCAGCTCGGGCAGGCAGGCCCCGCAACCGGTACCGCATTTCAGTCCGGTCTGAAGCCGGACCAGGCTATCGGCGCCGGCGGCGATGGCGGTGGCGATCTGTGCAGCGTCGATATCGTGGCAATTGCAGATGATGCGACCGCCAGGCGCCCATCCTCGATGAGGGCGCGCTTGTGGATGTCGCGGCGCGCGTCGTTGTATTCCAAGGTCGCCGAATCGAGCCCGGCCGCACTGACGATGGTGTCGAGCAGTTGCGGCGGTGGGGCTGTGGCTGCCGCCAGACGCAGCGTCAACAACGGTGTGTCGCGGCCCGCCAGGGTCAGGCTGGCGTAGTCGAAGTGGGCCAGGTAGGGCGCCAGTGCGGCATCCCAGTGCAGTGCTTGTTCATTGGCAGCGCCAGCGTTCGCTTGGCGCAGCAACATGCCGCGCCACGGCAGCTCGGCGCGGTTCACGGCGATCGCTGCGTGTTTTAGCTCGGGCTGTTTCGAATGCGGATCGATCGTCGCCGCGATCAGTTCATTTACGCCGGCGTGGGAGAGGCGGCGGCTCCCCCAGTGCATGGCGACGAAGAGGTGGCCGGGCTTCAGCGTGGCGTCGGCGACCAGCGGCAGGACGATGGTGCCGCGCCGGCTCGTAAGCTTCACCAGTTCGCCAGTCTTGAAATTTCGCCGTTCGATGTCGGCGGGATGCATGCTGACGCCGGGCAGCTCGGCGTGATTCATCAATTGGGCAAGCTTGCCGGTGCGGCTCATGCCATGCCACTGGTCGCGCAGGCGGCCGGTGTTGAGATGCAGCGGGTGGCGCGCATCGGTGGCCTCCGCCGTGGCTGTGAGGCTGATGGGCACGAAGCGGGCACGGCCATCCGCGGTGGCGTAGCGGTGGTCGGTATACAGCCGCGCCTTCCCCGAGTCCGCGCCGGACGGCAGCGGCCACTGTTGCGGGCCGGCGGTTTCCAGCAGGGCGTAACTCAAGCCGCCGATGTCGAGATCGCGGCCGACGGTAGTGGCGACATGCTCGCGGAACACCGCTTCGCTTGAGGCGAAATCGAACAGGCGCGGCGCATCGCGGCCGGCCGGTCCATCGAGTTGTCGGCCCAGTTGCAGGGCGAAGTCGCGGGCGATGGCCCAGTCGGCGCGCGCCTCGCCGGGTGGCGCCAGGGCCGCGCGTACCCGTGAAATACGCCGCTCGGAATTGGTCACCGTGCCTTCTTTCTCGCCCCAGCTTGCCGCCGGCAACAGCAGATCGGCGTAGGCGCAAGTCTCGGTATCGGCATAGGCTTCCTGCACCACCACGAACTCGGCGGCGCTCAGCGCCTCGCGCACCTTGGCCTGGTCGGGAAGCGATTGCGCCGGGTTGGTGCAGACTATCCAGATCGCCTTGATGCTGCCGGCGCGCACGGCCTCGAACATGTCGACCGCCGTTTTGCCAGGCGCTGCCGGCAGGGCCGGGATACCCCACAGCTTGGCCATTTCGGCGCGATCCCGGGGATCCTCGGGATCGCGATGGCCGTTCAGCAGATTGGCCATGGCGCCGACCTCACGCCCGCCCATGGCATTGGG
>JAPLQT010000129.1:17083-50121 GCA_026399515.1 Pseudomonadota bacterium | reverse complement strand
GGCAAGGTGGTGCTGGTCAAACCGAAGGTGGCGCGCGAACAATTATCGGCGCTGATGATCCAACTGCCGCCGTGTCTGATCGGCATGGAAGCCTGTTCCGGAGCGCACTATTGGGCGCGGCTGTTTCGGCAATACGGCCACACGGTCAAATTGATGGCGCCCAAGTTTGTTACGCCCTACCGCATGAGCGGGAAACGCGGCAAAAACGATGCGGCGGACGCAGCGGCGATCTGTGAAGCCGTCACCCGCCCGAAGATGCGCTTCGTGCCGATCAAGGAAGAACATCAGCAGATCATCCTGTGCCTGCACCGGACTCGACAGGGCTTCGTCGAAGAGCGCACGGCGACCTATAACCGCATGCGCGGGTTGATCTCTGAATTTGGCATTGTGCTGCCGCAGAAGGTCGCCAATCTGCGTCGGGAGATCGGCGTTCATCTCGAAGACCTGCCGGGTTACGCCAATCGGTGTATCGGAGATCTGCTGGCGCATGCCGACCAGCTCGACGGAAGAATCGCCGAGTACGACCGTGCCATCGCCCAGGCCGCGCGCGAGGATGCACGGAGCAAACGCCTGATGCAACTCCCCGGCATTGGTCCGATCACCGCAAGTGCGCTACTGGCCAGCATCGGCGGTGGTCATGACTTCGCCAACGGCCGCCAGGTGGCTGCCTGGATCGGCCTGACGCCGGGACAGTACAGCAGCGGCGGCAAGGCGCGCCTCGGACGGATCACAAAGGCCGGCGACCATTATCTGCGCAGCCTCCTGGTCATGGGCGGACGGGCCGTGCTCAGCGGCCTGGGGGATAAACAGGATCGCTTCAGTCGCTGGGCGCGCAGCCTGGAAGAACGACGTGGATACTGGCGCGCGGTGATTGCTATTGCCGCCAAGAATGCGCGGATGGCCTGGGCGGTCCTCAAGTACGGCGAAGACTTCCGTCTGACGCCGAGCGTTGCCTGAACCTCCGACAAAAGCGTCTATAGAAAAAGGAAGATGAAAGGAATGAGCGGGCCGCCAATGGGCGGCCAGGAATCCTCAACGCCCGAAGGAAGTCCTTCGGGGGATGCACTGCCAGCGTTGATGTGAAGCGGGTTGGACCCGCGCCGGGAGAGCCTGATTAGCTCAAGGGGAAGAAGTCATTCCCGACTAACGATTGAGGCCCCGGCGCGCGTCTTTCATCAGGGTCCGGGCAATCTGCCCAACAAATGACCGGTTGTAGTTTCGCAGTCCTCCATCTTCTCGTACCGCTAGGCAGGCAAAAGATCAACCCGCAGGAAAACAGAAAATGAAAAACTAATTCTCAAAACACTTGCGCTGAATGGGGAAGCCCTTGTAGTTTGACATAACCGGCGCCAGCGGCTTTATCGCTGGCGTCCGTGTTGATGTACGGGTTAGGCAGAACGCTGCAATGTCTTGCTACCATAAGCTTGCACCAACAAAAGATTTGGACGACCCATCGATCTTCTTACAGGTGCAAATATCTGGATTCAAGTTTCGACTTCGGCCGGAAAAACCTTTGTACTCGTAACTCGTAAAACCTTCTTCCTCGCATTTCTTTGAGCACACATTCTCGCGATGTTGCACGAGCAAAAATGCCACTACGCAGATGCCGACGAAGATTATTACAACTATGCTCATTACATCTACCCATTTCGTAAGCATAAAGCTAAGCCTAACGTCAAAGCTCAGGGGCGCTGCGCGGCTTTATCGCGCAGCGTCCCTTGGAGCGAAAAGTTAGAGACCATCGTGCGCCTTGACAAAGATGAGCTTTCGCGCGCTGACATAGACCTTTACACCCTTCTTTGCCTCAGTGATCCATACAGCGACAGTTGGCACGCCGAGGAACACAAACACAGGGAAATCAAGGTGCGTGTCATTCCAGTTCCAGACGCCAGCTTCCTTCAAGTAAATCAATGCTAGAAAGCCAAAGATGAACATCATGTATATCAGGACGTCGACAACCAGCGGCCAACTACGAACCTTAAGTGTCCATACATCATGCGCCAACAGTCCACCCACTGCACCTGCCACAAGGGTATTCGCAAACAAGATGAGGAAGTCTGGCGGTGGCGGAGGTTTGAGAAGGTAATTGAGTATTGGCAAGATCGTCAAGACAACCCAAAGGACTGTGTAGATCCGCTTCATTCGCGCCCATTCAGACGGCTCAACTGTCGACGCGGACTGAATCATCTCCCTGGTCTCTAACGTCTGACATAACCGGCGCAAGCGGCTTTATCGCTTGCGTCCGTGTTGATGGATTGGTTATGCCGCATTGGCACCGACACTCAGAAGAACGATGCCGGCCACCACGGTGGTTGCCGCAGCAAGACGACGACCGCCAAAGCCCTCGCGTAGAAAGACGGAACCTATGACTGCGGCAAAGACAACGCTGGTTTCTCGGAGCGCAACTACCGGCGCCATGGCAAGAACCGACATTGCCCAAAGCGCAATTGCGTAGCCAGTAACGGAAAGCAAGCCCGCGATGAGACCAGAGCGCCATTGCGTGCGTGCAAACTCAACAAGGACAGATTTCCTTCGGACGTAGGCCACCGAGACCATACCGACCCCCGTAGCGATCTCAAGCCACGCGATGTAGCCAAGAAGAGATTGGGACTTACGAATACCTAGACCACTGAGGAAACTATAACCTGCGATGGCGACACCGGTAAGGAGCGCAAAAATGACCGCCTTGCGGTTGTCGGTGTGGCCGGACAGCGCAAGGAGAAAGATGCCGGCAGAAAGAACGACAACCGCCAGAGTGGACAGCGGCCCCAAGAACTCCCCAGCAAGGAAGGCGGCAAGGAGCGCAACCAGTAAAGGGGCAATGCCTCGGGCAATGGGGTAGACCTGACTCATATCCCCGACACGGTAGGCGTTGAGCATCAGGGCGTAGTACAAATAGTGAACGATTGCGGCGGTAAGAAGGAAAGGAATGCTTTCGCCGGAAGGGGGTGGAACCAATGTGGCAACAGCAAGGCCAGCGAGCAGACCAACAACTCGAATGGACGTAAGCATCAACAAGCGGTCGCCGCTGCTCTTGACCATTGCATTCCACGACGCATGGGCAACCGCCGCGACAAGCACCAAAGCGTATAGCGCGCTATGAGGCATAACGTGGAGGTAACCGGCGCTGCGCGGCTTTATCGCGCAGCGTCCGTGTTGACCGCCGGGTTAGGGGCGCAGGATTAGGCTTGGCCATTAACGCCGCCGACGCAACTTGGGTATGGAGCAGGTTCACCTGGGACAATGGGACACAACTTGATAGGCATTAGCCTCCTGAAACGCCCTTTCCATTTGGCTTCGTCAAACTTAATGGGAGCTGTTGATGCCTCAGCTCTCTCAGCCCATTGAATCGTGTAGTAGTCGTTCTCACCCTTAATGACGACAACGAGCGTGGATTCGCTATATAGGTCTCCACCAGGCTTCGCCACCCCGCAACTAATCACCGCGCCGAATGCGTCATTTGCGCCAAGCTTGAATACCCCTAAGCCAGTTGCGCTAAACGAGGTCGGACACGCATTCTTGAAACCACCAGCGAGTCTATTGGCAAGCGCTTGCGGGGTTATATTGGGATTCGCAGCAAGGCCTTTTGCTCCCGTTATCGTGACCATCTGGGACCACTTCTGTATGTTCTCTCCAGCGAGAACCGATTCTCGAATGTATTGGGTGGCCTTCGCGTCCTCAAAAACCGTTGTAAAGCCTTTAGGAAACGAGAACGCGACAAGCTGGCTGAAGATCGGTGAGATTGTTCTGATTGAGTATCCTTGCTCCCGCAGTGCCTCGATCCCATCTTTTTGTGGGGCGCCATCAACTGCATAAGCAATTGGGCAAAGGATTGCAAACAACGTAGGTAACAACAATTTGCGGAGCATAGCTTCCCCTAACATGACACACGGTTAATCGGCAAGGCGCTGATGTTGCGCCCCTAACGTCAAGTTGAGGGTCGCCGCGTGAATGAGATTGTAGCGAAGTCTATACGCATATTCGGCGTACCTTCGAACGTTGGTTAGGACGGTTCAGTCAAGGAGGGTTGTTGAGATGTATGCAAAGAACGCGATAGGGGGTTTTCGGCTGCGGGCGAGCTTTCCGATTTCGCCGGATCTGGTGGAAGGTCTGAACGCCATTTCTGCCAGGTCAGGACAGTCTGTAGCCACGTTGTGTCGGGTGGCGGTGCAACGCCTGGTCAATGAATATGCGTTACGTGACGGGAATAGCGGGGAGCGGCCGTTATCGGTCACGGCGGGGGGCGAGGCGTAAAAACGCGGCCGATCGGGACCCGCATGCAAGGCCGAAGAGCGCGAGCGTGCCTTGCATGCGGGAAAGCGGCCGTGTTAGCCTGGCCCCGGCCTACGCCGGGGTTTTGACGGCCGCCTCGAGATCAGGTTGATACTTCATCGAGCTTCTTGCGGAAACTTTCGTTGATCACCGTCAACAGTGCGACGATATCGTCTGTGCTGCTTTGGTCGTCGATGATGTGTTCCAGGGCCTCGTAGCGACTCAGCAGCACGCCGAATACGTCAGCCGGGTGTGTTGGTGTGGTTACGCTCAAATCGTTCATGGTGGCTTCTCCGATTGGTCACCGGCGGCTTGCCGGCGCGCCATCTCCGGCATGCGCGATAGAGCCAGGGGTCAAGGCTGGCCGTCAGTTTGGCCACCGCGTAGCGGCTGCGGCCTTGAGGCCTGGCGCGCGCATGGCACCATCGCCCATTACAGGCAAGCTGCTGTCCACCCAGGGTTCAAGCGGGCTGCGATAGAGATGCAGCCCCGTAGGGTCGAGACTAGATGGCTTCATCGTCGACGGCTCGATGCGAAGCAGCAGCAGCTCGGCCCGAAGGGATCGCCCTGGATACACTATCGAGCCGCAATCCCTGCCGCCCGATTGAGCCGCCTACACCGTTGTCTCTCCCGTTATTTCGTCGTCGGCCAGGCCCCAGGGCGGGCAAGGGCGAAGCCCGCGCCCTGGGTCCTGGCCGGGGGTGTGGGGCGCGTAGCCCCACGGTTTAGCCGGCATTTCGGAGGGCAGGGATTCGAAAGTAACAGTGTCTAGTAACACTGTTACTTAGTCTCATGGGTGGGACTTTTTGATACTTCGTAACACGCTGAACATAATAGAATCAGTGGCTTAGACTTAGAAGGACATTGGCATAGTCTGGAAAGTGATTAAGGAAACGCTAATACTCTGTAGAATGGCGCTGAGACAGCGTTGTAGGTCGATGGTGTGTTTGGACAGATCGTATATATCTAAAGCATAATATGCAGCGTGCATCTGTTCAACCGGGAAAACGCGGGCCTCAGTTTGGACAGCGGCCGAAGCGTGGCACAGGAGGAAAGTCCTAACGTAATGTCGACACCGACTTCGGTGTATACCCGGATTTCCGGGGGTGTATGATTACCATCTTCTGGCTCCAACTAACTGACTTTCAACAACTCGCATATTTTCTTTGCCCTCATGGTCGAAGCCGATACACCTCGCCCCGGAAATCCGCCCAAGCTGCTGGACCAGGTCCGCGAGCGGATACGCGTTAAGCATTACAGCATCCGCACCGAAACGCAATATGTACATTGGATTAAGCGCTTCATTTTCTTCCATGGAAAGCGGCACCCGCGCGAGATGGGCGCGGCGGAGGTCGAAGCATTTCTGACCCACCTCGCGGTCGAGGGAGGCGTCGCCGCGGCGACGCAGAATCAGGCGCTCTCGGCGCTGCTGTTTCTGTATCGCGACGTGCTCGGCGTGGCCCTGCCCTGGCTGGATAACGTCACTCGGGCGAAGAAACCGCAGCGCCTGCCGACGGTTCTGACGCCGGGCGAGGTCAAGTCGGTGCTTGACCGCATCGCGGGCGGTGACGGCGTGTATGCGCTGATGGCCCGCCTGCTCTATGGCACCGGCATGCGGCTGATGGAGTGCGTGCGGCTGCGGGTCAAGGATGTCGAGTTCACTCGGCGCGAGATCCTGATTCGCGACGGCAAGGGCGGCAAGGACCGGGTTACGATGTTGCCCGAGGCAATGCTCCAGCCGCTGGTCGCGCATCTGGAGAGGCGCCGCCGTTTGTATGACGACGACCGCGCCGACGGCAAGGCGGAGGTCTGGTTGCCCGATGCGCTGGCCAAGATGTATCCGACAGCGCCGACGGAATGGGGTTGGCAGTATGTATTCTGCTCCGGCAGCTATTCCGTCGATCCGCGTAGCGGTCGCGAACGGCGGCATCACGTCGACGAAAAGCTGTTGCAGCGGGCGATGAAGAAGGCTGTGGCCGCCGCTGGGCTGGTCAAGCCCGCTACTCCGCACACGCTTCGTCATTCCTTTGCGACACACTTGTTGCAATCCGGCTATGACATCCGCACCGTGCAGGAGCTGCTCGGCCATTCGGACGTTGCCACCACCATGATTTACACTCACGTCCTCAACAAGGGCGGCCGCGGCGTGGTCAGCCCGCTCGACGGACTGGCTTGAACGACATGACCCATAACACCCACGACGTCGCCACTCTCGGCCAGGTATTCACACCGCCGGCCATCGTCGAGCGCATGCTCGGCCTGATCCGCAACAAGGGGAGGAGGCTCGACCCGGCCAGCGGCGACGGGGCTTTTTCGTCGCGTCTGAATCGCTGTGTCGCCATCGAGCTCGATTCGCGCCACAGCACGGCCGGAACCTATACCATGGATTTCTTCGCCTACCCGGAAAGCGAGAAATTCGACACCGTCATCGGCAACCCGCCCTACGTCAAGGCGCGCGACATCCTGCCTGAGACAGCGTTGTTGCTGTCTTCGCAACTGCTCGACGGCCACGCCAACCTCTATTACCACTTCATCGAGAAATGCGTGCGCCATCTGAAGCCCGGAGGCGAGCTGATCTTCATCACGCCGCGCGATTTCCTCAAGGCCACCGGCGCGGGGCGGCTGAATACCTGGCTGCACGACCACGGCAGCTTCACCGACCTGATCGAACTGGGTGACGCGAAAATCTTCCACGGCGCCTTGCCCAATTGCATCATCTGGCGCTACGAGAAGGGTAACCTGACGCGCAAGCTCGGCGACGGCAGGCGCATGCGCCTCACCGGCGGGCAGTTGATGTTCACTCATGGCATCTACAGCGTGCCGCTGGCCAGCGTTTTCGCCGTCAAGGTCGGCGCGGTCTCGGGCGCCGACGCGATCTTCACCAACGCCGAATTGGGCAACGCCGATTTCGTCTGCTCGCGTACCGCCCAGACCGGAGAGCTGCGGCGCATGATCTTCGACCCGCCGGCGCCGCTGCCATACCTGGAGCAGTTCAAGGAACGCCTGCTGGCGCGCCGCGTGGCCCGCTTCGACGAGCACAACTGGTGGCAATGGGGCCGCCGCCACCATGTCGCCGAGGCGCCGCGCATCTACGTGAATAACAAGACCCGCAATGCCCGGCCCTTCTTCCTGAACGACTGCAAGAATTACGACGGCGCGGTGCTGGCGCTGTTCCCGAAACGGGCGGATGCCGACCTGGTCCAGTTGACCGAGCTGCTCAACGAAGTCGATTGGGCCGAGCTAGGCTTCGTCTGCGACGGCCGTTTCCTGTTTGCCCAGCGCAGCCTGGAACAGGCGCTGCTGCCGGAAGCCTTCGCCGCCTACGCGGCGTCCTGAAACCAGGGTGTAGTAAGATGAAGCTTGTTGAAATTTTCGGCACGACACCATGGTTCCCCATCTGACGACCGCCCTCACCGGGCCGCTGCTCGAACTCGAACGCAGCTTCCTCGACAACGACACCAAGATCGAGCAATGGCTGCGCTCGCAATGGCTGGAGCACACCCCGCCGTTCTACACGTCGGTGGATCTGCGCAATTCCGGCTTCAAGCTGGCGCCGGTGGATACCAATCTGTTTCCCGGCGGCTTCAACAATCTCAGCCCGGCCTTCCTGCCGCTGTGCGTGCAAGCGGCGATGGCGGCGATCGAGAAGATCTGCCCCGAGGCGAGAAACCTGCTGCTGGTGCCGGAGAACCACACCCGCAACCTGTTCTACCTGCAAAACGTCGCGAGCCTGGCCAACATCCTCCACCACGCCGGACTGAATGTGCGCATCGGTTCGCTGCTGCCGGAGATCACCGCGCCGACCAGCCTCGATCTGCCCGACGGGCAGAAGCTGGTCCTGGAACCGCTCAAGCGGCTGGGACCGGCCGGCCGCCGGCTCGGCCTGGAGGATTTCGATCCCTGCGCGATCCTGCTCAACAACGATCTTTCGTCCGGCGTGCCGGCGATCCTGCAGAACATCGACGAGCAGGTGCTGATCCCGCCGCTGCACGCGGGTTGGCACGGTCGGCGCAAGTCGCATCACTTCGCCGCCTACAACGAGGTCGCCATCGTGTTTGCCACGGCGCTGGGCATCGATCCCTGGCTGATCAACCCCGACTTCGAGGTGTGCGGCAAGATCAATTTCCACGAGCGCACCGGCGAGGAGTGCCTGGCCTCCAATGTCGACACGCTGCTGTTCCGCATGCGCGCCAAATATAAGGAATACGGCGTCAAGGACGATCCTTTCGTGATCGTCAAGGCCGATGCCGGCACCTATGGCATGGGCATCATGACGGTGAAGGACGCCAGCGAGGTGAAAGGTCTGAACCGCAAGCAGCGCAACAAGATGGCGGTGGGCAAGGAAGGCGTGCAAGTGACCGAGGTGATCATCCAGGAAGGCGTGCATAGTTTCGAAACGGTGGACGAGGGCGTCGCCGAGCCGGTGGTGTACATGATTGACCGCTATGTGGTCGGCGGCTTCTACCGGGTGAACACCAGCCGCGCCCGCAACGAGAACCTCAATGCTCCCGGCATGAGCTTCAAGCCGCTGACTTTCGAATACGGCTGCTGCCTGCCCGATCGCACCATCTCGCCGGACGCGCCGCCCAACCGCTTCTATGCCTATGGCGTGGTGGGCCGCCTGGCCATGCTGGCGGCCTCGCTGGAACTGGAACGCACCATGCCGGAGATTGCATGAAACTGGCGTTCATACTCGATCCGCTGGAATCACTGAAAGCCTACAAGGATTCCAGCGTCGCCATGATGCGCGAGGCGCAGCGGCGCGGTCATGAGGTGCATGCTGTCATGCGCGAGGCGCTGACTTGGCGCGATGGCTCGGTGAGCGCCGCGGCGACGCGCCTGGAATTCCACGCCGATCACTCTGACCACGGCCCGTGGTGCGCGCTACAGGAGCGCGAGCATCAGCCGCTCACGGCCTTCGATGCCGTGGTGATGCGCCAGGATCCGCCCTTCGATTTCGAATACGTCGCCGCCACCTGGCTGCTGGAACGCGCCGAGGCGGAGGGCGCGCGGATTTTCAACCGGCCGCGGGCGATCCGCGACCACAACGAAAAGATCGCCATCACCGAATTCCCGCAATTCACCGCGACGACGCTGGTGGCGCGCGATGCGGTCGACCTCAACGCCTTCGTCGATGAACTGGGCGACGTGATCCTCAAGCCGCTCGACGGCATGGGCGGCAGCTCGATTTTCCGCGTGCGCCGTGACGATCCGAACCGCAATGTCATCGTCGAGACGCTCACCGCCCATGGCGCCCGTACCATCATGGCGCAGCGCTACCTGCCGCAGATTTCCCAGGGCGACAAGCGCATCCTGCTGATCGCCGGCGAGCCTGTCCCCTATTGCCTGGCGCGCATTCCCAAGCCCGGCGAGAGCCGTGGCAACCTCGCCGCCGGCGGCACCGGCGTGGCGCAGCCGCTGTCCGATCGCGACCGCGAAATCGCCGGGACGCTCGGCCCCATCCTCGCCGCGCGCGGCCTGCTGCTGGTCGGCCTCGATGTGATCGGCGACTGCCTGACCGAAATCAATGTCACCAGCCCCACCTGTTTCGTCGAGATTGCGCAGCAAAGCGGCTGCGATGTGGCGGCGCTGTTTATCGATGCACTGGAGCGGGCGGCGACAGGCTAACCGGGCGACCGGCCCGCAGGCAGGGCATGCGGGTTTCGGCGCGGCGCCGGGGAGGTTAGAATAGAGCGTCCATTCCTACCCTCCGCGCCGCCCGAGACGACATGATCGGACTGTTCCTGATTACCCACAGCAGCTATGGCGAGTCGCTGATCCAGTGCGCCTGCCATGTGCTCAACCATCGTCCCAAGCAGATTGTCCAGCTCGGCGTCGCGGCGCAGGACGACCCGCAGGACGCCCTGCCGCTGGCGCGCGAGATGCTGAAACTGGTGGATAGCGGAGACGGCGTGCTGGTGCTGACCGACATCTACGGCGCGTCGCCGGCCAACGTCGCCCTCAAGCTGTTGGAACCGGGTCGCGTCGAAGGCGTCGCTGGCGTCAACCTGCCGATGCTGCTGCGCGCCCTGACTTATCGCGACAAGGGCATGAAGATTCTGCTCACCAAGGCCGTCAGCGGCGGTCGCGACGGCATCCTGAATATGCGCAAGCACTGATCCCCATGGCCAAAGTCGAAACCGAGATCGTCAATCAACTGGGCCTGCATGCGCGCGCCTCGGCCAAGCTCACCCAGCTCGCCGGCAGTTTTCCCTGCGAAGTCTGGATGGAACGCAACAAGCGCCGCATCAATGCCAAAAGCATCATGGGGGTGATGATGCTGGCCGCCGGCAAGGGCTCGAAAGTGACTATCGAGACGGAGGGCGAGCGCGCCGAGGAAGCGATGCAGGCGCTGCTGGCGTTGATCGCCGACAAGTTCGGCGAAGGCGCTTAGTCACTTATGTCTCGACTCTCCATCTTTTCCGAGAAGATTGTTTCGGAGTCCCCGTTCTTGGGGGATTTACAAGGGGGCGTGCCCCCTTGTTCCCATTCGGGGGATAAACAAGGGGCGGGTCTCACCTTGTTCGTACGCTTAGGTTTTCCTGCTTCACAGGGTGCCGCTGTTTGGTTCGGGCTCTGGGCTTTGATCCCATGACCTTCGCCCTGCATGGTCTGGCGGTTTCACCGGGCATCGCCATCGGCCATGCCCACCTGGTGTCGCACGCCACCATGGAGGTGGCGCAATACCAGGTCCGCGAACGCGACGTCGAGGCCGAGCTGGCGCGTTTCGATGCGGCGCTGACGACGGTGCAGACCGAGCTGGTGCTGCTCAAGACCGAAGCCGAGGCTTCGCCCGGCGCGGCCGCGGAGCTTTCCGCCTTCGTCGATCTACAATCGATGTTTCTCGCCGATCCGCTGCTGGTCGACGCGCCGCGCGAGCTGATCCGCGCCCGCCGCTGCAACGCCGAGTGGGCACTGGTGCAACAGATGGAGCACCTGACCGACCAGTTCGACGAGATGGAGGATGCCTATCTGCGCGAACGCAAGCAGGACATCGTCCAGGTCGTCGAGCGCATTCTCAAGGTATTGCTCGGCAAGTCACGCAAGATCACGCGACGCAAGGGCGCGGACGATGACGACCTGATCATCGTGGCCCACGATCTGTCGCCGGCAGACACTATCCAGTTCAAGCAGCTCAAGATCGGCGGTTTCGTCACCGATCTCGGCGGCGCCACGTCGCACACCGCCATCGTCGCGCGCAGCCTGGCCATCCCGGCGGTGGTCGGCCTGCACCATGCGCGGCCGATGTTGCGCGATGACGACCTGCTGATCATCGACGGCACCCGCGGCGTGCTGATCGTCGATCCAGACGCGCGCGTGCTGGAGGAGTACCGGCTGCGCAAGAGCGAGATGGAGCTGGAGCGCAACAAGCTCAAGCGCCTAAAGTCGGCGCGCGCCATCACCCTCGACGACGTGGAAATCTCGCTGGTCGCCAACATCGAGTTGCCGCAGGATATCGACAAGGTCAAGGAGGTCGGCGCCGCCGGCATCGGCCTGTTCCGCACCGAGTTTCTGTTCATGAATCGCGACGAGCTGCCCGGCGAGGACGAGCAGTTCGAGGCTTACCGCTCGGTGGTGAAGGCGCTGCCGGGCAAGCCGGTCACCATACGCACCCTCGACCTCGGTGCCGACAAGCAGGCGCGGGCCTTGCGCGGCGCGGAGCGGATGGAGCCGAACCCGGCGCTGGGGCTGCGCGCGATCCGCTATTGCCTGGCCGAACCGCAGGTTTTCCTGGCCCAGTTGCGCGCCATCCTGAGGGCGTCGCAATACGGCAAGATACGCATGCTGATCCCGATGCTGGCGCATGCCCATGAGATCGAACAATCGCTGGAGATGATCGAACAAGCCAAGGCGCAACTGCGTGAGAGCCGGACCAAGTTCGACGAGAATATCGAAGTCGGCGGCATGATCGAGATCCCCGCAGCGGCGCTGGCGCTGGGGCCGTTCCTGAAGCGCCTGCAATTCCTTTCCATCGGCACCAACGACCTGATCCAGTACACCCTGGCGATCGACCGCACCGACGAAGCCGTGGCGCATCTGTATGAACCCTTGCATCCCGCGGTGCTGCGCCTGGTTGCGCTGACCATCGAACGCAGCGAGCGCGCCGGTTTGCCGGTGGCGGTGTGCGGCGAGATGGCCGGCGACGCGAGCCTGACGCGGCTGTTGCTGGGCATGGGGCTGCGCCAGTTTTCCATGCACCCCTCCCAGTTGCTGGAGGTCAAGCAGCAAATCCTGCGCAGCGATTTCTCCCGCCTGCGCGCCAAGGTGGCGCGCCTGCTGCGCTTCGACGACGCGGCGCAAGTCCGCGAGCAGCTCGTTTCATTGGACGGCTGAAGTCCTTATTTCTCCCAGTCACCCACACGACTGACCGCTTTGCGCCAGTGTGCCATGCGATCTTCCGCCGCGTCGCGCGAGATGCGCGGCTCGAATACGCGGTCCAGTTGCCAGGCTGCTTCCAGGGCTTCGACGCCGGACCAGACCCCGGCGCTGAGGCCGGCCAGATGGGCCGCGCCGAGGGCCGTGGTTTCGAAGGTCTTGGGGCGGACGACCGGGATGCCGAGCAGGTCCGCCTGGAACTGCAACAACAGGTCGTTGATCGCCGCGCCGCCATCGACGCGCAGTTCGGTGAGCGCATCGGCGGCATCGGCCCGCATCGCCACAAGTAGCTCGGCGCTCTGGAAGGCGATCGCTTCCACGGCGGCACGGGCGATGTGCGCGCCGCTGGTGGCGCGGTTCAGGCCGAGCAGGCCGCCGCGCGCATGAGGGTCCCAGTAGGGCGCGCCCAGGCCGGTGAACGCCGGCACGAACACCACTCCGCCGCTGTCCGGTACGGACTCGGCCAGGGCCGTGACCTCCGAGGAATTCTTGATCAGCCCCAGACCGTCGCGCAGCCACTGCACCACCGCGCCGCCGATGAAGACGCTGCCTTCGAGGGCATAGCTGGGCGTCGCATCCGGCTGTGCCGCCGCCGTGGTGATGAGGCCATGGGAAGATGTCTTGGCTTCGGTGCCGGTGGCCAGCAACATGAAACAACCCGTGCCGTACGTGTTCTTGGCCATGCCGGGGTGATGGCAGGCCTGGCCGAACAACGCCGCCTGCTGGTCGCCGGCGATGCCGCCGATCATGACCGACGAGCCGAATATCGCCGCGTCGGTCTCGCCGTACCGCCACGCCGAGGGTTGCACTTCCGGCAGCAGCGCGCGCGGGATGCGCAGCAGCGCCAACAACTGCTCGTCCCAGGCGTTGCGATGGATGTCGAAGAGCAGGGTCCGCGAGGCGTTGCTGACATCGGTGACATGTAGTCGCCCAGAGGTCAGTTGCCACACCAGCCAGCTATCGACCGTCCCGAACGCCAGTTCGCCGGCTTCCGCCCGCGCCCGCGCGCCGGGAACATGCTCGAGTATCCATGCGAGCTTGCTGGCCGAGAAATAGGGATCGAGCGTCAGTCCGGTGCGGCTCCGGAACATGTTTTCATGGCCGTCAGCCTTGAGTTGCGCGCATAGCGCCGCGCCCCTCCGGTCTTGCCAGACGATGGCGTTATAGACCGGGCGGCCAGAGGCGCGCTCCCATACCAGCGTGGTCTCGCGCTGGTTGGTGATGCCCAGCGCCGCCAGGTCCGCGGCGGCGATGCCGGCCTTGGCGAGCGCCTCACGCGCCGTGTCGAGCTGGCTTTGCCAGATGTCGTAAGGGTCGTGCTCGACCCAGCCGGACTGGGGATATATCTGGCGGAACTCGCGCTGCGCCATGCCGCGGACGGTGCTGTCCTGGTCGAAGACGATGGCGCGGGAACTGGTGGTGCCCTGGTCGAGGGCGAGGATATAGGCCACGGCTTTGCTCCTGTCTATCGGTGATCCACCAGCCAGCGATCGAGCCTTGCCGCTTCGGCCTTGCTGAATCGCAGGCCGAGTTTGGTACGGCGCCACAGGATGTCGTCGCTGCTGGTCGCCCATTCTTCCCGCACCAGGTAGTCGATTTCACGCGCATACAGCGCGGGCAGCACTTCTTGGCCAAGATCGGCGAGCGCGGCGGCGTCACCGATGATTTCGGCGCTGCGCGTGCCATAGGTGCGCGCCCAGCGCCGGGCGAGCGAGGCGGGCAGCCAGGGATGGGCCACGGTCAATCGGGCCTGATATTCCACCAGGCTGCCGCCGGGCAAGTCGCCACCGGGCAGCACCGCAGCGGCGGTCCACGGGGCGATACGCTGACCGAGCAGGGGCTGTAGCCTGTCGACGGCTTCCTCGGCGAGACGGCGGAAGGTGGTCAGTTTGCCGCCGAACACCGACAGCAGCGGTGAGCCGTGGGTATCGAGTTCCAGCGAGTAGTCGCGCGTGACTTCGGAAGGATCGCCGGTCTCGTCGTCGAGCAGCGGCCGCACGCCGGAGTAGCTCCAGACCACGTCGGCGGGCGCGATGTGGTGCTTGAAGTAGCGGTTGGCCATTTCGCAGAGATAGGCGATTTCGTCGTCGGCGATACTGACCCGGTCGGGATCGCCGTGATATTCCATGTCGGTGGTGCCGATCAGGGTGTAGTCGTCCTCGAAGGGAATGGCGAAAATGATGCGCTTGTCCGGGTTCTGGAAAATGTAGGCGTAGTCGTGGTCGAACTGGCGCGGCACCACGATGTGGCTGCCTTTCACCAGGCGCACAGACCGCTTTGCGCCGATGCGGACGGCATCGTCTAGAAACTGTCCGACCCAGGGGCCGGCGGCATTCACCAGGATGCGTGCGGCGACTTCGACGGTCTCGCCGGTGTCGTCCGTCAGTTGAACTTTCCAATTCCCTTCCTCGCGGCGCGCCGCGACGCAGCGCGTATGCAGCCGCACCTCGGCGCCACGGCGCTGGGCGTCTATGGCGTTGAGCAAGACCAGCCGGGCATCCTGAACCCAGCCGTCGGAATATTCGAAACCGCGCCGGAAGTGCCGGTCCAGCGGTGCGCCGGCCGGGTGGGTCTTCAAGTCGACGCTGTTGGAACCGGGCAGCAATTCGCGCCGCGCCAGGTTGTCGTAGAGGAACAGGCCGATGCGTATCATCCAGGCGGGGCGCAGATGCGCGTCATGCGGCATGATGAAGCGCAGCGGCCAGATGATGTGGGGAGCCGCGTGGATCAGCACTTCGCGTTCCTGCAAGGCCTTCCGCACCAGATGGAACTCATAGTGTTCGAGGTAGCGCAGGCCGCCGTGTATCAGCTTGGTGCTGGCCGAGGAGGTGTGCGAGCCGATGTCGTCCTTCTCGCACAGCAAGACGGACAGCCCTCGCCCGGCCGCATCCCTGGCGATGCCTGCACCGTTGATGCCGCCGCCGACGACGAGCAGGTCGTAGATGCTCATTGCATCCTTTCTTGGTGGTGTTGGTGAGAATGCCGCAATAGTATCGTGATTGGGATTCGAGTCGTTCTCATACCAATCTCAAGGCACGGTGCGCGCTGCGAGCAGGCAGCCGGCCAGTTCGGCAAAGCCGTCGCCGTGGGATGCACCGGTGACATAGGCCGGCGCGAATTCCAGCCGGTCGGCAAAGTCGCGGACATTGGCGACGCCGACGGAATTGGGAAAGTAACGGAACATCGGCGCATCGTTGGGCGAGTCGCCGACAAAGACGCAGCGCTCGCGCACCTCGTCGAGTTCGAGTCCCCAGCGCTCGCGCACGAACAGCCGCGTCATCGACAACTTGTCGTAATCGCCGTACCAGCCGTTGACGTGGATAGAACTGATCTTGGCCGTCATGCCGTCCCGCGTCATCAGCTCGACGATGCGATCGACCGCGGCGCGCGGCAGCGCCGGCACGTCCTCGCAGAAGTCGATGGCGAGATCGTAGAGGCGGCAGAACTGGTCCGAAGCGACGCCGCAGCCGGGCACTTCGCCCAGGATCAGGTCGCGCATGCGGCCCAGCCGGCCGGCATTTTCGGCGCGCGTGGTGGCGTCGAGCAGGTGGCGCTGCCTGAGCTTGCGGGCTTCCGAGTCGTACCAGAAATAGCAGGCGCCGTTCTCGCCGACCACGCCGTCCACCGGCCAGGTGCGGGCGATGTGGTCGCACCAGCCGGCCGGCCGCCCTGTAATCGGCACTACGCGCAGACCGGCGTCGTGCAGGTTCTCCAGCGCCGCATAGGCTGTGGCGCCCAGGCGGCCATGCCGGGTCAGGGTATCGTCGATATCGGTGAACACCGTGGCTATGGCCGCGGCATCGGTGAATTCCTGAAGCGGGCGCATGGCGGATCGCGTCATTCGAGGCAGACCAGCATCGGCTGGTGATCCGATGCACTTGTAGCGGAATCGACGCGCACCTGTCGGACTCGCGGCAGCAGGTCGGCGCTGGCCAGGATGAAATCGCAGGCGTAAGCCTCGGGCCATTGCTCGTGGTCATGCACGCCTATGGTGTCGGGCTGTGGCTGTCCCGGATGGAGTTGTGGCCAGAGGTCGAGCAGCGGCGGCGTGTCGGCGTCGATCGGCGCCTGTAGGCGGTCGTGCAGCGGATCGTCCGGCTTGAAGTTGAAATCGCCGGTGAGTATCGCCGCCGTCGTTTTCGGATACCAGTGGAAAGGCCCGTTCTCCGAGTCGCGCGGCTCGCTTGCGTTGGCATGGGCGCAGGCTTGGGCGTGGGCCTGGCGGATCGCCTCGACCTGGGCGGCGCGCTGGCGGTCGGAATAGTATTCGAGGTGGGTCGTCATGACCCGCAACGGACCCAGCGGCGTGTCCAGCGTGGCTTCGATCAGCAGGCGCGGCATGCTGGTGACCGCGGCATCGACCGGCCAGGGCAGTTGATGGCGCAGCACCTGGAGCACCGGGTAACGGCTCAGGATCAGGTTGCCGAAGACGCGGCGGTGGCCTTTGTCGTCCAGGGTGTCGACGGCGGCACCGGGTATCGCCGCGTACCTCGGCAGCAAGGCCGCCAGCAACTCGAACTGGTTCTCGCCCTGCGAGCCGGGCAGGGCCGGCATGTTGGCGGCAACTTCCTGCAGGCACAGCACGTCGAAATCCGCCAGGGTGCGGGCGTGTTCGACGATGCGCTGCGGCGACACCTTGCCGTCGCAGCCGCGGCACGATTGGATGTTCCAGGTGATGAGTTTCATATTCTCAACATTAGCGTGAAACACAGTTACGAAGCGCCCGGTGACCCACGAACGCAGCGAGCAATTTGTAGCCCTCGCTTGGGCGGGGGTTGGGGGTGGGGGCATGGCCCAAGGCCACTTCCTTCGGGGCGTAAATCTTGTCTTTAAACGATTTCATGGCACTGGGGTCGTCTGACGACCATGCGAGTTAGGTCAACGTATGCCGGCGCGCATGAAGGACTGCACGAACTGGCGCTGGAACAGCAGGAAGCCGATCAGCAGCGGCGCCGAAGTCATCAGCGTGGCGGCGGTGATGATGGACCAGTCCACACCCTGGTCGGTAGAGGAAAAGACTTGCAGGCCGACGGTGAGCGGGCGCGACTCGACCGAGTTGGTGATGATCAGCGGCCACAGGAAGTTGTTCCAGTGATGGCTGACGGACACCAGCGCATAGGCCAGATAGACCGGCTTAGCCAGCGGTACATAGACCTTGAGCAGCACTTGCAGCGCGCTGGCGCCCTCGACCCGCGCCGCTTCCTCGAGTTCGCGCGGCACCGTCTTGAAAGTCTGGCGCAGCAGGAAGATGCCGAAGGCGGAGGCGAAATACGGCAGGCCGATGGCCAGCAGGGTGTCGCGCAGACCCAGCACATTCATGGTGTTGTAGTTCTCGACGATCAGCACGTCGGGCATCACCATCAGTTGCAGCAACACCAGGAAGAACATGAAGTCGCGGCCGCGAAACTCGAAGCGCGCGAACGAATAGGCCGCCAGTGTGGACAACACCAGTTGCGCAGCCAGGATCATGCTGACCAGCAGGAAGGTGTTGAGGAAATAGCGCGCGAAAGGCGCTGCATTCCAGGCGTTGGCGAAGTTCTGCAAGGTCAGCGGCGCGCCCAGTTCCAGCCGCGTAGAAAACTCCGGCGCGTGGAAGGCGGTCCATACTGCATAGGCCAGCGGCAAGATCCACAGCAGGCCCAGCAGCCAGGCGGCAGCCGATTCGAGCAGGTATCCGCCGCGCCCGAAATGTTCCGAAGCTTGCTCCGGGCGGTTCATTGGTAATGGGTCCTGCGGTCGAGGAAACGGAACTTGATGAAGGCGGTGGTGCCGAGAACTGCCAGCAGCACTGTGGTGAGCGCGGCGGCATAGGCCGAATCCCAATAGCTGAAGCCGACCTGGTAGATGTAGTAGAGCAGCAGCGAACTGGCGTTGTCCGGCCCGCCCCGGGTCATGACGATGATATGGTCGACCAGGCGGAAGGAATTGATCAGGGCGTTGATCAGCACGAACAAGGTGGTCGGCATCAGCAGCGGGAACAGCACGCGCCAGAAATACTGCCAGCGCGACGCGCCTTCCAGCGCCGCAGCCTCGGCCAGCACCGGCGACATCTGCTGCAAGGCCGCGAGATAGAAAATCATGAAGAAGCCGGCTTCCTTCCAGATCGCCACCAGGATCAGCGCACCCAGCGCCGTGCTCGGGCTGCCCAGCCAGTTGTGGCTGGGCAGCCCGAAGAAGCCGGTGATCTGCTCCAGCAGGCCGTATTGCGGCGTGTAGAAGAACAGCCAGATGTTCGCCACGGCGATCATCGGCAGGACCGTGGGCGTGAAATAAGACAGCCGCAGAAAGCCGCGTCCCGCTATCCGGCCATTGACCCATAGCGCCATGGCGATGGCCAGGGCTATCGACAGCGGGATGGTGCCCAGCGAGAAGTACAGGTTGTTCCACAGCGACTGCCAGAACACCGGATCGTCGATCATCACCTGGTAGTTCTCGATACCGACGAAGCTCGCCGGACGGCTGCCCTTGGGCGTCGAGAAGAAGCTGTGCCACAGCGTCGCCACCGCCGGGTAATGGGTGAAGGCGAGCAGCAGCAGCATGGCCGGCAGCAGCAGCAGCCAGCCCGTCACTTGATGTTGAAGGTTGATGCGGTTCATCCGGATCGATGGAAGCCTCAAAAACCGACGACGGTCTGGATGACCGCCGTCAGTGCGTTGTTCAGCGCTGGTAAGGTTTGAGGATGCGCTGCGCCTCGCGCTGTGCGTCCTTCAAGGCCTGCTCAGGCGTCTTGGCCCCGGTCAGCGCGGCTTGCAGACCGTCGTTCAGGGCCTTGGTGACGCGCTGGTTGTCATGCGTGGAGAATTCCGCCACGGCATACTGCAACTGGTCGCGCGCGACTGCGGCGGCGGGTACCTCGGCGACGTATTTCTTCATCTCCGGCGTCTCCCATGCCTCGGGGCTGACGGCCACGTAACCGGTGGCGATGCTCCACTGCGCGGCGTGTTTGGGGTTGGTGACCCACTTCATGAATTTGAGCGCCGCCTGCTGTTGTTCCGGCGTGGTCTTCTTGAACACGTAGAAGTTGCCGCCGCCGGTCGGGCTGCCGCGGTGCTTGGCGGCAGGCAGCATCGCCACGCCGAAGGGGAAGCTGGCATTGCTGCGGATATTGGTCAGGTTGCCGGTGGTGGTCCAGATCATCGCCACCTTCTTCTCCAGGAAGTCCTTGGGCGTGGTGCCCCATTCGATGGCGCCGCCGGGCATGACCTTGTGCTTGGCGGACAGGTCGACCCAGTATTGCAGCGCCTCGATCACGGCGGGCTTGTCGAAATAAGTCTCGGTGCCTGCTTCGTTCATCAGCAGGGCGCCATTGGGCGTGGTTAGGCCCTGGAACAGCCAGTAGGGGAAGCCGGTGGAAGGTATCTTCACGCCCCACTGCGATACATTGCCGCTGGCATCCGCCTTGGTCAGCTTCTTGGCGTAGTCGGTCATCTCCGCCCAGGTGGCCGGTGCCTGATCGGGATTGAGACCGGCCTGCTTGAACAGATCCTTGTTCCAGTACATCACGATGGTCGAGCGCTGGAAAGGCACGCCCCAGGTCTTGCCGCCGGTCTGGCTGTTGCTCATGAAGCTCTTGTAATAGCTGCCCAGCCATTTCTTGTCCTCGGCGCTGGTGGCCAGGCTGTCGATCGGGACGATGGCGTCCTCGTCGATCAGGGTGAACATGTCGGTCGATAGCAGCACCGCCAGTTGCGGCGGCTGGCCGCTCTTGTAGGCGGTGAGCGCCTTGACGATGCTCTCCTGGTAGGTGCCGGCATAGACCGGCTTGACCTTGATGCCGGGATTCTCCTTCTCGAAATCGCTGGCCATCTGGTCGATCGTCTTGGTGACGCCGCCGCCGACGGCGACCGGGTAATACAGGGTCAGTTCGACCGGCGTTTGCGCGACTGCGCCGCCCGACAACAGCAGACCGGCAGCCAGGGCGGCACAGGACCAAGCTTGCAGCAACGTTTTTTTCATTACCATCTCCTAGTGAAAGACTTCAGATGACATCCTCGCGTCGACCACCGGTCGCCGCGTCAAAAAAATGCTGGGCTTCGCGCTCCCATGCCAGCGAAATATTTTCGCCGGCGGCCAGCACCACTTTGCCCGGCGCCCGCACCGACAGAGCCTGCTCGCCGATGCTGCAGGCGACGATGGTGTCGGCGCCGAAATATTCGCTGCTGTGCACCTTGGCCTGGATGCCGCCCGATGGCGCGAGATGGATGTGCTCGGGACGCACTCCCAGTTCCAGACCGGCACCTGGCTGGCTGCATACCGCTTCGCCTTGCCCTCCCGCGATGACGCCGCCTTGCGGGCCATCCGCCAGACGCAGGATGTTCATCGGAGGCGTGCCGATGAAGCGCGCCGCGAAGGTGGTCGCCGGCCGCGCGTAGAGTTCGTCGGGCGTGGCGTCCTGTTCGATGCGGCCGTCGCGCAGCAGCACCACCTGGTCGGCCATGCTCATGGCTTCGGTCTGGTCGTGCGTCACATACACCATGGTGATGCCGAGCTTCTGTTGCAGCCCGCGGATCTCACGGCGCATTTCGTGGCGCAATTGGGCATCCAGATTGGAGAGCGGTTCGTCCATCAGGCACACCGGCTTCTCGGCGATGATGGCGCGCCCCAGGGCGACGCGCTGCTGCTGTCCGCCGGAGAGCTGGCCCGGCTTGCGATCGAGCAATTGCGTCAGTCCCAGCAGCTCGGCGACGCGCTGGAGGCGGGCCGGGAAGTGCTCGGCCGGTTCCTTGCGCACCTTGACGCCGAACAGGATGTTCTCGGCCACGCTCAAATGCGGGAACAGGGCGTAGGACTGGAACACCATGGCGATATTGCGTTGCGCCGACGGCAGGCCGGTGACGTCCTTATCGGCAATCAGGATTTCACCTGCGGTGGGTTGATCCAGGCCGGCGATCAGCCGCAGCGTGGTGGACTTGCCGCAGCCCGACGGCCCCAGCAGCACGGCGAAGGCGCCTTCGCGCACCGAGAAGCTGGCGGCGTTGACGGCGTAGTGGCTACCCCATTGCCGGCTGACGTTTTTCAACTGGATTGCGGACATGCTTTCAAATTCCTTGTTTTTCTATGTTGGCACGAAGCGGAACGACTTGTTCGTGCTCCAGGTCTGCACCGGTAGATGCGTATTTTCCCTGCTTTTTGAACGGATCGCCATCCGGTATTCGAAAATCTGCGCCTCGTCGTCGCGACGATAGCTGACATTTGCTACAGAAAAGCTATGGAACGAAATATTTTTGTGCATGACAAGTTGGATAACGGTGGCGAAGCCAAGCTGGGACATTGACATTTGCTGGGTCGTGCGGTAATTTTCGTCGTGTGGCGCCGATTTGAACCATCAGCTTGCGGGCGCTTGATAAATACGGCTAAAGCGGGGAACAGGGAAACCCGATCCGCGCAAGCCGATCGGGTTTTTTAATTGAACGAAGATGTGAGAACGGTGAGCAATAAGAACAGCAGCGTAGGCATAGTCGCGCCACAGAGCGCCCATTTCGATACGCCCCTCCAATTGAGGAGCGGCGCCGTGCTGCCGGCCTACGACCTGGTCTACGAGACCTACGGCACGCTCAACGCCGCCAAATCCAATGCCATCCTGGTCTGCCACGCGCTGTCCGGCCACCACCATGTCGCGGGCATGTATGCCGACCAGCCGAAGAGCCTCGGCTGGTGGGACAACCTGATCGGCCCCGGCAGGCCGCTGGATACGGAACGATTTTTCGTCGTCGGGGTGAATAATCTCGGCGGCTGCCACGGCTCGACCGGACCTTCCTCGCCCAACCCGGCGACCAGCAAGCCCTGGGGGGCCGATTTTCCGGTGGTCACGGTGGACGACTGGGTACAGGCGCAGGCGCAATTGGCCGACTTCCTGGGCATCGCCAGTTGGGCGGCGGTGGTCGGCGGCAGCCTCGGCGGCATGCAGGCGCTGCAATGGGCGATCGACCTGCCGCAGCGCATCCGCCATGCGCTCGTCATCGCCGCGGCGCCCAAGCTGACGGCGCAGAACATCGCCTTCAACGACGTGGCGCGTCAGGCTATCATCACCGACCCGGACTTCCACGGCGGCCATTTCTATGAACATGCGACGGTGCCCAGGCGCGGCTTGCGGCTGGCGCGGATGTTGGGCCACATCACCTATCTGTCGGACGACCAGATGGGGGAAAAATTCGGCCGGGTGCTGCGCAACGATACCGGCGCTTACAGTTTCGGTTATGGCGTCGAGTTTGAGATCGAATCCTACCTGCGCGCCCAGGGCGACAAGTTCGCCGGCTTTTTCGACGCCAATACCTATCTGCTGATGACCAAGGCGCTCGATTACTTCGACCCGGCGCATCGCCATGACGGCGATCTGGCCGCCGCGCTGAAGCCGGCCGTGGCGAAATTCCTGGTCGTCTCTTTCACCACCGACTGGCGTTTCGCCCCCTCCCGCTCTCGGGAGATCGTCAATGCCTTGCTGAAGAACGACCAGGACGTCAGCTATGCCGAAGTAGCCAGCAGCTTCGGACACGACTCCTTTCTCCTCGAAGAACCGCAGTACCACGCGGTTTTGCGGGCCTATCTGGGGAGGATCGGTCTATGACCCATTTGCTCAATCGGCCGGACTTCGAAGTCATCGCCGGCTGGGTTCAGCCCGGCGAGCGGGTTCTTGACCTGGGCTGCGGCGACGGCGCACTGCTCAAACTGCTGATCGAGACCCGTGGGGTGCGGGGCTACGGAGTCGATATCGACGATGCCAACGTGCTGGCCGCCATCGCCAACGGCATCAACGTGATCCAGAGCAATCTCGATGCCGGGCTGGCCGGCTTCGTCGATGGGGCTTTCGACCACGTGGTGCTGTCACGCACCTTGCAGACCATACGCCACACCCAGGATGTCCTCACCGCCATGCTGCGGGTGGGACGCGAGGCGGTGGTCTCCTTCCCCAACTTCGGCTACTGGAAGAACCGCCTGGCGGTGTTGGGCGGCCGCATGCCGGTTTCCGAGGATCTGCCTTATCAGTGGTTCGACACGCCCAATGTGCGTTTCTTCACCATGCTGGATTTCGAGGCGCTGTGCGAGGAGATGCATATCCTGGTGCGCGATCGGCAGGTGCTCGACGAGCAGGGGAAACTGGTGACCGAAGAGCATAACTTCCTGGGAAGCCTGGCCGTATACCGCATTACCCGGATGCCTTAACGGCCCGAACGTCGCGCGAATACAACACTTTTATAAATTTGTCGAGATCGATTCAACTTTTTCGCAACTTGTCCGTTATGCTGATTACGCGCTCCAAATTTAACCGGAGGCAGTGAAATGGTGATCATCATGAACATGGTAACGGGCAGGTGTATCGAGGATGAATTCGGTGCCTTCGAGGAGGAAGTTCTGAACGCGCAGTGGCTGCCCCAGCCAGTGCAAGCGCAACTCGGCATGCAGAAAACCGCGCCCAGCACCGTCTCTCGCACCGTCACCTGCCTGGATGCGGACGCCTTCCTGCGCAATATGTACTTGGTCCAGGAATAAGCCGACCACCAGACCTAACTGCTATCATGGCGTGCTTTATATCAGCCTAGCGCGCCATGAGTACTCCCCAGGAATCCCGCACCGAACGGCGTAGCGACTACCGCCACTTTCTCGCCATCCCCACCCGCTGGATGGACAACGATGTCTATGGTCACGTGAATAACGTGATCTACTATTCCTACTTCGACACCGTCATCAACGAATACCTGATCCGCGAAGGCGGCCTGGATATCCACGACGGCAGCGTGGTGGGTTACGCGGTCGAGACCAACTGCCGGTTTCACCGCTCCTTCAGCTTCCCCGACAGCATCGATGCTGGCCTGCGCGTCGGCCACCTCGGCAATACCTCCGTGCGCTACGAGATCGGCCTGTTCCGCCAGGGAGAGGACAAGCCGGCCGCCACCGGGCATTTCGTGCATGTCTTCGTCGCCCGCGAAACCGACAAGCCGACCGCGATTCCCGCAGGTATCCGCGCCTGTCTGGAACCGCTTTGCGTCTGACTCGCGTGGAGTGACCATGCCGCATTCCGGCGAACCGCCCGGCCAGGGACGTATCGTCGCCCTGCTGTGCCTGGCCGAAGTGCTGAGCATGACCGGTTTCGCCACCTGGCCGTCGCTGTTGCCGCAACTACAGGAGACCTGGCGCCTTTCCGGCAAGGAGGCGGGCCTGGTCGGCGGCGTCTTCTTCTGCGGCTACATGTTGGCGGTGCCCTGGCTTTCAAGCCTCACTGATCGCATCGATGCCCGCCGCGTCTACTTCTTCTCCTGCCTGCTGACGGCGGCGGGCTGTCTCGGCTTCGCCCTGATCGCGGAGGGTGCGCTGACCGCCGGAATATTCCAGATGCTTACCGGCGCCGGGCTCGCCGGCACCTACATGCCCGGCCTGAAGGCGCTGACCGACCGCATCGTCGGGCCGCGCCAGGCGCGCTATATCGCCTTCTACACCTCCACTTTCGGCATCGGCGCCAGCTTTTCCTATGCCTTGTCGGGCGGCATCGCGGATGCCTTCGGCTGGCGCAATGCCTTCGTGCTGGCGGCTCTCGGGCCGCTGCTGGCCAGCGCGCTGGTGCTTTACCTATTGCGGCCGCTGGCGCCGCCGGCAGGAGTTGCGCATCGCGCGGGCTTCCTGCACATGCTGGGTGTGCTGAAGGACCGGGTGGTGCTCGGCTATGTGGCCGGTTATGCCGTGCATTGCTGGGAGTTGCTCGGGTTGCGGGCATGGATCGTCGCCCTGCTGGCCTTCGGTTTCGCGGCGGGCAGCGTCGGCGCCGCGGCGGTACCGCTGGCGCCCGCCAGTGCCGCCGCGCTGGTGAATCTCATCGGCATTCCGGCCAGCATCCTGGGCAACGAGCTTGCGGGGCGGATCGGCAGGCGCAGGTTGATACTCGGCGCCATGCTGCTGTCCGGCGTGCTTGCCTGGCTGGCCGGACTGGCGATCCTGTGGCCCTGGCACACACTGCTGGCGGTGCTGCTGCTCTACAACGTCGCTGTCATGGCAGATTCTGCGGCGTTGACCGCCGGACTTATCGCGGCGGCCGATCCGCTCCGGCGAGGCGCGGCAATGGCGGTCTATTCGATGTTCGGTTTTGGCGCGGGATTTTTAGGTCCGCTGCTGTTTGGCACAGTGCTTGATGCGGGTGGCGGGCATTTGTCGGCAAACGCCTGGTTGTTCGCCTGCGGTAGCCTCGGGCTGGGCAGCCTGCTGGCGCCTCTAGTGGCGCGCTTCACAAGGCATGCAGGCGATCACCGCGGCTGAAGCCGAGCAGCGGTTGTTTCAAGCCGCGACCCAGGGCAATCACCTTGAACAACTCGCCCATCTCGTTGGGCGAGATCAGCTTGCCGACAGCGCGCGATTGGGCCAGGAAAGCCTTGCCGGTCTGGTCGGGCAGGCGTCCGAGGATCCCGGTGATCCCGCAGTTGAGGAGGAATTGGGCTTGGCCGGTGTAGCCGAGCACCTCGAGTCCTGCCTCGAATCCGGCTTCGGCGATGGCGGTAAAATCGACGTGGGCGGTGATGTCGTTTAGTCCCGGCCACCACAGCGGATCGCCGTGGGCATGGTGGCGATAGTGGCACATCAGCGTGCCGCTGGAGCGCTGGGGGAAGTAATACTCGGCGCGAGGGAAGCCGTAGTCGATCAGCAGCAGGGCGCCGCGTTCGAGGATGCGGCCCCACTCTCCCAGCCAGGCGCGTGCCGCCAGGCCGATCTCGGAGACATAGGGCGCGGCGATCGGGACTTCGCTGGCCAATAGCTGCGCGGCCTGGAGCAGTTCGCCCTGCACCGGACGGGCGGCCCAGGCGAAGTTGCCGCGCTCGTCCAGCGCAACGCCGCGCTGGAGGATTTCTTCAGCGGCACCATCTTCACACCATTCGATCAATGCCACTGGCATGGCATCGAGCACTTCGTTGCCCAGCACCAGGCCGGCGAATGTCGCTGGCAAGGCGTCGAGCCAGGCCACGCGGGGAGCGAGATGCGGCGCCATTTGAAAAAGCGTCTCATGTTGGCGCGCGCGCAGCTCGCCGGAGAGTTCGAGGATCAGGTAATGTTCCGGCAGGCTGCAGGTCCGCTCCAGTTCCAGGAGCAGTTCCGCCGCCAGGATGCCTCTGCCGGCGCCGACCTCGAGGATTTGTGGCGCCGAGTTCGCCATCACCTGCGCGGCCTGCACCGCCAAGGTGTGGGCGAACAAGGGAGTGAGTTCGGGGGCGGTGATGAAGTCTCCCGCCGCGCCGAATTTCTGCGAACCGCCGCTGTAATAGCCCAGTCCCGGCGCATACAAGGCCAGCTCCATGTAGCGGCTGAAGGGAATCCAGCCGCCGGCGGCGGCGATGTCCGCGGCGATCAGCTCGCACAGGGCGGCGCTGGCCGCGCGGGCGTCGGCGGAAGGTTCGGGTAGGCGGGTGTTCATGGCGCGGGGAGATTCCTTGGTCATCCGGCGTGCATTGTGCCATGATGCTGGCCGGCAAAATGCGCGGATAGGCAGGACATGGCTGCGGTGGAGGATATGGATTTCGAGCGGCGCTTCGGCGGCATCGCGCGTCTCTATGGCGCGGCGGCGTTGGCGCGATTGGCAGCTTCGCATGTCTGCGTCATAGGCATCGGCGGGGTCGGCTCGTGGGCGGCGGAAGCCCTGGCGCGCTCTGCGGTGGGCCGCATCACCCTGGTCGATCTCGACCATGTCGCCGAGTCCAACACCAACCGGCAGATACACGCGCTCGATGGCGAATTCGGCAAGGCCAAGGTGCAGGCGATGGCGCAGCGCATCCGTGCCATCAATCCGGCCTGCGTGGTGACCGCGATCGAAGAGTTCATCGTGGCGGAGAACGTCGCGGCGCTCTTGCCGCCCTGCGATGCCGTGCTCGACGCAATCGACAACGTCCGCGCCAAGGCGGCCTTGATCGCCCATTGCCGCAGCGCCGGCATAGTCATAGTCACTACCGGCGCTGCTGGCGGGCGCTGCGACCCGACCCGCATCCAGGTCGCCGATTTGGCGCATACCGTGCAGGATGCGCTGGCCTCGAAGCTGCGCGCGCACCTGCGCAAGGAGTATGGCTTTACCCGGGATCAGAAGAAGAAATTCGGCGTCGAGTGCGTGTTCTCGGTCGAACCCATCGTCCGGCCGGAAAGCGATGGACCGGCCTGCGACCTGGATGAGGCGCCGGGCGACAATGACGGTCTTCAGGGACTGAACTGCGCCGGCTATGGCTCGTCGGTGACTGTGACGGCGGCGTTCGGTTTTGCCGCTGCGGCACGGGTGCTGGATCGGCTGATCAGCGGCTAGGCTGTATACTTGCGGGATGACCACTGAACAACCCGTGATTCTGATCACCGGCGCCGCCCGACGTGTCGGCGCGGAAACCGGGCGCATCTTGCATGCCGCCGGGGCGAGGCTGGTGTTGCATTACCGGAACTCGGCGGATGAAGCTGAGGCGCTGGCCGCCGAGCTGAACGCGACCTGTCCGGGTTCGGTCGTATGCGCATCCGCCGACCTGTGCGACGCGACACAGATACCGCCGCTGGTGTCTGCCGCCATCGAGAAGTTCGGCCGCCTCGATGCGCTGGTGAATAATGCCTCATCCTTCTATGCAACGCCCATCGGTAGCATAAGCGAGGCGGACTGGCAGGATCTGATCGGCAGCAACCTGAAAGGCCCGTTGTTCCTGGCCCAAGCCGCTGCGCCGCATCTCCGCAAGGTGCGCGGAGCCATCGTTAACATCACCGACATCCACGCCGAATTCCCGTTGAAGAACTATCCGCTGTATTGCGCCGCCAAGGCAGGCCTGCTCGGGCTGACGCGCGCCCTGGCGCTGGAACTGGCGCCCGAGGTGCGGGTCAATGCCGTGGCGCCGGGACCGATCGCCTGGCCGGAGGGCGCGGCCGCCGCCGATTTCGACATGGCCGCGCGCAATGCCATCATCAGCCGGACCCTGTTGCAGCATGAAGGTTCGCCCGCCGACATCGCCCGTACGGTGCGTTTCCTGCTGTTCGATGCTCCCTATGTGACCGGCCAGGTGATCAATGTCGACGGCGGCCGCGGCATTTGAAACCATGAACGCTCCTCCCGAGACTCAGCTCACCGCCAGGCAGGTGGACAAACCCCGCCGCGAAGCCAACAAGCTCGCCAAGCGCCTGCGCCGCGACGCCGGTCAGGCGATCGTCGATTTCAACATGATCGAAGAGGGCGACCGCATCATGGTCTGCCTTTCCGGCGGCAAGGACTCCTTCGGCATGCTGGATATCCTGCTCTATCTGCGCGAACATGCGCCGGTGAACTTCGAGCTCATCGCCGTCAACCTCGACCAGAAGCAGCCGGGCTTTCCCGCCGATGTCCTGCCGGATTATCTGGCCAGGCTGGGCGTGCCGTTTCACATCGAGAACCAGGACACATATTCCATCGTCAAGCGCGTGGTGCCAGAGGGCAAAACGACCTGCGCACTTTGCTCGAGGTTGCGCCGAGGCATTCTCTACCGGGTAGCGGGTGAGCTGGGCGCCACCAAGATCGCGCTGGGCCACCACCGCGACGACATCCTGGAAACCTTGTTCCTCAACATGTTTTTCGGCGGCAAACTCAAGGCGATGCCGCCCAAGCTGGTCACCGACGATGGCCGGCACATCGTGATACGGCCCCTGGCCTATTGCCGCGAGAAGGATCTCGCGGCGTGGGCCGAGGAGCGAGGCTTTCCTATCATCCCCTGCGATCTGTGCGGCAGCCAGGAGCAACTCCAGCGCAAGCAGGTCAAGCTGATGCTGGGCGAGTGGGAGAAACGTTTTCCGGGTCGCATCGAGACGCTGTTCCGCAGCCTGCAAAATGTCGTGCCTTCGCATCTCGCGGACACGCGGCTCTATGATTTCGCCGGGCTGAGGCCGACCGGCAAGCCCGATCCGGACGGCGACCGGGCTTTCGACCCCGAGGAATTCAAGGATACGGCATCGATGATTTTGATGGAGCGCGATTGATTTGAAACTTGCCGCCGATACGGGAATGATGAAGAGCGTCACCCGCAGCCTGCACTGGACGGATGGAGAACTTGTCCTGCTCGACCAGACCCGCCTGCCCGGGGAAATCGTCGAGCAGCGGCAGGAGAGCATCGAACAGGTTTGGGAATCCATCAAACTGCTGCGAGTGCGCGGCGCGCCCGCCATCGGCATTGCTGGCGCATACGGATTGCTGGTGGGAATGAAGCCCTATCGTGAGCGCCCCTTGAGCGAATTCATGGCGAAGCTGGAGACCAGTGCAGCTTACCTGAATTCCTCGCGGCCGACGGCAGTCAATCTGAGTTGGGCGCTACAGCGCATGACGGGCGCCGCCGCGCGGCAACGCGGACAGGTCGGCAGCGCGGCGCAGTTGTATGACCTGCTGGTTCTCGAAGCCGTGCGGATTCATGACGAGGACAAGGCGATCTGCCGCGCCATCGGCGAATACGGAATGGCGCTGATGCATGCGGGAATGGGCATCCTGACCCATTGCAATGCCGGCGCGCTGGCCACTTCGGAACTCGGTACGGCAACGGCGCCGATGTATCTGGCGCATGAGCGCGGCATCGGCTTGCGGATCTATGCCGACGAAACGCGTCCCCTGCTGCAAGGCGCCCGCCTCACCACCTGGGAGTTGCAGCGGGCCGGACTGGACGTCACGCTGATCTGCGACAACATGGCCGCATACATCATGTCGCAGGGATTGATCGATATCTGCATCGTCGGTTGCGACCGCGTCGCGGCCAACGGCGATGCGGCCAACAAGATCGGCACCCTGGGCGTCGCCATCCTGGCGCGGCATTTCAATATTCCCTTCTACGTCGCCTGCCCTTCCTCGACGGTCGATCTCGGCACCCCCGACGGTAGCGGCATCGTCATCGAGGAACGTGGAGCGGACGAGGTGTTGTTCTGCGGCGGGCGCAGAACCGGGCCGGAAGGCGCGAAAATCCGCAATCCGGCTTTCGACGTCACTCCGCAGGCGTTGATCGCGGGATTCATCACCGACCGGGGCATACTCCGTCCGCCCTATGCCGACACGCTGACGCGGCATTTTTCAGTCTCCTGAGTAGACCGCTGACCATGCCGCCCAACACTACCATCGATAATCGCAAGATCTACCGGCGCCTGCTCGGCTATATCCGTCCCTACCGCATGGCGTTTGCGCTCGCCATGCTCGGAATGGCGCTGATCGCGCTGACCGAGCCGCTGTTTCCGGCGCTGATGAGGCCGCTACTGGACAAGGGTCCCCTCCCCAAATACCGCAGCGAGCTGTACCTGATCCCGCTGGCCTTGATTGGTATATTCGTCGTGCGCGGTTTCCTGACTTACTTCACTTCGTATACCCTGGCCTGGGTCACCAATCACATCGTGATGGATTTGCGGCGGCAGATGTTCGGCCGGCTGCTGACCCTGCCCACACATTACTACGACGACCAGTCTTCGGGCACCCTGATCGCCAAGGTCACCTATGGCATCAACGACTTCACCAGTGCGGCGACCAATGTGCTGACGGCCCTGGTGCGCGATTCGCTGACCATCCTCGTTCTGCTGGCCTATCTGGTGTACCTGGACGGGAAACTGACGCTGATCGCGCTGGCGGTCGGACCCCTCATCGTCGCCGTGGTGCGCCTGTTCGGCAAGCGCCTGCGCGCCGCCAGCCGGCGCGGCTACAGCGCCATGGGGTTGATCTCGCACATCCTCGAAGAGACCATAGGCGCGCACAAGGTGGTCAAGGTGTTCGGCGGCCAGCGTTATGAGGCGCAACGCTTCGATGACGTCAGCAAGGAGTTCCGCCAGGCCGCGATGCGCGAGTCGATGGCCGCTTCGGCGACCGTTCCCTTGACCCAGGTGGCCTCGGCAACGGCCCTGGCCATCATCATCTATGTCGCCTTGCTACAGTCCGCCGATAGTCATATCACGGTCGGCGGATTCGTCGCCTTCATTACCGCCATGCTGATGCTGTTGTCGCCGGTCAAACACCTGACCGAAGTCAATGCGCCGCTGCAACGCGGACTGACGGCGGCGGAGAACATCTTCGGCCTGCTCGATCAACCGCCTGAAGAAGACCTGGGAACGACGGTGTTGCCCAGGGTGCGCGGCGAGATTCGTTTCGAACAGGTGAATTTTTCCTATCGCGACGCGCAACGCCCCGCCCTGCATGGTGTGTCGCTGCATGTCCAGGCGGGACAGACGGTGGCGCTGGTGGGGCCTTCCGGCTGCGGCAAGACGACGCTCGTATCTCTGCTGCCGCGTTTCTACCAGCCAGGGTCCGGGAATATCCTGATCGATGGTCATAATGCACAAAGCCTCACGCTGGAGAGCCTGCGCGCCAGCATCGCCCTGGTCAGCCAGGATGTGGTGTTGTTCAACGATAGCGTTGCCGCCAACATCGCTTATGGCGGTGCTAGCGGCGCCAGCGAATCCGATATCATTGCGGCGGCCCAGGCGGCGCATGCCTGGGAATTCATCCGCCAGATGCCGCAGGGATTGCAGACGACGGTCGGCGAAAACGGCGTCAAGCTTTCCGGCGGCCAACGCCAGCGCCTCGCCATTGCGCGCGCCTTCCTGAAGAACGCGCCGATCCTGATCCTCGACGAAGCCACCTCGGCGCTCGATTCGGAATCCGAGCGGCAGATCCAGTCCGCTCTTGAACAGTTGATCCAAGGCCGTACCACTCTGGTGATTGCCCACCGCCTGTCCACGGTCGAGCACGCCGACCGGATCGTGGTGCTGGACAAGGGGAAAATCGTCGAGCAAGGACGCCACGACGAATTGTTGAGCATGAACGGAATCTATACTCATCTTTATCGCCTGCAATTCGAGTCGGTGGATAGCCGCGACTCGAACGCGTGACGCCCTCTGGTGCTGCAATCCACCGAGCGTCTTTTCACCATGTGATATAGTATTCTGGACTCTGCAACAACAAAGGCTACCCCTTGTCGCCCCCCCAACCACCGGAAACGAAGAACCCGATTCAGGTCATCGAACGCATGATGAAGCTGCTCGACGTGCTCTCCTATTTCCATGAGCCGGTCAGCCTCAAGCAACTGGCCCTGGAAACCGGACTGCATCCCTCGACCGCCCATCGCATACTCGGCGCCATGACCGCCAACGGTTTCGTCGAGCGCGTCGAACCGGGCACCTATCAGCTCGGCATCCGCCTGCTGGAACTCGGCAACCTGGTGAAATCGCGCATCAACATCCGCGATTCGGCGATGCCGCTGATGCAGAGGCTGCATCGTGAACTCGGCGAAAGCGTGAATCTCGGGGTCCGCCAGGGGGACGAGATCGTCTACGTCGAGCGCACCTCGAGCGGACGCTCCTCGGTGCGCGTGGTACACCTTGTCGGCGCTCGTGCGCCGCTGCATGTCACGGCGGTAGGCAAGTTGTTCCTGGTTGAAGACGGGGTACAGAAAGTCCGCGAGTATGCCAAG
>JAPLQT010000129.1:778-17030 GCA_026399515.1 Pseudomonadota bacterium | reverse complement strand
TGACCACCTTGGTGACGCTGGAGCGGGAACTCGAGCGCGTCAGAAGGCATGGCGTGGCTTTCGACAACGAGGAAATCGAGCAGGGCTTGCGCTGCATCGCCGCGCCCATCCGCGACGATTCGGGCGAACTGGTGGCGGGCCTGTCGGTCTCCGCGCCAGCCGACCGGCACAACCCCGACTGGTCGATCGCGGTGCGCCAGGCAGCCGATGAAATCTCGGCGGCTATCGGTTACGTCAAACCCGGAAAATAGATTTTGCGGCTCAGCCCGAGGTCGGGTGCCGCGCCAGCGACGCGGTTTCAACCCAGCGCTTGATGCGGTTGGCATCGCCGATACGGGTCATCTTGCCCAGCGAATCGAGCAGCACGATGATGGTCGGCTTGTTGTTCAGCCAGGCCTGCATCACCAGGCACTTGCCGGCTTCGTTGATATAGCCGGTCTTGGACAGGCCGATATCCCAGGAAGCGCTTTTCACCAGGCTGTTGGTATTGTGGAAAGCCTGCGTCCGCCCGGCGATCTTTACTTCGTACTCGGTGGCGGTAGTGAACTCGCGGATCAACGGATATTGGTGCGCGAAGGCCACCATCTTCACCAAGTCGTGCGCACTCGAAACATTGGCGGCTGTGAGCCCGGTCGGATCCGAAAATTGCGTATCCTGTAGACCCAATTCAGTTGCCTTGCGGTTCATCGCCGCAATGAAAGCCGTGCGTCCACCGGGGTAGTTGCTCGCTAACGAGGATGCGGCGCGGTTTTCGGAGGACATCAAGGCCAGCCGCAGCATTTCCTCGCGGTTCAGGTTGGTGCCGACCTTGAGGCGTGAGCGGGTGCCCTTCAGGGTATCCACATCTTCATCGCTGATCGTCAGTATCTCGTTCAGGTCCGGTTTGCTATCCAGCGTCACCATGGCCGTCATCAGCTTGGTGATGGAGGCGATCGGTAGCACGGCGCCGGCATTCTTCTCGAACAAGACCGTGCCGGTGGACTGATCCAGCACCAGGGCCGAGGCCGACTGGACGAATAAGTGTGAGCTGTCCTGCATGGCGGCTTTACTGCCGCGCTTCTTCGCATAGGGCTTGTGCTTCTTGACCGCAACGACCTTCTTTTTCTGCTCCGCATTCGCCAGGCTTGGCCCGGCTGTCAGGCTCAAGCCGAGCAATGTGAGCAATACCAGCGTGGCTTTATTCATGTGTTCGCTCTCCCGTGCCTCTTGGTACGTTTGGGTACGCAATGATGGGCACAGTTTAGCAGCGGATGAGCCTATCGACAATAACTATAACGACATTCGAGCTGAATAATTAACCAGTTGCCCTTGTTTATTGATCCGATATCTCAAGAAAAGCGCGAACTTCGTCCTTCCGTGCCTGGGTGTCGCGGTATCCGAGATCGATCAAGGCCTGAGTGTAGGGAGGCTCGAACAGCAGATAACTCGTGAGTGCGCCACCATGCTTGTTCAGCGCCCCGATGTTGCCCAGCAAGGCTCTGACCGGCCAGGGCAAGCTGCGGGCATAGCGGGCAGCGATGTGGTCGAGACGCTCCGACGGCGCAATGACCAGCACGTTGAGCGGCCTCAGGGATACGCCGTGCTGCTGCTGAACTTCCTCGGGAATCATGCTCAAAGTGTGGTTGATGCGCTTGATGCGCTCGAGGTCGACCGACAGGCTGTCGAGAAAGATGCTCGACAATGCATGACCGGCGATTTGCGCCAGCGAAGGATAATTTTCGCTCGCCTCCCTGAAACTTTCGGGAGTGGTCATCCGCCCGGCGCCGACCACCAGGATCTTGTCCGCGCCCAGGTGGATGGCTGGCGAGATCGGCGCCACCTGCCGCATGGATCCGTCGCCGAAATATTCCCGATTGATTTTGACCGCCGGGAAAATGAACGGAATCGCGCTCGATGCCATCAGGTGATCCAGGCCGAGGCGAACGCGAGCGCCAAAGCGCTGCGAGCGCTGCCAGGGGTCCAAATCGCTACGCCCCTGGAAAAAACTGACGCTCTGGCCGGAGTTGTAGCCGGAACAGGTCAGACTGACGGAATGCAGGGCCTGGTTGGCGATCGCGGTTTCGATGCGATCGAAATCGAGATGCTTGGTCAGCAAGCGGCGTAGCGGAGCGTTGTCGAGCAAGGAGCGCGGCCCGCGCTTTACCAGCCAGCCGCCCAGCAGTGCGCCGAGCCAGCGCGCGCCGGTCGCCCCTATGCCCAGGGCATCGGCGCGATAAACATCGCCGGCGTGGAAGCTGCGCCAGATATCCAGCAACCGGAGAACCCCGGCGCCGAAGTCCTCGGCCGTAGTCGCCAGCGAAGCGGCATTGATGGCGCCCGCCGACGTGCCGCACAGGATGGGAAACGGATTTCGTTTCGGATCCGGCAGCATTTCCCGTACCCCGACCTGGTAGGCGGCGCGAGCCCCGCCGCCCGTGAGTATCAAGGCGGTCTTGGACTCGGCTGCCTCCGGCGTGCTTGCGCTACTCATCGGTTGCCCGGCGGGCTTATTCTTTGGCGCCGATCATCGAGCGGGTTTTGCCTGTTGCTGCGCCGCCTCGGTCGACAACAGCGCGGTCACGTTGACGATACGCCGCACGGTCGCCGTCGGCGTCAGGATATGCACCGGACGGGCCGCCCCGAGGAGCAGCGGGCCGACCGTGAGGCCGTCGCCGGCCGCGGTCTTCAGCAGGTTGAACGCGATATTGGCGGCATCCAGCGTCGGCATGATGAGCAGGTTGGCTGGTCCCGTGAGTTGGGAGTTGGGGAAAACCTGGCGGCGGATTTCCTCGGACAACGCGGCATCGCCATGCATCTCGCCCTCGACTTCAAGCTTGGGCGCCGCTTTCTGCACCATTACCAGCGCCTTGCGCATCTTGATGGCGGTCGGTGTGTCTTCGGCGCCGAAATTCGAATGCGAAAGCAGCGCCACCTTGGGTACCAGGCCGAAACGCCGGACCTCTTCGGCAGCCAGCAGCGTCATTTCGGCAATTTGTTCGGCGGTCGGATCGTAATTGACGTGGGTATCGCAGATGTACAGGGTGCGGTTGGGCAGGACCAGCATGTTCATGGCATAGAAGTTGTCGATACCGGCTCTCCTGCCGATGGCGATATCGATGTAACGCAAGTGCTGGGAATGCTTGCCGAAAGTGCCGCACAACATGGCGTCCGCGTGGTTGTGACGCAACAGCATGGCGCCGATCAGGGTGGTCTTGCGGCGCATTTCGCGTTTGGCGTACTCGATGCCGGTTCCCTTGCGGCAGGTCAGGTCGTAGTAGTCCTGCCACAACTCCTTGTAGCGCGGATCGGAATCCGGATTGATCTGCTCGAAATGTTCTCCGGCGCGGATGCGCAGGCCGGATTTGGCGATGCGCGCCTCCATGACATCCGGGCGGCCGATCAGGATCGGACGGGCCAGGCCCTCGTCGACCACGGTCTGGACCGCTCGCAGCACCCGATCGTCCTCGCCTTCGCAGAACACGATGCGTGCCGGCGCCTTCTTCGCGGCGGCAAATACCGGGCGCATCAGCAGGCCAGTGTGATAGACGAAATCGTTCAACTGCTGGCGGTAGGCGTCGAGATCGGCCAGCGGCCGCGAGGCTACGCCAGATTTCATCGCCGCCTCCGCCACCGCTGAGGCGATCTTGACGATCAAACGCGGATCGAAAGGGCTGGGGATCAGGTAGTCGGGGCCGAACTTTACTTCTTCGCCGTTAAAAGTCGAGATCATCATGTCCGATTGCTCGGCATGCGCCAGATCGGCGATGGCATGCACGGCGGCCAGTTTCATCGGCTCATTGATGGTAGTGGCGCCAACATCCAGCGCCCCGCGGAAAACGAACGGAAAGCACAAGGCATTGTTGACCTGGTTCGGATAGTCCGAGCGGCCGGTTGCCATAACGACGTCCGGGCGGACCGCCTTGGCCTCGTCCGGCAGTATTTCAGGCACCGGATTGGCCAAGGCCAGGATCAGCGGCCGTGGCGCCATGGTCTTGACCATCTCGGGTTTCAGCACACCGCCGGCTGAAACGCCGAGGAAGATATCGCAACCGGGCATGATATCGGCCAGCGTGCGCGCCTCGGTCTTTCGTGCATACTTGGCCTTGGAGGGGTCGAGATTGGCGTCCCGGCCCACGGATACGACCCCTTTGCTGTCCGTAATGAAGACGTTGTCCGGGTTGAGGCCGAGACTCACCAGCAGGTCGAGACAGGCAATGGCCGCGGCGCCTGCACCGGAACACACCAGCTTGACATCCTCTATGCGCTTGTCGACGACGCGCAGTCCATTCAATATCGCGGCGCCGGTGATGATCGCCGTGCCGTGCTGGTCGTCGTGGAAGACGGGGATCTTGAGCCGCTCGCGCAGGTGTTTCTCGACGTAGAAACATTCCGGCGCCTTGATGTCCTCGAGATTGATGCCGCCAAAAGTCGGTTCCAGCGAGGCGATGATGTCGACCAGCTTCTGCGGGTCGGTCTCATTGATTTCGATGTCGAACACGTCGATGCCGGCGAACTTCTTGAACAGCACTCCCTTGCCTTCCATCACCGGTTTGCCCGCCAGGGCGCCGATGTTGCCCAAGCCCAACACGGCGGTGCCGTTGGTGATCACCGCGACCAGATTGCCGCGCGAAGTATATCGGTAGGCGTTGGCCGGATCCTTGACGATCTCGTCGCAGGCAGCCGCGACCCCCGGGGTGTAGGCGAGCGCCAGGTCCTGCTGGTTGGTGACGGCCTTGGTCGGGGTGACCGAAATTTTTCCCGGTTTTGGCAGGCGATGGTACTCAAGCGCGGCGGCGCGGATTCTCTCATCCATGATTTTCTCCTTCTTCCCTTGGGTATGCTAAATCTTCCGCGACGCCAGGCCGGAGCCGGCGACTTTGCGGCTATTGTATAGCGGCTGCCTTGTCCGCTGACAATTTGCGCAAAAGCCCCCGGTTCGTTAAGCGGAACTTGCCCATCTTCAGTGGCTATGACATCCAGATATACCCGTTGCGTTGCCGGCAGCAATGATCGCCGGATGCGCGCTCCTTTCTCCGTCGTCTTGTCGACTGATCGTTGGCAACGATTGCAGGGAGATGCAGAAAGCCTATTACCTATTACAATGACTATTATGTCGAGCAGGATCGGTCCCACGCATTTTGCGATGTACGAACTGATCATGGATCTTGGATTTAATAACCGGTGTGCGGAAGGGAAACGTCATGAGTAGCAAGAAATTCGTCTTTTCTTTTGAAGAAGGTGATGGCAAGAACAAGCTGCTGCTGGGAGGCAAGGGCGCAAACCTCTGCGAGATGACGCAAATCGGGCTGAATGTCCCGCCGGGTTTCACGGTCACGACCGAGGCTTGCAATGCCTACCTGGAACACAATGCCCTGCCTCCGGGCGTGCTGGATGAAATCAGGTCCCACATGCAGGCACTCGAGAAGAAAACCGGCAAGCAGTTCGGCGGCGCGGACAACCCGCTGCTGATTTCGGTCCGCTCCGGTTCAGCCATGTCGATGCCGGGCATGATGGACACCATACTCAACCTGGGCTTGAACGAGAAATCCCTGCAAGGCCTGATCAAGCAGACCAAGAACGAGCGCTTCGCCTATGACGCCTATCGGCGTTTTATCCAGTTATTCGGCAAGATCGCGCTGGGCATCGCCGACGATATTTTCGACGAGAAGATGAACGCGTTGAAAGCATCTGTCGGCGCCAAGGTGGACGTCGACCTGTCCGCCGCCGATCTGAAGAAACTGTCGGCGGAGTTTATCGAGGTGGTCCGGAAACATACTGGCCAGCCCTTTCCGCAGGACGTTTACCAACAACTGGAGATCGCCACCGGGGCGGTATTCCGTTCCTGGATGGGCAAGCGCGCGGTGGATTACCGGCGTGAGTTCAGGATCACCAAGGACATGGCCAGCGGCACGGCGGTCAATATCTGCACCATGGTGTTCGGCAACATGGGCAACGATTCCGGCACCGGCGTGGGTTTTACCCGCAATCCCGGCACCGGCGAAAATGTCATCTACGGTGAATACCTGACCAACGCTCAGGGCGAGGATGTGGTGGCGGGAATACGTACCCCCAAGCCGATCGCCGACATGGCGCAGGAAATGCCGGAAATCTACCGGCAATTGCTGGAACTGCACGACCGCCTTGAAAAGCATTACCACGAAGTGCAGGATTTCGAGTTCACCATCGAACGCTCGGTGCTGTATTGCCTGCAAACCCGCAATGGCAAGATGAATGCTCATGGCATGGTGCGCAGCTCGGTGGAGATGTTCCATGAAGGGATGATCACCAAGGAGCAGGCGCTGTTGCGCATCCAGCCGGCGGTGCTGGAGCAATTGCTGGTGCCGCAACTGGCGCCGGATTTCCATGGCACGCCGCTGGTATCCGGTCTGGCGGCCTCGCCCGGCGCGGCTTCCGGCTTGATCGTGTTCGACGCGGATACCGCCGAAGCGCGCGGCAGCGCTGGGGAGAAAGTGATTCTGGTGCGCGAGGAAACCAAGCCGGAGGACATCCATGGCTTTTTCAAGGCGCAGGGCATACTCACCTCGCGCGGCGGCAAGACCTCGCACGCCGCCGTGGTGGCGCGCGGCATGGGCAAGCCCTGCGTGTCGGGTTGCGAGCAGATTCATATTGACGTTATCGCCAAGCGTGCCACGATCGGTACGGCAACCCTGCATGAAGGCGACGTGATCACCCTCGATGGCAGCACCGGCAATGTTTATGCAGGTACGGTCCCGACGGTGGAGCCGGAGTTTTCCCCGGACATGGCGACGCTCTTGGCTTGGGCGGACGAAGTGGCGCACCTGAAAGTCTACGCCAATGCCGACACTCCGAAGGACGCGGCGCGGGCCCGTGAATACGGCGCGACGGGCATCGGTCTGTGCCGCACCGAGCGCATGTTCAATGCCACGGATCGCCTGCCCATCGTCCAGGAAATGATACTGGCGGAAACGCCGGCGGCTCGACAGTCCGCGCTCGACCGGCTGTTTCCGATCCAGCGTGACGATTTCAAGGGCATCTTCAAGGCGATGGCCGGAATGCCGGTGACGGTGCGCCTGCTCGATCCGCCTCTGCATGAATTCCTGCCCACAGCGGCGCAACTGGAGGTGGAAATTTCCCACCTGCACCACTTGCGCGAAACCATCAATGGTCTCGAAGAGTTGCCGGACACCCTCAAGCTGCTGAATCCGAAACTCTACCAGCAGTATTCCGGCGGCCTGACCAAACTCATGGGCGGACTTGCCGAATTCAAGAGTACGCACATGGAAGAAGACGTGATTCACAAGAAGGAAATCGTGCTGAAGAAAGTACGGGCGCTGGCGGAGGTCAATCCGATGCTGGGACATCGCGGCGTGCGTCTGGGCATTACTTACCCGGAAATCTTCTCGATGCAGATTCGCGCCATCCTGGAGGCCGCGGCCGAATGCGCGCTGGCCGGCGTGACCGTGCTGCCGGAAATCATGGTGCCGCAGTTGGCGACGGTGGAGGAACTCAAGCGCATCTTCAGTTATGTCGAGAAAATCCGGGAAGAAGTAGAGGCCAAGTTCAAGATCAAGCTCAACTTCAAGTTCGGCAGCATGATCGAAGTGGTGCGTGCCTGCGTGCGTGCCGCCAGGCTGGCGGAAACGGCGGAGTTCTTCTCCTTCGGCACCAACGACCTGACCCAGGCCACGTTGTCGTTCAGCCGCGAAGATGCGGAAAACAAGTTCCTGCCCCACTATATCGAAACCGGCATCCTGCTCGATAACCCGTTCGAAGTGCTGGACATCAAGGGCGTCGGCGAGTTGATGAAAATGGCGGTGAATCTGGGCCGCCAGACGCGTCCCGACCTCAAGATCGGCATATGCGGAGAGCATGGCGGACATCCGGGATCGATCCATTTCTGTCACCAGATCGGCCTGACTTACGTTTCCTGTTCCGGCCCGCGCGTTCCGATCGCCCGCTTGGCGGCAGCCCAAGCCAAGCTGCTCGAAAAAGAGTACGTTGCCCCTTGATGGGCTGAAAATTCAAGCCTTGGCATAGGCTGTGGCAGGTCCGCCCGGCAAGACGAAGCTGTCTTGTCGGGCATCGCTTGTTCTCACGAGCGAGAAGATTCACAATGATCATGCAGGTCGAATACTGGTGAAACTCCTGGCAAGGTCGGGGGATAGCCTCAGAAACAACATCCAGGAGACTTCACCGACATGAGTCAAGCCAAGCCTTCCTCAGCAACCCCCGATTATGTTCGCAATGCCAAGCTGAAAGCCTGGATAGCCAAGGTTGAGGCCTTGACGCAACCGGATCAGATTGTTTGGTGCGACGGCACCCAGGAAGAATACGACCGACTCTGCGCGGAACTGGTCGCAGCGGGCAAAATGATCCGCCTCGACCCGGTCAAACGCCCGAATTCCTACCTCGCCTGCTCTTCCCCGTCCGATGTGGCGCGTGTCGAAGACCGCACCTTCATATGCTCCGCCGACAAGGATGACGCCGGTCCCAATAATAACTGGGAGGATCCGGCCGAGATGCGGGAAACGCTGAACGGCTTGTTCGCGGGCTGCATGCGCGGCCGCACGATGTACGTGATTCCTTTCTCGATGGGGCCGCTTGGCTCGCCGATTGCCCACATTGGCGTGGAAATTTCCGACAGTGCCTACGTCGTGATCAACATGCGCATCATGACGCGCATGGGTAAAGCCGTGGTGGATTTGCTGGGAGATTCAGGCGAGTTCGTGCCTTGCCTGCATTCGGTCGGTGCGCCCCTGGAAGCCGGCCAAGCCGACGAGCGGTGGCCATGCAACAACACCAAGTACATCGTCCATTTCCCGGAAACCCGGGAGATCTGGTCATTCGGTTCCGGTTACGGCGGCAATGCACTGCTCGGCAAGAAGTGCTTCGCCCTGCGCATCGCCTCGATCATGGCGCGCGACGAAGGCTGGCTGGCCGAGCACATGTTGATCCTCGGCGTCGAAGCGCCGGATGGCGAAAAAAGTTATCTCGCGGCGGCTTTCCCGTCGGCCTGCGGCAAGACCAACTTCGCCATGATGATCCCGCCGCAGGCGCTCGATGGCTGGAAAGTGACCACGGTCGGCGACGACATTGCATGGATCAAGCCCGGCAAGGACGGGCGTCTCTATGCGATCAATCCGGAAGCCGGCTATTTCGGCGTCGCGCCTGGCACTTCGGAAAAAACCAACCTCAACGCCATGGCGACCTTGAAGGAAAATGTCATTTTCACCAACGTGGCGCTGACCGACGATGGCGACGTGTGGTGGGAAGGCATGAGCAAGGAAGTGCCGGCACATCTGATCGACTGGACCGGCCAGGATTGGACACCGGAAATCGGCAAGCAGACCGGCCGCAAAGCCGCCCATCCCAATGCCCGCTTTACCGCGCCGTCCAGCCAATGTCCGTCGATAGACCCGGACTGGGAAAACCCCGCCGGCGTTCCGATCTCTGCTTTTATCTTCGGCGGCAGGCGCTCCACGACCGTGCCGCTCGTCTATGAGGCCTTCAACTGGAATTTTGGTGTTTATATGGCGGCGACGCTGGGTTCCGAAACTACCGCCGCCGCCACCGGGCAGATGGGTGTGGTGCGCCGCGATCCATTCGCCATGCTGCCGTTCTGCGGTTATCACATGGGGGATTACTTCAACCACTGGCTGCGCATCGGGCACACGGTCGAACAAGCGCCGCGAATATTCACGGTCAATTGGTTCCGCCAGGACAAGGACGGCAATTTCATTTGGCCGGGTTTCAGCGAGAACATGCGAGTGCTGAAATGGATCGTCAATCGAATCAGGAATCAGGCGGCAGCAAAGGAAACCGTACTGGGCTGGATGCCAAAATTCGAGGATATCGACTGGTCCGGCTTCGAAGGCTTAACTCGCGGCCAATTCGATGCGCTGATGGCGGTGGATACCGCCATGTGGCGGGAAGAACTCAAACTACATGCGGACTGGTTCGATAAATTGAAGGGCCGCCTGCCGCGCGAGATGTTGCTGAGGCATGAACTGTTCGGACTGGCGTTGGTGGACTGACAGAAAAAACAGCGGCGGCTGATGAGCCGCCGCCGAGCCGTAAAATCGGGAGGATGCGAGCAGGAAATCTAACCCGTCAGGACGGGTATCAGCTCGCATCCACCCAAGATGCGGCTCAAGAAGGCCGCGAACCCGTCGGAAACGGCCAGGCCGCAGCCGGATTCAGCGACGACTTCAAGCCCGGCGTGGCCGCAGTCGAAGGTGCAGCAGCCTTGGGGGCAGCAGGGGCAGCCGGCTTGGCAGCGGCAGGCTTCTTTGCTGGTGCAGGCTTCTTGGCGGCCGGCTTTTTCGCAGCAGGCTTGGCGGCCGGCTTTTTCGCGGCTGGCTTCTTCGCAGCTGGTTTTTTGGCAGCCGGTTTCTTTGCAGCCGGTTTCTTTGCAGCAGCCTTCTTCGGTGCAGCCTTCTTTGCAGCCGGTTTCTTGGCAGCAGCCTTCTTCGGTGCAGCTTTCTTTGCAGCCGGTTTCTTGGCAGCAGCCTTCTTCGGTGCAGCTTTCTTTGCAGCCGGTTTCTTTGCAGCAGCCTTCTTCGGTGCAGCCTTCTTTGCAGCCGGTTTCTTGGCAGCAGCCTTCTTCGGTGCAGCTTTCTTTGCAGCCGGTTTCTTTGCAGCAACCTTCTTCGGTGCAGCCTTCTTCGCGGCGGGTTTCTTCGGTGCAGCTTTCTTCACAGCTGGTTTCTTGGCAGCAGCCTTCTTCGGTGCGGCCTTCTTCGCAGCTGGTTTCTTGGCGGTAGCCATATCAAACCTCCTTAACAAAGTAACAAGAAAGAAACATCAGTAAAGCAATCCGCCCGCAAGCAAGCGGCTTATTCAAGGCGCGGCGAGCCGCAACCTTTGAATCCTTCAACGACAATTCGGTTTGCCGCCGCTACGCGGCGACTTGATCCAAGGTCTTCAGACCCCGGCTTGATCAATTGGGGGCTATGGCCGTTCATGCAAACAAAAACGGCCTGGCGCGGTGACCGGCGCCTTAATTCGAGGAGTGTGAGGAGTGCAAAGACTGCGCGCGGTCGCGCTGGCGGCGGGAACCGGCTTGATCGAGGTGGCCAAGAACTTCGCCGGTATACGATCAGCGAAAGCGTAATGACGGCGGTTGAATGCGAAATCGGAAGGAACAGAGAATACGTTGGCAGGCAAAGAATCGGCAGGCAGTGGCTTGGCGGCTGTTTCTTCGGCTGACAACTGCATCGATCATCTCCGTTTGTTTGCTACTTCGGCTGCGATCACCCGTCAGCCACCTTGTTTCCCGCACGATCCCGAAAAGATTTCCTATATTCGGTTGACCTACTACATATAGTGTGTCGATAACACAATTTGACTAAGTGTAGTGGTTCAAAATAAAACTTGCAAGAAATATTTAATGATGCCGGCAATTTTTTTCACAGTTCGACAAATTGTGTTGTCTTTACCACGAAAAATTTTCACGCCGGGGCATCGAAATCGGCCTAAGCTCCGAATGGAGAGGCGATCAATCATTGAGCCCCAGACGTTCCATGCGATACCGCAGCGAGCGGAAGGTGACACCCAGCAGCTTGGCGGCTGCGGTGCGGTTGAAGCGGGTTTTTTGCAGGGCGTCGAGTATCACTTGCGACTCGACCCGGTCGAGGTGTTCCTGCAACGGCAGTTGGCCTTGCGCCAATGTGCCGGTGTCGGCAAGCTGCAAATCGCTTACGTCGATGGCGTCGGCAGCCAGCAATGCCAGGGCACGTTCCAGCACATTCTCCAGTTCGCGCACGTTGCCGGGAAAGAAATATTGCTTCAATTCCGCCAGTGCGGTGGGGGTCAGCTGAGGCACCGGCAGTCCGGCGGACTTTGCCAGCCGCTCCAGGATGCGGGACGCCAGCAAGGGAATATCATCGCGGCATTCCCGCAGCGCCGGCATCCTGAGTTCGATGACATTAAGGCGGTAGAACAGATCCTGGCGGAACCTGTTCTGATCCACCAAAGCCTTGAGGTCCTGATGGGTCGCGCAGATGATGCGCACGTCGACGCCGTCCTCGGCGGTGGCGCCGACCTTGCGCACCCGCTTCTCCTGGATGGCGCGCAGCAGTTTTACCTGCATGGACAGCGGTAGGTCGGCGACCTCGTCGAGAAACAGGGTGCCGCCCCCGGCGGCCTGGAAAAACCCGTCCCGCTCATTTTCGGCGCCGGTGAAAGCGCCTTTGCGATAGCCGAAGAATTCGCTTTCCATCAGCGTTTCCGGAATTGCCCCGCAGTTGACCGCGATGAAAGGCGCTTCGCGCCGGGCGCCCAGGCGATGTATCAGGCTGGCCGCCAGTTCCTTGCCGCTTCCCGACTCGCCGGAGATGTAGACGGGCGCCTGGCTGCGCGCCACACGTTCGATCAAGGCGCGGGTCTGGCGCATCGCCGGCGATTCTCCGAGCAGCTCCTGGGTCGCCGAGGGCGAGTCGCTATCGCCATGCTGCGGAAGCTCGATGGCGGATTTGACCAGGTTGCGCAATTTGTCCAGCGACACCGGTTTCGCCAGATAATCGAAAGCGCCGGCCTTGAGCGCGGAAACGGCATTCTCCATGCTGCCGTATGCGGTAATCACCGCCACCGGGAGTTCCGGGCTGTGCTCGCCGATATGGCGCACCAGATCCAGGCCCTCGCCGTCCGGCAGGCGCATGTCGGTCAGGCACAAGCGGTAGCGGTTCTCACCCAACAGACGCTTGGCCTCGGCCACGCTGCCGACGCAATCGGCCGACAGGCCCATGCGAACCAGCGTCAGATCGAGTAGTTCGCGGATATCCGGCTCGTCGTCGACGACCAGGACACTGATCGCCGCTTCCCCCCGGTTCTTGTTTTTTACTGACATCATTCCCCCTTGCCGGTCAGGCAGAAGTGCGCGCCCGGAGCGTTGTCGCGGATTTCGAGCAGCGCTCCGTTGGCTTCGCATAATTCACGGGCTATATACAAACCGAGGCCGGTTCCGCTGTTGTGCGTGGTAAAGAACGGTTCAAACACCTGGGCGCGCAGCGCCGGACCGATCCCCGCGCCATCGTCCATGATATGCAATTCCGTGCGCCCCGGGGAGGACGCCGGACGTGTTTCGAGTTTGATGCTTCCCCGTTTGCCGCGGCAATATCGCAATGCATTGTCGAGCAGGTTCCACAACACCCGGTTGAGATGGCTGCGGTCGAAGCTGAGCATGGCGGCAGGGTCCGCTGAGAACTCGACGATTTCCTTGGCATGATTGTCATTGACGGCGTACTCGTCGAGAAAAGTCTCGATGAAAGTACTCAGGTGCAATAGTTCAGCCTGGGCGCGGTCGCGCCGCCCCAATTCCAGGACTTCGGCGACCAGGCGGTTGAGGCGCAGGGAGTTGTCGCCGATGATGTGGGTCAGGCGGGTCTGTGTAGGGCTCGCCTGCTCCTCGGCCAGGAGCTCCGCGGCATGGCTGATCGCCGAAAGCGGATTGCGGATTTCATGGGCCATGTTGGCGGTGAGCCTGCCGAGCGCCGCCAGTTTCAGTTGTTGGGCCTGGGCCAACTCCCGGTCCAGGTCCTCGATATAGATCAGTGCATTTCCGCCTTCTCCCGCTGGAAGAAAGCGGGCGCGGAGCATCCGGCCGGTGCCGGGATCGCGGATGATTTCCGCCGCTTCGATCGACTGCAAGTGCCAGCGCGGATAATATTCTGCAAGAGCCACCGAGAAGGAAGCCAGATCCGACATGGGCGGGGCGCTCGCGCCCAGCAGTTTTTCCGCCTGGGGATTGTACTGACGGATCAGGCCGTCCGAGCCCACCACCAACACCCCGTTCTTCGTTGGCCACGACGCGTCGGGCCAACAGGCGCGCCGTGATCGCGGTGGCGAAAAAACCTATGCTGGTGATGCCGGTCCGTATGAAATCCTCGGGATTGCCGCCAAATTGCAGCACCCGGTAGGCCTGTTCCAGCAGCACCGCCAGCGTCGCCAGCGCCGCAAAGAAAAGCGTGAGGCGTCCCTGTCCGACGAGTCCGGCTCCCGCCAGTACCACCAATAGCATGAAGGCCATCCCGCTCTTGGCGCCGCCGCTGGCAAACATCAGCAGCGTCAGGGCCAGGATATCGGTGGCGACCTGCACCGTGAGATGGAGATTGAAGCCGTGCTTGAACGACTTTAGAGCGATATAGAACAGCAGCGCGAGCAGCAGATACGCGCTGCTGACCGATGCAAACAGGGCGGGATTCTGCGATCCGAAGCTGAGCGATCCGCCATAGATCAAAATCGCGCAGACAAAAACCGTTGCGACACCCAGCCGGTACAGATTGAAAAAATGCAGCGAGCGCCAGAAGGTATCCGGCGGCCCTGGCGCGGTCTCAGATCCGCCGACGGTCAAGTTGCTATCGTTCAAGCGGGCCGAGTCCCCGATGCTGCTCGCAACAGTAATGCTGCTCACCCGATTTCAGGCTTTCGCTCTCAGGCAGATGCACGCCGCAATGCTCGCAGGCTACCATTTTCTGCGTCGGCGGAGCGGGCGGCGGTTTGCGCTGACGCCGCCCGGCGCCGCGCAGGATCAGATAGACGATCACCGCCAGCAAGCCAAACATCAACAGCTTAGACATTGGTCTCCCTCAGGTTCCATTTCATGCAACTCCCGTTCGCCGACATGTTACCTGACATCGCGGGACGGTCTACAGACAAGCGCGGCAAGTTCAATTAAAGTTGGAGGCTGAACATCGAGCGGAAACGGGGAACGAAATGGCAGATGCATATATCTACGATGCCGTGCGCACGCCGCGCGGCAAGGGCCGGGCCGGCGGCGGACTCAACCAGGCGACGCCGATCCACCTCGCGGCCACGGTGTTGCGGGCGATCCGCGAGCGCAACCGGCTCGACACTTCCCTGGTCGACGATGTCGTGCTCGGTTGCGTCGAGCCGGTCGCCGAACAGGGCGCGGACATTGCCCGCGTGGCGGCGCTGTATGCCGATTACGCCGTCACCGCCCCCGGTGTCACCGTCAGCCGCTTCTGCGCCTCGGGGCTGGAGGCATGCAACCAGGCCGCCGGGCAGATCATGGCCGGGCAGTCCGACCTGGTGGTCGGCGGTGGCGTCGAGAGCATGTCGCGGGTGCCGATGTTTTCCTCCGGCGGCGCCTGGCCGACCGATCCTCAGGTGGCGCACAAGACCTATTTCACGCCGCAGGGCATCTCCGCCGACCTGATCGCCACCAAGTGGGGATATTCGCGCCGCGATGTGGATAGCTATGCCATCGAATCGCAACGCCGCGCCAAGCACGCCTGGGACAATGGTTATTTCAAACCTTCCATCGTGGCGGTGAAGGACCTCAACGGTCTGGTCATGCTCGATCATGACGAGTACATGCGCCCGCAGACCACCCTGGAGGATCTCGCCGCTTTAAAGCCAGCTTTTCAGGAGCAGGGCGAGAACTACGGCTTCAACAGCGTAATCCTGCAACGCTACCCGGAAGTGGAGCGCATCGAGCATGTGCATCACGCCGGCAACAGTTCGGGCATCGTCGATGGCGCCGCCGCCGTGCTGTTCGGCAGCAAGGAGATGGGCGAGCGGCTGGGACTCAAGGCGCGCGCGCGCATCCGTGCCTACGCCTCGATAGGGTCGGAACCTGCGATCATGCTGACCGGCCCCAGCTACTCGGCGGAAAAGGCCTTGAAGCGCGCCGGCATGTCCATTCGCGACGTCGACCTGTTCGAACTCAATGAAGCCTTCGCCGCGGTGGTGCTGCGCTTCATGCAGGTGCTGGAAGTGCCGCACGACAAAATCAACGTCAATGGCGGTGCCATCGCCATGGGCCATCCGCTGGGCGCCACCGGCGCCATGATCCTCGGCACGCTGCTCGATGAGCTTGAGCGGCGCGACTTGTCCACCGGACTCGCAACCTTGTGCGTCGGCGCCGGCATGGGCACCGCCACTGTCATAGAAAGGCTATGACAGTTACAAATTGAACAGCCAACCCCCAACCCCCTTCCCGGGGAAGGGAGCGACGAAATCAGAAAGGCCAAAATGTTGAACTATTCAGTGGACAGCGACGGCATCGTCACCCTGGAATGGGACTATCCGGGCAAACCCCAGAACATACTCAACCCCGACAGCATGGGCGCCTTTGCCGATGCGGTGCGGCAGGCGCTGGCCGACCCGGTGGTGAAAGGCATCCTGGTCGCGTCGGCGAAGAAAGACTTCATTGCCGGCGGCGATCTGGAAAAGCTCCTCGAAGGCGGCGATGGGCAAGCGCTGTTCGACGGCTTCATGAGCTGGCACCAGGTCTTGCGCGCCATGGAAACAGGCGGCAAGCCGATTGCTG
>JAPLQT010000129.1:0-661 GCA_026399515.1 Pseudomonadota bacterium | reverse complement strand
CTCTTGCCTGGCGCCGGCGGCACGCAGCGTGCGCCGCGCCTGATGGGCATGCAGGCCTCCATGCCGCTACTGCTGGAAGGCAAGCGCATCAAGGCGCAGGACGCCTTGAAGGCCAAGCTCATTCATGCCGTCGTGCCGGCCGGCGAGGAACGAGCGGCGGCGCGTGCTTGGCTGATCGACAGCATCGGGTCGGGCATCAAGCCCATGCAGCCATGGGATGTCAAGGGCTTCAAGATTCCCGGCGGCCGCGTCATGACACCCGCCGGGTTGCAGCTATTCACTGGCGCCAACGCCATGCTGCGCGAGAAGACCTACGGCAACTATCCGGCGCCGCGGCACATCCTCTCCTGCATTTTCGAAGGATTGCAGACCGATCTCGATACCGGTCTGAAGGTCGAGGCGCGCTACTTCACCAACCTGGTGATGAGCCCCGAAGCCAGGAATATGATCCGCAGCCTGTTCTTCGGCATGAACGAGGCCAATAAGCTGGTCAGCCGGCCCAAGGATGTGCCCACCCAGGCCTATATAAGAATCGGCATGCTCGGCGCCGGCATGATGGGTGCGGGGATCGCCTACGCCACGGCCACCGCCGGGATAGCCGTGGTGCTGATCGACGCGACCCAGGAAGGGGCCGAGAAGGGCAAGGCCTATGTGCACAAGC
>JAPLQT010000021.1 GCA_026399515.1 Pseudomonadota bacterium | reverse complement strand
TATCGAGCTTGGTGATCGGCTGTTGCTCAATCGCCATCAACTGGCTGACGATCCCATTGACATCAAGCGTCGATCCCAATCCAGACGCCGTTATCGATGCCATTCTAAACTCCTGTCATGTGTATTTCGCTCTTTACTTCAGTAAGCTTAATACATTCTGAGACAACTGGTTGGCTTGTGCAAGCATCGCCATACCCGCTTGCTGGAGAATCTGGGAGCGGGCCAGGTTGGTGGTTTCCACCGCGAAGTCGGTATCGCGAATGCGCGAACGGGAGGCATTGAGGTTCTCCGAAGCGGCCTGCAGGTTGGAAATGGTGCTCTCGAAGCGCGCCTGTATGGCGCCGTAACGGGCGCGCTGGTCGGTGATCGAGGCCAGCGCCGAATCGGCGGTGGCCAGAGTGCGTTGTGCTGCATCGTATGTGGAGACGTCCAGTGTTGCGGTGGCCTGCAACAGGGAACCATAAGTGCCGGCGGTCGGCACTCCCGGCGCATTGGCCGCGTTTGTGAATATCCCCACGCCGGTACCATTGGCATCGGTGGTAATGGAGAAGGCCTTGGAGGAGTCGAAAACGACTTTACCGGTGTACCAGCCGCCTTCGCCAGGCGTCCACACACCATTGGTCGTACCCACCGTGAGCGACGTAACACCAGTGAGTTGGCTCGGAGTCGCGTCAGTAGCGGCTAGGCTGGAGCTGCCGTCGAGTACCGCGATATCGGAGACGCTCACGCTGAGCGCCGAGTTAGTGGGGTCCGAACCGTTCTGGATACGCAAGTCCTTGCCGGCCTCGTTGCTCAACTTGAGTGCCCAATCGCCATTGTCGGTCTGCACCACCTGGGCTGTGAAACCGGTCTGTCCGGCCGCGTCGTTGAACGCTTGTGCGGCGGCGTTCAACTGGTCCGAGGCGTTGACCACGGCCGTGCTGTCCGAACCGGCGGTCTTGAATGAGATGGTGGTGAACTTCGGTGCAATCGTCCCGGTTGGATCGGAGTAGTCGGCGGAGACACGGAAGGTATAGGCCGAGTTTTGTGCAAAGTTTGTCCCCACAGCCGGGGCGCCCGCTGAATCGCCGAGGATGACTTCGGTCAGCGCCGATGCCTTTATGCCGCTGTCAAGGTGATTGACGCTAGCGGCAATCTCTTCAGCGCTGGCGCCGGTCTTATAAAACACATCGAAATTGCCCGACGAAGTCGAAATCGAGAAATCTCCTTTTGCACTTGCGCCGACTACAGCCGACTTGTCTGTCCCAGACTGGAGAAGCAGGGAGTCTCCAATGGCAGTGCCCCCGCTGCCCTTGGTTCCGGTGACCAGATCGCCGACCCCACCGTTGGTGTAAGCGGCCATACCGCCGATCCGGTTGTTGCCGTAGGCGTTGGTCTGGAAGTTGCTGGAGATGATGGATATGGTCTGGTTGGCGTTGGCACCCACCTGGAAATTGAGGGAGGCGAAGGACCCGTCAATGACTTTTCTTCCGTTGAATTCCGTGGTGGTCGCGATGCGCTGCAATTCCTGAGTGAGGGACTGGACCTCGGAGTTGAGCGCAGCACGGTCGCTGGCCGAATTGGTACCACCGCCCGCTTGGATGGCCAGTTCGCGGATGCGCAGCAGGATGTCTCCGGAGGAAGCAAGCGCCGCTTCCGCTGTTTGAGAAAGCGATACCCCGTCATTGGCATTGCGGTAAGCCTGATTCAGGCCACGAATCTGCGCCGTCATGCGTTCGCTGATCGCCAGGCCGGCCGCATCGTCCTTGGCGCTGTTGATGCGCAAGCCGGAGGAAAGACGCTGCAATGACATCGCCAGGCTGGACTGATTGGTATTCAAATTCCGCTGGGCATTCAGCGAGGCAATATTGGTATTGATGATTTGGGGCATTTTGCTTCTCCTTTAAAACATATCGGCCTGAATTTGAAAGTCGCTGATCAGGTTGTCGCTAAGCACGGGGGAAAGGTTTTGATTCTTTGGTAGCGTGATATTGGATGGTGTGAAGCGGACCGCTGGGGGCGACTCAGCCGGAGTGCCGTGACGGTAATCCTTGCCTGTAGCCGGCTTGCTTCGGCAAAACTTGCCGCCTTCGCATTTCAGATGTCCCACAACATCCATCCCGTGCGATGTATGGGGTGAAAGTTGTGCTCCGGCAGGGACCGCCGAAGGATTTTCCAAGCCCAGTTTGATTGACGTGAAGTCCATCACAATGTCCTTTGCTTCATGATGACTCACGTGTAAGCAGATTACGTGCCTGGAAAATCAATGAGACCGTTTGTCCACGGCCAAGACAGGTTCCCAGACCACGCATGGTCGGTAACAAATTGATTATTAAGAGTAGTTCTGCGGGGGTGTTGAACGTCGCCGGCTGGCTTGCCAGCGGATAACCCAGGCATACCGGCTTTGCCAGGGAATACTTACACTGCGTTGCTCAGGGGGCTAAGGAAAACGGGACGGCTGAGTCCAGGCCCAACTTGCTTGGATCGTGTTATTGGGTTTTACAACAGATGAAGCCGTTTGTGGGGACGGGTGTTAGCCAGTTTTGGAACTGGAGGTAGGCAGGCCGGCCAATTGCTGAGTTAAGGAATCGCTGGTGGCTTTCATGCTGCCGAGCAAGGAATCGAGTGCGGCATATTGGGTACGATAGTGCTGTTCGGTGATCACCAGTT
>JAPLQT010000088.1 GCA_026399515.1 Pseudomonadota bacterium | reverse complement strand
GGCTGGGTCAATATTCAATCGGCGCCGACACCGTGAAAGCAGGTTGGCGGCCCGGTCGTCCCCCAAAGCCTTGACCAGCATCGAGCGAATCTGGTCTTCGTTGGCCGCAATCGCCGTGCCCCGCTCGGTCGCATGATCAAGATCGTCCAGGACTTCCTCGATCCTGTCCCGAGGTGTCGCCTTGAGTTTGGCCATGGCATGGCCCAGTTTGTTGACTTCTTTCGGGCCTAGGTGCTTGAGTACTTCCGCGGCCTCGTCCTCCCCCAAGGCGAGCAACAATAAGGCGCCTTTCTCGACGCCCTTGTCGCTTTCCTCACTCACTTCCCGTCGCCTTCGGCGACCCAGTCTCTGATGACGTCAGCGACCACTTTGGGCTCCTGTTTGGCCAGATCACGCGCACCGGAAAGCTTCGCTTCGAACGCCCGTTGCGTGCGACCCATCTCCTTGACTTTTGGTATGGCTGCTTCAACCAGTTCCATTTCGCGTTGCTTCTTTGCCGCTGCGTGGGCTGCAACCATGTCGTCGATCATCGGTTTCACCAGCTTTCTCCAGAGAATGAAAGCGAGCAGCGGCAGCAAGACGAATTTTACACCTTCGCGAGCGGTGGATACGAGTTCCGGATCCTTCCACAGCGGCAGGGGAGGCACAACTTCCTTTTCACTGACGGTAAATGAGACGTTGGCGACATTGAGGGAATCGCCGCGGTCCTTGTTGAAGCCCATCGCCTCGCGCACCAAGGCCTCGATCTGTCCCCTCTCCGTGGCGGAAAATGGCACCGAGCTGACCTTGCCGTCCTTGTTGGTAACTTTCCTGTTATTGACGACAACGGCGACCGAAAGGCGTTTGATGACCCCTCCGCCTCCCTTGGTATGCTTGACCGTTTTGTCAAGTTCGTAGTTGACGGTGGCGTTCTTGGTGCTGTTTAGCGGCTGCGCGCTGGCAGTGGCATTCCCGGCGGCGCCCGGCGTGCCGGGCGCCGCGGGAGTGGTGATGGGCGCCGTGGCCGGGGCCGGAGGCTGGTTGGAAAGGGCTCCCGGGACGCCGGTGGCACCCGGCGAAGTGCTGCCGGTTTCCGCAGTTTGCTGGCTGCGGATGGCGGCTTCCTGAGACGGGTTGGGTTTGTAAGTTTCCGCCATTTGCTCGGTCTGCGAGAAATCGACGTCGGCGGCCACTTGGGCGCGCACATTTTCGGCACCGGCAACCGGATCCAGGATAGCCTCGATGCGCTTGATATAACTCATTTCCAGCTCTCTCAAATATTTGAGCTGGGTCGGGTCAAGTCCGGCATCGCGTAGTGGATCCTGGGTCTGAGAGATCAAGTTCCCGGTCTGGTCGATGACGCTGATGCTGGCCGGTGTCAACTGCGGCACGCTGGAGGAAACCAGATGCACGATTCCGGCTACCTGATTGGCTTCCAAGGCACGGCCTGGATACAGGTTGAGTACCACGGACGCGGATGGCTTTTGTTCGTCGCGCAGGAAGGCCGTGGTCTTGGGTATCGCCAGATGCACGCGAGCGCCCTGAACCGCCTTTAAAGACTGGATCGAGCGCGCCAGCTCACCTTCGAGTGCGCGCTGGTAGTTGATTTGTTCGAGAAACTGGCTGGAGCCGAGTTTCTGCGTCTCCATCACCTCGAAACCGACCAGTCCGCCCTTGGGCAGCCCCTGCGAGGCGAGTTTGAGGCGGGCATCATGGACTTGCGAAGCGGGAACGAGAATTGCCCCGCCGCTTTCGGAAAATTTGTATGGGACGTTCATTTGCTGCAAGGAGACGATAATTTGACCCCCGTCGCGTTCTGAAATGTTTGAAAACAGCACGCTGTAATCGACGCTCTTGGACCACATCCAGGCGCCTACCAATAGTGCTATGCCGAAAGCCACCGACGCCATGGCACCGATCTTCTGGGCTGGGGAGAGGCTCGTCAGGGCCTCAAGGGAAAAAGGGAGAGTGAATGTTTGTTCTGCGCTGGCCATATTTTCTGGATCCGGGTTGCTCGTTGATATTTCAAGCCCATTATCACTTCTTGGCGGATTATGCCCCGACCACTCGGGGCATGTCCGGGGATAAAGGCCCGGTTTGGCCTGTATTTCAAGGCTTAAGACCGGCCGACCGCAATTTTTTGTTTCACCCTAACTCGCATGGTCGCCAAGTCCACACGTGTGCCGTGAAATCGTTCAAAGCAATATACGCCCACCCCTCCCGTCCGCTACGCGGCCCACGGCTGGCTTTGCACAGCCAGCCGGCTGCGGCGGCGCGGCGCATGCGCCGCGAATTCCCGCCTCGCCCCCTCGCGGGGAGGCGACTGACATGCTCGCTACGCTCGTCTGGTTACCCGGCGCTCAATTTCGTTGTTTCACGCTAATGAATCTGCCATCATTGTCCGATAATCTCCTTATTCGCCATGACAAACCACGCGCCGCAAGTCGTCAACGTGCAGGAACCCCAGCCAGAGTCGCAACGTCTGGCCGAGGCTTTTCGCATTTTCAACCAGGCGTCGGAAGAGTTGTCCACTGCCTACACCAGCCTCCAAGGCCAGGTGGAAGCACTCACCGCGGAACTGGCCGCCGCCAACGGTGCGCTGCGCCAGCAATATCAGGAGAAAGCGGCATTGACCGAACGCTTGTCGGTGCTGCTGTCCGCTTTGCCCGCGGGAGTGGTGGTGCTGGATGCGGACGGCCTGGTGGTGCAGGCCAATCCTGCGGCCGAGGAGACTCTCGGGGATGCCTTGGCGGGACAGGCTTGGGACAAGGTCGAACGCACCCATTTAGTAGCCAGCGACACCCCCGGTGAGTTCGTCAACGACTCCGCCAACGCCGGCAGACGCTACGCGGTGACGGTAACTGCCCTCGATTCAGCCGGTGGGCGCATCGTCCTGTTGCATGACATCACCGAAGCGCATCGCCTCAAAGCCCAGGCCGAGCGCCATGAAAGGTTGGCGGCCATGGGCGAGATGGCGGCTCAGTTGGCGCATCAGCTACGCACGCCGTTGGCTGCGGCACTACTCTATACCGCCAACCTGGAAAACCCTGAGCTACCGGAGACCATGCGCATCAGCATCGCGCAGAAGGCCGTAGCGCGCCTGAGGCACCTCGAACGGCTGATACAGGAGATGCTGTTATTCGCGCGCGGCGAAGTGCTTGGACGCGAAGAGATTTTCGTGGCCGATCTGCTGCATGAATTGCGTCAGACCATAGAGCCGCTGGCGCGGGCAAGCGAAGTGACTTTTCACGTCGAAGAGCTTGCTGACAACATGCCGCTACAGGGCAACCGCAAAGCGATCGCCGGAGCCTTGACCAATCTGCTTGAAAACGCCCTACAGGCGGCCAGCCACTCGGCGAATTCGACGAAGACCGTGGGGGGGGAAGTTGTTTTGGCGGTTCGCCGCTATGAGGATGCGCTGGCCTTCTCAATACGCGACAACGGGCCGGGCATGGCGCCTGCCGTGACCGCCCGCTTATTCGAACCATTCTTCACTACCCGGGCGGAAGGCACAGGGCTTGGATTGGCCATTGCCCGTGGCGTGGCGCGTGCTCATGGTGGTAACATTGAAGCCGTTTCTTCACTTGGCCACGGTACCGAATTCATCGTCACCCTGCCTTTGGCAAGGCCGGCGGTTGGCTTGGAAATCACCGTCGACATGACAGAAAATAATTATGTCTGATCATCTGAATATTCTCGTCGTCGAGGACGACGATGCGCTCCGCGATGCGCTGCTGATCACCCTGGAAACCGCCGGGCATATCGCGGAGGGTGCGGCGGGCGGGCCGCAGGCGCTCGAACTGCTGAAGCGCCACGCATACACCTACAACATGGTGGTTACGGATCTGCGCATGGCGCCGATGGACGGTCTCGAACTATTGCGCGAAATTCGCACGCGGTTTCCGGGTATGCCGGTGCTGCTGATGACCGCGTTCGGCGATGTCGACAAGGCGGTGGCGGCGATGCGCGGCGGCGCCTGTGACTTCATGCTGAAGCCGTTTGAGCCCAAGGCGCTGCTAGACCAGATAGCCCGCTACGCCACCGCTCCGCTGAGCGAGGGTGTGGTGGCTGAGGACCAGCTCACCCGCGATACGCTGCTGTTGGCCGCGCGCGTCGCTCGCAGTGATGCCACCGTCCTGCTGACCGGCGAATCCGGCACCGGCAAGGAAGTTTTCGCACGTTATATCCACGAGCAGTCGGCGCGCAGCAGAGGACCATTCGTCGCCATCAACTGTGCGGCGATTCCCGACAACCTGCTCGAAGCGACGTTGTTCGGTTACGAGAAGGGCGCCTTTACCGGCGCGCAAACGGCCCAGGCCGGCAAGTTCGAGCAGGCGAATGGCGGTACGCTGCTGCTCGATGAAATCTCTGAGATGCCTTTGTCATTGCAGGCCAAGTTGCTGCGCGTGCTGCAAGAACGCGAGGTGGAGCGCGTCGGCGGCAAGAAGGCGGTGCCACTGGATATCCGTGTGCTGGCAACCAGCAATCGTGACATGGCCGAGGAAGTCAAACTGGGTGGTTTTCGCGAAGATCTTTACTACCGGATCAATGTGTTTCCATTGGAGGTTCCGGCCTTGCGCCAACGCCCCGGCGATATCGTGCCCCTGGCGCGTCATTTCATCGCGATTCATGGCGGCCGCCTGGGCCGGACGGCAAGGCTGACCCCCGCGGCGGCGGCAAAACTTGCCGCCCACGCCTGGCCCGGCAATGTCCGCGAGCTGGAGAACGTTATCCAGCGCGCGTTGATTTTGGCGCCCGACGAAATCATCGAAGCGGAGCATTTGCTGTTTGCGGCGGGCGCGGCCATCCCCGTTACACTCGCGGACGTGTCCCGGAGTCCAGCCGCTCCGATCGGAATCAACGGCGAAACCCCCGCCAGCATGAGGGATCTGGAACGTCAGCACATCCTCGATACCTTGGCATCGGTCGGCGGATCCCGTCGCTTGGCGGTGGAGCGGCTGGGCCTTTCTGAACGAACGCTGCGCTACAAGCTCAAACAGTATCGCGACGAGGGCTTTCTGTGACACATTTGAAGATTTGTATCCTTCGAGTTAGTGCCTGGCATGTGGATTGCTATTAAAATCTATGTAAGGTCTGCTGGTCAGGCCGGGAGATGAATCATGGCAATAGATACGCGTAGTCTTGACCAGATGCTGGCGGAGTTGCGTTCCGCCTCTGCAATCACGTCCGGCAAGCCGGCACAGCCTGCCGGCGCCGTCGGCGCGGAAACTGATTTTGCCGTTGCCCTGAAGAGCGCCATCGACCAGGTCAGCCAGGTTCAGCAATCGGCTCAGCAAATGACCCAGGAATTCGCTTCAGGCACCAGTAACGTCAATTTACAGGACGTCATGGTTAATCTACAGAAAGCCAATCTTTCCTTCCAGCAGATGGTTCAGGTCCGCAACAAGCTCGTATCCGCGTACCATGACATCATGAACATGCAAGTCTAAGAGTGCCCGACACGCAACTGATCTTCTCCTGCGGCACATGAAACACATCACCTACAGCGCCGTGGGCACTCCGGAATCGATGAGTGTCGTTGAGGGCGCCGAGCCCATTCCGGTTGCTGGGGAAATCCTTATCGAGGTGGCTTACGCCGGTGTAAATCGACCGGACGTGGCGCAGCGATCCGGCCGTTATCCGCCACCACCGGGGGCGTCGACTATCCTCGGACTCGAAGTGGCCGGACGGGTCGCCGGACTTGGGCCGGATGTCACGGAATGGCGGGTCGGCGACAGCGTCACGGCGCTGGTGCCTGGCGGCGGATATGCCGAGTATTGCGTCACCCCTGCTGTGCATGCGCTGCCCATTCCTCCGGGCATGAACCTCGCCGAAGCGGCCGGACTCCCTGAGACCTGGTTCACCGTATGGGCCAATCTGGCCGATATCGGCCGGCTAAAGTCAGGTGAACGCCTGCTGGTGCATGGCGGTTCCAGCGGCATAGGCCTCACTGCCATCCTCTTAGCGCGGCATGTCGGCGCCCAGGTTTTCGTCACTGTCGGAAGCCGGGAGAAGGCCGACTTCTGTAAAGCCTACGGCGCCGATTTCGCGATTGATTACACGCAAGAGGATTTTGTCGCGAAGGTGAAGGAGCTTACTGCGGGCGAGGGTGTCGATGTAGTGCTCGACATGGTTGGTGGCGCCTACCTTCAAAAGAATGTCAGCCTGTTGCGCCGCGATGGCCGGCTGGTGATGATTGCGTTTCTCCAGGGCAGCAAGACCGAGTTCGATTTCCTGCCGGTGATGGTGAAACGTCTCAGCCTGAGCGGATCGACGATGCGTCCGAGGAGCGTTGCCGAAAAACAGGCGATTCGCGATGCCCTGCTTCAGCACATCTGGCCGTCGCTGGCGAGCGGGAAGCTGAAACCCCATCTGTTTGCCACTTTCCCGCTCGATCAAGCCACCGAGGCGCACCGGTTGATGGAGAGCAGCCGCCATATCGGCAAGATCGTGCTACAAGTACGCGCTTGAATTCGTTGCCGCGTGAAACGCCGGCGTTACCGGGTGGCAGTTTTTGCGAGGCCCGCTTCGCGACTCTTGCGCTCGCGTTCCTCTTTGATGATGTAGCGTTGAAGCAGGGATAACATCGGCCCGCTCAGGTTGACGAACCCGCATCCGGCGCGCCAACTGGTCGTCCCGTCTTTCGAGTTGACTTCGAAAATGGTCCGAACGTTCAACGAGGTGACCAGGATGCCCACGCCGGGTAGATCGATCTGGCATTTGTCAAACACCATGTCGATATCGAAGGGGACATCCGAAGGCGGAGTGGTGATTCCGATTCCGCCGGCACTGATGTCGACGACGTTGACTTCGACAACCTTCGGAGGGGCGCCTTCAGGCTGCGGGATGGGAAGCTGGCATTTGACCGGCAGCCGGATCGGCACGATCAGGCGGAAGTATTCGCGCCGCTGCAAACGCAGGACGGACTCCGGTATGTCGGCGAGCAAAGCCTGGCGCCCTCGGTATTGCGCCATCTTGATGTTATGCAGGACGAACTGAATCTTGACCTTGGCCAACTGGGTCATGGCGATCAGTTTGCCGCTCAGCATCGCTTGCTTGTTGGCCGCGGCGTTGCTGCCGGCGTACAGAACAACGACGTTTTCATCCTCATCCACGGAAAACATCGAGGATATGATGAAATCATTTCCTTGATTGAAGTAGATGGTGATGGCCTCGTTGCTGTCTTTCAGGTAGCGCAAGATGGAAACGATCTCCACCTGTTTATGCAGATGGAACTCCGTGTCCTCTTCGGTACGCGCCAGTTCGATCCGGAGCATCGATTTCCGCTGCTCTTCGGCCTCCCTGCGCAACGCGGCCTTCTTCTCTTCGGCTTCCTGGAGTAAGGCGTTGATCACCGCATCGTAGGGGGCGAGAAGCGATTCCCGTTGCTCTATCGCTTTAGCAATCAACGCCTTCTTTTGGACGGCAACTTCATTGCTCAGGAGCTTCTTCAACTCTTCGACTTCCAGGCGCAAAACCTTTATCCGCGCTTCCGTTAATTCGTTGTTGTCGGCCATGTCTGCACTCGTACAATTTAGGAACGTAGTTTAAACGATGTTCCTGCGCATATAAATAGCGAAAAAGTCACAGTTCTGTCTGCTTGCGCTCGAGGCGGTAAATCCAGGCCAAAAGTTCAGCAATGACCACGTAAAGTTGAGGTGGTATGCGGTCGTCGAGGTTGGATTGCATCAATAAAGTCACCAATTCTGGGGATTCGTGGACGAATACGCCATATTGGTGGGCTCTACGGATGATTTCATCGGCGATCAAGCCGCGGCCCTTGGCGATGATGCGCGGGGCTGTGTCTCCTGGCGCATAGGCAAGAGCAATCGCCAACGAGCGTTCTTCGCTGATGGCGATATTCGCGGGATCAGACTCAGCCATTTACCGTGCCTCTGGCTTCAGGTTCCGGCTCCTGCGATTGCTTGACCGTGAATCCGAGCATGGGTACCCCTGCCGATGCCAGCGCCTGTTCCAGCAATGGTGCGCCAGCGCGTAGATCATCGGCACTGGCGCCTAAGGGCGTGCTCAGCGCGATATGAACGCCGCCAGCGCCCAGCCGAAGTGCCGCCTCAACCTCTCCCAGCCGCGGCGTATTAAGCCGTAGCGTGGTCGCCCAGGGCTCGGTGTCGTCCTGCCCCGAATTGCCGCCACCCTGATCCTTCCACTCGATTTCCCATTGCATGGTTTGGCCCGGCCAGACTTCGCCATGCCATATCAGGCGCTGAGTTCCCGCGGCATCCAATTGCTGTTGAACCAGCGGGCGCAATTCATCCGGTATGGATGCGGCGGTCATCGGCTGGCTGACTTGAGAATTGGTCTGCTGGCGCTGAATTTCGGCGGTTTCTTTCAGACTCGACGCTAATTGATTGGGCGTGAGCGGCTGGGAACCTGATTGCAGCGGTGGCACTATCTCTTTTGCCCGTGCCGTCGCTTCGCTCTTCCCTGTGGAAGTATTTGACTCGAACAACGGCGGATACGATTCTTGCAGGATCTGGCTCTGAGCGGCCAACGGCAATTTGTCGGCGGTAACACCACTTCCCGGTGGAAGTGCGGGCTGCCCAGGCGGCACCTGGAGTTGGGCGGGTACCGGCAATTTATCGACTGGAACGCCGGCTCCCGGTGGAAGAGGGGGCTGTCCTGGCGCCAACTGAAGTTGCCCGGGAAATGGCTGAATACCGGCCTGAGCGGCGCCCAATGACACCGGGAGAGGTTGCCCGTGAGGATCTTGTTTCGCGTTGGCAAGGGACGTCAATTGGTCGGCTTGGGCCGCAATCTTGGCCTGAGGCGAGGAGCGCATGCCTTGTGGTTCATGCAACAAGCTGGCCAATGAGAGCTTGCCGGCTACCCATTGTGCTTGATGCGACTCGTAAAACAAGCCGCTCTCGGTTACCGCCTTGCCCAGGATCGGCGCCAGTTCAGAACCGGTTTGCGGCGGTTGAGCCAGCAAAGGCTGACCGCGGTTCAGGGGGGCTGCGGAAGGCGATTGACCTTCCGCGGGCAAGAGGGTGCCGATTAGTTGAGCGGCTCGGCTGAAGGTTGCATGGGGGTAAGCGGCTGCCCCGGTATCCGTTGTGGCGCCGCTCTGGGCCGCAAGTTGGGCGATGATGGTCTTGGGAGTCCGGTCGACGACGACCAGTTCCAGCATGTCGCCGGTCTTGACCGATTCCGGCAGCGACAGCGTGATGGACTTTCCAGCGACGAGGGCACGGTAGGTGTTTTCCGGCAGAACCTCCTGGATGCGCGCGTTGAATGTCTGTCCTGTTTTCAGGTCGGGTAGATCGGCCGGAATTTCCTGCACCGGCGTGATTGGTTGCGGCAGCAGTTCATTCTGCAGACGGAGTCGTAGACCGATGTCGGGGGGGATCAGGACCATGGACGCAATCTGTTAGCGGGTGACTGCAATGTCATGACGGGCAAGCCGTCATGCACACGTTATGGGGTAGGCCCGTGGGCGTGCTCGACTTCCCGCCGCTTCGCGTCGCTGCCTAGAAATTTTCGCAATTGCTCCATCCACGGCTCGGTATGGCGCCTGACTTCCGCGTCATCGGCCAGAATGCGCTGAATCAGTTGGGATTTGAGTTTCAGCTCGCTACCGGAGTGATTGTCATCGTCTTGAAGCAGCGAGTTGCGCAGGGTGGCAATGGAGCGCTCCAGCTTGATCAGCGTATCCCAGTCGTTGGCACGCGCGGCTTCGACCATGCTGGACGAGAGAGCGCTCATTTCCTGGTAAAGCGATATCTGTGTAGGCATGAACAGCATGGTAACGGTTAGGTGATCAACGGGTTCGAGGAATGAACAGTGTGATTATCGGCCAATTCCGCCCTGGCTGTGCCGTCGATGCCGAACCGGCATCTTGGTCCGATGGGCTTACCACGTCATATCATATGCTTTTTGCAATTTTCTTTCCGTGTCGATGCTGCCGAAGGTCGTTTTCAATTCCTGCTGCCTAGGTTCGATCAGCAGTCTGGTTTCTGCATCGCTAGCCAAAATGTTTCGTATCAATTCGGCCTTTGCCGATTGATCCGCCAACGAGCGGCTGTGACTTTGCTCTTGTTCCATGAGTACTTTGTTGAGCGCAGCACGGACGTGTTCGAGCTCGATCAGCAATTCCCAGTCGCCATCCCGGGCTGCCTCCATCATTCGCCGAGACTGCCGCAGAATTTCCTCATAGCGTGACAACAAGTCACGGTTGTTCTGGGTTGGCTCTGAGGGCGTTGCCATGGTCAGGATCATGCCTGACTATAACGGTGTGCTTTGGGAAATCTGTATGGCCTTGGCCTTTTCCGGGTCGATTTCGACCCAGGCGCTTTTCAGGTCATTGAGGAGGGATGAGATTTCGTCGAGAGGTTCGAGATCGTTTTTCAAGTTGGCGAAAAGCAGGCGCAGGCACATATACTCGTATAAGGCATCGAGTTTCTGAGCCAGATCGCCACCCGCTTTCATGTCCAGGCTGAGTTTCAAGCCTTCATCGATAATCGCAATGGCTTTGGAAATCGCGGCGCCTTTTGCGGCGATCTCATTGCGTTGCATGTGACCGCGGGCTGTGGCAATGGAGAGCAAGGCCCCCTCGAACAACATGGTAATCAGCCTGTGCGGACTGGCCGTCGCCACGCTGCCATCAACGCTGATTTGCGCATAGGCGTTTAACGCATTACGGTTCATGGCACTCATCGCAGAACTCCGGTTCGGGGGGTGTAACAGGTGTTAGCCAGTTTTGGAACTGGAGGTAGGCAGGCCGGCCAATTGCTGAGTTAAGGAATCGCTGGTGGCTTTCATGCTGCCGAGCAAGGAATCGAGTGCGGCATATTGGGTACGATAGTGCTGTTCGGTGATCACCAGTT
>JAPLQT010000003.1 GCA_026399515.1 Pseudomonadota bacterium | reverse complement strand
CGCGGCAGCCTGAGGTCCAGCGCCGCTTCCAGCGCCAGCAGGTTGTTCCAGATGGCGCGCCGCAGATGAGGGAGGTAAAGCCCGCCGAACAGGCCATGCCAGTAGGCATCGTTGGCCTGTGCGCGATGCAGCAGTTCCCGCAGCGGCTCGCGCTGATCCGCGCCCACTGTTTCCGGCAAGTCGGCCAGGCGCGCCGAGAGACCCAGCATGCGCTTGTGCATCCAGTTCGACTCGGGGTAGCGTGAGAGGAAATTGCGCCAGATGCCGCCGCGCAGGAAAGCCTTGTGCCGCTCATAGCTGCCGCCGGCCTTCTCGGCGGCGACCAGAGCCGCGTATTCCCGGGCCGCGGCCGAGGGCAGGGTCCACTCGTTCATCTCGATATAGGAGGTGGTCGGCAGATACACGACGCCGCGCGTGGCGACGGCGGAGTGAGCATAGTAGTCGGCGTAGGTGGTGGCGCGGATCAAGGGCGAAGCAAGCACGCCCTCGATGAACTGCGCCAGCCAGCCGCGCTCATAGACCCAGTTGAAGGTCTCCGGCCAGATGCCGAATTTTTCGATGTCGTCGAAGTAGATCGCCGCGCGCTTGCCATCGCGCGCCATCTGCTCAAGATAGGCCACCGCTTCAGGAGCTGGCGAGAACGGCAGGCGATAGCGCAGCGCCTCCGAGATCGGGAACAGATCCAGGTTGCGGCCGTCTTCCTCGGTCGTGTAGAAGCTGTCCAGCGCCTCGGCCGGGGTGCCGGCGCAGAGGAAATGATAGTCGTCGACCGCGACGTAGCGGATGCCCGAATCGGCTAGCGCCGGTACCACCGATGACTCCCACACTCGTTCGGTCAGCCAGGCGCCTTGCGGACGTTGTCCGACGTAGCGTTCGAGCTTGGCCGAGAGGGTTTCGATCTGGCTCAGGCGATCGCGTTGCGGGATGGCCGCCAGCACCGGCTCGCAATCGCCTGAGCCGAACCACTCGACCTGTCCACGCGCGGTCATTTTAGCCAGCAGGGCCATGTCGTCCGGGAAGCGTTGCTTCAGGACGTCGAGCAGCCAGCCGGAAAAATGCACGCTGAAACGGAAATCTGGATAGCCGTCGAGCACGCGCAGGAACATGCCGTAGCAGCGCACGTGTGCATCGTCTATGACCGACGGGAAGTTGCCGACGGGCTGGTGGGCATGCACGCCGAAGAGGAGGTTGATGGTCATGGTCTAATGATTTTCCTGTGCTCGGCGCATGGCGCCGCTCGCCGCCTGTTCGATGGCGTGGCCATCGGTGTCGTGGGACTCGTGGCGTTCGCTGGAGATCGGTACGTCGAGTTGGGGTGGCGGCGACAATTGCAGCAGATGGTAGAGATTGGCAAGATTGCGGCGGAACAAGCGGTCAAAACTGGCGACCGCGGCGGCCGGGTTGTAATCGCCGAACCACCAGAACCAGTCCGAACTTTCGCAATTCGCCAATTGCGCCGTGGCAGCCTCGCGTTCCGCGGCGGAGAGGCGCTCGCTGCCCATGACCCGGTCGTAAGTCTGCTTGGCGGCGCAGAGCAGATCCCAAGCGCGATTCTTGTCCTTGTCCCCGATCCAGGTCGACATGCTGCCGAATACCCAACTGCCGGCGGTGAGAACCGGCAGGACGGCGTTGGCCGGAGGATCGGGCCGGTTGAGGAGTTCGGCATAGGTGGTGGTGCGTATGTCCGCATGATCCTCGAGCCGTGTGTAAAGATCCTCCAGGAAATAATGGCCGTTGTAGGGAAAGTGCTCCCAGGCATTCTCGCCATCCATGATGATGCTGACCACCGCCCGTTCCCCCTCGGGAGTGGCCGCCTGGATCGCTTCGAGTTCGGTGACCAGATGCTGGGCGGCGTCTTGTCCATGCCACTTCGAGTACTCGAAGCCGATCAGGTCGGAGAGTCGTTCATCACGGAAAAACATGGTCAGTCCAGGCGCGCTTTCCAGTCGCCACGGCTTGTAGGCGGCTCGGCCGTCGTTGATCTTGGCGTGATTCAGCGAGGCTTTCAACACGCCTTCGCCGCTGGCGATCCAGGCGCAGTCACGTGCCGCCAGTTTCTCCACGAATGTCGCCGATATCGCTCCTTCGGCCGGCCACATGCCGACTGGGGGAGCGCCGAAGCGGCGGGTATGGCTGTCGCGAGCCGCGTCGATTTGCGCCGCGACCCGACTGCGCCCGCCCGGGTAGCACGCGGAAAGAGGCAAAGGCGCTTCAGGCTGGGATTCGCGGGCGCTGTTGAAGTCGAGCAGCAAAGGCGCCAGCGGATGGGTTTGCGGGGTGCTGGAGAGTTCGATGCGGCCGCTCTCGGCGAGTGCCCGGTAACGTGGAATGATGTTGCGCAGGATGCCACCGATCGAGGCGACCAGGGCTTGCCGGTCGGACAGCGTATAGCCGTCCCCTTTGCCCATCAGTTCCGCCAGCATCGGTTGGCGTCGCCGCTCGGTCTCGCCCGTCCAGGCCAGGTGATACCAGGT
>JAPLQT010000052.1:24647-73532 GCA_026399515.1 Pseudomonadota bacterium | reverse complement strand
CTCCGTCAGCGTCATTTCTACCCCCGACCAAAATCGAGAGTAGACGCGATATCACTTGGGTTTACAAGACCATGTCATAACTCGCTGTCTGTAAACAACTTTTCCTCTGGGTTTACGACACCTGCGTATGCGATAGCCCTGTGAACAACATCAAGCTCACCGTGGACCTCGACGGCAAACTTCCGCCGATATGGATAGACGCAAACTTGATAGAGCAGGTGATCCTGAATATGCTGGTGAATGCCCAGCATTCGATCGAAACCAGCGGCAGCATAGTCGTCAAGACCCGGAGCGTAACGAAAGCCGCGCCAACGGGTGATGGATCGTTGTCCATGGCGGAGATCCAGATCACGGACAGCGGTTGCGGGATTTCGGAAAAGAACCTGCAGAGGATATTCGATCCGTTTTTCACTACCAAGGAAGTTGGCAAGGGAACCGGGCTGGGTTTGTCCGTCAGTCACGGCATCGTCAAGGCGCATGGAGGAACCATAGAAGTGGAAAGCAAAGTCGGCACAGGGTCTACCTTCCACATATTATTGCCACTGCAACCGGCGAAGGATGCCGCAATTCAAAGTGTCGGGAGCGACCGATGAATGCCAGGATACTGGTCGTCGATGACGAGGAAATAGTCGTCAAGAGTTGCCTGCGCATTCTTGCCGCCGGCGCTTATGAGGTCGAGTCCGCGCAAAGCGGCTTGGAGGCATTGAGAAAAATCGAGGACAGCCAGTTCGACGTGCTTATCCTGGATATCATGATGCCCCAGATGGACGGACTCGAAGTCTTGCAGCGGGTAAAGGAAACACATCCCGACATCGATGTGATCATGGTGACCGGTCTGTCGCAGATTGAAACCGCGGTGCGCTCCATGAAGTTGGGAGCCTTCGATTACCTGCCCAAACCCTTCGACCCCGATGAACTCAAGCTTGTGGTGGAGCGTGCCCTGGAGAGACGGCAGTTGTTGCAGGAAAACCTCAACCTGAGAAGCGAGCTGAGTTCCAAATACCGTTTCGAGAACATCGTCGGCACCAGCCAGGCGATGCAGAAGGTGTTTGGTCTGGTCGCCAAGTGTGCTCCGACCAATAGCACGGTATTGATCACCGGGGAGAGCGGCACGGGAAAGGAGCTGATCGCCAGTGCCATCCATTTCAACAGCCTGCGCAAGGACAAGCCGTTCATCGCGGTCGATTGCAACTCGCTCAGCGAAACACTCCTGGAGAGCGAGTTGTTCGGCCACGCCAAGGGATCTTTCACCGGCGCGGTTGCCAACAAGCGCGGGATGTTCGAAATCGCGGATGGGGGAACGCTTTTCCTGGACGAAGTGTCGAATATTTCCTTATCCACCCAGGCCAAGCTCCTCAGGGTCATTCAGGAGCGGGAGTTCCGTGCTGTCGGGGATACCCGGACCCAGGTCACCAACATCAGGCTGATTGCGGCCACGAACAAGGATCTCAAAGTGATGGTGACGGAAGGAAGGTTCCGCGAGGATCTTTTTTATCGCATCAACATTTTTCCCATCCAGTTGCCGCCTCTCCGGGAGCGCCACGAGGATATTCCCGCGCTGGCGTTCCACTTCCTCAAATCGTTCAGCAAGGAACTGGAGAAGGAATCGATCGAATTCTCGGAGGGCGCGATGAGCGCGCTGGTGAACTACGGCTGGCCGGGGAACGTGCGGGAACTCGAAAACACCGTGCATCGGGCGATGATCCTGACCAACGACAAGGTAATACGCCAGGCTCACCTGACCAATATCATCGACATGCTGCCGCGCTCCGACCTGGAAGTGCCCAGGACCAGCGATGAATTGAAGCGCATCAAGAAGGCCACTCGGGAGAAGTCGGTGGAAAACATCGAGAAGCTTTTTGTCCTTGAGGCGCTCAAGAGAAACGCCTGGAACGTTACCAACAGCGCGGAAGAAACCGGAATGCTGCGCGCAAACTTCCAGGCTCTCATGAAGAAATACGACATCCGAATCCGCGGGATCGAGCCGGGAGAATCCTGAGGCGACCGCGCTTGGTTTGAGGCGCTGCAGGACATAAATGACGTCTAGTTCAGCGGCAAGTCCGTAGTTCGCTTCATGTTCCCTCCGAGTAGCGGGGGAGTGCCACGGTGACCGTGGTCTGGAATTCCTGGTCAGAAACCTTCAACGAAATCGTCCCGTTTTGGGCCTCTGCCAGCAACCTCGCCGAATATGTTCCGAGACCCGTTCCGCCTTGTTTGTCGTGGGTGACGAACTTGTCGAAGAAACGCTCGCGAATTGCCGCCGGAACCGCCCCCTTGTTCTGGATTACGATGCGCAGCGGCGTTTCATCGCTCATGGATACGGTTACCCGGCTGTTTTCGGGTGCTGCTTCACAGGCATTCTTGATCAGATTCTGAAACAGCGAATAGCAGAGCATGGCATCGCCCAGCACCTGGGGTACTCCCTTGCCGTCCGGGTCGTACGTATCGGCGGCGACAGTGATGTGCTTCTCGGCAAACGTGGCACGCGAAATCTTGATTGATCATGTTGAGCACCTGTAACGCGGTTTCTTCCACCATGTGCAGCTTCTCGACCTGCTGCTTGCGGCTCATCGAATCGTCGTCCGCCATGGCTTGCACCAGGCCGATCACCCCTGCCAGCGGCCCTTTGATATCGTGGCGGGTGATGCGTTCGACGTCCTCGCGCAGCCGCGCCGCCTCGAGCATGCCGTCGTAGTTGGCCTGCAATTGCTTGTGCAGTTCGACATAGCGCAGGAAGTTGCGCACGCGCGGCTTGAGCACCTCGGGATCGATGGGCTTGGTGACGAAGTCCACCGCTCCCAGTTCCAGACCCTTGAGACGGGCATCGTCTCCGGTCATGGCGGTCACGAAGATCACGGGCGTGCTTTCCGAGGTCGGATGCTCGCGCATGCGCCGGGCGACTTCGAAGCCGTCCATGCCGGGCATCATGATATCGAGCAGCACCAGATCCGGCGGGTTGTTCGATTGGCAGATCTCCAGTGCTTTCTCGCCGGTGAGCGCAGTGCGCACGCGATACTCGTCCTTGAACAGTTGCAGGAGCAAATGCAGGTTGTCCGGCGTGTCGTCTACCACAAGAATCGTCGGGCGCAACTGTTCCCGCGCGGGCTGGGCGACAGGCCCGGCGGCCGCTACCGGCGCCGAAGCGGCTGCCGGAGTCGGCGCCTCGGGTCGCGCCGCCGGGACTGCCCGAATAGTCGAATCCGATCGCGGTCGGGACGCCAGTGCTTTCTCGATTCGCGCGGCAAGACCCTCCGCGGTATATGGCTTGACCAGCAGGCCGCTGACGCCGCTGGCGATGGCCTCGGCGATGCGTTCCCGTTCGGCCTCGGCCGTAATGATGACAAAGGGCAATCGCGACAAGCGCTCATCGGAGCGCACGGCCTTGAGCAGATCCAGTCCCGACATGACGGGCATGTTCCAGTCGGAAAGCACGACGTCTACCCGCTGGTTTTGCAGCAGGCGCATAGCTTCGGCGCCGTTGTTGGCGGTCACGATGTTGCTGGCGCCCAGCACGCGCAACTGGGAGGCAGTGATCGTGCGCATGGCTTCGAGGTCGTCGACGACGAGGAATACCATCTGATTGTCGATTTTCCGCATGGTCTTCAGTCCAGTCCGATTTCGAGTTTGAAGGCGATGCTGCGCAACAGCCGAAGCGCCTCGTCGAAGGCGAAACGCTCGGTCATTTGGCGGATCTGCATAAAATCACCGACTAGCGCGGTGCCCTTCAGCATGACCACCAACGCATCGGCCCGAGTTATCGCCTCACCGTCGTTGTCTGCCAACAGCAGCGCGAACTCGCGCAGCAAAGGCGACAATGCCTCGACATCGGGATGACTGCCCATCTCGACCGCTGTGGAATCCCCGCTTTCGCGGCCCCTTGGCGTGATGCGATCGATTCCCCCGAGCACGGCGTGCAGCAAGTCCCCGGTCTCGGCCAGCAGGGCCTCCGGCAGCCCGCCTTGTTCCGGCTTCAGCGCCAGTTCGAGTCGCTCCGCCGCCTTGCGCAGCTTGGTCGCGCCGATGTTTCCGGACAAGCCTTTGAGCGTATGGGCGAGGCGCACCGCTGTGTCGCGGTCGCCTCTCTCGAACGCAGTGCGAATATTGGCAACGACGTCGGCTTGGCCTTCGCGGAACCATGCCAGCATCTTGCGAAGCAGCCCGGTATTGCCGCCGATACGGGGCAGCGCCGCTGCGCTGTCCAGCCCCTCCACCGCGGGAATTTCCAAGGCCTCCGCCGCTTCGCTGGGGGCAACCGCGTCAACCGCCGGCTGGCTCGGCGTAATCCAGCGCGCCAAGGTGTCGAACATTTGGCCGACGTCGATCGGCTTGGCAATGTGATCGTTCATCCCGCATGCGATGCATTTTTCGCGGTCTCCCGCCATCGCATTGGCGGTCATGGCGATCACCGGCAGCGCTGTGAAGCGCGAGTCGGCGCGGATTTTGCGCGTCGCCTCGAAACCGTCCATCACCGGCATCTGGCAATCCATCAGCACGCCGTCGTAGTCGGCCTGGGCGATATTTTCCAGCGCTTCCTTGCCGTTGGCGGCGACATCGACGCGCATGCCTGCATTCCCGAGTATTTCCTGCGCCAGTTCGCGATTCATCTCGTTGTCCTCGACGAGCAGGAGATAGGCGCCGCGCAGTGCTTTCGCCGTCTCGCGGTAGCCGGCCTGGCGTTGCTGCTGGCGCAGCCGCCGCCCGAGGTCATGGCCGAACACCGTCATGATGCTGTCGCACAGCGTCGACGGGCTGACCGGCTTGACCATCAGGCCGTCGACACGGATACCCGCTTCCTCGACCTGTTTGAGCAACTCTTCGCGACCATAGGCGGTCACCATCATGCACATCGGCGTGGCGATCAGATCCTGGTCGGCGTGGATGCGCCGTATCGCCTCGACGCCGTCCATTTGCGGCATGCGCCAGTCCATCAGCACCAGTCCGTACGGCCTGCCTGCCTGCTGTGCCTGTTCCAGCTCGTGCAGCGCTTCGCTGCCGCTCTTTACGGCGTTGGCTTCGAAACGCAACGAACCCAGCATGGCGAGAAAGATATCCCGGGCGCTGGCGTTGTCGTCCACTACCAAGATGCGCAGCTCCGGTAAATGGTCGGCAATTTCATGCAGCGGCCGTTGCTCGGCATGCAGGCCGAACCGGGCGGTGAAGAAGAACGTGCTGCCGACGCCCAGTTCGCTGACCACCCCGATTTCGCCGTCCATCATTTCGACCAGGCGCTTGCTGATGGTCAGCCCCAGGCCGGTGCCGCCATAATTACGCGTCGTCGAACTGTCCGCCTGCGAGAATGCGTGGAACAGGCGGTTGCGTTGTTCCTCGCTCAGCCCGACGCCGGTGTCGCTGACGGCAAAGCGCAGGCGCACGCCGTCCGCTTCCTCGGCGTCCAAGCTGATGGTGACGGTCACCTCGCCCTGCTCGGTGAACTTGATGGCGTTGCCGACCAGGTTGGTCAACACCTGCCCCAGACGCAACGGGTCGCCGACCAGCGCGACCGGGACATCCGTGCCGATGTTGAATAACAGTTCCAGGGCCTTGTCCTGGGCCTTGATCGTCGCCAGATCGGCCATACCGTCCATGACGTCGTCAAGATGAAAGTCGATGTGTTCGAAACTCACTTTGCCGGCTTCGATCTTGGAAAAGTCGAGGATGTCGTTGATGATGCCGAGCAGTCCCTTGGCTGCGGCATCGACCTTCTCCAGGTAGTTGCGCTGCCTGGCGTCCAGTTCGGTTTGCAGCGCCAGGTGCGTCATGCCGATGACCGCGTTCATCGGCGTGCGGATTTCATGGCTCATGTTGGCGAGGAATTCGCTCTTGGCGGCGTTGGCCTCTTCGGCAATGCGACGGGATTCCTTGATTTCCTCTTCGGCCGCCTTGAAGGCCGAGCGGTCTTCGGTGATCCAGATGGTGCCGGCAGCCATATCCTTCGGATCCGCGACGAAGGCTTTTAGGTTGCACCAGAAATTGTTTCCGTCCTGGCGCCGCACCAACATATCCCGCTCGAAGGGCAGATTCTGGGCCAACAGCGGCCCGGCCAAGCGCCCGACCTCGGCATAGGACTCGTCCGAAACATAAATTGCGCGCCCCGGTAGGCCGACACCACTATCGCCCGAGAAACCGAACATGCTGCCGAAGCTTTGGTTATAACGGTAAATCTTTCGCTCACGGGTAAACACCATGCCGACCGAGGCATTGTCCATGATGCCCTTGATTTCCCGCAGCGTCGTCTCTGCAATGCGGCGGGATCTTTCAATTTCCTCTTCGGCCATCTTGAAGGCAGAGCGGTCCTCGGTGATCCAGATGATGCCGGCAGCCGGATCCATCGGATCCGCGATGAATGCTTTGAGGTTGCACCAGAAATGGCTCCCGTCCTGGTGCCGCATGAACATCTCGCGCTCGAAGGGCAGGTTCTGCATCAGCAGTGGCCTGGCAACGCGCGCCACCTCGGCGTAGTTCTCGTCGGAGATAAAGGTCACGCGCGGATGCTGGCCGATGCCAGTATCCGCCGGGAAACCGAACATCGTGCCGAAGCTATGGTTGTAACGGGAAATCCCGCTCTCACGGGTGAAGCAGATGCCGACCGAGGCATTGTCCATGATGCCCTTGGTTTCCCGCAGCAAGTTCTCGCTGATTGCCGTGGAGTGCTGGATGCGCACCATCATTGCTTCGCTTTTTTCGAACTGTTGCACGACCAGTTCGGCGGTGATTTCCGCAGCTTCCCGCGCGGTGCGCAGTTCCTGCCGGAGCAGCTCGTTCTCGGCCAGCACGTCCTCGATGTGCTGCCGGCGTTTGCCGAGGTCCGGACGACGATCAGGTGCGGCAAGCATTTTCAACACCCGGTGTCGTTGTTAGATGCAGAGCAAACCTCGCCGCCGTGCGCACTATTTGCGCGCCGGCAAGGCCTTCGCGACTGACAACCGTAACGACCGGCGGCGGGGAGTCGGGCAACGCCGGGCGGATCTTCATCGGGTGAATGAACGGCGTCTCATTTTTCTATATTCTGAACATCCCTACGGAAGATGTTAACGAACCGGCCAGACCTTCCAGACGCTCCGCCGCATGAGCGACTTCCTTCACCGCCACATCGTTTTCCTCGGCCATCAGGGCAATCTTTTCCACGTTCTGGGAGATCAGGTTGCTGGCGGAATTCTGTTCACGCAACGCGGCGGATATCTCAGCCGTGGCGTCCAGCACTTTACGTGTACTGGCTTCGATCTGGACCATCGAGTCCCCTGCCTTTGCCGCCATGAGGACGCCTTGACCAACTTGAGCGCCACCCGCGTCCATGCCTTGAACGGCGCTTTGGGTACCGCTTTGAATGGAGGCGATCATGGTGGCGATTTCCTGCGTGGACAGGGTGGTACGCTCGGCCAGTTTACGCACCTCGTCGGCAACCACGGCAAACCCGCGCCCCTGCTCACCGGCCCTCGCCGCCTCGATCGCGGCATTCAATGCCAGCAGGTTGGTTTGATCGGCAATTTCCTTGATGACGTTGGCGATCGAGGAAATCTGGTCGGTCTGGGTACTCAGGGTCTGGATGAGCTGGGTAGAGTGGCTGAAGGAATCCGCAATTCGATTGATGTCGTCGATGGCATGTTTCACCGTCTCGCTTCCATCCGCCGACAGAGATCTTGCCTCCGCCGCCATTTCCCTCACCCCGTCGGCGTTTGCCGCGACATGACCGACGCTCGCGGTCATTTCCTCGACGGCGGCGGCCATGGATACCGCGGCTTCGTTCTGCCGGTCGGAGCCACTCGATACCTTGCGGGATACGGTGGCCATCTGTTCGGTATTGCGAGCCACTTCCTGGACGATTTGACGGATCTGGTCGACGATCCTGCGCAGCGCCTCCTGCATCTGCCGCATCGCGGCAAGCAGGCTGGAATTGTCGCCGGGACTGGTCCGGACGGAAACGGTCAAGTTGCCTTCAGCGATCTGGCGGGTTATTTCCGTCGCATAGGCCGGCTCTCCGCCAATCTGCCTCATGACGCCGCGCGCCATGGCAAAACTCAAAGCCCCGGCGATGCAGATCGATGCCACTAGCCCGGCGAGAGCGATGCCGAGCATGCGCCGAAACACGCCGGCGGATCGATCGACATCGCTCTTGCCTAGCTGTTTTTCGAGGGCGACAAGCTTGTCGGTCGATTCGCTCAACTGCTTGAAGTTGTCGTCGGCTGACTGCATCGTCATGATTGCGGAATTGATATCTGCCGTTGCCATATCGAGGGAACTGGCTATCGAGTTCCGGTACTTGGTAAGCTGTCCCAGCATTTGCTTGCCGAGGGCCTTTTCCTCGTCGGTCAAGTTCGGCCGAGACGCCCAAACGGCAAACTCGGCGGCCTCCTTGTCGAAATCAGCCAACAAGACTTTCGTTTCTTTTTCAATATATCCGTCGCCGCGACTGGAACTCCATGTCATGATGCGGTAGGCGCGTGCATGCGCCCTCAGAACATCGGAACTGATGTCGGTCGCCATGGCCGTATGGCTGAAGCGACCGTTGAAGAGCTCCTCCAGCGCCATTTGCTGGGTGTTCATCGACCAATAACCGACAGCGCCAAGAATGAGCATGAGCACTATGGTGACTGCCGGGGCAATCAGCATTTTGTTGAGTAGATTCATTGCATCTCCACGAATAGAAGCGATGCGAGCAGGGCAGGCGGCTCAATTGACGACGCGTCGTGCATCGGGAAGTGAAAGCTTCCGCGCCAGAACCACATATCCGGGCTTTGGCCCCGGCGCCATGGAATCATCGATTCCCACACGCCAAATGCCGATGCGCCTGCTGTTCCAGGTCTCGCGGAGTTCCTGTTCTCCAGATTCAGCTCAGACGGTGTCGGTTATTTGTAGATCCCGCATCCGACGAAGATATCTCCGGCTTTAGCCACATACGACGATTTGGCTTCGATCTTCTTTGTCGTCGGATTGGTCCAGTTGTAATCAACCCAGCCCTTGCCGGGACCATTCACCGTAGCGATGAATTCCTTGGTGAATAATTTGCCATCCGAATCCTTCACCTCGGTCATATCCTTGCCGATCAACTTGGGATTCATGGGATGAGCAAGAATCACCCCCTGCAGGGTATAGGCAAACACGTAGAGTTCGCCTTTCACAAACGATCCTTTAGAGTCATTGAAGTCCGCCAAGGCTTTTTCCTTGCCGGCTTCCTTGACGTGAGCAACCGCCTTGGTCACCAACGCCAAGGCGTCATCCTTGGGTGCGGCGAGGGCCGGTGCCGCGCCGATGCCAAAGAACACTATCGACGCAAATAACGCAGTAATCTTGTTCATGAAAAACTCCTCTGAAGTTGTATGCATTTATCCAAACAGACAGTGCACCGAGCGACCGTTCAGGGAAGTTTATTCCCCATACTAGTCATATGGTCTTTACATTCTAAGCCATTTCCACCCGGCAAGATCACTTTGAGCGTCGCTGAAGCGCGGCCCGAAGTCTAAGGCTGTCGCCTCAGTCGATTTCCTCATAGCCGGTGAACATGGCCTTGAAGTGGGCGCTTGGTGTATGCCCGAGGCTGGCGAGATACGGGTGTATGAAAATAAAGGCCACGAAGAAAATGAAGGCCAGCACATGCACCGTATCCACGACCCGGACGCCGCCAAAGAAATTCACCGATGCTTGAAAGCGTTCGACATCCCAGAGCAATATCCCGGTGAAAAACTGGATCGGAACGATGAGCAGCATGATGATCTGGTAGGTCATGCTCTGCATCGGATTGAATTTGTGATAGACGCTCACATGGTGCGGGTTGGGATCACCCTTGAAGATTCCGTAGCCGTAATATTTCATCTGGCGGAAGCTGTCGCGGAAATGCTTCATCGGACTCAACTCGGGATGGTAGACCTTGATTTTGTCCGAAAACAAATAAAACAGAAACCAGATGAAGAAGTTCCCGATCAGCACGAAGCCGATCCAATTGTGCCAGTCGACGGCCGCCTTGAACGGCATCAGGTTGACGACGCCGATATACCTGATCTGGATTCCCGTGAGTATCATCAGGATGAAACTCAGGGCATTAATCCAATGCCATATCCTGACCGGCAGAGGGTGAACGTATATCTTTTCCATTTTCGCCTCTCCTAGTGTTGGGCAGTATCGTCTTGCGTGGAGCTTCGTTCGGCTTCAAGATTCTTCAAATATCTTCTGAACAGCCATTTGAGCGTCATGTGTCCGACGGGTATGGCGATACCGGCGAACAATGCCATCACGAAAAGATAATCAAGTAATTTGATCCTGGTTCCGCCGATGGCATAAAAGCCCCGGACGGAATCCACCGAAATCGGGGAGGTCAGCACTTCCTTTTGGGCGCCATGATGCAGAGGTCGTCCGTCGGGGCGGGCGATGGATATCGTCACGGTCTGGAAGACATCCGCGCCTTCGCGGTGGCAAGTATCGCAATCCTTGACCGCCTTGGATCTGGCGACCAATTGGTGGGCTTCGACGCCGGAAGTCACCTCGAGCCGTCCGCGCAAGACCGTCTGGCCCTCCGCGCCTTCGCGGTTAAACTCCTTGAGCAGGCTCTGCAAGGCCAAAGCGTCCAAGCCCAAGCCCTTGGCATCGGCCGCTTGGGTACGGCTCTCAAACTGAGGCACGCCCTGTTTTTCGGTCACCGCCTTGTTCGTGACACTGTCATATAGCCTGAGATCTACGCGCCGTTTCGCAGTCGCCACATGGCATGCGGGGCACGACACCGCCTCAAAATGCCGTTCGGCGTTCGGTAGCCAGACCTTGTGCAGAATCAGCGTTCCTTTATGGCAATCCAGGCAGGCATTCTTGATCCTACCTTCGGTGGCGGCCGCCTTTATCTCATGGGACCGGTGGCAGTCGGCGCAGATGGGCGCCTTCTGTTGATCGGCCGGGAGTTTGCCGGTCTGTTTGTTGCGCGCCTGGCCATGCACGCTTGAGGCATAGGCCTTGAAAATCTTGCCGTGGCAGTTCTGGCATATCACGTCGTCCATCGGCCCGGTGGCGGAATTGACCCGGGTGGTGTGAGGATCATGGCAATCCGAGCAGATCGGTGCTTCTGAATTGCCGCCGCGAACCAGCGCGGCGTGCAGGCTGTCCTCATAGAGCTTGACGTTCTTCTTGTGGCAGTCCCGGCAGACGGCAACAGCGGCGATCGAGTATTCCCGGGTACCGAGTTTCTTGTTGTCGGCCTTGGCGTGCTTCTTGACGTCGAGTTCGGTATGACAATCGGTACACCCGTTATCGTTGTGAACGGATTCGGAATAGGGCTTGTCCGCCACATAAAGGGAGACAGCGTCGCCGCCGGCCTTGGGTTTGCTGACCCCTTTTTTCGCGTGGCACTCGAGGCAGGCTTTGTCCTCTTTGGACAAGATGCCGGGCTTGGCATGGGCCGGCATACTGCCCATGAAGAGGAAAACCAACGCGAAACAGATAGTCATGTTGGCTGCAAATCTGGACCATTTCCCTTCGGCGCATGTCATGTCTAATTCCCCTGAATGTCGGTCTAGGCGCATGATTCAGTCGTTGAGAGGAATTCGCCCCCTCAAGAACAAACTGCCAAAATTTTTTACACCGACAAACATACGCCTTCAATTCTGCTCAAGTTTTGATCTGGCGCAGAACCAGGCTAACCAGCCAACACCCGCGAAAGGGGCTACATTTCACATATCCGCTTCCCAAAGGCCTCGACTTGTTGCCAGTCTGTGAACTCGACGACAGCATCGGGATGCGTCGGTCCCTTGGTCATCCACATGATGAAGCGGATCATCAAGCGGTCGAAAAAGCTGTATTTCGGAAAGTCGATTTTCCCGGCAAATACCGCTAATTGCTTGGGTTTCCAGGATATTTTTCTAAGGAATTTCAGTAAATACGGATTGGTGTCCGGCTGGTTTTTTTCCGGTTTTCTGGCGACCACATTCACGGAAAAAAAGGCATTGGACTTGCTGTCCAGCAGTTGTTCATTGCGACGGACGAAATCCAGCACGAGTGGGCTGTGTTTTCCGTAACGGATACTGGCGCCGACGACGATCTTGTCGAATGTGGTCAGGTCTATCTCCCGCCAGTCCTTGATTGCGCAAAGCGTCACCCGATGCGATTGCTGTTCGATCACCTGCTGAAGCCGCTGGCAAATCTTCAGGGTGTGTCCATCGGTAGTCGAGTAGATGATCAGAATGTTGGCCATGTTCACGCTTTCGGAATTGATCGGGTTGATAGACGAGGTTGGAGGGAAACTCAGAAATCGATGTTAACCCGGATTGGCGAAGCGCCGAATCAGCCGTCCGGCCTTTTTGGTCGGCCGACCGCGTAGATCGGCTCCCGGGGCTGGCGCGAGTTTCCCGAGTTCCATCGCGCGTTGTCTTTTTATCAGGCTCTCAGGCGTTTCGGCATACAAGTGGTGTGCCTCGGCAGCCGGCCGGCGTTGTTCATTGGTTCCCTTGACGACGACGGTCCAGCGCTGGCCGCCGCAGTCGATATCCAGCGTATCGCCCGGCCTGATTTCCTTGGCCGGCTTGACAGGGTGCGTGTTAATCCGGACCTTGCCGCCGTCGATGGCAGCCGCCGCCAGGCTGCGCGTCTTGAAGAAACGCGCAGCCCATAGCCATTTGTCGATGCGCTGGCGCGGTTCGCTTTCGATCATGCTTTCCGTGGTACCGGCAGGCAAAATAGCGGCAATGGATTATCTGGTCATTTTCACTAGATCGATATTACTTGCGTGGCAGCCTGAACCACGCCCTCATCTTGGTGCCGGCGAGAAGAATCGAACTCCCGACCTTCGCATTACAAGTGCGCTGCTCTACCAACTGAGCTACGCCGGCCCTGAAACTTTAAGAGGGCGAATTATAGCCGCCGGACCGAAGTTTCCGCTACACTTTGCAGGCTGAAGTATTACTTCTTCCAGGCTATGGCTCCCGCCTCAAAAACCAAAGACTCCCAGTTGCGCCTGCTTCTCGTCGAAACCTCCGACGACGATGCCACGAACATGCTGGCGCTTTTTCGCGAGGCAGGCCACGAGCCGCAATCGATACGCGTCGCCAGCGCCGAAGCCTTGCGGGGCGCGCTACGGGCCCAGGCATGGGACGCCATTCTTTGCAAGCATCGCCTACCGGGCCTGACTGCGCTGGCAGCGTTGAAATTGATGCAGGAACTGGACTTCGATCTGCCATTCATAGTCATTTCCGACAATATCGACGACAAAACCGCGGCGCGGGCGATGCGTGCCGGCGCCCATGACTGTTTCGCCCGGGGCAGCTTGGAAAGGTTGGTGCCTGCGGTCGAACGTGAGGTTGGTGACGCGCGACTGCGCGCCGATCACCGTGCCGCGCTGGAAATGCTCAAGGAAAGCGAAGCGCGTTTCCGCGCCCTGGCCTCGAATCTTCCCGGCATGGTGTTTCAGCTTCAGATCGAACCGGATAGCGGTTTGCGCTTCGTTTATGTCAGCGACGGCTGCTACAAGCTCTTCGGTTTGAAACAGCCGGAGCTGTTGGCGTCGCCACAGCGCTTCCTGGAAGCCATCGATACCCATGACCGCAAAGCCTTGCAGCAAACGTTCGAGGAGTCTGCCGCTGGTTTTGCCACGCTCAACTGGGAAGGTTGCATTCGCGCCAAGGGACAAACAAAATGGATCAACTTGCGCTCCACTCCGCAGCGGCTTGATGCCGGTGGCATACAGTGGCAGGGCATTGCCACCGACATCACCCATAGTAAGGAAACCGAAGTTCAATTGCGGCGTTCACGCGAACAACTTTCAGAGCTCTCTTTTCACCTCGAAAGCGCCAAGGAGGAGGAGCGTGAGCGGATCGCCCGCGACATACATGACGAACTCGGCAGTACCCTCGTCGCCATCAAGATCGAGATGGCCCTATTGGGCGGAAAACTGCCCATCGAGGCGGCAGGAGGAACGCTCCGCGACAAGACCCATTCGATCGAGGCGCTGGTCGATCGCGCCATGAGCACCGTCAGCCGCGTTGCCCGCGAATTGCGTCCGGGTATCTTGAAGGAATTTGGGCTGCCGGCGGCAATCGAATGCCAGGCAGAGGATTTCAGCCAGCGTACCGGCATCGCATGCCGCGTCAAGTGCGACGAAGACGGCATCGAACTCGACGAGAAAACCTCGTTGGCATTATTCCGCATCCTCCAGGAAGCCCTGACCAATGTGGCCAAGCATGCGCATGCCTCGCTGGTGGTAGTGCGACTGCGCCGGGAAAAAGGCCGGATAGCACTGGAAATCCGAGACAATGGCCGCGGGATATCGGAAGCGGACATGAATAAACCAAAATCCTTCGGTTTGCGCGGCATCCGCGAGCGGGCCAGCAGCCTCAACGGCGAGTTCAGCATTTTTCCCGCCGAGCAGGGCGGCAGCCATATCGTCCTGCGAGTACCCGATGCGAGCCAGGTCAATGTCGTGATACCGGCTGAAGAAGAACCGCAGCGCAACCTATTCTGAATCTATGACCGAAAACAAAATACATGTATTGATCGCCGATGACCATGCCATCGTCAGGCAGGGTCTGCGGCAGATTCTTTCCGAGACCGACGATCTGCTGGTGGCCGGGGAGGCCGATGACGGGGTCGACGCCATGCGCCTGGCGCGCCTGCAGCACTGGGATGTCGTGCTGCTGGATGTATCGATGCCCAACCGCAACGGCATCGACACGCTGAAGATGCTGAAGAAAGAATACCCGCGCTTGCCGGTGCTGATTCTCAGCATGCACCCGGAGGAACAATATGCCGTGCGTGCCCTCAAGGCGGGTGCTTCCGGCTATCTGACCAAGCAGAGTGCGCCGGAGCTGCTGGTGACGGCGATCCGTCAGGTGGCCAGCGGGCACAAGTACGTCAGTCCATCGCTGGCGATGAAGCTGGCCGATGTCATCGCAGAAAACGACGATCGCCTGCCGCACGAAACACTCTCCGATCGAGAGTATCAAATCCTTTGCCTGATCGCCTCCGGCAGGACACTGACCCAGATTGCCGAGGAACTGAATATCAGCGTCAAGACGGTCAGCGAGTACCGCAAACGCCTGCTCGACAAGATGAAGCTGGAAACCAACGCCGAATTGATTCATTACGGGCTCAGGCACAGGCTTGTGGAATAATATTAGAACGTCTATGGTCACCTCACTCAGATCGTCTCAACGGATGAATCATGTCTAAGCCAACACAACCTTCGGAAATTGCCCGCGATGTCTTGCGCCAGTTGGCGCTGAATCGCACTCCGCCGACGCCCGATAACTACATGGCGCTGTATCACGAAATCGCCGGCACGGCGATGGTGGAAAACTTTCCCGAAAAGGCACTGAAGAATCTGGCGGCCGAGCTGCCTCGAAAAACCGCGGAACAGTTGCGTTTTGCCCGGCAGCTTGAAACCGCTGTGGCCGACAAGAGCTGGGCGACATTGAATTCCGCGTTCCAGAGCTTTTCACCTGCCGGCGCCGCGGAACAGCCCCAGTGGTCGACGCTGATACGCGATCTGATTCAGCAACTCGAAAGAAGCCACGCAGGCATGACGTCGGCCAAGAAGCGGGAAGCGATCGAACATGTCATCCAGGCGTCGAGTGCCCCGGAGCTGCTTTTTTCGCGTCTTCAGTCACTCTTGCGTTCATGGTCCCAGGGCCAGACTGCGGAGGCGGTACCAGCGCTGGTTGAAGGGGAAGCCACCGTGGCTTCCGAGGCGGTTGCGAAGCCGAACCAGACGGCGGCGGGGGTATCGGTGCGCGCTGGTGCATCAGTTCCGCAACTTGATGGAGAGTTGCAGGAATTGATCGCGCAGTTGCTGGAAAACAGCATCGAGATGCTGCTGGTCGATACGCCGGAACTTGCGGACGAAGCCACCCGGCTGGCCACCGAGATTCGAGCCGCATACACGGCTGAATCCATCGCCGCGTTTACGGCACGCATGAAGAAATTCAGCCATCGTCTGCAATTCGTCACGGAGGACCAGGCGGAGCTGAAGACCGCCTTGCTGCATTTGCTGCAACTCATCATCGAGAACATCAGCGAATTGACGCTCGATGACCAATGGTTGCACGGTCAGATTGCCATGGTGCTGGAGCTCTTCAATCAGCCGCTCAATCTGCGCCAGCTCGACGATGTCGAACGGCGCATGAAGGAAGTCATCTACAAGCAGAGCAACCTGAAGAAGCATTTGAGCGAAGCGCAGAACCGCCTCAAGGCAATGCTGGCAAGTTTCGTCGATCGGCTCACGGATTTTTCCGAATCCACCAGCGGTTACAACGACAAGATCGAGCGCTGTGTCGAAAAGATCAGCAAGGCCAGCGATATTGCGCAGTTATCAGACGTTCTCGACGAGGTGATGCGCGAGACCCGCGTGATCCAACTCAACGCTCAACGTTCGCGCGACGAGTTGAAGGAGATGCGCCAGCGTGTCGACGAATCCGAGAAGGAAGTCAGCCGCCTACAGACCGAACTCGACCAGGCCAGCGAAATGGTGCGCCTGGATGCGTTGACTGGCGCACTCAACCGCAAGGGCATGGATGAAGTGCTTGAACGCGAGGTGGCGCATGCCCATCGGCATGACGGCACGCTGTGCATCGCCATGCTGGATATCGACAACTTCAAGAAACTCAACGATACCCACGGCCACCATGTCGGTGATGACGCGCTGGTCCATTTGGCGCAGGTTACCCGTGAAACCATAAGACCCCAGGACTCTCTGGCGCGCTACGGAGGAGAGGAGTTCGTCATCCTGTTGCCCGAAACGAGTCTCAACGAAGGAGTTCAAACCATTACGCGGGTGCAGCGCGAACTGACCAGAAAGTTCTTCTTGAACAAGAATGAAAAATTATTGATCACATTCAGCGCCGGCGTCGCGGAAAAGGGCCATGATGAACCGGCCGATCTGGCGCTGAAGCGCGCCGATGCGGCCATGTATCTGGCCAAGCGCTCAGGAAAAAACCGGGTGGTGGCGGCATGAGCGCACGCACGCTGTTTGTTACCGGAGGCGCCGGTTTCATCGGCTCGGCGCTGGTGCGCATGCTGATTGCCGAGAGCGACTGGCGCATCGTCAATATCGACAAACTTACCTATGCAGGCAACCTCGAATCGCTATCGGGATTGATAGCTAATCCCCACCATGTGTTTTCGCAGACCGATATCCGCGACCGCGAGGCGCTGGATCGATTGTTCGCCGAACATCTCCCTTCCGGCGTGATCCACCTGGCCGCGGAGGCGCATGTGGACCAATATCGTCGGCACTTATACCCTGCTCGAAGCGACTCGCGCGCATTGGATGGCATTGGCGCCGGAAGACAAGGCCACTTTCCGGTTTCACCATGTTTCCACCGACGAGGTCTACGGCAGTCTTGGCGCCGACGGACTGTTCACCGAGACCACCTCATATAGCCCGAACTCGCCATACTCGGCGTCCAAGGCTTCGTCCGATCATCTGGTGCGCGCCTGGCGGCACACCTATGGTTTGCCGGTACTTGTCACCAACTGCTCCAACAACTACGGGCCGTATCAGTTTCCCGAAAAGCTGATTCCGTTGGTGATACTCAATGCATTGCGCGGCAAGCCTCTGCCGATCTACGGGAAAGGCGACAACGTGCGCGACTGGCTCTATGTCGATGACCATGCGCGTGCCCTGTGGCGGGTATTCGAGAAAGGCTTGCCGGGCGAGACCTACAATATCGGCGGTCACAACGAGAAGACCAATCTGGAAGTGGTCGACACCTTGTGCGCATTGCTCGACGAATTGAAGCCGCGCGGCGATGGTCGCAAGTATCAGGAACAAAAGACTTTCGTCGCCGACCGTCCCGGCCATGACCGGCGCTATGCCATCGATGCCACCAAGATAGAGCGCGAGCTCGGCTGGACGCCTGGTGAGAGCTTCGGGACTGGCTTGCGAAAAACCGTCGCATGGTACCTTGCCAACGCCGATTGGATCGAGCACGTCGTAAGCGGTGAATATCGAAACTGGGTGAAACAAAACTACTCTGACAGGAATCTCGCATGACCACGCGTAAAGGGATCGTCCTCGCCGGTGGCGCCGGAACCCGGTTGCATCCGGTGACCCTGGCCGTCTCCAAGCAACTCTTGCCGATTTATGACAAACCAATGATTTATTACCCGCTCTGCACGCTGATGCTGGCGGGCATACGCGACATCCTGCTGATCTCGACTCCGCAGGATACGCCGCGCTTCGAGCAGCTGCTGGGCGATGGCAGCCAGTGGGGAGTGAATCTCCGATATGCCGTGCAGGCGTCACCGGACGGATTGGCGCAAGCATTCATCATCGGACGGGAGTTTGTCGGCGATGCGCCATCGGCCCTGATTCTGGGCGACAACATTTTTTACGGACACGATTTTGCAACCCAGCTTCAGGCTGCCAGCCGGGCCAAAGATGGTGCCACGGTGTTCGCCTATGCGGTGACCGACCCGGAACGTTACGGAGTGGTAGAGTTCGACGCAGTCGGCCGGGCCATCAGCATCGAGGAAAAGCCTTCGCAGCCAAAATCGCGCTACGCCGTGACCGGCCTGTATTTCTATGACAATCAGGTGCTTCAAATCGCAGCCGAAATGAAACCTTCGCCGCGCGGTGAGCTGGAAATCACCGATGTAAACCGACAATACCTGGTAAATCAGCAATTACACGTCGAGATCATGGGGCGCGGCATGGCTTGGCTCGATACCGGTACGCATGAATCCCTGCTGGAGGCGTCCCAGTTCATCGGCACCATTGAGAAACGCCAGGGACTCAAGGTCGCCTGTCCCGAGGAAATCGCCTGGCGTCTGGGCTGGGTAACTTCCGAGCAACTCGAACAACTCGCCCAACCGCTTAAGAAGAACGGCTATGGGCAATATCTGCTCGGCTTGCTCAGGGACAAGGTTTATTCCTGATGCAGGCGATCGCGACGACCCTACCCGAGGTGCTGGTGATAGAGCCGAAGGTTTTCGGCGATGCCCGCGGCTTCTTTTTTGAAAGCTACAACCGCCGCGAACTGGCGAAATTCAATCTGAATGCCGAGTTCGTCCAGGACAACCATTCGCGCTCGGCCAGGAATGTGCTGCGCGGCTTGCATTATCAGATCGACCACCCACAAGGCAAACTGGTGCGTGTCGTTGCCGGCGAGGTCTTCGATGTCGCCGTCGACCTGCGCCTATCCTCTCCTACGTTTGGTAAATGGGTCGGACATACGCTGTCCGCCGAAAACAAAAGAATGATGTGGATCCCGCCGGGATTCGCCCACGGGTTCTGTGTCACCAGCGAATTTGCCGAATTCCTCTACAAGACGACAGACTACTGGTATCCCGAACACGAACGATGTCTCTTGTGGAATGATCCGGACCTGGCCATCGCCTGGCCCATGGCCGGCGAGCCGATGCTGGCCGCTAAGGATCGCAGCGGCGTGAAGTTATGCGACGCCGAGGTCTTTCCGTGAAACGTATTCTCCTCACCGGCAAGAATGGGCAGGTGGGCTGGGAACTACAGCGAACGCTGGCACCCCTCGGCGAAGTGATAGCGCTCGACAGGGAGAAACTCGATTTGGCGTATGCCGATACCATACTTGCCGCGATTCGAACCGTAAATCCCGATATCATCGTCAACGCCGCTGCCTACACAGCGGTCGACCAGGCCGAAAACGAGACCAGCCTCGCCATGCGGGTCAATGCCGAGGCGCCTGGCGTGATGGCCGAGGAAGCCAGGAAGAGGGGGATACAGCTGGTTCACTATTCGACCGATTATGTCTTCGATGGAACCAAGGACAGCCCGTACGGCGAGGATGACACTCCCGCCCCGATCAACGCCTATGGACGCAGCAAGCTGGCTGGGGAGCAGGCCATCCAGGCGACCGGGTGTCGCCATCTGATATTCCGCACCAGTTGGGTGTACGGCATGCATGGCAAGAATTTCCTGCGCACCATGCTGCGCTTGGCCGAGGAACGAGAGGAACTGCGCATCGTCGACGATCAGTTCGGTGCGCCGACCTGGAGCCGCCTGATCGCCGAGGCCACCGCACTGGCGCTGGCGCCACATCGAGAGCCGGAAGGACTGTATCATCTCGCCAGCGCCGGCCACACATCCTGGCATGGCTTTACCGAGGCGATACTCGGTCTCTCCCGAAATCTCCGGACCCGCGAACCGTCACTGACCGCAATCCCGACACGCGAATATCCGCTGCCGGCCAAGCGCCCTTTCAATTCCAGGTTGGCGTGCGACCGATTGGCGCAGGAGGCATCCATCCAGCTGCCCGACTGGCGGGTTGCGCTCGGTCTTTGCCTTGATAGGTGACATAGTCGAATGACGGGTTTGCGCTTTGCCTCGCTCGGCAGCGGCAGCAGCGGCAATGCAATGGTCATTGAAGCAGCGTCCGAGTCGAATCCGGGAACGGATGCCACCCGCGTGCTGCTGGACTGTGGCTTTGGTCCGCGCGAACTGGCGACTCGTTTGTCGCGCCTTGATCTGATCCTCGACGATTTCGACGCAATCCTGGTCACTCACGAACACAGCGACCACGGCGCCGGTGTCTTCAAAGCCGCGCAACGTCACGACCTGGCTGTCTACCTTACCCACGGTACGCTGGCGGGGATGCCCGGCAATCATGGCAAATTGCCCAGGCTCGTCATGATCGACAGCCATCGCCCGTTTGTCGTCGGCAAGCTGGAAATTCATCCTTTCCCGGTACCCCATGATGCACGGGAGCCGGTTCAGTTTGTGTTTTCCGATGGACGACACAGGCTCGGGGTACTTACCGATACAGGCAGTATCACTCCGCACATCGTCAACATGCTCGATGGATGCGACGCACTGGTGCTCGAATGCAATCATGACATCGAGATGTTAGCCGGGGGTAGCTACCCTTGGATGTTGAAACAACGCATCGGTGGCCGTTTCGGACATCTCGACAATCGAGCGACCGCTGCTTTGCTCGGCGCGATCGACTGTTCACGGTTACAACATCTTGTTGCTGCCCATTTGAGCCTGCAAAACAATACTTCGGAACTGGCCCGTGCGGCCCTGGCAACTGCGCTGGGGTGTAATACCGAATGGATAGGCGTGGCGTCCCAGGAAAGCGGTTTTTCCTGGCGCGAATTGAAATGAAACCCGTGAGACACAGACAAAAAAGCCAGCTCGAAAGCTGGCTTTTTTGAAGTAAGAACCGATTACTTCTTCGGCTCTTCTTTCTTCGGCTCAGCGGCCGGAGCGGCAGCAGGAGCGGCGCCAGCGGCCGGAGCGGCAGCGGGGGCAGCAGCGTCGGCAGGCTTGGCGGCATCAGCCGGGGCAGCAGGTGCCGGGGCGGGAGCAGCAACCGGGGCCGGAGCCGGGGCGGGTTTGGCTTCTTCTTTCTTGCCGCAGGCAGTAACGGCCAGGGCGACGAGCGCAGCAACGAGGATAGACTGTTTCATTTTAAGATTGCCTTTTATATGAGGAGGAGAGAAAGGAAAAATTTGTTTGATCGAATTCTACCCCGATCAATTGCAAATTATACCACCCATTTTTTGAAAGAATATAGTCAAAAAACGCACATAAGCTATTCTCAGGAAAACACAAGCATTCAGAAAAAACTCCTGACATTTGTCATAACAGTTTGATTGCAGTTAAGTAAATGCGCCAGTTGCGGCTCTTGAGAGGGCGGTGACCGGGGGTCTTGGATGAACGGTGTGTTCCCGAGTTCTCGATGCCGGCGGTCTTAACAAATCATCAAGAACGGTGGCATGGGAACGCCGCTTCATCAATTCAGGTGAGCGAGTTGCAAGCGTAACTGATTGAGCAAGGCGCCGAAACCGACCAACCGTTCACGCTCCTGAGCTACTACGGGTGGCGGGGCGCGTTCAACGAAACTCGGCAGCGCCAATTTATTTTCCGACTTGGTGATTTCCGACTCTACCCGGCCTATCTCCTTGACGAGGCGCGCGCGTTCGGCGACTACGTCGATCTCGATTTTCAGCATCAGGCGGAAATCGCCGACGTTCTGCACCGGAGCGTCACTTTCAGGCAATTCGGCGCCGGCGGTAACGATGCTTTCCAGCCGCGCCAGTGCTTTCAGGTAAGGCGCGAATGCCTCGACGGTGGCTATGTCGCCCGTGGCGATGAGAGGTACTTTCAGAGCCGGAGAAAGATTCATTTCGCCGCGCAGGCTTCTGCATGCATTAATCATGTCCTTGAGCAGGTTCATGCGAGCTTCGGCCTCCGCATCGACCTTGCCGGTCTGCGGTAAGGGATAAGGCTGCAGCATTACGCTGGCGCCCGCTTTGCCGGCCAGCGTCTTGACGGATTGCCAGAGTTCCTCGGTAATGAATGGAACCAGCGGGTGGGCGAGGCGCAGCATGGCTTCCAGAACTCGCACCAGCGTGCGACGGGTGGCTCTTTGCCGGGCTTCGGTATTTGCCGATGGCGGCTGTTGCAGCTGAACCTTCGCCAGTTCGAGATACCAGTCGCAGTATTCATCCCAGATGAATTCATATATCGTGCGGGCGACCAGATCGAAGCGATACTCGGCAAAATGAGTTGCGACCTCGGCTTCGGCGCGCTGCAGGCGACTGACGATCCAGCGGTCGGCGAAGGAAAACTCGAGTGGATGGCTTTCCTCCAAGCCGACATCCTGATCCGCGCAGTTCATCAAGACGAAACGCGTTGCGTTCCATAGCTTGTTGCAGAAATTGCGGTAACCCTCACAGCGGTTCAGGTCGAACTTGATATCGCGGCCCGGCGAGGCGAGGCTGGCGAAGGTAAAGCGCAGCGCATCGGTGCCGAAGGCCGATATGCCATTCGGGAACTCCTTGCGGGTATGCTTTTCGATCTGGGTTGCCTGCTTCGGATTCATCAGCCCCGAGGTGCGTTTTTCCACCAACGCGTCGACACCAATGCCGTCGATCAAGTCGATCGGGTCGAGAACATTGCCCTTGGACTTGGACATCTTATGACCTTCGGCATCACGGATCAGGCCTGTCACGAAAACTTCGCGGAAAGGAATCTTGCCGGTGAGATGCTTGGTCATCATCACCATGCGTGCGACCCAAAAGAAGATGATGTCGAAGCCGGTGACCAGTACCGAAGAGGGCAGGTATAGGTCGAGCGCGGTGTTCGATTTGGCCGGGTACTCCGGCGTCCAGTCGAGCGTGGAAAAGGGCCACAGCGCCGACGAATACCAGGTGTCGAGTACGTCCGGGTCACGCTTCAGAGTGCCGCCATAGCCGGCCGCGGCGGCTTGCGCTTTGGCTTCCTCCGCGTCGTGGGCGACGTAGATATTTCCGGCGTCGTCGTACCAGGCCGGGATCCGATGCCCCCACCAGAGCTGACGCGAGATACACCAGTCCTGGATGTTGTTGAGCCACTGGTTATAGGTATTGACCCAGTTCTCCGGAACGAAGCTGATTTCGCCCGAGGCCACGCAATTCAGCGCCTTCTGCGTGATACTCAAGCCATCGGGCGCGGGCGTCGTCATGGCGACGAACCACTGGTCGGTCAACATCGGTTCGATCGCCGCATGAGTACGATCACCGCGCGGCACCTTGAGCTTGTGCTTGTCGGTCTTTTCCAGCAGTCCCAAGGCCTCCAGGTCGATCACAATCTGCTTGCGGGCTTCGAAGCGTTCGAGTCCGCGATATTTCTCAGCGCCGTTCTCGTTGATTTTCGCATCCAGGGTCAGGATATTGATCATCGGCAACTGGTGCCTTTGACCCACCGCATAGTCGTTGAAGTCGTGGGCCGGGGTGACTTTGACACAGCCGGAGCCGAATTCGCGGTCGACATAAGGATCGGCGATGATAGGTATCTCGCGACCGGAGAGAGGCAGGGTGACCGACTTGCCGATGTGCCGCGCATAGCGTGCGTCATCCGGATGCACCATGACCGCTGTGTCGCCGAGCATGGTTTCCGGACGGGTGGTGGCGACCGTGAGGTGGCCCGAGCCATCGGCGAGGGGATAGCGGATGTGCCAGAGGTGGCCGTCTTCCTCTTCCTGCACCACTTCCAGATCGGATACCGCGGTGCCGAGCACGGGATCCCAGTTCACCAGGCGCTTGCCGCGATAAATCAAGCCCTCGTTATAGAGCCGGACAAAGCTCTCGGTCACCGTCTTGGACAGGCCGTCATCCATGGTGAAGCGCTCTCTCGACCAGTCGGGCGAGGTGCCGAGGCGTCTCATCTGGCGGGAGATGGTGGAGCCGGAAATTTCCTTCCACTCCCACACCTTAGCGATGAATTTTTCGCGACCGAGATCGTGGCGTGACACTCCCTGCTCATCCAGTTGCCGCTCCACCACGATCTGCGTGGCGATGCCGGCGTGGTCGGTGCCCGGCTGCCACAGCGTGTTCCAGCCCAGCATACGATGGTAGCGGACCAGTGCATCCATCAGCGTGTGCTGGAAACCATGGCCCATGTGCAGCGTGCCGGTGACATTGGGCGGTGGCAGCAGGATGCAGTAGGCCTGTTCCCGTGGCTTGTTGCGGTCTAGCCCGGCCTTGAAATAGCCCTGGCCTTCCCAGTGTTCATACCAGCGCCGCTCGATCGCAGCCGGCTCGAAGCTTTTGGTGAGTTCCATCTATGAGGGTGAAAATTCGCGCAAAGTAAGGCGCGAATTATACCGGAGCGCTAGGACTAAGCTGCCCTATCGGCGTCGGTCTCGGTCGCATCGGGCGGTTTCAAGGCAGCCTCGAGCCGCGGCAGCAATTCGTCCTTGGCGCGATTGGCAAGCAGGGCAACCAGATGATCGGTGATGCCGTCCATGGCCCGTATCACCAGTTGCGGCATTTGCTCGTCCAGCCAGGCTTCGATTTCCTGGGCGAGCAAAGCCTGGCGATCCATCAGCAACTGGCTGAGTCGCTGGCGCAAGGCCAGCTCGATCCTCAATGCGATGTTGGCTTCGGATTCCGTACTGTCTGTTTCGCCGCCTGGAGTCTGCGAACCTTGCGCGACAAGGTCGTCATTCACTACATCGGTCAGCACCGGCACGTCGTCGCTCGCGCAGTCATCGGCGACCTCGGCTCGCCACTCAGGTTCGGCCCGCTCGGCTTTGGTGCCTGCGACGAAGCTGCGCCGGCGCATCAGTGCATCCGCCTGGTCAAACAACTTACTGCTCACAGCGGTTCCTTGCCCAGGTCGCGGAACTGGATTTCGTAGCCGCGATCGCGATAGAACTTGACGCGCTCTCGTGCCGGCAGGCGCACCGCATCGTCCTCGCTGACGACCTCCACCAGGTTCTCGAAGCGGCTGAAACCGGGTGGAAGTTCGTTGCTGAGATTGAGCAGCTTCTCATGATATGGCACGCCGTCGAGGTTGCCGGTGATCAGCACCGGGGTCTCGGCGGCGAGAGGCGAATCGGCTCGGCAATGAGGCAAGAAGCCGGTCGCCGATTGTGTCCACAGCAATCGGTCGAAACGTTCGGACATTTCCGCTTCCGGCGCGTAGACCAGGGTGGCCTTGGTTGCACCGGACAAGTCCTGCTGTCGGCCGTATTGCATCAGCCACGCAGCGGCGGCTTGCAGACGGTCCGGCGCGCCATGACAGAAAAGCACTTTGGTCATTTATTCGACCTGGACTCCGCTGCGTGCCAGGAGAAAGTGCGTGAGCAACGGCACCGGGCGGCCAGTGGAACCCTTCTTCTCGCCTGATTTCCAGGCGGTACCAGCGACATCGAGGTGGGCCCAGTCGTATTTCTTGGCGAAGCGCGACAGGAAACATGCGGCGGTGATGGTGCCGGCGGCCCGTCCGCCGATGTTGGCCATGTCGGCGAAGGGACTTTTCAGCTGCTCTTGGTAATCGTCCCACAGCGGCAGGCGCCAAGCCCGGTCATAGGCATTCTGTCCGGCGTTCAGGAGGTCGCGGGCGAGTCCATCGTCGTTGGCGAACATGCCGCTGGCGACATGGCCCAGGGCGATTACGCAGGCCCCGGTGAGCGTGGCAATATCGATCACGCACGCCGGTTCGAAGCGTTCCGCATAGGTCAACGCGTCGCAGAGAATCAAGCGTCCCTCGGCATCGGTGTTGAGAATTTCTATCGTCTGGCCGGACATCGAGGTGACGATATCGCCGGGGCGGCTGGCATTGCCGCCGGGCATATTTTCCACAGTCGGGATGAGACCGATTACATTGGACGGAAGCGCCAGCTCGGAGATGGCTTTCATCGTGCCGAGCACACTCGCGGCGCCGGACATGTCGTACTTCATCTCGTCCATTTCGGGACCGGGTTTCAGCGAAATACCGCCGCTGTCGAAGGTGACCCCTTTGCCGACCAGTACGACCGGCTTGTCGCCTTTCTTCCCTCCGTTATGGCTCAGGACAATGAACTTGGGCGGCTGGTGTGAACCGCGTGTCACCGAAAGCAATGAACCCATGCCGAGCTTTTCCATATCGGCACGTTCCAGTACCTCGACCTTGAGACCATTCTGCTTGCGCAACTCCAATGCCTGGCCCGCGAGATAAGTCGGCGTGCACACGTTTCCCGGCAGGTTGCCAAGATCTTTTGCCAGATTCATGCCGGCGGCGATGGCCATCCCCTGGGATAAAGCTTTTTCCGCGGCGGACAAGTCGGTGCGGCTTTCCACCGATAGGGTCAATTTGCGCAACGGCCGGCGTACTTCGTCCTTTTTTGATTTGAAACGGTCGAATCGATAGAGCGCCTCGAATGCCATCAGTGCCGTCTGGCGGATACGCCAGGACATGTCACGTTTTTTCACCGGCAGTTCGGTCAATGTCAGTGTGGCGTCGAATGCGCCGGTTTCGTTGAGGACGCGCACCGTAGTTGCAATCGAGTCGCGAAATTCCTTTTCCCGGAAATCCTTCTCCTTGCCCAAACCGATCAGCAGCACGCGGTCGCTTAGCGTTCCCGGCACGTTGTGCAACAGCAGTGTGGTGCCTGATTTGCCTTCCATGTCGCCGCGGCGGAGCAGGTCGGAAATATAGTTGTCCGATGCCGAGTTGAGGATCTCACCGGGCACCGAAAGTTTGCGCGGCTCGAACACGCCAACGACGACACAAGCGGTGCGCTGCTTTTCCGGGCTACCGCTTTTTATGCTAAATTCCACTTATTGCTCCTTGCAAAGGTTTGGGAAGGCCGTTCTCTCTAGCGAAAACCGGCGACTTTTTCGATTATCCCCAAATTCATTGCCTAAAGTCAAAACCAAGATGATTTTCCAACGCGCGGCCCTGCGCGAATTCGGCAACACCGCTATTGCGGTCTTTGTTGCGTTGTTTGCGATCATGTTGACTACGCAGCTGATTCGCCTCCTTGGTCAAGCTGCAGGTGGAACACTGGCTTCCGAAGCGGTAGTCGCTTTGCTGGGGTTTAGCGCACTGAATTATTTGCCAGTCCTGCTGTCGCTGACGCTGTTTATCGCGGTGTTGTTGTCTTTATCGCGCTCCTACAGGGATTCCGAGATGCTGGTGTGGTTTTCCTGCGGGATGTCGCTGACCGCCTGGGTGAGACCGGTGCTGACCTTTGCCTTGCCGATGGTGGCGACGATCAGCGTACTGGCATTATTCCTCTCGCCCTGGGCCCTGTCGAAAAGCGCCGAGTATCGGCTCAAGATGGATAACCGCGATGATGTCTCGCGAGTCGCTCCCGGTGCGTTCAAGGAGTCTTCGTCGGCCGACAGGGTGTTTTTCGTCGAGGCAGTGGCCGGTAACGAGGCGCTGGTACGGAATGTTTTTATCAGTTCGGTGCAGCATGGCAGGCTTGGTGTGATGGCTGCGGCGCAGGGACACCAGGAAAACATGCCCAACGGAGATCGTTTCCTGGTACTGGAGAACGGTCGTCGCTATGAAGGCATGCCAGGGCAGGCGGATTATCGTGTCATGGAGTTTAGACAGTATGCCGTACGAGTCGAGACGCGCGAGGCCCAGGGTATCGAATCCACGCCGAAGAACTTGACGCTGCTACAGTTGATTGCTACTCCGAGCGGCCCGAACATGGGTGAGTTGCTATGGCGCGTCGGAATTCCCTTGGCAGCGCTCAATCTGGCTTTGTTGGCAATTCCCTTGTCTTTTGTCAACCCTCGAGCCGGGCGAACCAACAACCTGATTTTTGCCGTGTTGACTTACATGATCTACAGCAATTTGATCAGCGTGAGTCAGGCCTGGGTGGCCCAAGGCCGGCTTAGCTTCGAGATCGGTGTGTGGCTGGTGCACGTCGTGATGTTCGTGTTTCTGTTGTTGTTGTTTTCGCGCCGGCTGATTGTCTTCTCCTGGGTTCGGCTATGGGGCTGAAAGTCTATGAGCGATATCTGGCTCGTGAGATTTATGCGGCCACGGCCTTGGTGCTAATGGCCTTCCTGATGCTATTTGCATTTTTCGACCTGATCCACGAGTTCGAGGATATCGGCAAGGGAGTATATCAGTTGCAGCATGCCGCCGGCTTCGTCTTGCTGAGCGTGCCGGGGCGCATCTACGAGTTGTTTCCGATCGCCGTACTCATCGGCACCTTATACGCGCTGACACTCCTCGCCCACCATTCCGAGATCATCGTACTGCGGACCGCCGGCTTATCCACGGCGAGCCTCCTAGTGTCGCTGGCGAAGCTTGGCACGACTTTCATAGCGCTGACCTTTGTCGTCGGTGAGTTCGTCGCGCCACCGGCGGAAAAGGCCGCCCAGCAATTGCGCCTCAAGGCCTTGAGTTCCATGGTGGCACAGGAATTTCGTTCCGGCCTCTGGATCAAGGACGAGATGAGTTTCGTCAATGTGCGCGACGTGCTCCCAGACACCCGTTTGCGCGGCGTCCGAATCTACGAGTTCGACAAGCAACACCAGTTGCGATCGATCAGCGATGCCGAGGAAGGTGAATTTCAGTCGCCTGACCAGTGGCGTCTTCGCGTAGTCATGCAGACGGTGTTCGAAGGAGATGCCGCCCGGGTGAGCAGGATGCCTGAGCTGATTTGGCATTCGGCGCTGACCCCGAACATTCTCTCGGTTCTGATGGTGGTGCCCGAGCGCATGTCCTTCGTCGATCTCTTTCAGTACGTCCGGCATCTGGAAGAAAACCAGCAGAGCGCCCAAAGATACTCGATCGCCTTGTGGAAGAAACTGGTTTATCCGCTGGCGGCGCTGGTAATGATGGCGCTGGCGCTACCCTTTGCCTACATGCAGGGTCGTCAGGGCGCGGTGAGCCTCAAGGTGTTCGCGGGTATCATGCTGGGAATTACCTTTCATATGCTGAATGGATTATTTTCCAGCCTCGGCGCGATCAACAACTGGACGCCGTTTTATTCCGCCATTACGCCGAGTGGATTGTTTCTTATGGCGGCGGCCGGGATGCTGTGGTGGGTGGAGCGGCGGTAGATCAGGTGGCGCTCACACGATTACAATTCGCGTACCGGACAGCCGGTCGTGAAGAAACTGCCGGTCACGGTCGAACAGCGCCCAAATCAAACCGGCGCCAAAAAACAACAAGGATGGGAAACACAGTGCGAAGCGCAGCATTGCCTGCGGCAGTGTGATCCGGTTACCGGTCAGGGCGCTCTCAAGCCTGAGTTTCCAGGTCTGCATGGCTAGCGTTTGCCCTCCGTGTCGCCAGAACCAGAGGAAATACGCCAGCAATATCAACAATAGATGTGTTAACAACAGCAGGCCCGGCAGGGTTGTCTGCAAAGCAAGGCCTATGGCCAGATGCGGAAGCATGAACGTCACGGAGAGCACACCGAGGAGCAACAAGCTTTCGTAAAGCATGCTCGCAAGGCGACGGCCGATGCTGGGAGAGTTTGGTCGCGCGGCTAAGATCAAACCGGGCACGAATTCATTGCTTCGGCGCGTTGTTGGCCGTGGGTGGCGCACCGGGCTGCGTGGAATTTGGTGCGCTGATCGGGACAGCGGGCTGCGTCGCCTGACTCTCTGGCACCTTGGCCGGTGCCTTCGGTATTCCCGCAGGGATGGTTTTCACGACTTTGCTGGCGCCGCTCTTGGGCTGAGGTTTTTGTTTGGCATCTTGCTGAAGACGCTGCTTTTCCGCGTCGGGCAGACTCTCGTATTCCTGCCACTTTTGCTTGACCGCCTGGCGTTGCTCGGGCGGTGCCTTTTGGAGGGTTTTGTACTGTTCTCGTGCCCGCTTGCGCTCGTCCGGCGAGAGATTGACCCAGGCCTTCATGCGACGTTGGAGGCGTTGCTGTTCCTCGACCGACAGCGTTGGGTAGTGCTGCGCTATGCCCAACCATTTCTTGCGTCGATAGGACTCGAGTTTGTCCCATTCACCCGCCAGCGGGGCCAGGACTTCGCGCTGTTGTGCCGTGAGCTCGGCCCACTTCGGCTGCTTCAGCGGGGGAATAATGGCGGCGCCGGCGGGATTGAACGACGCCAGCGTCAGAGCCAGAGTTACTGCGAAGGCGATGGAGAGGAGTGGTCGAGCCATGTGTGGAAACCGCGATCCAGATAAGCGTTGATCGGTAGATCGTCGGCGAGCAGAGCGCTGTCGATTTCCTCGTATTCGGCTGCCTGCTGGAAGCTGTTCCAGTAATAGGTGCCAACCACGCCACAAGCCAAGGCGAACAGAGCGGCCAGCATTCGAACCTGGGGCAACAAGGCGTCGCCAACGACCTGACCGATCCCGGCCAAACTCAAGCCGGCAATAGCCGGTTTTTGGTGCAACAGCGCTTGTTGTCTGGCCGCCAGGAGCTTATCGCAGGTGTTCCGGTCGAGGTTGCCCGTGCCATGATCAAGGACATGCCTGATTTTGTAGGCTAATTCCAGCTCGTCGTGAGGGTGATGGTTCATAATTCTATGCCTATAGTCTTGAGCGCCGCCGCCAGCGTGTGGGTTGCGCGTGAGCAGTGCGTTTTTACGCTGCCTTCGGAACACCCCATCGCCGCAGCCGTCTCGGCGATATCCATGTCCTCCCAGTAACGCATGAGGAAGGCTTCGCGTTGACGCGGAGGCAGCTTCTCGATTTCTTTTTCAATTATGGCAAGCACTTGCGACTGCTCAAGGCTGCCATGCGGTGTCGGGATATTCGACCCTTCATGTGCCTGTAAAGTTTCAAGAGGATCCCCGTCCTCGTCATCGGCCGGGGTAAAAGAGGAGAGCAGGGTGGTCCACAGCGAGCGCACCTTCTGCCGGCGATAAAAATCGCGGATGGTGTTTTGCAGAATGCGCTGGAACAACATTGGCAGTTCCTCCAGCGGCTTGTCGCCATATTTTTCGGCGAGTTTCAGCATGGCGTCCTGAACGATGTCGAGCGCATGTTCCTCATTGTGTACGGCGAACATCGCCTGCTTGAAGGCGCGCCGCTCGACACCGGCCAGAAATTCGGAAAGTTCGGTACGGGTGGACAGGAAATATCCTCAATCGCCGTGTCGGCGAAGAAATAATTGGAAAGCGGATAGAATAACCGATTGATGACCAAGCTGTAATGCCTTGACCAAACTCGGGCCAGCCAGTAAGGTTATATGTTTTGACAAAGACTGGGTTGTGGATAATAAGATGGTTTTGACGGGTGCGGAAATTGTAATCAGGTGCTTGCAGGAAGAAAAGGTCGAGTTCGTGTTCGGCTATCCTGGCGGCTCGGTGTTGTACATCTATGACGCGATGTTTAAACAGGATCAGTTCAAGCATATCCTGGTGCGTCATGAACAGGCTGCTGTGCATGCGGCCGACGCCTATTCGCGATCCTCCCAGAGGGTCGGCGTGGCCATGGTGACATCGGGCCCTGGCGTCACCAATGCCGTCACCGGCATCGCCACCGCTTACATGGATTCCATCCCGCTGGTGGTGATCACCGGCCAGGTGCCGACGGCCTATATCGGCCAGGATGCCTTCCAGGAGTGCGATACGGTGGGCATCACCCGCCCGTGCGTCAAGCACAACTTCCTGGTGAAGGATGTCAAGGATCTTGCGATTACCATCAAGAAGGCTTTTTTCCTGGCCAAGAGCGGGCGTCCGGGACCGGTACTGGTGGATATTCCGAAAGACATCAGCAATCACAAGTACGAGTTCGAATACCCGAAGAGCGTCTCGATGCGTTCCTACAATCCCGTGATCAAGGGACATACGGGACAGATCAAGAAAGCCCTGCAACTCCTCCTCGATGCCAAGAGGCCCATGGTCTACACAGGTGGCGGCGTGATACTTTCCGATGCGGCCGGCAAGCTGACCAAGCTGGTCAAAGCGCTGGGCTTCCCGATCACCAACACCTTGATGGGCCTGGGCGGTTATCCGGCGACCGACAAGCAGTTCGTCGGCATGCTCGGCCTGCACGGCACCTACGAAGCCAACATGGCGATGCAGAATTGCGATGTGCTGTTGGCCATCGGCGCCCGTTTCGATGACCGCGTCATCGGCAACACGGCGCACTTCAATGAGGTCCAGCGCAAGATCATCCACATCGACATCGATCCGTCGTCGATTTCAAAACGCGTCAAGGTGGATGTGCCCATAGTCGGTAACGTCGCGGATGTTCTCGACGACCTGCAAAAACAGCTCGATGCGGCCGAAGCCAAGTCCGACGCCAAGGCGCTGGCCGCCTGGTGGACGCAGATCGAGGCATGGCGCGCCCGGAACTGCCTGAAGTACAAGCCGAACAGCAAAGTCATCATGCCGCAGCTGGTCATCGAAAAGCTCTACCAAGTCACGGGCGGTGACGCCATCATTACCTCCGACGTCGGTCAGCATCAGATGTGGGCCGCGCAGTACTACAAGTTCGACAAGCCGCGCCGCTGGATCAACTCCGGCGGACTTGGAACGATGGGTTTTGGCCTGCCTGCCGCCATGGGTGCGCATTTTGCCAATCCGAAAGCGACCGTCGCCTGCGTTACCGGAGAAGCGTCGATCCAGATGTGCATCCAGGAGTTGTCGACCTGCAAGCAGTATCGATTGCCGATCAAGATCATCAATCTGAACAATCGCTACCTCGGCATGGTGCGTCAATGGCAGGAGATGTTCCACGGCAACCGTTACGCCGAGTCCTATGTCGACGCCTTGCCGGACTTCGTCAAGCTCGCTGAAGCCTACGGCCATGTCGGCATGCATATCACGAAACCTCAGGACGTTGAATCGGCCATGCAGCAAGCCTTCACCACGCACAAGAACGAACTCGTTTTCATGGATTTCATCACCGACCAGACCGCCAACGTGTTTCCGATGATTGCGGCCGGCAAGGGTCTTTCCGAGATGATCCTGGCTGAAGACCTGTGAAGCGCTAGGAACGAATGAATATGCGACACATTATTTCAATACTTCTGGAAAACGAAGCCGGGGCGCTGTCACGCGTTTCCGGCCTGTTCTCGGCGCGCGCCTACAACATCGAGTCGCTGACGGTGGCGCCGACCGAGGATTCCTCGCTGTCGCGCATGACCATCGTCAGTGTCGGATCGGACGACGTCATCGAACAGATTACCAAGCAGCTGAACAAGCTGATCGAGGTCGTCAAGGTGGTCGATCTTTCCGAGGCCGCCCACGTCGAACGCGAGTTGATGCTGGTGAAGGTTCGCGCTACCGGCAAGGAACGCGAGGAAATGAAGCGAATCGCCGACATCTTCCGTGGCCGCATCATCGACGTGACCGAGTCCACCTATGTCATCGAGCTGACCGGCAACAATTCCAAGCTCGATGCTTTCCTGGAAACCATCGGCAAGGCGCTGATACTGGAAACCGTCCGTACCGGCGTTTGCGGCATCGGTCGCGGCGACCGGATACTCAAAGTTTGATTCAAGCCTCGGGGGATTTGGGAGCGCTTATGCACTCTGTATCCTCCGTGATTTCCGTGACTATTTAATAAGAGGAAACTCATGAAAGTGTATTACGACAAGGACGCCGACCTTTCTCTCATCAAGGGCAAGAAGGTCACCATCGTGGGTTATGGATCGCAAGGCCATGCCCATGCCAACAACTTGAACGATTCCGGCGTCAAGGTGACGGTCGGTCTGCGCAAGGGCGGTGCTTCCTGGAACAAGGCCAAGAAAGCCGGCTTGAAGGTCGAAGAGGTTGCCAAAGCGGTGAAGGACGCCGACTTCGTCATGATGCTGCTGCCGGACGAACAGATCGGCGCCGTGTATACCGCCGAAGTCGAAGCCAACCTGAAAAAAGGCGCGACGCTGGCGTTTGCCCATGGTTTCAACATCCATTACGGCCAGGTTACGCCGCGCGCCGACGTCGACGTCGTGATGGTCGCGCCGAAGGGTCCCGGCCATTTGGTGCGCTCGACCTACGTACAAGGTGGTGGCGTACCCTCATTGATCGCCGTGCATCAGGATAAGTCCGGCAAAGCCCGCGACATGGCGCTGTCGTATGCGGCGGCCAATGGCGGAACGCGCGGCGGCGTCATCGAGACCTCCTTCCGCGAGGAAACCGAGACCGACCTCTTCGGCGAACAAGTCGTCCTGTGCGGCGGCACTGTCGAACTCATCAAGGCTGGTTTCGAGACCTTGGTGGAAGCCGGTTACGCGCCCGAGATGGCCTACTTCGAATGCCTGCATGAACTCAAGCTGATCGTCGATCTGATCTACGAAGGCGGTCTGGCCAACATGCATTACTCGATTTCCAACAACGCCGAGTACGGCGATATCACCCGTGGACCCCGCATCGTCACCGATGAGACCAAGCTCGAGATGAAGCGGATACTCAAGGAAATCCAGAGCGGCCAATATGCCAAGGAATTCATTCTCGAGAACAAGGCCGGCGCGCCGACGCTGCTGGCGCAGCGCCGCAACCTGGCCGCGCACCAGATCGAAGTCGTCGGCGAAAAGCTGCGCGACATGATGCCGTGGATCAAGAAGAACAAGCTGGTCGATCAATCCAAGAACTAGAACGGCGCGTGGATGAATCCGTGGGGCGCATTAGACGCTGGCCCCGCATTCTCCACTGCTAGAGAATGAACTATCCCCATCCGATTATTGCCCGCGAGGGCTGGCCGTTCATCGGCATCACGCTCGGTTTCGCCTTGATGTTCACGGGAGCGGGCGGCTTGATATGGTCCTGGCCACTATGGCTGGCCTGTCTCTTCTGTCTACAGTTCTTTCGCGACCCGCCGCGGCCCATCCCCGGCGATGCCAACAGCGTGTTGTCGCCGGCCGACGGGCGCATCGTCGCCATCGAGCCGGTGCGTGACACCTGGCTGGATCGCGATGCCCTCAAGGTCAGCGTGTTCATGAACGTGTTCAACGTCCATTCCAACCGCAGCCCCGTGGACGGAGAAGTCAGGCAGCGTTGGTACCAACCCGGTAAGTTCGTCAATGCCGATCTCGACAAGGCATCCACCGAAAACGAGCGCAATGCGCTGTGGCTGCGCACCGCCACCGGCCACGACGTGACCTGCGTCCAGGTGGCCGGACTGATTGCGCGGCGCATCCTGTGTTATGTCGGCGCAGGTGCAACCCTGCAGCGCGGCCAGCGCTATGGTTTCATCCGCTTCGGCTCCAGGGTCGATGTCTATCTGCCGCTGGATACCCGCATCAAGGTGACGATCGGCGACAAAGTCCGGGCATCCTCGACCATCCTGGCCGAATTGCAGTGAATCCCCAAGGGTGCCTACTACCCTTACAATGCATGTGTTTCGACAAGACCGCGTGATATTCATATGCCCGTGATTCGTCCCCGCAAAACCCTCATGAATCCGGAACTGCGTCGGCGCGGGATCTACATCCTGCCCAACCTGTTCACCACCGCGGCCTTGTTCGCGGGTTTCTATGCCATCGTCCAGGCGATGAACGGCCGTTTCGAATATTCGGCGGTCGCCATCTTCATTGCCATGGTGTTCGACGGCCTGGATGGCCGCGTCGCCAGGCTGACCCATACCCAGAGCGCCTTTGGCGCCGAATACGATTCGCTTTCCGACATGGTGTCGTTTGGCGCCGCGCCGTCGCTGGTGGTTTATGAATGGGCTTTGAAGGGCATGGGCAAGCTCGGCTGGATCGCGGCGTTTGTCTACTGCGCCTGTGCCGCGCTGAGGCTGGCCCGTTTCAATACCAACATCGACATCATCGACAAGCGATATTTCCAGGGCCTGCCGAGTCCCGCGGCAGCCGCTTTGGTCGCCGGACTGGTGTGGGTGATGCTCGACCTGGGCTATTCGGGTGAGGAGGCGCGCTGGTATGCCTGCATCCTGACCATCTTCGCCGGCGTGACCATGGTCAGCAACGTCAAGTACTGGAGCGGCAAGGACATCAACTTGCGGCGCAGTGTGCCTTTCATCGTGGTCCCGGCTATCGGCCTCGGTTATATCCTGCTTGGCAGCTATCCGCCCGGAGTGCTGTTCGCCTTGTTCCTCGGCTACGCCTTGTCCGGTTATGCGATCTGGGCCTGGCAATGGCTACAGCGTCGCAAGACGAGTTGACGCTGACGCGATGTTGCGTTTATAGTCCCGGCATGATTTCGATTCTCGCATTTTCCGCCCTGTTCCTGATTCTCTCCGCCCTGCTGCTGGCGAGGCTGCCCCTGCGCTCCGCGCTGCGGCCGCTGCTGCGCCGCGCGCGCTAAAAAACCCCACCCACAATTCGGCAGTACATTGAGCTTGGCGGCTTGTCCGCCCAGCTTGGCGAGATTGCATTCTGATTTTCCTGGAGAAGATGATGGCTAAAGAGCACTTGATAATATTCGACACCACTTTGCGCGATGGCGAACAAAGCCCGGGCGCGTCGATGACCCGCGAGGAGAAGGTGCGCATCGCACGGCAACTCGAAAAAATGCGGGTTGACGTGATCGAGGCCGGTTTCCCCGCCGCCTCTAATGGCGATTTCGAGGCGGTACGCGCGGTCGCCGAGGCGATCAAGGAGAGTACCGTCGCCGCGCTGTGCCGCACCAACGACAAGGACATCGCGCGCGCCCTCGAAGCCATCAAGCCGGCCAGATCGGGGCGCATCCACACCTTCATTGCGACCAGCGCCATCCATATGGAAAAGAAGCTGCGCATGTCGCCCGACGAGGTCGTCACGGCCGCGGTGAACGCCGTGCGCTATGCCCGAAACGGCACGGACAATATCGAATTTTCCCCCGAGGACGCCGGCCGTTCCGAACTCGACTTCCTTTGCCGCATCATCGAAGCGGTGATCAAGGAGGGCGCCACCGTCATCAATATTCCGGACACGGTGGGCTACAACGTGCCGGAACAGTTTGCCGATCGCATCCGCAGTCTGCGCAGTCGGATTCCGAATTCCGACAAGGTGATCTGGTCGGTGCATTGCCACAACGATCTCGGTCTTGCCGTGGCCAATTCCCTGGCAGCCGTCATGGCCGGGGCGCGCCAGGTGGAATGCACCATCAACGGTCTCGGCGAGCGCGCCGGCAACACGGCGCTGGAGGAAATCGTCATGGCGGTGCGCACACGCCAGGACATCTTTCCTTGCGACACGCGCATCGACACCACCTTGATCCTTTCCGCATCGAAAATGATTTCGAGCATCACCGGCTTCCCGGTCCAGCCCAACAAAGCCATCGTTGGCGCCAACGCATTCTCCCACGAAGCCGGCATCCACCAGGACGGCGTGCTGAAGCATCGCGAGACCTATGAAATCATGCGCGCCGAGGATGTCGGCTGGAACGCCAACAAGCTTGTCCTGGGCAAGCATTCGGGGCGTACCGCATTCAAGGCGCGGCTAAAGGAACTCGGCACCGAGGCCGACTCAGAGCAGGTGTTGAATGCCGCGTTTGCCCGTTTCAAGGAACTCGCCGACAAGAAACACGATATCTTCGACGAGGATCTGCACGCCCTGATGAGCGATGAAGCGGTGACTCCGGAACACGAACATTACCGCCTGGTGTATTCGCGCTTCCATTCCGAGACCGGCGAAACGCCGACCGCGCAAATTACGCTGACGGTCGGCGGCGCCGAGCAGCAAGCCACGGCGGACGGCAGCGGCCCGGTGGATGCGGCGTTCAAGGCCATCGAGAGCGTTGCGCAAAGCGGCGCGGACCTGCTGCTCTATTCGGTCAACGCCATCACGACCGGCACCGACGCCCAGGGCGAGGTTACCGTCCGGTTGTCCAAGGAGGGTCGCATCGTGAACGGGCAGGGCTCCGACACCGACATCGTGGTCGCGTCCGCCAAGGCTTACCTGAATGCACTCAACAAGCTCCAATCGACGCTGGAGAGGGTCAATCCCCAGGTCTGAAACAGCGAGGCGCGCGCCTATTCGGAAGCGCGTGCCTGGCTAGAGGCTGCGGCCGAGGAACTCGAGCATGCGCTCCCAGGCGAGTGCGGAACACGCGGCGTCATAAACCTCGGGGCGAAGCTGATTGAAAAATGCATGGTGGGCGGCGTAGCGAAATATTTCAGCCGGGTTGCCCGCCGCCTGCATGGCTTTTTCCAAGCCATCGACCAGTTGCGGCGTGACCCAGTCGTCTTGATTGGCGAAATGTCCCTGAAATGGAATCCGGATGTCGGCCGGGTCGGCGAACTCCCTGGGCGGCATTCCATAGAAGCAGACGGCGGCAGAAACTTCCGGAACGTGGGCTGCCGCGGCGATAGCCAGCGCGCCGCCCATGCAAAACCCCATCACGCCAACTTTGTCACCGATTTTCTTGAGATATTGTACCGCTCCCCGAATATCCTGATGCGTGGCTCCGGGGAAATCCAGTCCGTTCATCAAATGGCTGGCCTCATCGGGTTTTTGGGTGACCCGGCCCTGATAAAGATCGGGGGCGAGTGCGGTATAGCCGGCTTGGGCAAAGCGATCCGCAACGCCGCGGATCTGGTCGTTCAGTCCCCACCATTCCTGGATGACGACGACACACGGCCGATTCTGACCGGCGCTGGCAAGATAGGCCCGTATGGATGCGCCATCCGGGCGGCTGACATCGATCATGGTTCCCATGTGTCGTTCTCCCTTCGTGATTCCAATTGGACCAAATGATACAGGATGACAAAATCACTGGCGAACCTTGCTGTGCCAACAATTGCCGAAAGCGGATTGGCGGCGTATTCCGCCACCTCGTGGAATGGTTTGGCAGCACCCGCCAAGACGCGGTCAATATTATCACTCGCCTGAAGGTTTCAATATTTTGCTCGAAGCAGAAGTCGTCAAATGGCGCAACGTGATTGAACACGCTAAGATCGGGAAACAATGAGGTTTCCAAAAAGCACGCATAATGCGAGCGAAGAGGAGGTTTTATGAAGAGTGACGGCGGACCATCTCGCGCTTGGTTCGCGATCCGCATCGCGCTATTTGCGTTGACTGGCGCGCTGCTGGTCTCCTGCGCCGGTATGGACCGGACTCGCGACGCCGAAATGCAAAGGGTTCTCGCACCGACCGGCAAGCTGCGAGTCGGACTCTATCCGGGAACCCCAACGTCCATTCTTCAGGGCAATGCAGAAGTCGAGCCAAGAGGCGTGGTACATGATCTGGGCAGAGAGCTGGCGCGACGGCTGGGCGTGCCGCACGAATTGGTAGTGTTCTCCAGGAACGCCGAAGTACTGGAAGCTGTGAAGTCCGGGAACGTTGACGTCGTTTTCACCAACGCCTCGCCGGCGCGGGCGAAGGACATGGACTTCACGGAGCCTTATCTGGAAATCGAACTTGGCTATCTGGTTCCCCGCAGGACCATGATCTTGCGCTTGGCCGACGTGGATCAGCCAGGCGTTCGTGTCGGAGTGACGGAAAAGAGTTCCTCCGATAGCACGCTCTCGAAAGATCTCAAGAAGGCCAACGTGGTGAGAGCCGCAACGGTGAAACTCGGCGTCGGCTTGCTGGCCTCGGGAAGATAGACGCCTTTGCCACCAACAAGGCAACCCTGTTCGAGATGGCTGACGAATTGCCCGGTTCGAAGGTACTGGAGGGGCGCTGGGGTATCGAACGCCATGCCATCGCGATTCCCAAGGGGCGAGATCAAGGACTGCCGTTTGTGCGCAAGTTTGCACACGATGCCAGGGCGGAAGGCTTCGTCAAGGCGGCAGCGGAAAAGGCGGGACTGCGCGGGATATTGGATTCCCAATAGAAGTGATGACACTCGGCTATCATTTCCACTCCATGCAGGTGGTGTGACCTTAAGATTTTGCCGTACCGATTTGTTTTGCCCATTGTGAAAGGTATTAAGACCATGAATTCATTTCGTCTGTTGTTGTCCTTGCTATTAAGCTTTTGCGTTGCGCCGGCGGCGTTTGCGCAGGCATATCCGACCAAACCCATCAAGCTGATCGTCGGCTACTCTCCGGGTGGAGCCGTGGATATCATTGCGCGCACCATCGGGCAGAAGCTCTCGGCAAGCTTGGGACAGCCAGTGCTCGTCGATAACAAGCCAGGTGCCGGCACCAATATCGCGGTCCGCTCCTTGATCGATAGTCCGGCGGACGGTTACACGTTGATGATGACGGCAAATGCAATTTCCGCCAATGCGTCGCTCTACCAGCCGCCTCCGTTTGATCCTGATCGCGACGTCGCGCCTGTGTCCCTGGTTGGAAAAGTGCCGGTGGTGATCGCCACAACTGCGACTTCCCCCTATTCATCATTGAGCAAGTTGATTTCCGCCGCAAAATCAGCCCCGGGCACGATCAACTATGCGACCCCCGGCAACGGCTCGACGCCCCATCTTGCGGTCGAGTTGTTTGCCCGAGCCGCGGGCGTCTCACTCACGCACATTCCCTACCGCGGTGGAGCACCGGCAATCGTCGATGTGATCGGCGGACAGGTGCCCCTGGTGGCGGTCAATGCGCTGGAGGCATTGCCTCATCACAACTCGGGAAAACTGCATGTAATCGCGGCGATGAGTACCAGCCGTTCGTCGATACTGCCGGGAGTTCCGACGATTGCCGAATCGGGTTACGCCGGCTTCGAGGCGTCGGTTTGGTATGGCTTGATTGCTCCTGCAGCGACACCCAAGGCCATCATTGTGAAGCTGCATGCGGAAGTGCAAAAAGCGCTCGCCTCCGCGGAGGTCAAAGAGCGTATGAATTCCGTTGGTGGTGAAGTATTGCCGACGACGGCGGAGAAGTTCGGCGAACTGATTCACAGCGAACGCGTCCGCTACGAGAAGTTGATTCGCGAAGCAAATCTTAAACCGAGTTGATCGTCATCGACATGAATAACCTAAATCTCGTGAGAGGGCTGTTCCTCATGGCGATTGCTCTGATCTTCGGGCTGACGTCGCTGAAATACAAACTCGGCGAATTCAGCAGAGCCGGCCCCGGCATGTTTCCTCTCGTGGTGAGTTGCCTGCTGTTCTTGATAGGCCTGGCCACCGTGGTGCGTTCGCGCTTCGTCAAGCCCGTGCCCCTGAACTACAACATGAGAAACATAGCCCTTGTCCTTATCGGGCTTTGCGGGTTTGCGGTCCTCTCCGCGCATCTCAACATGATCGCGGGCATCGTGTTCCTGGTGTTTTGCTCCTCCTTTGCCGGTGCATCCTATTCGGTAGTCCGTAACCTCAAAATCTCGGCGGTCCTGATCGGCATTGCCCTGGTCTTTCAACGCTTTCTCGGCCTGAACCTGCCCCTATTCTGATGGATATCCTGACCAACCTGGCTTTTGGTTTCGAGCATGCACTGACATTGCAAAACCTCATGTATTGCGCCATCGGCTGCACCGTGGGTACGCTGGTCGGGCTGCTGCCTGGCCTTGGTCCCTTGTCCACCATCAGTTTGTTGTTGCCCTTGACCTATTCGATACCCACCGCTGGCTCGCTCATCATGCTGGCCGGGATCTACTACGGCGCCCAATACGGCGACAGCGTGAGCGCCATTACCATGAGGATTCCGCACGCCAGCAGCATCGTGGCCTGCATCGATGGCTACCAGATGACGCTCAAGGGCAGAACCGGCCTGGCCTTGTTCACCGCAGGCGTTTCCAGCTTCATTGGCGGGACTGTGGCAATCGTGGTGCTGGCAACGCTGGCCCCGTTGCTGGGCGAGGTGGCGTTCTTGTTTGGCCCGGCCGATTACTGCGCCCTCATATTCCTGGGGTTCGTGTGCGTGAGCTTTGTGACGACCGGCAGCCTGCTCAACGGCCTGGCCATGACCCTGGTAGGCGTGGTGCTTGGCTTGGTCGGCACCGATGTGAATAGCGGCGTTGCGCGCTTTACCATGGACTTGTCCTTTCTCGCCGAGGGCATTGGACTGGTGAGTATTGCCTTGGGGTGCTTCGGTATCGCCGAGGTCGTAAAGAACCTCGACAGCGGCGAGGAGCGCACGCCTTTCAACGGCAAGATCAAACTCATGCCGACCTGGCCAGAATTCAAGCGCATCATTCCCAGCGCCTTGCGCGGCAGCGTGATTGGCTCGTTCCTGGGCATCCTTCCAGGCGGCGGTCCGGTGATTGCCCAGTTTGCCGCCTATGCCGTCGATAAGCGTTTCAGCAAGTACAAGCACGAAATGGGCGATGGCGCCATCGAGGGAGTGGCCGGGCAAGCGGCCGCCGACGAAGCGGCCGCACGCACCAGCTTTATCCCGCTGATGAGCATCGGCATTCCCGAGAACGCGGTCATGGCGCTCATGATGGCTGCCTTTATCGTCAAGGGCATCCAACCGGGCCCGACCATGATCGCCGATCACCCGGATTTGTTCTGGGGTCTGGTGGCCAGCATGTGGGTCGGCAACTGCTTTCTGCTCGTTCTCAACGTGCCTTTGGTGCGCTATTGGCTGTCGGTGTTCAAGATTCCCTTCAGCGTGCTCTTTCCGTCGATCCTTTTTTTCTGCTGCATCGGAACCTACAGCATCAACAACAACTTGAATGACATCTTCATCACAGCGCTGTTTGGCTTCATGGGGTATTTGTTCATGCGCCTGGGCCTGGAGGCTCCGCCGCTCATGCTGGGTTTCATCCTGGGTCCAATGTTGGAAGAATACTTCCGACGTCAACTGCTCATTAGCCGGGGGGATTTCAGTTCTTTCCTCACCCGCCCCATCAGCGGGACCTTGTTCGCCGTGATTGCGATCATCATCGGGTGGCAGGTGGTGGCGTTCTTCTTGCCGTCACGTAAAAGAAAAGCCGCACTCTTGCAGGCTGAGCAGTAATCGTCGCGGTAACCGACAGCAGCGAGGCAATCGGACGGCAGGGGCCGCTGCTGACCGTTTCCATCCTTATTTCTGGCGGTTTCTCACAAGGGGGTAAGGCGGTTATGACACTGGCGGAGCGGTGTCTTTCACATTCATGGCCGGTCGCCTTGCAAACACGGGACTGTTTCAGTTCTGATTCATCCAGTTACCACGTTTCTTACCACGGTACGGGCTTTGCTACCCCCTTCACTTCGCGCCCTCAAAAAGTACCACCCTGAATGAATTTCCGGCAAGATCCATTGCTACCCGCCTCCAGGACCGGAAGCATGACCGACGAATCCCCGAAGGTACCACCGCCTCAATCTCCGTTCGTATCCCACGATGAAATGGTTGAGCTCACCGGCTACAAGAACCATTCAGCCCAAGCCCGATGGCTGGCCGAAAACGATTTCCACTTCGTGCTCAACATCTCAGGCCGACCAATGGTTCACCGGGCGCACCTCGCCTTCAGGATGGGCGTACCGATGGCCGTATTCGAAGATGCCTTTCCGCCACCTCCGAAGAAGGTGGAACCCAATAGCCAAGCACTCATCGACAATTTCGCGAGGAAGAAACAAAGACGCGGGATCGATATGAATGGCCTGACGAAAGCCCTGGGGAGGTCACCAGACGGGTCGAAGAACAAGAACAAGCCGCCCCCTTGACATCTGCTGCCCGACCGGCGCATGATCCGCCTCGGTGCTCAACACACCTCTATTAGCGGTCGCCGCTCCCGACAGTCAAAGCGGTATTTTTACGTCTATAGGTTTCCTATGGCGGGTAGTGGGCAGTCATGCAACAGCCTTCGGGCGAAAGCTGCCAGCGGTCTAATAGCCGTGTTGAAGTACCCGCCACCCCATGTGGGGCGGTGCTTTCAACTACCCGATAGGAGCCTTACCATGACTACACGCGAGACCAGCAGCGCTTCCAGCGTTGTGGATGACATACCCAAGGTCGAAGTTGGAAATCCGAAATTGGAAGGCAAGACGCTTGCCGACACTCTGTCATACGCAACGCAAAACGATGCAGACCCTGCGCAGGTGTTATATGAGATCGTTTCTCTGATTACTCCGTTCTGCGCTCACCGCAGCACCTTAGGAAATCTTCGCTTGCTCATTCATGAGGCGGGCACCATCGTAGGGAATGAACAAGGGAATCTCGCAGCCGAGGATGCTACTTCCACCTTCGAGGAAATCGACATGTTCGACTATGCAGACGCCTTCAACAAAATCGAAGCGCTTGCGGAACGACTGGTAATGCAGGTGCCGCGCGAGTTGTGCGACATCGCATTTTCAATCAAGACGATTGCCAAGTCTTTCGGAAGCGAAATGCAAGGGATGTCCGAGTTCTATACAGCCGTGCCAACTGTAGTGCAGATTAGAAAAGGCGGTGCAGCATGAATACCGCCGCACGCTCTGACATTCTCGGTCTTCACGAAGAAGACCGACGCCTATTTGGGTCCAATGATGGTTTCTATGCCGTCTTAGACAGAACCACCGAAACAGTTATTGCCGGCCCTTTCACAGCGTCAGAAAGTGAAATGGCCCAGGAAGCTAAGCGAGATTCAACGCGGCGAGGTATCCGGCATGCGGTAGTGAGTTGGTATTCTCCGATGCGGCCTGATTCGACCAAGGGACTGGAAGGCGGTACTGCATGAACGCCTCGACCAAGGAAGAAGCCTACGAAAACGCCCTGTGCATCGCCAACAACAATTTCTTTGATCTCCGAGCGATGGCATTGGCAGCGGCTGAGTTGATCGTGTCGGACGCGGCCGACAAGGAAAATGCGACGGCACGGGTCATGCGCGGCCTGGCCAGACGTGCCGTGGAGATGGCGAATGCTGCCGATCCAGTTGCTGTTGCGCATACTGTTGCATGACCACCGGATCACCGGCCCAGGAAAGGATCACCGCGCCCGCTCCTGTGGGCGCGGAAGAATCCATTCGAAAACCGTAGGTCAGCCAATCGCAGCGAGGGCGGGAGGTCGGCCGTCCCTCCATGCACTTGACGCAATGCCCGTGAGCGTGGACGCCGAATTTCCACGCCTCGCCCTCAGTGGAAAGTATAGGGCAATTACCACTTCGTCTGAAGTCTGTATCAATCTCGCCGCACGTCTTCCTTCATGATGTACTCGGCTGCATGTCCCAAGGCATCCAGAACCTTTGCTATGGCGGCATGGGACATTAGACCGATCTCACCCAATTCGTACGCATAACGCCACTTCATGAACGGGGCATCACCAATATCTGTTAGCGCCTCTACGAACAACTCTATGCGTCGATCTGCGGCATTCAAATGAGGCGTCGCGGTGCTATTGCCAAACATCCCAGCGATGAGACGCTGATGCTCGGGATTGATCTTTTTCCAAAGTTCCCCAAGCTTGTGTCCAGAATTGTGCTTCCGGTCAGCAGGCTCTTTGTTGGTTTGATCCAACATCAGGAAGAACTTCATGAATAGCTCAATGGCGAAACTGGAACAGACGATTGCGGGGAAGAAGAACTCGATTCGATCGTGCTTCTCTCCATGACTGCTGATCAACAGGCCCGAATGCGCATACGCTGTTGCTATGGCATAGAGCGCCCTGTAATCAAGGGGTGTTTCCCCTGGAACTAGGAGAAGTGTTGGAATTGCTGGAGACGGTTTCATGACGACATGACCGTCCTATGCGTGCTGCGTTACCATTTGATCCAGGAAGGCCAGCGCCAGCCCGTAGATGCCCGGCCGCTTGCTCTCCCGGGTCTCCAACGATCCGCCGTCGAGCTCACCAGAGTTCAAGATCAGAGTACCGTCGCTGTCGATGATGTTCTGTTTCGTGCGTTGAGGGTATTTCGCCGAATTAGTTTCCTGAAGTTCATAGCGGCTGTCTATCGCTCCGTCCTCCGCGATTCGCCCCTTTGGGCACCATCCGCCATGGGGAATGCCCTGCTGAACAGCCCAGTCCAGCGCAGCGCGGTCCACACCGGTTTGTCCGCCGGAGACGATTTTGGTAACGATCTGCCCTCTGACTGAATTCATATCCGATCGTGAACCGCAAAGCATGCTGAGTCCACAACGAACTTGGAGAGATAGTGTCCGCACATCGGGCAATTATCATCTATGTCCGCAGACCACGGAAGCATCAAGCGGTGCCGGTACAGGAATACCAGGATCACCCACTACCGGGAAACCCATATTGCGTGCAGGTGCGTTAATGTGGTGAAATGCATCTGGAACTGATCCAGCGCAGCGGCAGCGCCCGTGCCGTCACTTGATGGGGAGCTACCATGCAGCTCAAAAGTATTGCGGTCGTCTTGGTGTTGACCTTCTTGTCCATCGCAGGTTGCGCGACGGCCGTTCACTCAGATGGCAAGACCGTAATAATCGAGCATGGCACCGGTGATGCCAAGTCAGCGATCACTATGGCTCAAGCTGAATGCGCCAAAGTGGGGAAGACGGTATTCCTCGATGGAATGGCCTGTCCGGCGCGCTGCGTGAGTCAGTTCAAGTGCGTGGAAAAATAGCCGCATCAGGCCAATGAACCCTTGGCAACGCAAGATTTCAAGGGTGCGCTGGTTGCAATTGTCGTGACGTTGCTGTTCCCACCCTTCCAGATCCACGCCCCCAATTCAATATTCGGCTTGGGATACGGGTTCCTGTTGTCACCACCCAAATTCAATGCCGTCTATGGGACTGTCGATGTGCCGCTGTTACTTGCCGAATGGCTCGCCGGTGGCGTCATATGCGGCATTCTGTGGGTGCTCAAGCGTGATCCGGTAGTCCCAAAGTCTGAAGAACCAAAGAAACCTGATGTGACCTGGCGATGAGCAAACACGCAGCCTAGCTCAACTTCAGCTTGTCGAAATTCATACCGATGCCAGCGGTAAAACTGGCCGAAAATATACACAACCTTTAACATCTCCGAACCATCATCCAAGCTCCAATATCTGCACAACACCGGGCTTTCAGCCATTTTCGGTTAATGCGTGCCTTGTTGTGCATTCCGGCGCCGCAGAATCGCTTCGACGCGCGCCAACTCATCTTTCCGCTGAGCGGCTATCGAGTCCTGTACCGATCGCTTCAACAGGTCATTTCGTTCGACCGTCAAAGCATCCAGGCGCTGGCGCTTCTCGTCGGGTGTGATGTCTGATCGGCGCACCATCCGCATTTCCTGGTTGATTCCTTGGACGCTCTTGGCTGCATGCTCCAGGGGTTTCGCTTCGCCGGCCAATGGGCCCTTCTCCTTTTCGTCGGCGATGTCGGAGTGGCCGGTCTTATCGAGCTCGCGCAGCGTTCCGTGCAGGCGTTTGGCTTCCTCCAGGATGTCGTAGAACTGGGTCTCGTACTTGGTATGCTGGGGCGGCTCTTGACTGTAGAAACGCCGCACGACCGGCATTTCGTCCAGGCGCTTGGTCGGGGTCTTGGCATCGAAGAAGGCCTTGTCGGTCAGGGCCAGGCCATACAGCGCCCAAGTATTGAAGTAACCGCGCAGCAGGGCTTCCGCTCGAACCGGATTCACCTGCATGGACTCGGACATGTCCCGGCTTGCCATACCCGCCGCCTTCAGCGTCTCGCTGGTTCCAGGCTTCGCGCGCAGGAAGGGCTGCATGTTCTCCATGCCGGGGGTCTCGATAGGCGCCTTGGTGAAGCTGTTGCGGTTCGCGTACTGCTCGGCCAGGGGTGCAATGATCTGCGGCGTCAGGTTGAGGCTGAAGGTGTTGGCGATGATGCGCACCATGTCTGCGCCCAGTCCGGACGGATCGGCCGCGATGGTCTTCTCCAGGGTGCGCTCGGCGGCGCTGGCGATGGCCCCGATTTCCCATATCTTCGGGTATCTGAAGTGCTGGTCACCGATGAAGAAGTGCCAGTTCGCGTCACGGTCCCAATCGGCCAGATCCTGGTATCGTGAATCCTCACGGTTGAGCATGTACAGCGCCATCGAGGACAACGCCAGTATGCCGGTCTTGACGGCGATCGCGCCGCGGTTCGGATCGTGGGCCACGCCTCGGAATAGGCGATCCAGTGAGACCACTGCCGGCCGCAAGAACATGACGGTATCGTAGAGGAAGCCCAGCGCCTGGCTGTCACCTCGCATGGCGAAGTCCGTTGATACGTCGCGGCCCAGGTAGGCGGCATGGCGGGGGTTTTCTCCCTTATCGATCGCGCGCTTGTATTCACCCAGGCGCGTACTCATCTCGAAGGCGTCGCCCAGCGTTTCCACGAAGCCCAACAGCTTGGCCGGCGTGTCAAGTACCGTCTTGTAATCGATGCCCTGCTTTGAGTAGAAGCGCTCCAGCTTGGCTTTGAACTTCGATTGGTCCAGGTAGATCGACGACAGTCCGCCCCCGTTGGCAAGGTAGTCCTTGTAAATCGGATCCTTGGTGATGCGCAGGCGCATGCCCTTCAGCGAGTCGATGACCGGGACGAAGCCAGCCCGAGACATCATTGAACCCATGATCGTGTCCCGGGCGATGTTGGCCACCATGAAGTCAGGCGTGAGAGTGATCGAGAGCTGGCCGACGCGCTTGGGTACTCCCAGCCACTTGGTTATCCAGGGCATTGGTGGTCGGTCGATTGCCACCAGCGCCCGGTAAAGGATCGGATCCGCCACCTCGTACCAGGTCGGCTTGCCGCCGTTGAGTACCGCCGTCACGTTGCGGCCGGCCGGGGGCTGGTTGCCGACATAGAACTCCATCATGCCCGGAGACTTGGCCAGGTCGTCTTCCAGGGCCTTGATCAGCTTCTGCACATGCTTGGGCAGCTTTTCCCCATGCGCGCCGTACTTCGTCCGATCAATCCCCAAGGTCTTCAGGAGACCATCGACCACGGCCGCCTTGTCGATCTTCACCGGCCTGGTCTCGGCGTCGATCTTGACCATGAACTTGCCGCCACCCGGCTCACTGGCCAGCGCAGCAATCTTCTGCCGTGCCTCGTTCTTGACCGCCTTGTCGATCAACTGCGCCGCGTTGGCGGTCATATTGCCGAGGATGTCGCGCAGGTTCTCGGTGCCACCGGTCAGCGCCTTGATGCCGCTCCAGTCGCCGGGTTTCCCCTTGAAGCCTTCGGTACTGCCGGCACGGTGAAAAGGCA
>JAPLQT010000052.1:0-24595 GCA_026399515.1 Pseudomonadota bacterium | reverse complement strand
AGCATGGAATCAATTTCGCCCTTCGTGAATAGATGCTCCCGCCCCTGGCCCATGAGTTCGTCCGCACTCTTGCCGACGAAGTAGAGCAGGGAGTCGTCGAGGTTCTTGCCAACCGGCTTCAGGATTTCCTCGAGTCCCTTGCCTTGGAAGGTGAAGGAACCATCCGGGTTCTTGTACGGCGCACCGTAGCGGATTGCACCGTCGGCGATGCTCTGCGATGCTCGAGACAGCCTGGCAGACTCATAGGCGCCGTTCGGTTTGAGTTTGCCGGTCAGGTCGCGTTCCATGCGATAGACGCCATGGAGGTCGTCGCTGACGGATTGCCGGAACTTGTCCCACTTGCCGTCGAAGGCGTCGTTCAGGTTGATCGGTGTGCCGATCTTGGACCGTGCCCGGTTGATGCCGTCCTGGGCGAACCAGCTTGTCATGCCTTCCTGCGCCTTGCGCAGCGCCGGGCCGTACTTGTGGGTGTTGGTGAAGTCTTCTAGCCAGGCGTAGACTTTGGGCGCCTTGGCCTGCAATGCTTCAGGCTGGGTTAGGTATAGGCGCATGCCCTCGGCGAATCCCTCGTTGACCTTCTTGCTGTCATAGCTGATTGATCGCAACTCGGATTCAAGCGCCTTATCGGCTTTCCATGCCGCCCTGATCTCCGGGACTCGATCATCTACCAGGTGTGCAATTTCATGGCTGGCCGTCTCGATGTCGCTCTTGCGCCGGACCCGTACCTCTTCCAGCTTTGGCCGGAAGAACCCGAGCCGGTTCTTTGGACCCTTGACGCGGCCTTCGTAGAGCGTGGTGTCCAGTGCCTTCAGCAGGGGCGCCAATACTTCCTCTCGGGTGATTGGCTTCGGCCTGGTGACATCGGCGCCGGCCGCCGGTGAATGGCTGTCATCGACGAAGCCGATATGGTTGATACCTGGCGCCATGGAGTTCTGCACACCAACAGCCAAATCCTGAACCGGCTCAGAGGCGGCGGCGCGGCGTTCGATCTCCGCTTCAACCTTTGCGCGCGCCGGCTCGGTCAGCCGCGGTGAAGTCCGCAGCTTTGCCAGCGCGGCATCGCTATGCTCGGTGATCGGCTGCCCCAGCAGCTTCTTGATGCCCACAGACTGGCGCGTGTTTCCCTCGTAGAGCCAGTCCTTGAACTGAGGCAGGGTCATTTCGGTGATTGCGCCAGCGCCGCGCCAGCCCGGCTCATAATTGTCCCGATAAACTGATTGCGCCTCCGGTAGCGACTCTGCGCCGAGAACCGCCTTATGCTCATCGAAGCGGCCCGTTTTCGGGTCGATCTGATCTATGACGAAAACCTTGCGTGACTCCGGCCGGCGGCCTATGAAGACGTCGACCGGGTCGCCATCCTTGCCCATCGTAGTCCGGAAGTAGCCGTAGTGATGCTGCATCTCGGTCTGCCATGGTTTGCCCTCGGGGCTCACCCCAGAGCGTATGGAGCCGGCTGGGTTCTCTATCGCGATGTCCAAGCCGTGGAGCTTGATTGCCCCTTTTTTGTAGTTGCCGACTTCGATCTGCGCCGGACTCGGTAGCGGCATATCATTCAGGGGTGATGTCGCCGCTTCGTGGGCGGCAGTGTCTATGGTGTCGCGCAGTGGCTTGAAGCCCGTTTGCGCAGATCCCCCGACCTCAATGCCTGTTCCGGCGGCGATCCCCGAGCCAATCGTGCTCGCAGCGTTCGTACCCTCACGCCCAGGATCCTCGCCCACTCTGGAACGCTCATGGTCTGCCCATCGAGCGTCAGAAACTTGGAATCCTTCCGGTAGGGAAGTGGCGCTGGAGAGATCGCCCGCTGAAAGTCGAGCCGCTGGCAGAGTAGTCGGCTGCGCAACGTCCCTCCCGACATACCGAGATTCCTCGCCGTCTCCTGTATGGTCAAGCCCCGTCCGGGCGGTATCCGGTGGCAGTACCTCCGATGCGAAATCTGCCGCTGGTGCTCCAGCCAAGCCACGTTCGTCGGTTCGTAATTCCCCTGCATTTCGATCCGGCCCAGCCATAAGAGCCGATCCGGGCGAGGCTTCGGGCCGATGTCCTTCAGGAAGGTCTGGAAGCTCTCCAGCCATTCCGGGCAAACCGTCACTCCCCGTCCTCCGTAGTTTTTCCAATCCTTGTCCTGAGGATCCTGGCAGCGCTTGATCATCCGCCGCCAGGCGTTGAGCTCCGCCTGAAATGTCGTGGCCAAGTGTCGTCTCCTGATCGATTGGGATAAATCCGCGCGGCTCAGCCAACGGCGCCGGCTCCAACGCTGGTTTGGCTCGCGGTATATCATCGGCAGCTGCGCCTAAGCTCTCCCGAAATGCCCTCGCGCGACTCACGGCCGGCGCGACGAAGGCCGGCAGCATCTGCCCTGTGGCCTCGGTCAGCGCGCCGGCTACGGGGCTCCCAGTGGCATCAGCGACCTTGTGCCCAGCCCACTCAGCCCCTTCGTTGAGCTTGGTCAGTGGAAGTAGAACGGTCTCGGACAGGTGCTGCCCGGCTTCGGTCCTCGGGTGGTATGTCATTGCGTCGGCAACGGCGCCCCCTGCCTCTTTCGGATCCTGGTCGGTGTCGCCAAGCATCCGTCCTACCGCTGTCGCCCCACCGGCGGCCAGGTAACCAGCAAAGGCCGGTATCTGGGTCAGCAGGTTTCCAGCGGTCTCAGCTACGGCAACAGGATTCCCCATCGCCGCGACGGTCTTGAGCGCCGGCATGACGTAAGGTTCGGCGGCAATCGCCAGGCGCTGCATCGTGGAGGGCTGTTCGGACTCCAGTGGGATAAATCCGCGCGGTGCCGGTAGTTCTCCAGCATTCGCCAACGGAATGAAGCCGCGCTGACCTGAAGCGTTTGCGGCAGTGTCCGCCGTGGCTACAGTTAGCGGTGGTTCCTTGCCAAATCTGTTCCGATACTCAGTTTCCAGCGCTACGCGGTTCTCATCCGGCATGTCCAGGCTGAACTCGCTCGCAAGGATTCGCTCTGCCGTGGCATCTCGCGCAGCCTGTTCGCCTGCGGAGACGGTAGGAAAGTTGTCAGTGCTTGGTTGTGCCAAGGGAATGAACGGCATCGTGCACTCCGTCAGCGGTAGTAGCCGACGTGCCGGCCATTCTGGTCGAAGACTTCAACCCCGTTCGCGGTCTGGCGACCAAGGCGCATACCCTGCATCGCTGGATCCTGGGTAAAGCGCGATTGTGCCGACGTCTGAGCAGCTTGCGGAGACGATTGCCCGCCAGCGCGCGAATCGAACTGGTCATCAGCGCCGATTTTTCGGCGACCGGAGAGATTCGCGGCACGGGCGATGGACGGGTCGTAGTCCGGGTTTTCGCGTCCCGTATTGGTGGCCTTCTGGCTGCGCCGCAGTATCTCCGACGGTGTCATTCCTGAAACCGCCGCGCGCGCTGCATCGATCTCGGCGTTGCCACGTTGCTGCGCCTGAGTAAGCCCGCCGCTTGTCGAAAGCCGGCGATCAAGCATTTCCGATTGTGCATCGAGTCGGGTGTCCAGACGATCATCGCGGCGATCCTCGCGAGTTTGTTGCCCCTGTTGCCTCAGTCCTTCCAGTTGAACCTGGCGGTCGAGCAGTGTGACATCATGTTCTTTGGCTGCCTGATTCTTGGCCATGAACTCGGCCATCCTCTCAGGCGACAAAGCCATCCCAGCGTATTTTGCGATGTCGCCAGTGGGCTTCGTGACGCTGTTGATCATCTGACCATCCGGCCCGTAGATTTCTGCTGTGTAACTGAGCCCGCCGGAGCTCGGCGTGAGCTTCACGGTATTGCCATCTGGCGCCCGCTGAGAGTTGTACATCCGTTGAAAGGTATCGATCGCTCCAAGGTAGTCGCCTACCGCAAGCGCCCTGACTCCATGGCTCCATTCCTGCGTGTAGGCGCGTCCGTCTTCGCTATCGACGAAATCGCGAAGCCTTTTCGCTTCGTCGATCTTTCCGGCTTTCAAGTAGGCATCGATCACCTGCGGGGCCTTGCGCTGGATGTATGTGTTTGCCGCTTCTCTGCCGCCGGCCTTGCGCAATGCCAGGTCCGCGTTTGCCGCTTGAATCGGACCCAAGGAAGTGCCCGGAGTGCCCGGCGACACCTGTGGGGAGCCTGCCTCGTCAGGATTGATTGAACCACCCATATTGCGCAGCTTTGCTTCTGCGGCGGCGGCCTCATCCGGGTTTATCGACCCGCCCATCGGTTGCGCTGGTGCCGCTTGGACGGACCGAGGCGCCAGACCACTTGCTCCGGTTCCCAAGGACGCGAGCTCGGCGTTTGCTTCATCCGGCGTAGCCAAGGTACCGTGGGCGTTGCTCGCGGTGGCGGGCACGGGGTCGATACGTTGTAATCCGCGCACCGGTTGGGTATTGTCCGGCGCGCCCCATGCCGCGCGGATTGATTGCTGATCGGTATCGTCTTGTATGAGCCTCTTCGCCTCGATGCCGGCAATGCGTAACCTGGTAGCTGCGGCGGGATCCCTGCGAGACAAAAGGTCGGCTGCGGCGTTCGTCTTGATGGCCGTCTGCTCATTATCGGTGAGCGGTTGGTCGTAGGCCTTGCCTAGGAAACTTGTTGTGGTCTTGCTGTCGAACGCTGGAAGCACCGGCGCCAGGTCACCCTGCCCCGCCTGCACTGCCCTGAGCGAAGGGACATACTGGCCGGTGTCTTCGTCGTAGGTATAGTCGTCTGGATTGGGCGCGTTCTTCTCGGTAATAGCGGTCGACTGATCCTGCTGGGCATCGGCGATTCGCTTCAGTCCGGAGTCCGTCATCACGCGCCCGACGGTGTCGTACGTCCGATTGAATTCATTTATCAGATTGCCGATCCGTGTCAATCCTCCCCTGGCCATGATCAGGCCTCCATCCGGACAAGACCCACATGCGGCAACACTGCCGGGCCGCTGGAATCATTGACTGCTACGGCATCGCCGCCGACCACGTTACCGCTTTTTCTGACGATCCGCTCGAGGCCGGCGACTTTCTTCTCCAGTCCCTTCAGCGCGGCAATCGTGATGCCGTTCATGCTCACCAGATCGATTGCCTTTCCCCCGGGCGCCGCGGCATCGCCGAATTCCCGTTGAACGTCTTCGGCATAGGGGCCGACGTGCGTACCGCCATCGCCCTCGCCGTCCTTGTAATCCCACTTTTCAACCGGGATACGCTGCAATCCAACAATGGCGCCCTCTTCCGACAGCGGCTCTTTGTCCACCGGGATCCTCATAATCCCTGCCAGCGCTGCCTCATCGGAGACCGGCTCCTTGTTGGTTTTGAGTTTCTTGCTGCTGGCGGTGTAGAGCGCTGCTGCTCCCCCGAGAACAGAGCCGAGTCCACCCAAACTGGAAGGCTGGCTGTTGAGCGCGTTGGCGTAGCTGGTCCCGCTGCCGAGGATGGCTGTCTGGCCTTGCACGTTCAACCCCTGACCCTGCATGATGGTGCTGTTGGCTGCGTTTGTACCTTGCGTGAAGGTTTGCGACGGTGCCATAGTGTTGGCAACTGCGCTATTTCCTGCATTGGTCGCCACTGTATATGCGCCCGTCGATGCCCCGGGAAGACCCTTATAGAGTTCATCCACGCTCGCCAACTTCCCGAATGAGCGCGCATCGTCGGCAATGGCCAGGCTGCGGCCGGTATCCGCTGCCTTCACATCTCCCTGTAATCCGGCTTGTGTCAGATTGATCTGGTCCTGGACCCCACCTTTTGCCAGATCGATCGCTGAGCGTGTGCCTGCGTCTTGTAAAGCTACCCCTCCCGTAAGTGCCTTTGCATTCAGGTCCGCGCCACGGTTGAGTGTGTCGGTGGCCAGTGCAGTACCAGACTTCAGGGCATCGACATTCATGCCTGTGCCGGTCTTCAACACGTCGGTTGCCAAAGCGGTACCGGTCTTGTTGGCGTCGACATTCATCGCGGCGCCAGTCTTGAGGGCGTCGGCGGTGAGTGCTGTGCTCTTACCCAAGGCATCGGCATTCATGCCGGCGGCGTTCTGAATCACGCCTGACCGCATGGCCGCGCCGGAACCCAACGCATTGGCATCCATCTGCGAGGCATCTGTGAGCGCCCCGGTCTGAAGCTTCGCGCCAGTGTCCAGAGCGTTCGCGTTTGCTCCCAGCACAGCCTTGCCGGCATCGGTTTCGAGTCCGCCGGATGCGATAGCCTGATTTCCCGCTGTCTGCATCAGGTTTGACTCCAGCCCGGCGCCAGTGACAAGATTTCCCCTCGCCTTGTCTATTCCGGCCGTGCGCGCATTATTAGCCGCCGCTGCCAGTCCTTCGGCATTCGCTATCTCGGTCGCCGATGACGCGGCAGGAATCGAAGTCCCATACCGTAACGCTGTCCTGGCAGCCCGGCCTGCCGCTTCCGTCTGACCGGCGCGCGCATCGGCGACCGCCCGGCCGACATCGCCCTCGATGTCCGCACCGTACTTGCCATATATCGCCTGGTTGCCGCCGGTGATCGTGTCGATCTTGCCGCCGATCTTGTCCTCATATCCTGCGATCCTGTTGTTGATGTTGCCGGCGACGGTATCGGCCTTGTTGGTCAGGTTCTGCGCTACTCCCGCCGTTCCAGCAGTCAGAACCCCGGCGATCGTGCCGGCGCCGCTGGTCAAGTTGCTGCCAATCCGCTGAATCCCGGCCTCCATGTTTCCGGCTACATCGCCGACCTTGCCGGTCATGTCGCTGGAGATCCCGTTCACGCCGCTGGTCAAGTTGCTTCCTACGCCGCGCATGTCGCTGGTCAGGCCGCTTGAAATATTGCCGGTCCTGTCCACCAGTTGATTGAGGACGCCGGCTCCGGCGTTGTACATCTGTGTGGTGGCGCCTTGGGTCTTGTCCACCATGTTGGTGAGGATCGGCGCCACGGTGCTGTTCAGGTCATTGGTGATTCCTTTGGTTCCGGAGGTCAGATTCCCGGCCAGGGTGTTGGACGAATCCAGCATCTTGTTGGCGCCGACCATGCCCGCTTGATACATGGTGTCGCCGCCGGTCTTCAATTGATCGGCCGCGTTGGTCTGCGCTGTCGTGACACCGCCGCGCGCCGCCGCGTCGGCTGCCGTGGTGTCGGTCATCGCCCGATCCTTCAGCGCCGTCTCGACCGGGCGGGCGTTGGCCTTCATATAGTCGTAGTAGTCGGCTCCCTGGTTCAGAGCCTGATCCTTGATCTTCAGATCAGCATCGACAACAGGCTTCACGACCTTCATGGTATCGTCGTAGAACTGCTGCTGCTGGGCCTGCGCCTTTGTTCCGAGTTCTAAAGCAACATCTGCGGCGTGATTTGACGCAGCGGCGAGCGGTGCGGTATCAGCCGCCGCTTGGGTATCGTTACCCAGATCAAAGAAATACCGTCGGCGCCCATCCGGTCCATACCCGTCCCTATTGAGCAGCATGATTCACCTCGCGTTTCGCCCGAAGGCTTCCGATATACTCGGTCCAGTCGCCATGCTGCGACCGCATGCGTAGCTCTGGTCCTACCTGTTCAGCCCATTCTCGGCCACCGCACAGTGCCGCCGTTAGCAGTGCGACGTCCGCTATGCCGTAGCGGATCACATGGGCAATCTCGATGGCTCGCACGTTTGTGCTGTCACACTCCAGGGCGTTGGCCGTCATCCAGTTCAGGATGCCCGTCTCCATCACCGGCAGAATCTCGTCCATGTGCGCCCGGTAGAACACGTTCCGCGGCAAATCCACTGCCAACTGCCAGAACGCATCATTGATGTCCTTGTCCGATACTGGCGCATCCTTGTCGATCAGGTTGTCCCACACGTCGGCGACCCGGGCCACGATCAGAACGAAGTCGACCGCCGCCTGGTTTCCCGTGAAGGCGTAGAGCATGAATTCGCGATCCGTCATCGCTCCTATGTCACGCTCTGCCTCAGCGGTTGCGTCCTGGTGCGTGCTGGTGTTCACCTGAAAGAGCCCTCGGTATAGTTGATGGCCTTAGCGTAAGGCCGTCGTTTCCTGAGTGCAATCCGTAACCCGGACATCAGCGAACATGCTGTCCGGTCAATGGTCTGCCTGCAATTCGGCGCGCACTCGACGCACGCGGCGGGAAAAGGTTTCGTATCTGATCTTTTCCCAGTGGTCCGGATCGTCGGCGTCTGGGTAGTAGCTGAGAATGTTGGCAGCTTGGTTGTAGTCGGCCAACACGTCAGAACACATCAGCACGACGTCGGTGAAGTGCTTCCATATCTCAAGGGGCGCCGCTTCCGGGTGATTGCCTAGGAAATCCGCGATCAGGCTCGACAACGCATCGCAATGCCTCTTCGCTGGCTGATGCAGGCGCGTTTTTCGATGCGCCCCTATCACCACCATCCCGGCAGACCAGAAGGCCGCGCCTCGGTTCTGCCTATCGCTTGCAGCCACCATTGCGCACGCCAACGTCCAGGCGCTTCGTCGGTCTTCCGGAAATGCCTGGTCGACCTCCTGCAAGAATCCGGCAACAACAGGATCATCGGCGCGAATCGAGGCAGGGAGTTGTCCGGCCCGCCCAATCAAGTCCGCAATCTTGGCTCGATCCAGGCCTTTCACCCGCCAAAGTATGGCATGAGCAATCTCATCAGCGGTCACCAGGTGCCGCGCCTCAGTGCGTGGTGGCGTCGGCATTTCGGACCTCCTTCTCGGAGAGGACTGCGCCTCCGGCATACCGCGTTGCTTTGGCCAGTGTCACCTCGGCCAAGTCTCGAAGTTCCCAAGCCGAAACGCTTGAGAAGTATTCGCCGGCTGCTTCGACGATTGAGGCATGCGCAATGATTCGATCGTGCAGATGAAGGATCATTTCCCGGCACAGTTCGGCGACGGCGGTACCGTGCGCAATCGCCAACTGCTCGGGGGTGAGGGTTTGGTCGGTCATTGCCGCCCCCTCGCGCGCGTGCGCGCGGAACGTGCCGTATCGGCATCATTTGGCCCTCGCGCGTGCACGCGCGCGGAACGTCCGGTACCAGATGTCGGCAGCCGCGGTGGCTCTGGCAGCGCAAACCCCATGTCGTCCTGCGAAGTCGATGGCGAGGGCAATGGCGTCGTCCCGATGCTCAATCGGTGCGGGCGGCGTCAAGCTGCCGGAGGCGTAGAACCTCATGGCGGCATCCACCTGGTCAGGGGTCGGCGCCTTGCTCACGATGCGCACCTATGGCTTTCCCAATCGAAGACGACAACCTCTCCACCGCCCTCGCGGAGTCGGTCATAGACTCGTTCGCCCAGGTAGGCGCGAACGTCCGTCAACTCCAGATTCGACAACAGCAGGGTCGGCCGGCGCCGTTCGTAGCGCTCGTTCAGCACGTCGAACAGGATCAGATTCTCGGTCTGGCTACCGAATTGCACGCCGATCTCGTCGAGGATCAGCAGGTCGGGATCGGTGAGCGCCGCAATCGCTTGCGTCTCGCTCTCAGTACTTCCGCGCGCCCAAGTGTCCTTGACGCGGCGAATCGCCCTCATCACCGTTAAACACAGCACGGTGCGGCCATCGCGATGCATGATTCGCAGGCCAATGCCGGCGGCCAAGTGATTCTTTCCGGTACCGACCTTGCCGATGAACATCGCATTGCGGCCGGTCGCCAGAACGTCGTCGAAGTTATCGGCATAGGCAGTGGCGAACTCAAGGGCTCGGCGTTGCCCCTCGTTTTCGACTTTGTACGATTTCAGTGTGCGATCATGAAACCGTTCGGGGATTCCACTTTCGCCGATGCGCCGCTGCCACGCATCCAGCTTCGCTTGCCGTTCTCTGGCTTCCGCTTCGATATTCGCCCGCGCTCTCTCTTCCTCTGCACAGACGGGGCACTTAGACCAGATCGCGCTGAAGATATGACGACTCGTGTAGTCGCCGTGCGTTTCGCATATGGCAACGCGGGGTTCATGCTTCAAGGAATCGAGGATCACAACTTACCTCCTTGCCCGTACTCCCGGGCGGAGAAGTCTTCATGAGCAGGCCGGCGCGGGGCGGAGATCTTGGGCTTCGATTCCATGTACTTGCGTAGCCATGGAATAAGGTCCGAAATGTCCTCCAACTCTGCCTTGCCGATTGCCTCAACCACCAATGCATCGCCGTGGTTCTTCCGCATCAATCCCAGAAAGCTCCGCGCCGACTTCTCGGTACACCCTTTCGCCTTCAAGAGAGAAAGGCCATGCCCAAATATCGGATCGACTGCGGCCGGCGCGGCAGCGCCCTCCGTAGGAGGAGGTTTTAATACTCCCTGTTCACTGTTCACTGATTCGGGGTAGCCTGCCCGCCAGGCATCCCCGAAGGCTACCCGGAAGGCTACCTGGAAGGCTTCGGTTAAGCCTTGGGCGTAGGCTTCAAGGCCTGCAATGGCGCGGGTTTTCAGGTGACACTCAGGTATCCACTCCACCTGCTTTGCCCATGCCTTTATCGTGTTCGGCGACTCGGCCGATTGGTATCGAACGAAGTTGGGGATATACACGCAGGTGGCTTTTTCGTCGTATTCGATCAAGCCAAGCTTTAAGGCTACCTCGAAGGCTACCCGGTAGGCTTCGAGATCCATTCCGAGTTCGCAGGCCAGCCCGGGTATCGTCGCTCTCATTGCACCCAGAGAGGTCTGATTCGGATGCGTGATGAGGTTAAAGAAGATCAGCTTTCCATAGAGCGACAGTTCGCGGAACTTGGCGTCATTCCAAATGGGGGGAGCGATCTTGCGATATAGGGCCATCACGCACTCCCGATCTGGCCAACAACATTGCCGGGATCAACTTCAACAACAGTTGCTTTGAATCCAACCTCCCGCAGCAACTTGGTCAGAACAGCAGCGGATAGCAAATCATCCTTGACTTGGTGTCTGCTGTTGAACGAGAATTCGCTTGTGGGCGTTTTGAACTGAGGGAGGACCAATTTGCGGTTGGTGCCTCCTTCGCCATTTTTATTTCTGGGTGGCGATCCCGTCGCGGCGGGGATCATGCCGAGACCCCGGCGGCCATTGACGCACGCTCGGCAGCCTTACGGCGCTTGCCTTCGACGGCAAGGCGCGCGCGGTCCTTTGCTTTCTTCGTAGCTTCGTCGGCGAGCGTCGCCGAATTGCGCGATAGCTCTTCGAGCCAAGCAGCAACGACGTCAGAACGCCAGCGGACAGTGTTCGCGCCCAGGCGCTCGCCGGCCGGAAATCTGCCAGCAGCGACATCGGCATACAAGGTTGAGATACTGATGCCGCGGTACTCAGCGACTTGGCGAAAGTTGAGATACTTGAATTGCGGTTCGATCATCATGCCCTCCATCCCAACGTATTACGGTGGTAATGGGGGCAGTCTGATTGCGAAAATAGGAAAGAACTAGCGTGTAGTTATTTCCTTCTTCGATTCGAAGTAATCGTCGACCTCGGCTTTCAGGTCAACTTCGGAGAGTTGGGAAAATCTGGTGCCATAGCCAATTTTGTTTCCCCGTGTTATCGCCTTTGCGACAACAGCCAAGGAAACACCAAACATCTTTGCAGCGCCCTTCTTGGCTTCCGCAATCTCAACTCCGGTACGCCTACGGTATTCAACGCACATCGCTAGGGTGATGTCGCGTATGTCGTTGTCTTCGGCTACTCGATGATTGGGTCGCTTGCAGCCGAATGCCATGTCTGGATTGCACCAAGCAGGGAGTAGTTCACCATCATCTTTATCGCCGGAAGTGAGCCGCGCGCCGGCAATCCGCACGAATGCGCCTTTCGCGAACGACAGTACAAGAGCATCCAGGCCGGCGACGCCGGCATCGCCATTCCGCCAGCGCCACCGAAAATACGCGATGATGGCTTTCGCCGCATTCCATCGTTCCTCGGGGTCTGTTGAATGCTCAAATTCAGCAATCGCGTTTTTCACGTCTTGGACAGTGATGGATCTGAAGAACGTCTGTACCAATGCCATCTCATCGAGCAGCTTCTCCTGGTCATCCCAGTATCGGTATCCTCTGGTGATCAGCTTCATCGCACTTTCATTGAGCGTTGGGTTTGCCATTAAGCCACCCGCTTGAACGGCACCACCTTTGCACCGCTGGCGACTGCCTCAATGTAGTCACCCCACCAATCCATCATCTTTCGGCGCTCGGGTAGGTATTCGGCGCGGTTGTAGGCGCCTTTCACCTCGTTGCGTTCGCAATGCGCGAGCTGCCGCTCAACGGCATCGCTGTTCCATCCCGACTCGTGAAGGATCGTGCTCGCGACAGATCTGAACCCGTGGCCGGTCATCTTTCCCTTGTAGCCCAGACGGTAGAGGGCGAAAAGCATGGTGTTGTTAGACATCGGCGTGGCGTTGTTCCTGCCGGGAAATACAAAGCGACTGTCGCCGGCAATCGGTTTCATCTCTTCCAATACCGCCACGGCTTGCTTTGAGAGTGGAACGATGTGCTCGGTCTTCATCTTCATCCGCCCAGCGGGAATGACCCAGAGACCTTCTTCGAAGTCGAATTCATTCCACTCGGCGCCAAGCAATTCATTGGTGCGAACAAAGGCCAGGGACAGCAACTGGAGTGCAAGGCGTGTTTTCCTGTCGCCGATGTCCTCATATTTCGCGATTGCACGCACCAGGTCCGGAAGTTCTTCCGGCCGGACAGATGGTTGATGTTTCGCCTTGTGAGGCGTCAGGGCACCACGAAGGTCCGCGGTAATGTCACGGGAACAACGACCGGTCGCGATGCCATAGCGGAAAACCTGTCCGTTGACCTGCAGGACACGATGGGCCAAGTCGAACGCTCCCCGATCTTCCATTTTGCGGGCCATGAGCAATAATTCGGGAGCCTCTATATCGGCGATGGGTCGCCGGCCGATGAACGGAAACGAGTTGATCTCAAGGCGCCGCAGTACATCGGCGGCATGGGTCGGCACCCAGGTGTGGACCTGCTTCTTGTACCACTCCCGCGCTACGGCCTCAAATGAGTTTTCGGCGGTCATGCGTTCCCGAATCCGCACCGCCTTGCGCTCGGCGGATGGATCCTTCTTCGCGTCGAGTTGCTTATGTCCCTCGTCCCTGGCCTTCCTCGCGTCCTTCAAGCTGATGCGTGGATAAACCCCGAGGGAGAGTGATTTCTCCTTACCGGCCAGCCAGTACCGCAGGCGCCAGTATTTCGATCCATCGGCATATACCCAGAGATAGAGGCCGCCGCCGTCGTGTAGCTTGCGGATGCTGCTACTTTCGCTGGTTGCGTTCTTGCATTGGGTGTCCGTCAGCAGGTTCAGTTTTCCGGCCATCGTGGTAACTCCTGAAACGTGGTAACTCCTTACCACGATTTCTACCACGGTTTTACCACGGTTGGCAATGAACTTGTGTAGACTTGTCTGGAATGGTTTTCTAATGAAAAAGCCCGCTAGGAGCGGGCTTGTCGGACTTTATTGAACTTCGGCAGAGTTGAGCTTGGCGGAAGCGGTGAGATTCGAACTCACGAAGGGTTGCCCCTTGCCGGTTTTCAAGACCGGTGCAATCGACCACTCTGCCACGCTTCCGGCGCGCGGCGCATTATACCGCCTGGCGTAGTTTCAGATGGTCAGACGTACCAGCGTGAGATCGATTCGGCGATGCAGGCAGGTTTCTCACCACCCTCGACTTCCATCGTGACGCTCCATGTGAGCTGGGCGCCGCCCGGAATTTCATCGTAGGCCGCCAATGTGAACCGGCCCCGGACTTTCTTGCCGGCACGCACCGGTGCCGTGAAACGGACGCGGTTGAGGCCATAGTTGACGCCCATCTTGATGTTGCCGATGGCGATACTTTCCTGAGAGAACTTGGCCAGCAGGGACAAGGTCAGGTAACCGTGGGCGATGGTCCCGCCAAACGGCGATTCCCTGGCGGCGCGCTCTACATCGACATGGATCCATTGGTGGTCGCCAGTGGCTTCGGCAAACTGGTTGATGCGCTCCTGGCTTATTTCCAGCCAGTCGCTGACGGCCAGTTCCTCGCCGACACGGTTGCGCAGGGCGTCGAGACTGGCGATTTCTGATTTTGGCATGAGAACTCCTGTGGTCAATCGCGAAATTTGGCGGGACGCTTGGCACCCGCTGCTGCCAATGCTTCACCGAGATCATCGGAGATCAACATCGCCGCGTTCCAGGTGGCGATGTAGTTGAGACCGTCGGCCACGCTATGGTCGCGGGTATAGCTGATCATTTCCTTGCTGCCGCGCACCGCCAAGGGGGATTTGCCGGCGATGCCCCGCGCCAGGTCGCCGACTCCGGCTTGCAGTTCCCCGGGAGTGGCATAACAGCGGTTGACCAGGCCGATGGCCTGCGCCTCGCCTTCTCCGATCAGGCGGGGCAGTCGTTGCAGGGTGCCGACGTCGGCGGTCATGCCGACATCGACTTCCTTGACCGAGAAATTTGCGTCGGCGCTGCAATAGCGCATGTCGCAGGCGCAGATCAGATCGATGCCGCCGCCCATGCAGGTGCCATGGATGGCAGCCAGCACCGGCTTTCTACAGCGTTCGAGGCTGGTCAGGGTGTCCTGCAGGTCGAGGATCAGGCGGCGCAGTTTTTCGCGCTGGCGGCCATCGCAGCTATCGGCGATATCGGCATGGATGCCGCTCAGCAGGGACAGGTCGATGCCGGAAGTGAAATGTTTCCCGGTGCCGCTCAGGATGGCGACGCGCGCTTCTGGAGTCGTGTCGATCCAGGTAAACGCCTCGCGGATCTCGTGCCACATCGCCAGGTTCATGGCGTTGGCCTTGTCGGGACGATTCAACTGGACGCGGGCTATCCCTTCCGACGAGGCGAGGGTCAGGGTCTCGAAATGATCGGGTGGGGTCGTGGTCATTGGTCGCTTCCTAACATGTTGATACGCAGGAGATGCGCTATGCCGCCGGACGGCGCCGGAACATGCCGTGGCCTTCCATGGTCATCACGCATTCGTTATTCTGGTTGAACACTTCCCAACCCGAGCGGACCAGTCCGACGTGGGGTTTACTCTCCAGGGGTCGCGACTCCATTACCGAGGAGCGTACCCGCAAGGTGTCACCGGGGCGCACCGGTTTCAGCCACTTGATGCTGTCCACGCCCGGCGAGCCCATGCTGGCGGTTTCGAGCAGATAGGCATCGCACATCATGCGCATTGCCAGCGCGCAGGTATGCCAGCCGCTGGCAATGATCCCGCCGTAGGCCGATTCGTTTGCGGCGGCCTCGTCGACATGAAAGGGTTGTGGGTCGAACTCGCGCGCGAAACGGATGATCTCGTCCTTGCCCAGCGTCACACCGCCGAACTCACGGCTGCTGCCCACCGGGAAATCCTCCCAGTAATATTTGTAGGTTTTCTTCATCGGCTTTGACTTGTCGCTTTCAATTGAAACGGGAGAAATCGGGTTTTCGCTTCTCGAAGAAAGCTGTAAACGCTTCCTTGGATTCCGGCGAGATCAGGCGTGCCTTGAAGTGCCGGCCTTCTTCACGCATGGTTTGTTCGACCAGGGTCGCCTGGGCATGTTTCATCAATTGCTTGGTGAGCCGCACCGAGGCGGCCGGCTGGGCCGCCAGCTTGCGAGCTTGTGCCATGGCGTGATCGAGCACGCTGGCCTCCGGGAGGACGGCATTGACGAGGCCGATCTCGACAGCCTTGGCGGCGCCGAAAGGTTCGCCCAGCAGCAGTATTTCCGCGGCGCGCGCATGGCCGGCGAGTGCCGGCAGCAACAGGCTGGAGGCGGCTTCCGGGCATAAACCGAGATTGACGAAAGGCAGCTGAAATTTTGCGCTCTCGCCGGCATAGACCAGGTCGCAATGCAGCAACATGGTCGTGCCAATCCCGACTGCGGCGCCGGAAACTGCTGCCACAAAGGGTTTCGTCAGCGTTCGGAACGCCTCGAGGAAGCGGAACACCGGTGGCGGCGGATCATCGTTGATCGGAGGATGCTCGAGGAAATCGGCCAGATCATTCCCGGCGGTGAACATTCCCGGCTGGCCATGAATCAATACTACTCGCACTCTGGGGTCGCGTTCCGCGGCCTCGAAGGCGTCGGCCAACACGGCATACATGGGACCGGTCAGCGCATTCTTCTTGTCGGGGCGGCGGATTTCGACGCGCAGGATGCCGTCCTTGATCTCGGTGACGATGAGGGGAGTCGTTGCGCTCATTTCTTCATCTTGGCCTGGAACGCTTCGAAGGCGACGATGCGGTCGGCATTGACTCTTTGCGCATGGGGCCGCTCGGCGATCATTTTCAGGTAGGGCTTGGCGGCCGGCAACATCTCACTGATGAAGTCGCGGCCATAAATCTTCTTGGTGGCCTGCGAGACCAACGGCAGATGCACCCACGCGGCACAGTCGGCATGGGTGAATTCCTTGCCGGCGATGAAAGGATCGAAGCGTGCCAACTGGGCCACGCTGCGCAAACCTTTGGTGAGCAGCTTGTCGACTTCCTTCTTGGTCTCGTCGGACGTGCTGCCGCCGAAAAAGGCTTCCGGGTAGAGGCGACGGGCGGGCAGTTCGAGATGAAGCTCGATATGCTCGATCAATTCGCGGCACTTGGCGCGGGCAAAAGCCTCGGTCGGGTATAGCGGATGGTCCGGATACACGTCCTCGATGTATTCGACCAACACTTGCGATTCCGTGAGCACGCCGAGGCGGGTGCGCAGGAAGGGCACTTTGCCCATCGGCGAGTCTTTTCTCATGGTTTCATCCTGCGAGGTGAACACGGTCTCCTCGTCGAACTGGACGGCTTTTTCGAGCAGGGCAAGCTTGACCTTGTTGTAGTAATTACTGACGGAAAATCCGCAGAGCTTGAGCATGTAAGTTCCCTGTTGGAGGTGGAAGAAAGCGGGGCGAGCGAAAAGTGTTCGTCGCCCCGTCGGATCATGCCGTGGGCAGCTTGTAGTCGCGGAAATCCTCACGCAGCTTGGTCTTGAGCAGTTTTCCGGTGGCCGTATGCGGCAGGCTTTCGACGAAAACGACGTCGTCGGGCATCCACCATTTGGCGATCTTCCCGCTCATGAATTCGAGCATCTCGTCACGGGTGACCGACATGCCCTGTTTCTTGATGACCAGCAACAACGGACGCTCGTCCCATTTCGGATGCACCACGCCGATCACCGCCGCCTCCATGACCGCCGGATGGGCGACAGCCAAATTCTCGATGTCGATCGATGAAATCCATTCGCCGCCGGACTTGATGACGTCCTTGGAGCGGTCGGTGATTTGCATATAGCCGTCTGCATCGATGGTCGCCACATCGCCGGTTGGGAACCAGCCATCGACCAGCGGAGTTCCGCCTTCGTTCTTGAAATAGTCGGAGGTGATCCACGGACCGCGGACCAGCAGATCGCCGAAGGCCTTGCCGTCATGCGGCAGCGGCTTGCCTTCGCCGTCCACTATTTTCATTTCCACGCCATACAGCGGCCGGCCCTGCTTGACGCGGATCTTGTCTTTTTCCTCCGCGGAAAGCGCGAGGTGTTTCAGCTTGAAGGTATTTGCCGTTCCCAGCGGACTCATTTGCGTCATGCCCTAGGCATGCAGCACGGTGATGCCATAGTGCTCGTCGAAGGCCCGGATCATGGCCGGGGGCGCCGCCGAGCCGCCGATGACCAGGCGCTTGACGGTGGACAGCCGGAGCTTGTTGGTCTGCAAGTGCTGCAACAGTCCGAGCCAGATGGTCGGCACGCCGGCGGAGATGCTGACTTTCTCCTGCTCGAAGAGTTCGTAGAGGCTGGCGCCGTCGAGCTGGGCGCCGGGCATCACGAACTTGGCGCCGGTCATCGCCACGCTATAGGGCAGGCCCCAGGCATTGACGTGGAACATCGGCACCACCGGCAGTACCGAATCGCGCGCCGAAAGGTTCAATCCGTCGGGCAAGGCCGCCGCGTACGCATGCAGCAGGGTCGAGCGATGCGAATACAACACGCCCTTGGGATTGCCGGTGGTGCCGGACGTATAACACAGCGACGAGGCGGTGTTTTCGTCGAACTCCGGCCACTCGTAATCGTCCGAGTGCGAGTTCACGAGGTCGTCGTAGGCCATCAGGTTCGGAATACCCTCGGTCTTCGGCAGATGGTCGCGACCGCACATCGCCACCCAGCCTTTGACTTTCGGGCAGTGCGGAACCAGGGCTTCGATCAGTTTGGCGAAGGTGATGTCGAAGAAGATATAGTCGTCCTCGGCGTGGTTGACGATATAGGTGATCTGCTCCGGGAACAGGCGCGGATTGATGGTGTGGCAGATTGCGCCGATGCCCGAGACGCCGAAATAGATCTCGAAGTGGCGATGAGTGTTCCAGGCCAGGGTGCCGACGCGGTCACCCATCTTGACGCCCAGGGCTTTCAGGAGGTTGGCCAGTTGGCGTGAACGGCGATGCGCATCGCGGTAGGTGTAGCGATGTATGCCGCCCTCCGGCAGGCGCGAGACGATTTCGGTATCACCGTGATAATTGTCGGCATGACGGATCAGGCTGGAAATCATCAGGGAGGTATTCATCATTTGGCCAAGCATGGAACGTTCTCCTTAGGGGCAAGATTGGTAAGAATGAGGCACGAGCGGATTCTAAAAATTTCCGCCAGTAGCCGACAATACTCTGTCGCGAAGCGCGCACAGGCGTGGTCCGATGTCGGTGATCAGTCTCGCGCGGGTCATGTTGAAAATCGGTCCGCTGACGTTGAAGGCCAGAATGCGCGAAGCGTCGCTTGAAACCATCGGCGTCCCGACCGCCCATACTTCTGGATTCCAATCCCCGAGTGACAGGCAGAAACCGTATGTCGCATAATCCTCGACCGCCTGCTCCATCCCGGCGCGCAATTTCGGCCATTCCTTCTTGGGGGTGATCTCACGGTACTGTTCGATGGACTCCACACGCTGGCCAGGCGGCAGGGCGGCGAGGTAGGCGCGGCCCATCGCGGTGGTTCCATGCGGCACGCGTGAGCCGACCGCCATGTGCATACGGAACATCTGGCTTCCCTGGCAAATTTCCAGATAGATCATGTTCAGGCCGTCACGTGCGCCGAGAGAAACGGTGCCTTGGGCATGCTCGGCGAGTTCCTGCATAAGCGGCCGCGCGACGTCACGAACGTCAAGTCCGGCCAGGTAGGGATAGGATAGGGACAGCACCGAGGCTCCCAGCGAATATTTGCCGAATGACGGGGAATAGTCGAGATAGCCCAGACCCGTCAGCGTATGGGTGAGGCGCGAGATCGTCGGCTTGGGCAAACCGGTGCGCTCGGCGAACTCCTGGTTGCCGAGATAGCGTTCGCTGGCACGGAAACAGCGTAATACCTGCAGGCCGCGCGCCAGGGCGGTAATGAACTGGCGGTCCTTGCCGGCGCTCAGTTGACGTGGCTTGGTCGCCACCGGGGCGCGCGATGCGCGCGGGCGACTGGCAAGTACTGGCGGGTCTTTCATCATGGTTACAAAGTACCTCGGTATCTTTTACGCCCAAAAGCAGCCGCAGGGTAACGACCAAGCACAGTCTTGAGGGATGGCCGCTAGTCTGAACGAGACCAGGCGTTTTTGTCAATTTGCAAAATCAAATTTCGCAAAACGAAATTGATGCAACCGCTGCCCCGGGGTTGGATAGGCATCATCGAATCGGGGAGGGAACCCTGGACTTGTCGAGAAGTGGTAAGGCGCTGACCTCAGGATCAGGAAACGTCCCGGCGCGATGCGTCGGCCCAGCAATTGGGCGTTTCGTACAGGCGAATCCGTTCAAGTCGCAGATGATTGCCGTAGTGATCGAGGTACACCGCGTCGAGTCTGGCAAAAGCAATGGCGGCGAGGTTTTCGGCCGTCGGTACGACGTCCAGTAGCACTGTCTTGTGGTCGGGCAGGGTGGCAAGGAAAGAAACCACCGGGGCATCGCCGCGAAACGCCAGGAAGGCGTGATCCCAGGCATCGACCAGATGCCGCTTCGCCAGTGTCTTGATTTCCGAGAAGTCCATGACCATGCCGTTCATGGGCAGGCCATCCGACTCGATGATATCGCCGGACAAGCTGATCTCGATGGCGTAGCGGTGCCCATGCAAGTGGCGGCACTGGCTTTGATGGTCGGGGATGCGATGCCCCGCGTCGAACTCGAGGCGCCGGGTAATCTGCATGGAATATATTCTGGAAAGGCTTGCGGCAAGACCGGATAAGAGCGGATTATATCACCCACCCCAAGAACGCTTATTGAAGATGAACCAGACCAACCCCCAGGCTGAGCCGCATGGCCTCCTCGACAGCACCGACCATAGCCGCGAAAGCGCCAGCAGGACTTATGTCTATCCGGTGGTATCGCGCCGCGCCGGGGGGGTTTCCATCGGCATCAATCTGAATCCCAATAATGCCTGCAATTGGCGTTGCATCTATTGCCAGGTTCCCGATCTGACACGCGGCACCGCGCCATCGATCGACCTGGCGCTGCTCGAAAACGAATTGCGGACCATGCTGGAGGAATTGCAGCACGGCGACTTCATGGCCAGGCGGGTGCCGGAAGACGCGCGCCGCATCGAGGATGTCGCATTTTCGGGAAACGGCGAACCGACCAGTTCGCCTGAGTTTCTTCAGGCGATAGACGTCGTCACGCGCTGCATGGCGGAATCCGGGCTGCTCGGGCGGATCAAACTGCGCCTGATCACCAATGGCAGCCTCGTGGATAGACCTACGGTTCGCCAGGGAATCGCCAAGCTCAGACTAGCCAACGGCGAGGTGTGGTTCAAACTGGACGCGGGCAGCAGAAAGCGAATCGCCTTGATCAACAACGTCGATCTCGATCCGCTTGGGGTTCTCAGGCGCTTGCGGGATTGCGGCGAACTTTGCCCGACCTGGGTGCAGTCGTGCTTCTTCGCTCTCGATGGGTTTGCCCCGAACGAGACGGAAATTCTTGCCTGGCTGGATATTCTCGGGCAAGCGAAGGAACGGCTGGATGGCGTGCATCTTTACGGCTTGGCGCGCCCGTCGTTGCAGCCTGAAGCGCCACGTTTGGCGCGGCTGCAACAAGCATGGCTCGAGTTGCTGGCGGCGAGAACACGGAAACTGGGGCTGAAGGTACGAATCAGCCCCTGAAACTAAAGCCGCCTAAAGGCTGTTACGCTTTTTTCGGTTTTGCGCGAGCCAGTTTTTTCAGGGTCTTGAGTTGTTCCGGCTCGTATGACTTCAAATATTCGATAACTTCGAAGTCTTCGCGCCTGACTTTCGCAATATCGATATTTTCCACGTGAACCAGACGCAACAGTTGTTGCACAGGGCGTGGCATGTTGCGCCCGCTCTCGTAGCGTGAACCGCCGCTCTGTGTCACGCCGAGCTTCGACCAGAACTGCTGCTGATTCATGCCCATTTTGCGGCGTATCTCGCGTGCGTCAATTTTTTCAGTGCTTTTCATGAGAATGTCCCTTTTCATAACAACGTTCCAAACAACAGCGTAGAGGCTGATCGAATGACACCAAAATAGCTGGTTTCAGTATAGACAATATACGAATTACATACAAGCCGGATCCTGCTGGCCGCGCGGCTTACCATATCCCATTATAGGCAAACCTGTATTCGTGCCTATCGGCTATAATTACGGCTTTTTCAGGCTAGGCGGTAATGGCACTCATAGTTCAGAAATACGGCGGCACCTCCGTCGCCAATACGGCGCGCATCAAGAATGTCGCCGAGCGAGTCGCAAAATGGAAGAAGGAAGGGCACCAGATGGTGGTGGTGCTTTCGGCGATGAGCGGCGAAACCAATCGACTGATAGCGTTGGCCAAGGAGATACAAGCCCATCCGAATCCGCGGGAACTCGACATGATGGTGTCGACCGGCGAGCAAGTCACCGTCGCCCTGCTGGCGATGGCCTTGCAGGAACTCGGTCTCAAAGCCAAGAGTTACACCGGCACCCAGGTCAAGTTTCTCACCGATAATGCCTACACCAAGGCGCGGATTCTGAGCATAGACGATAAAGTGATGCGCGCCGATCTCGACGACGATATGGTCGTCATTGTCGCCGGTTTTCAGGGCGTCGACGCCGAAGGTAACATCACTACGCTGGGCCGAGGCGGATCCGATACCACCGGCGTGGCGCTGGCCGCGGCGCTCAAGGCCGATGAATGCCAGATATATACCGATGTCGATGGCGTATACACCACCGATCCGCGCATCGTGCCCGAAGCGCGCCGACTCAACACCATTACTTTCGAGGAAATGCTGGAGATGGCGAGCCTCGGCTCCAAGGTCTTGCAGATACGCTCGGTGGAATTCGCCGGCAAGTACAAGGTCAAGCTGCGCGTGCTGTCGAGTCTCGAGGAACTGGGCAAGGAAGGCCCGGGCACGCTGATTACTTTCGAGGAAGAAAACACCATGGAACAACCGATTATTTCCGGCATCGCCTTCAACCGCGACGAAGCCAAGTTGACTGTCCTGGGCGTGCCCGATCGGCCCGGCATTGCCTACCAGATACTGGGAGCGATTGCCGACGCCAATATCGACGTCGACATGATTATCCAGAACGTCGGCAGCGACGGCACCACCGACTTCTCGTTTACCGTCAATCGCGGCGATTACAACAAGGCCCAGGCGATTCTCGAAGGGGTCAAGGCGACTATCGGCGCGCGCTCGATTTCCGCTGACAACAAGATTTGCAAGGTCTCCGCGGTCGGCGTCGGCATGCGTTCGCATCCCGGTGTCGCCAGCAAGATGTTCCGTACGCTGGCGGAAGAGGGCATCAACATCAAGATGATCTCGACGTCGGAAATCAAGGTATCGGTGGTGGTTGACGAAAAATACCTGGAACTCGCCGTACGGGCCTTGCACAAGGCGTTCGACCTCGATCAGGGTGTCGCCTAAGTTTGACCGTTGAGGCAGGAAGCGAGTATCATCGCGCCCTTCGGAGACGTGGCCGAGTGGTCGAAGGCACTCCCCTGCTAAGGGAGCATCCGGTCAAAAACTGGATCCAGGGTTCGAATCCCTGCGTCTCCGCCAAAACTCCCGGCCTCTCCGCCATTAACCCATGAAAAACAAGGTAGTTAGTGGGTTTGGAGGGGTCTGAGAATTGGCGCTCCTAGTTTGGCTCCTAGTAGGATGGGGCATGCAAAAGCCGTTCGAAAGCGGCCGGAAGAGACTGAACAGGGTCTTCATTTTCACCAAGGCGGTCATGGTCGGCGTGAATTCGTCGGCGTGGCGGCGAAATAGGTCACGGACGCGCGTTTCAAAGGGGGGCGCAGTTTGAGTACCCCCTTTACCAAGCACAGAATGTCCGCGGAAAGGACATTTACGAGACCGGCAGGGCGCCGCTACTTCGTTTTGCTATTGACGATCGCAGTGATGACGCCGAGGATTGGGACGCCGACAAGGGCAGTGGCAATTTCCCATGGCAGGCCGGCGAATGCGATAGCAGTCGCGCCACCGATGGATGCGAGGCAGATGGCCAGGCCAATATAGTGGCCACGCCTGGTATCCCGAATCATCGCCGCCAATTGATTGCTCTCGTACTTCTGACGATGGCGCTGCTCTTCTTCGACCATGCAGACGATGCGCTCGGCACCGTTGGTGACAACGGCGTTGAACTTCTCCAGAGCTTCAGGGGGTGGCAAAGGCCCCTGCCACTGGGTGGCAATGACCTGATGCTGTTGCTGCTGTGGCGGCTTATGCGCCTGTCTTGGGATGGGAGGCTTCGGCATTCATTACCTTGCTAAAGTCCTCGCCGACGCGACATACCGATTGCCGCATGCGCTCGACATCATTGCCACGGAGAGCAGGGTAATTCGGTGTTGAAAATGCCGACCCAGGCGCAGACATGCCGGCCAGAATACCGGCAATCAAAGCGCTTGTTTTGTTGGAGATATGTTTCATAGGCGGCAGAGTCTACTTTACGGCTTCCGTTTCGTCAAACTTGATCAGCGCGGCAGAAACCCTCGTTCTCCGAATTGGTCACCCTTCGTCTCTCCGCTGGTGCCCCGGCTCAGGCAACCTAGGGACGGGACGCTGCTGCCGCCCATTACTCAGACGCACCAATCATACCAGGATCTCAGCACGCAACGCCGACGCTACCCCATGAATATGGCCGCCGCGGCGACCAGGGCAAGCACGACAACGAGCCAGTCAAAGTGACCGGTTGCCGGCGGCAGCGGCATTCGTGAGATTCAGCCACCGTACTACTGGTCAGCGGCGCAGTAGTGTTGATGGCAATGTATGGGGTAGCTCTCATGCCGGCGTACCCGCTGCCCGGGTTTGTTCCGAGAATCCGCCGAACAAGACACCCTCGTAGAGCGCCGTTCCTCGTTCCGTCGCCGTGGCCGTGGCGTCCATCGGTTTTTTCAATTCGGCGACTTCGGCGCTCACATCGGCTACGCTGTCAATCAACCGGGCCAGCAACGCGTTGGTTTCATCGCGCGCCGAACGATCCATGTCGACATAGGCGCGCGGCTTGATTTCCTCGCCAGCGTGCGCATAGATTGGGCCGTCGCTGGTGAGGTAATTCGTGCCTTGTGCAAACGCCTGCAATCCATGCGCCGTCGCCCAATTGTTCGACTGCCCGGTAGGCCAGCCCATGGCGGCATCCAGGGTTTTTGCGTCGGCGCCGGCGGCTTTGACGGCGGCGATGATGTTCATGCCGGCTTGGAGCTCGGTCAGTTGGCCACCGCTGACGGCTTTCTGAATATCCGACCAGGCGGACTGAAGGCTGGCGAATGTTCCGGTGGCGCCGGAGGGCGTCGATACCGTGCCCGCGGCACGATCCAGCACCGCGCCACCTGGTGCGCGCCATGTGTCGCCGATCCAAGTGTCTTGCAGCGAC